>NZ_JBAIZW010000002.1:0-780362 GCF_036765155.1 Bacillus sp. 0102A
AACGCGGGATATGAGCAGAAACCCGCTGTTTGATGCCATGTTAGTTGTTCAAAATAATGATTACCAGCCATTGCATATGCATGATTTGCAAATGAAGCCGGCACAAGTTTCTCATCTCGTTTCTAAGTTCGATTTGACATTACAAGCATCTGAGGGTGAGGAGAACATTCATTTCCATTTTGAATATTCAACCGCACTGTTTGAGAAAACAACTATTAAACGCTGGGCATCTCATTTGAAAAATGTACTTAACATCATCATTAAAAACCCGGAGGTGACACTCAACCATATCGACATCCTGACCCCAGAAGAGCGAAATCAGCTGCTCAATGAGTTTAACATCAGGAAAGCAAATCAATACGAAGAACAAACAATCAGTCAATTGTTTGAACAGCAAGCTGCACGAACACCAAAAGCCCCTGCACTTGTGAGCGGAGACAAAACATTGTCGTATCAAGAGTTGGATGAGTGGTCTAATGGCATCGCACGTACATTGCGCAGCCGAGGTGTTAAACCGGACACACCAGTAGGCATCATGATGCCTCGTTCGTTCAGCATGATAGCAGCCATACTTGGTGTTTGGAAAGCTGGCGGTTGCTATGTTCCTATTGATCCGGAATACCCGGTGGAACGGAAACACTATATCCTCAGCGACAGCGGAACGAAACTGCTCATAACAATAAATGAAGCGGATCGGGGAGCACTTGCTGACTTTAAGGGAGAGATATTCACCATACAGAACGCGGAGGCATACGACAGATCACCGCTGCCGCAAGTATCGTTTGCCCATCATTTGGCTTATATCATTTATACGTCAGGAACGACGGGCCGTCCAAAAGGGGTGATGGTCGAGCATAAAGGCATTGCCAACACTCTTCAGTGGCGGCGAAACGCGTATGCTTTCAACGAGACAGACACCATCCTGCAGCTCTTTTCCTTCTCGTTTGACGGCTTTATAACAAGTATGTTCACACCGCTTTTGTCAGGTGCAAAAGCAGTTTTGCTTCATGATGAGGAAGCAAGGGACATTCTGGAGATTAAACACCAGCTGTCCCATCACCGGATTACACATATGATTATTGTGCCTGTTTTATATCGAGCGCTTTTGGACGTATTGCAGCCGGAAGATGTAAAGACGCTTAGAATTGTCACTCTGGCTGGAGAAGCAACTGACCGCGAATTGATAGATCGCAGCTTGGCCATATGTCCGCATACAGAACTTTCCAACGAATATGGACCGACAGAAAACAGTGTGGCCACCACCGTCATGAGACATATGGAAAAGCAGAAACACGTAAGCATCGGCCAGCCAATAGACAGGACCCAAGTGCTTATTTTAAATGGCAATCATCAGCTTCAGCCAATCGGTGTTGCCGGAGAGCTTTGTATAGCGGGAACAGGGCTTGCAAGAGGGTATGTCAACCTTGTGGAACTGACAGAAAGGTCATTCATCCAGAACCCATACAAACCCGAAACGCGAATGTACCGAACAGGAGACGCCGCCAGATGGATGGCCGACGGAACACTTCAATATTTGGGAAGAATTGATGAACAAGTCAAAATCAGAGGATATCGTGTAGAAACGAAAGAAATTGAATCGGTCATTCGTTGTATAAATGGTGTAAAAGATACCGCAGTACTCGCTCATGTAACAGCATCGGGACAAACCGAATTAAGTGCTTATGTTGTGACAGAACCAGAGCTGAGCACAGATACGATACGCTTAGAATTACAAAACAAACTGCCGATGTTTATGATCCCTGCGTTTATCGAAAAACTGAGTTCACTTCCATTGTCTCCAAACGGCAAGCTGGATCGCAAAGCACTTCCAACACCTGAATCCAAGGGCGGAGCTGAACGTTCATTCCGCGCACCAGCCAGTAAGATGGAACAAATACTGGCGGATATATGGAAAGGAGTACTAGGAACGGAAAAAATTGGTACAGCTGATTCATTCTTTGAGCTTGGAGGAGATTCGATCAAAGCGTTACAGGTATCAGCACGGCTTCATCGGATAGGAAAGCAAATGGCAGTGAAAGATTTGTTTAACCATCCGACCATTCAAGAATTGGCAGCTTATACCCGGGATTCAAATACAAGTTCCAGCCAAGCTCCGGTTGAGGGAGACGTACAATGGTCCCCTGTTCAGAGATGGTTTCTTTCTCAAGATATAAAAGAAAAACACCATTTTAATCAGTCCGTTATGCTGCATCGAAGAACCCCTATACAAGAGGACGCACTGCGCAAAACCTTAAAAGTAATAACGTGTCATCATGATGCGCTGCGGATGGTGTTTACCCAGAATCAACAAGGAACGTGGGCTCAATATAATCGGCCGATCAGGCATTCGGACGCCGCGCTGTACGGTCTTCAGATTATTGATTTGTCAGCTCTAGAAAATAGAGCGTATGAGCCTCTTATCAAACGCCATGTACGTGATATTCAGCGGAAAATGGATCTGAAGAATGGGCCGCTGCTGCAAGCCGGTCTTTTCCGTACAACTGACGGTGATTTCTTATTTTTATCTGCACATCACTTCGTCGTTGACGGCATCTCGTGGCGGGTTCTGCTTGAAGATTTGTCTTTAGGGTATCGCCAAGCTGCTGGCGGGGAGGATATCAAACTGCCGCCTAAAACAAGCTCGTTTAAAGCGTACGCGAAAAAGCTTTCTGGCTATGCAGAAAGCCAGCAGCTTATGAAACAGCTCAAGTATTGGCGCGAAACCGAAGAATATCAAACAGAAGCACTGCCTTTTGATCAAATCGACGAAACCATAGCAAACGAGAGAAAACGGTCCACCATTTCGTTTACATTAAACGATAAAGAGACAGCTGCGCTTTTAAAAGATGCCAACAGCGCATATAACACAGATACTCAGGATTTACTGCTCGCTTCTGTCATTCTCGCGTTGCGCCATTGGACCAATCAATCCGCCTTCAAACTATCATTAGAAAGCCACGGGCGAGAGGATGTATTAGACGGGGTTGATGTGAGCCGTACGGTTGGATGGTTTACTGCCATTTATCCGTTATTGATTAAACTGAACGCAGACTTGCCAGATTCGGAAGAAGGCATGGTTCATGTGCTAAAAACAACAAAAGACACACTGAGACGTGTACCGGACAAAGGATTCGGCTACGGTGTTATCAAATATTTGACGCCGCCTGACAAAAAAGACATCGATTTCACATGTGCCCCAGAAATCAGCTTCAATTATCTTGGTCAATTTGAAAACGGCAGTCCAGCTGAAGTACCTGAGAAGGACGTTTTCTCATTCTCTCCGCTGGGTGCCGGGGATGATATCAGCACAACATGGAACCGTGAACAGTCGCTGGATATCAGCGCAATCGCTGCAGAAGGAAAAATGACTGTCAACATGACGTATGACAATACCCGCTTTCAGCGCATAACCATCGAGCAACTTAGCGAGAATTGCCGTCAATATGTATTACAGCTGATCGAACACTGCCAGAACAAAAGAGAAACAGAAAAGACGGTCAGCGATTTTGATGATCAAGAGCTGACAGAGGATGCGCTGCAAGAGATTGCTGATATGCTCAGTTTTCACTAATGAATCCGTGAAGAAAGGTGCAAATGCTATGGATAAGATCAAAAAAATCAAGAATATTTATCCTCTGAGTCATATGCAGGAGGGAATGCTGTTTCATTCCTTCCTCCGTAAAGAGGAGGGGGCATACGTTGAGCAGTCGCTCTTCACCATTAAAGGGAGCCTCAGTTATGAATGGTTTCAGCACAGCATTCAAACCATCATCGACCGCCATGACATTTTCAGAACCGTGTTTTTGCCGCACGTCCCGCATTTGTCGGGACCTCGGCAAGTCGTGATGACAGAACGCGAATTCCATTTGTACAGCGAAGACATTTCCCATCTGCCCACAAACGGGCAGAATGAGTATATTGAATGCTTTAAGGAGAAGGACAAGCAAAAAGGCTTTGATTTGCAAAAAGACATGTTGATGCGGATTTATCTATTCAAAATAGCTGAAGAGGAGCATGTTTGCATCTGGAGCCACCATCACATTTTAATGGACGGCTGGTGCCTTGGCATCGTTCTTCAGGAATTTATGCGGATTTATCAATCGATTCATGCAGGAAAACCGCTTTCTTTAGACCCTGTCCGTCCGTACAGCACCTATATTTCCTGGCTGACAAACCGTGACAAAGAAACAGCGGCGGAGTACTGGGATTCCTATTTAAAAAACTACAGCACCCCATCACCGCTGCCTCGTGTGTCTGATGAAGAAACAAAAGAGGGTTATCAACGTGAAGATTTGATATTTTCATTAAATAAACCACTGACAGACAAGCTCAAAGAGACTGCCAAACAACATGGCGTCACGCTTGCCACCTTTATTCAGGCAGTTTGGGGTTTGATGCTGCAGCAATATAACCGCACTGACGACGTTGTATTTGGCGCGGTTGTCTCAGGCAGACCGTCAGAAATTCCGGGTGTGGAACAAATGATAGGATTGTTTATCAATACCATTCCGGTTCGGATCAAAACACATCAAGACGAAACGTTTCAAGAGCTGCTCAGACGCAGCCAGAAAGAAATGCTGGAAGCCGATCCATTTACCTGCCAGCCTTTATTTGATATCCAGGCAAACACCGCATTAAAACAGGAACTGATCGATCACATTATAGTATTTGAAAACTATCCGTTACAGCAGAAAATTGCCGATTCAGCTGATCGCACCAGTTCACCGCTGCAAATCGATCAAGTGAAGGTATCTGAGCAATCAGGGTATAACTTTAATCTTGTCGTTGCTCCCGGTGAAGAGCTTGTCGTCAAGTTCAGCTATAACGCGTTCGTTTACGATACTGCCTGGATCAGCTGTATCAAGAGGCAATTTACGCAAGCGCTAAGCACAGCAGCACAGCACCCTGACATACCCATTGCTGATTTTTCTTTTCTAGATGTAACAGAAAAAGAGCAGATTGTCACACAGTTTAACCATACAAAAACAGAGTATCCAAAGAATCATACAATTATCAATTTATTTCGTAAACAAGCAGAAAAGACGCCAGATCATACCGCACTTGTGTATGGCACTATGTCCTTTTCGTATAAAGAGCTTGATAAACGCTCTGATGCACTTGCCAGAGAATTATATGAAAATGGGTTTCAGCAAAACGAGACAGCCGGAGTATTAGCTGCTCATTCTCCTGAATTCATTATCAGTGTGCTTGCCGTTTTAAAAGCAGGAGGAGCTTACCTCCCGCTTGACGCCGAGCTCCCACCTGAACGTGTCAGCTTTATGCTCGAGGAAACACAAGCGAAAATACTAATTATTCAAAAAGGGTTAGAGGCAAACGCTTCGTTCTCAGGAACATGTATGACTTCAGATGCACAGGCCTGGATGGAAGAGAATGATACCCCTATCAACGTCGGCTCCAGTCCGGATGATCTTGCATACATCATGTATACCTCAGGCTCAACAGGCCAGCCGAAAGGCGTCATGATCACCAATCGAAATGTCGTGTCCCTTGTCAGCAACAGCAATTACACATCTGCGTCCGTTGATGACCGGTTTATTCTGACTGGATCTATCAGCTTTGACGCTGTCACCTTTGAAATGTTCGGGGCGCTTTTAAACGGCGCAAGTCTTCATATCATTGATAAATCGACACTGCTGTCACCTGATCGGTTTGGGGCGTATTTGCTTGAAAATGACATCTCAGTGCTATTTTTAACAACAGCTCTTTTTAATCAGCTGGCTCAAGCTCAAGCAGACATGTTCCGCGGACTCCATACGTTATATGTCGGCGGAGAAGCACTCTCGCCTGCCCTTATGAATGCTGTCAGACACGCCTGTCCAGATCTGGCGCTTCATAATATTTACGGGCCTACGGAAAACACGACATTTTCAACCTTTTTTAAGATGAAAAGAGACTATGCAGGGCCGATTCCGATCGGAAAACCAATCAGCAATAGCACCGCTTTCATCTTAGATGCAAAAGGCTGTCTTTTGCCAATAGGCGTTCCCGGAGAGCTTTGTGTCGGCGGTGATGGGGTCGCAAAAGGCTATTTGAACAGAGATGACCTGACAAATGATGTTTTTTCTCCTCATCCTTTCTTGTCTGGAGAAAGAATATATCGTACCGGTGATTTAGCTCGCTGGCTGCCCGATGGAAACTTAGAATACATCAGCAGGATTGACAGGCAGATGAAAATCAGGGGAAAACGAATTGAGCCCGCCGAAATTGAAGCGCGCCTGTTAGAAATGGAAGGCGTGCAGGAAGCGGCAGTGACAATGAAAGAAAAAGACGGAGAGGCGCAGCTGCACACTCATTACGTCAGCGATGGCAAAAGAACAGAAAAGGAGATCCGCGCCGATTTGGCGCGTGTGCTCCCGGACTATATGATCCCGCAGCACTGGGTGCGTGTGGACCGGATGCCGCTTACCGGAAACGGAAAAATAGACCGCAGCGCTCTTCCTATTTCAGAAAACAAGCCTGATAAACAGCAGGACATCACACTGCCCAGAAACTTGATTGAGGAAGAGTTGGCGAACATTTGGAAACATGTTCTCGGTGTCAAAACCATTAGTATCGATGATGACTTCTTTTCTCTTGGCGGACATTCGCTAAAAGCACTGCAAGTCATACACACATTGAAGCATCAGCAGCACATAGACATACCCATCGATTTCTTGTTCGAAAACCCGACCATCGCTCAGCTTGCCGAAAAACTTTATTCGAAACAGCTGACAGCTGCAGATGAACAGCAAGTGATCAAATTGAATCAGCAAGGCGCGCAAAACCTTTTCTGCTTCCCGCCGATATCGGGATTTGGCATTTATTTCAAAGATCTTGCTTTATTGCTGAATGACAAGGCGGCCGTATACGGATTTCACTTTATTGAAAATGATACCCGCCTTGAACAATATGTTAATTGCATCACAGACATACAGCCTGAAGGCCCATACGTTTTATTAGGCTACTCCGCGGGAGGCAACCTGGCTTTTGAAGTAGTACAGGCTATGGAGCAGAGAGGATTGGAAGTCAGTGACTTTATTATCGTGGACGCTTATCTAAAAGAACAGCATGTGCCTATCGACACTGGGAATGACGAATCGGCAGCTTACCTGCCTGAAGCAGTCAGAGAAAAGGTGATGAAGAAAAAAAGAAACTATCAGGAATATTGGGCGCAGTTGCTGAATGAAGGGCATATCAAAGCAAACATTCATTTCATTGAAGCTGGAATTCAAACCGAAACTGGCAGGCATACAGGCTTAACGAAATGGAAAGGCGCCGCCTTGGGAAGCTACAGCGAATACACTGGTTTCGGCGCTCATAAAGATATGCTGGAAAGCACATATGCTGAAAAGAACGCTGCCATCATCCTTGACGTTTTAGACAAGATCACTACAAATCAAGCAATACTGCACAAACGATAAAGCGATTAGCGGACAGAGACCCTTTCTCTGTCCGTCTTCTTTTTTGTATCAAGAATGGATAAAGGACACTAGGGAATGATAACATCATCCTTTTCTTGGAGGCTTGTCATGAATGATCTTTCTTGGCTTACTTTTATCATGCTGATTCTTGCCAGCTACAGGCTGACACATTTGATTGTATTCGACAAAATCACAGAATTTATCCGAAAACCTTTTATGAAAAAGAAAAGGATCGTTGATCAAAACGGGCATGTAGATGTAAAAAACGTTCCGGCTTCTAACTTTGGGTATATGCTCAATTGCTACTGGTGTGCCGGCGTTTGGTGTGCGATCTTGATCGGATTGGGCTATCTCTTTTTGCCTCGTATTGCAGTTCCAGTCATCTTTATTTTAGCCATCGCAGGAGCACAAGCAATTCTTGAAACAGCTGTCGGTGTCGGCGTAAAACTCGTTGATGTGTTAAAGAGCCTGCAAACCATGATAAATGATAAAAAATCCTAAAGCAGCACAAATATGCTTCAGGACTTTTTTCGTTTATCTGGTGATATAGACGTAAATCCTGATTTCTTCAAACCGATTAAGCACCCTTTTACAGCCCGGGAATACCGTAATAGCGAAAAGTGAAAGTGATGTAATGGGGGAGAAGAAACAGAATGAAGGTTCGCCAAAAGCCGATTGTCCGTTTCCTTGTCAGCTTGATCATCGGAACGTTTGTT
This sequence comes from Bacillus sp. 0102A, assembly GCF_036765155.1. Classification (NCBI taxonomy): domain Bacteria; kingdom Bacillati; phylum Bacillota; class Bacilli; order Caryophanales; family Bacillaceae; genus Bacillus; species Bacillus sp. 0102A. The sequence goes on from NZ_JBAIZW010000002.1 coordinate 8,138, forward strand.
ATCTCCGTTCCGTTTATGGCCAATGCGCATCCTGACAGGGAACTAAGAGCCGTATGGATTGCTTCCGTCTTAAACCTTGATTGGCCGTCAAAGAAAGGTTTAACAACGGAAGAACAAAAACAAGAGTATATCAAACTGCTTGACGATGTACAGACAATGGGAATGAATGCCGTTATTGTCCAGATTAAACCGACGGCAGATGCCTTTTATCCGTCCGCTTACGGACCTTGGTCTGAGTACTTAACTGGTGTCCAAGGCAAAGACCCGGGCTATGATCCGCTAGCATTTTTGATTGAAGAAACCCATAAACGAAATTTGGAATTTCACGCATGGTTTAATCCTTACCGTATTACGATGAATCATACAGATCTCGATAAATTGTCTGAGGATCATCCGGCACGAAAGCATCCAGAATGGGTTGCCGCTTATGGAAACCAGCTTTATTACCATCCGGGCATTCCTGAAGCGAGAGATTTTATCGTGAAAAGCATTGAGGAAGTCGTAAAACATTATGATATCGATGCTGTTCATATGGATGATTATTTTTACCCCTATAAAATAGCGGGACAGGAATTTCCTGATCAAGGACAATATGAACAATATGGAAAAGGCACGTTTTCCAATATTGATGACTGGCGGCGTGATAATGTGAACCAGCTAGTCAAACAAATCAACCAAACGATCAAGGCCGCAAAACCCTACGTCAAATTCGGCATCAGTCCATTTGGTGTATGGAGAAACGCGGCAGATGACCCGACCGGATCAAATACCAAAGCAGGCGTCAGGAACTATGACGACCTATACGCCGACACAAGACATTGGATTCAAGAAGGAGACATCGATTATATTGCGCCGCAAATCTATTGGAGCATCGGCTTTAACGCAGCGGCTTACGACGTGCTGGCTGATTGGTGGAGCAATGAAGTCAACAATAGGCCTGTTCATTTATATATTGGGCAGGCAGCTTATAAAATCAACAACAACTTTGATCCGCCATGGTCCGACCCAGAGGAGTATGTAAGACAAATCACCTTAAACCGTCAGCTTGAGCTTGTAAAAGGAAGCATGCACTTCAGCCTCAAAGACCTCAACAAAAATCCGCTTGGCATTAAAGACAGGCTCATCACCGAGCTTTACAGCAAACCGGCATTGGTTCCGCAAATGCCTTGGCTTGACAGTGCCGCACCAAAAAAACCAAAGCTTACGAAGGTCACCAAAGACAAAAACGGCAATCTGCTGCTCATTCAAGACCACCCGTCAAATCAAAAAACAAAAGAAACTACCTATTATGCGATATACAGAGCCGAAGGGGAATCGACCAAAACATTGCTGGGAACCGTGAGAAAAACAAATGGGCAGCAAACCTTCTTAGATGAAACAGCAGACCCAAATAAGAAGTATACGTATTATGTCACTTCAGCAGACCGGCTCCATAACGAAAGCAAGGCTTCCAAACGAAAGACAAAATAAGAAGTGAGAAGGACGGCTTTCAAAGTCGTCTTTTTTTAAAAAGTGATGTTGGAGACAGGATCCTTATGATAAGCCGCTGAATTTGTTAAAGAAAAGAAAAAGCAAGGGAGAGACTCACATGAATATGGAAGCGGTTTTTGGACATTTCCCAGTATTGGAATCTGAGAATCTAGTTTTAAGTAAAATTGAAGAGGTGCACGTACAGGACGTATTTTCGATTTATGATAATGTCAGAGTATTTGAATACTGCGGCATCATCCCGAAACATAACATAAAAACAGTACATAAAATGATCGGCCATTTTGATAGGGATTACAACAAAAAAAGCAGAATTAAGTGGGGGATTTTTCCAAAGAATCAAGAGAATACACTGGTTGGGATTATTGAAGCGATGGATTTTAATCAAAAAGTAAACATGGTAACAATTGGATACTACTTAGGTGAAGAATACTGGGGGAAAGGCTTTGCTACAGAATCCGTCCGCATGCTTGCAGCATTTTTATTTAAACATGTCAATGTAAACAGGATTCAAGCTGAAGTCATGCCTGAAAATGAAGCTTCAAAAAACGTCCTCTTAAAAAACAATTTTATAAAAGAAGGATTGCTCAGGCAGGAGTCCTATTGGTCAGGTAAAGGAGTTGTTGATGTAGAGATATACGGCCTTCTTAAAAACGAATACATATAAGTCTTTCTTTTTTCAAATACAATCCGAATATCAATGTCTGACAGAAGAGCTCACTTAATTGCGGGGGCGAATTTCCAATCTAGTCTGGACAGATGCCATGCTATTTTTTGTCCTATTCGGAGATGCCGTTTTAAATGATCCGGCTGAAGAACCCTTTTTGCTGCACTTTCTTTTCTTGAACCGGACACCGCTCTTGTTTTATGCCTATGTTCTTTCTCTATCAAAAACTTGATCGATCACAGTTCCCGACGCTATCAAATAGGCACGCCATTGCGTTTGCGATATGGATGTATGCTATGTATGCTCATCCCGTAGATGTTTTGACATAAAAATGACCCCGTTTTAATTTTCAGACTTCTTTTGTCAGGGAATGATTACAGAACTCGCCTAATAGGATGTTACAAAGATGTGAAGGAGGAAACCACGTGAATTTTGAGCTGACAAAAGAACAGCAAATGGTGCGTGAAATGGTAAAGGATTTTGCGAAAAAAGAAATTGCTCCTCACGCTGAACATGTAGATCAAACAGGCGAGTTCCCGATTCAAACATTTAAAAAAATGGGTGAACTCGGGCTGATGGGCATTCCATTTCCAGAAGAATACGGCGGATCGGGAGGAGATACGATTTCATATGCCTTAGCGGTTGAAGAAATCGGCAAAGCCTGTGGCAGTACTGGATTAAGCTATGCAGCGGCGGTCTCCCTCGGCGCAAGCCCGCTTTATTACTTCGGAACAGAAGAACAAAAAAAAGCGCATTTGACTCCGCTGGCGTCGGGCAAAGCACTCGGATCATTCGGCCTAACGGAACCAAATGCCGGATCAGATGCAGGAGGCACTCAAACGAAAGCGGTAACAAACGGTGACGAGTACGTGATTAACGGCGAAAAATGCTGGATCACAAATGCAAGCTACGCACGCACGGTGATTGTGACCGCAGTAACAGGCAAAAACAAAGACGGAAAAAACATCATTTCCGCATTGATTGTGCCGGCTGACACACCCGGACTTACGATTACGAGCCCGTACGATAAAATGGGCGTCCGAGGTTCAAACACAGCGGAAATTTTGATTGAGGATGTCAGAGTGCCTGCGGGCAACTTACTCGGTGATCCAACAAAAGGGTTTAAGCAGTTTCTATACACGCTGGACGGCGGACGAATCTCTATCGCCGCTCTTGCAGTCGGCATTGCCCAAGCCGCACTTGAAGCATCATTGGCATATGCGAAAGAACGGAAGCAGTTCGGACAGCCGATTTCTTCCTTTCAGGCGATACAATTTAAGCTTGCTGACATGGCGATGGAAATTGATCTGGCGCGGCAAATGGTGTTAAAAGCCGCATGGCTGAAAGACCATAACCGATCGTTCACAAAAGAAGCGGCGTATGCCAAGCTCTTTGCATCTGAAATGGCGACAAGAGCTTGCAATCAAGCCATTCAAATCCATGGAGGTTCAGGCTATATGAGGGAATATGGGGTAGAGCGGATGCTGCGGGACGCAAAATTAATGGAAATCGGTGAAGGCACATCTGAAATTCAGCGTATCGTGATCGCCAGACAGCTTTTAACGTAAAATGTAAACGCTTTCCCATCTCTTAGAAAGGAGGAACAATGCATGGCTGAACTCATCCATTCCACAATCGGCAGACTGCTGGAACAAACCGCTGAAACCTATCCTGATCAAGAAGCGGTTGTTTATCCAGACAGACATATCCGCTATACGTACGCCCAATTTGACAGCCTGTGCCGTCAAACTGCTAAAGCACTCATGCGGATGGGGATTGGGAAAGGAGACCACGTAGCCATATGGGCTTCAAATATCCCCGAATGGCTGGCCGTTCAGTTCGCCGCCGCAAAAATCGGAGCCGTGCTCGTGACCGTCAATACCAATTACCAAGCACACGAGCTCGATTACTTGTTAAAGCAATCGGATGCCGCGGCGCTTATTGTCATGGATTCATACCGGGGCACTTCTTACACAGACATCCTGAACAGCCTCATTCCAGAGCTGCAAATCGCCGAGCCTGGGCAGCTGACATCAGAACGCTATCCCTTTTTAAAAACGCTGATCTATATTGGCGATAAACCTTTGCCGGGCATGTATCATTGGGGGGATACAGAGAGATTTGCAAAAACAGTGACAGATGCTGAACTGGAAGCAAGAATGAACAGCCTTGAAAAAGACGATGTGATCAACATGCAATACACATCAGGAACGACAGGGTTTCCTAAAGGTGTGATGCTGACCCATTTTAATGTCATCAATAACGCTGCCAATATCGCTGAATGTATGGCATTAACCTCTCAAGACCGCATGTGTATCCCTGTCCCGTTTTTTCACTGTTTCGGATGCGTGCTCGGGGTTTTGGCGTGTGTGTCCGTCGGGGCAGCCATGATACCTGTACAGGAATTTGATCCCGTTTCCGTTCTTAAAACGGTCGAAAAAGAGAAATGCACAGCGCTCCACGGCGTGCCGACCATGTTTATCGCCGAGCTGCATCATCCGGATTTTGAAGCATATGATTTATCGACGCTCCGAACAGGCATCATGGCCGGCTCTCCCTGTCCAAGTGAAGTGATGAAAGCTGTCATTGAAAAGATGGGCATGAAAGATATTACGATCGCCTATGGACAAACCGAAGCCTCACCGGTCATTACGCAAACGAGAGCCAATGATTCCTTCATAAGGAGAGTCAATACAACCGGCCGCGCCCTGCCTCATGCAGAAGTGAAAATTGTAGAGCCCGGAACATGTCAAGAAGTTCAAAGAGGCGTGCAGGGAGAGCTATGCACCCGCGGCTACCACGTCATGAAAGGCTATTATAAAGACAAAGAAGCGACTAGAAAAGCAATCAATTACGACGGATGGCTGTTTACCGGAGATCTTGCTGTCATGGATGAAGACGGGTACTGCCGCATCACCGGAAGATTAAAAGACATGCTCATTAGAGGCGGTGAGAACATTTACCCGCGGGAAACCGAAGAATTTTTATATCAGCATCCTGATATTTTAGATGTACAGGTCGTTGGTGTGCCTGACGCCAAATTCGGGGAGGAGGCCGCAGCCTGGATTAAACTGAAAGACGGGAAAACCGCTTCACCTGAAGAAATTAAGGACTATTGCAAAGGGAAAATCGCCCGCCACAAAATTCCGCGTTATGTGATTTTTACAGACGAGTACCCGATGACGGCTTCAGGCAAAATTCAAAAATATAAACTGCGTGAAAAAACGATTGAAATGTTCAACTTATCATGTCAATGAGGTGAAGCCATGTTTACAAAAGTACTAATCGCCAACCGCGGAGAAATCGCAATGAGAATTATCCGAACGTGCAACCGCCTCGGCATCAAAACGGCTGCGGTTTATTCTGAAGCAGACAGAGACGCGCCCCATACAAAAGCGGCCACAGAGGCTTATTTGATCGGGGAATCAAGAGTGAGTGAAAGTTATTTAAATATAGAGAGAATTATAGAGACGGCGAAAAAAGCAAACGCCGACGCGATCCACCCGGGATACGGGTTATTATCAGAAAACAGCCGATTCGCTGAACGCTGCAAGCAAGAAAACATCGTGTTTATCGGCCCTGCACCCGATATCATCGCAAAGATGGGCAGCAAAATTGAAGCGCGAAAAGCAATGGAGGCAGCAGGAGTCCCTGTCGTTCCCGGCATTTCTGAATCCCTCGGAGACATTCAGGCAGCCTGCCGCACTGCAAGTCAAATCAGCTACCCCGTCATGCTGAAAGCTTCAGCGGGCGGAGGAGGCATCGGAATGCAGCTTGTTCAGAACGAAGAAGCATTAAGAAAGGCGTACGAGGGGAACAAAAAGCGCGCCGCAGATTTTTTCGGCGACGGGTCGATGTATATAGAGAAAGTCATTGAACATGCCCGCCACATCGAAGTTCAGCTTTTGGCCGATCAGCATGGCCATACGGTACACCTGTTTGAACGCGATTGCTCAGTTCAAAGACGCCATCAAAAGGTCATTGAAGAAGCGCCGTCTCCATTTTTAGACGATGAACTGAGAATGAAAATCGGGCAAACGGCAGTAAAAGCAGCCAAAGCGATCGGCTATACGAACGCAGGAACCATTGAATTTTTAGTTGATCCGAATCAAAACTTTTATTTCCTCGAAATGAATACGAGATTGCAAGTTGAACACCCCGTGACTGAAGAAATAACAGGCCTGGACTTAGTAGAGCAGCAGTTACGTATTGCTGCGGGCCAAACTCTCACATTCTCTCAAAAAGACATCAAACGAAACGGGCATGCGATAGAGGTCAGAATATACGCGGAAGATCCGAAGACCTTCTATCCGTCACCGGGAACGATCTCTGCGTTTTCACTCCCTGGCCAAACAGGCGTCAGACACGAATGTGCGGTAGCGAAAGACAGTACTGTCACCCCTTTTTATGACCCGATGATCGCCAAAATGATTGTCAAAGGCCAAAACAGAGAGGAGGCAATTGAAAAACTAGAGACAGCGCTCCGCGACTATCGGATAGAGGGAATCAAAACAAATCTTCCGCTTCTCATACAGGCTGCGGCATCAAAAGCATTTAAAGAAGGGGATGTTACGACTGACTTTTTGAAACAACACCTATAAAGGAGGCAGTTGTCATGACAGTTAAGATACAAATGGCGGGAAACCTGTGGAAAGTGCACGTCAAAGCCGGCGACCAAATTGAAAAAGGCCAGGAAGTTGCCATTCTGGAATCAATGAAAATGGAAATCCCGATCGTTTCAGACAGAAGCGGAACCGTAAAAGAAGTCAAAAAACATGAGGGTGATTTCGCAAATGAAGGAGACGTGCTGCTCGAACTGAGCGATTCGACTCAATAATCTGGAGGAAGAACATGCCATATCCTAAAAAAGTGAACATCAAAGAAGTCGGTCCGCGTGACGGCTTACAAAATGAGCCCGTATGGATCGCAACAGAAGATAAAATCACTTGGGTCAACCAGCTTTCCCGAACAGGTCTTTCCTACATCGAAATCACATCCTTCGTTCACCCGAAATGGATTCCGGCGCTTCGAGATGCGATAGACGTCGCAAAAGGCATCGACCGTGTAAAGGAGGTAACGTACGCGGCACTTGTTCCGAATCAAAAGGGACTGGAGAACGCGCTTGAAGGAGGCATTGACGAAGCTTGCATCTTTATGTCCGCCAGCGAGACGCACAATAGAAAAAACATCAACAAATCGACTTCTGAAACTCTTCGTATTCTCAAAAAAGTAAACGATGATGCTATAAAAGCAAACCTCACAACAAGAGCCTACCTCTCAACCGTTTTCGGCTGTCCATACGAAAAAGATGTCCCCATTGAACAAGTGATTCGCCTTTGTGAAGCCCTATTTGAATTTGGAATTTCTGAACTGTCGCTTGGAGATACAATCGGAGCGGCAAATCCCGCCCAAGTTGAAACCGTGCTTGAAGCTCTTTTGCCACGATTCCCCGCCAATCAATTGGCCCTGCATTTTCATGATACGAGAGGAACGGCGCTGGCCAACATGGTCACAGCGCTCCAGATGGGCATCACTGTGTTTGACGGATCGGCAGGCGGGCTTGGAGGCTGTCCATATGCCCCGGGTTCGTCCGGAAACGCCGCGACTGAGGATATCGTATACATGCTTGAACAGATGGAAATCAAAACAAATGTAAAGCTCGATAAACTGCTTTCTGCGGCCAAATGGATCGAAGAGAAAATGGGCACACAGCTGCCGAGCCGAAATTTACAGGTGTTTAAATCATCTTCATAAAAGAGAGGACAAATACAATGGAAGAATCTATTCTTTTTACCGTTCAAAACGATCACATTGCCGTGATCACTTTAAATAGGCCTCAGGCGGCAAATGCTCTTTCAGCGGATATGCTCAAAAACCTGCATGTGATTCTTCAGGAAATTGAATTCAATGCAAACATCCGCTGCGTCATCCTCACAGGTACCGGCGAAAAAGCGTTTTGCGCGGGGGCAGACTTAAAAGAACGGCTAAAGCTGAAAGAAGATCAGGTTCTTGAAAGTGTATCACTCATTCAAAGAACCGCGGCTTTGCTTGAAGCCCTGCCGCAGCCGGTTATAGCTGCGATAAACGGAAGCGCATTGGGCGGCGGTCTTGAATTGTCATTGGCATGCGACCTTCGAATCGCAGCTGAATCTGCCGTGCTGGGCCTTCCGGAAACAGGGTTAGCCATTATCCCAGGTGCTGGAGGAACCCAAAGGCTCCCGCGGCTGATTGGCAGGGGAAAAGCAAAAGAATTAATTTATACAGGCAGACGCGTAACTGCACACGAAGCAAAGGAAATAAGCCTTGTAGAGCATGTCACGGTTCCCTGTAACCTCATGCCAAAAGCAGAGGAACTGGCCGCAGCCATTTCTGCCAACGGGCCAATCGCTGTCCGTCAAGCTAAATTCGCAATCAATAAAGGATTGGAGACAGATCTCGCTACAGGTCTGGCGATTGAACAAAAAGCATATGAACATACCATTCCGACAAAAGACAGAAGAGAAGGACTTCAGGCGTTTCAAGAAAAAAGACGGGCCGTATACAAGGGAATATAAAAGGGAGGCAATGCTCATGGATTATGAAAAGGAACGAACAGAACGGGCCGATCGGATACGACAAGGCGGGGCGAAAAAGTATCATCAGAGCAACCAAGAAAAAGGCAAGCTCTTTGTCAGAGAACGGCTTGCTCTTTTGTTTGACGATGACATTGAGCTTGAAGACGCTTTTTTTGCGGAATGCATGTCAGACGGGCTTCCCGCTGACGGAGTCATAACAGCCATCGGCAAAATCGGCGGCCAAACCGTTTGCGCCATGGCCAATGACTCAACGGTAAAAGCAGGCTCATGGGGAGCGAAAACCGTTGAAAAAATCATCAGAATCCAAGAAACAGCGGAAAAATTAAACTGTCCGCTCCTTTATTTAGTCGATTCGGCAGGCGCCAGAATCACCGACCAAATCAATGTATTTCCAGGGAGACGCGGCGCGGGAAGGATTTTTTACAATCAAGTCAAATTATCAGGACGCATTCCGCAAATCTGCCTGCTATTCGGACCGTCTGCCGCAGGAGGCGCTTATATCCCGGCCTTTTGTGACATTGTCGTCATGGTAGACGGTAACGCCTCCATGTATTTAGGCTCACCAAGGATGGCGGAAATGGTCATTGGCGAAAAAGTGTCTCTCGAAGAAATGGGCGGCGCCCGTATGCATTGCTCAATCTCAGGGTGCGGAGATATTCTTGCAGACACTGAAGAAGAAGCCATACGTCTGGCACGGGCTTATTTATCGTACTTTCCGGCTAATTATCAAGCTAAAGCGCCCATTCAGGATAAACGCCCGCCAAAACACTTCGACAGCCCGCTTGCCGACGTCATTCCGCAGAACCAAAATGCGCCATTTGATATGCATGAGCTGATAGAGCGGGTCATTGATGAAGACTCATTTTTTGAAATCAAAACTTTATTCGCACCGGAAATAATAACGGCCCTCGCACGAATTCACGGACAGCCTGTCGGTATTGTTGCAAACCAGCCGAAGGTAAAAGGCGGCGTATTATTCCATGATTCAACAGACAAAGCGGCTAAATTTATTACCTTATGTGACGCGTTTCATATCCCATTGCTGTTCTTAGCAGATATTCCCGGCTTTATGATCGGCACAAAGGTAGAACAAGCGGGTATTATCAGGCACGGGGCAAAAATGATTTCAGCGATGTCAGAGGCAACGGTTCCCAAGCTCTCTGTCATTGTTCGAAAAGCGTATGGAGCAGGGTTGTACGCTATGGCAGGGCCGGCATTTGAACCGGATTGCTGCTTGGCGCTCCCAACCGCCCAAATCGCAGTCATGGGCCCAGAAGCAGCTGTAAACGCCGTCTACGCGAAAAAAATCGCCGAGCTGCCGAAAGAAGAGAGGGTGCCATTTATCAGCAGCAAACGGGAGGAATACAAAGAGGACATCAATATATACCGCCTGGCTTCAGAGATGATCATCGATGCCGTCATTCCAGCCAATTCGCTGCGTGATGAACTGGCCAAACGGCTCAAGGCATATATGACAAAGGAAATGACATTTACCAATCGAAAGCATCCGGTTTATCCGGTGTAAAAAAGCAAGGAATGAGGGTGGAGCGCAAAAAGCGCTCCTTTTATTTATTAACAATAATCACATTATGTTAACTAATCAACTTTGCATAAAACGCTATGTTTTTTAGAATAGTAAATAAAGGCTGCCTCACTAGCGGCAATTATCAGTTCATCATAAAAAGGGGCCTACATTATGTATCATTTATATTCACATAACGACTTGGACGGAGTAGGGTGCGGAATCGTAGCAAAATTGGCTTTCGGGAAAGATGTGGAGATCCGATATAACTCTGTCAACGGCTTAAACGCTCAGGTGCAGCTCTTTTTAGAAAAAGCGAAAGAGAACAACAGACAAGACGCGTTATTCATCACCGATCTCGCCGTTAACGAAGAAAACGAAGAGAGATTGAATGAGTATGTTCAAGCGGGCGGAAAAGTGAAGCTGATTGACCATCATAAAACAGCTCTTCATTTAAATGAGCATGAATGGGGATTTGTCCAAGTGGAATACGATGATGGACGGCTTTCATCGGCCACATCGCTGTTATATGACTATCTCGTTAAAAATGGCTTCATGAAACCGACAAATGCCTTAGATCAATTCACAGAACTCGTCCGCCAATATGATACATGGGAATGGGAACGGTACGATCAAAAACAGGCGAAGCGGCTTAATGACCTTTTCTTTTTGCTGTCAATCGATGAATTTGTAAAAAAAATGATTCAGCGTCTTTCTGCGCATGATGAATTTTTCTTTGATGAATTTGAAGAAAAGCTGCTTGATTTAGAAGACGAAAAAATCGAGCGCTACCTCCGCAGGAAGAAAAGGGAATTGGTGCAAACCTTTGTTCACGAACACTGTACGGGCATCGTTCACGCAGAATCGTACCATTCAGAGCTTGGAAACAGGCTTGGAAAAGAAAATCCGCATCTTGATTACATTGCGATTTTAAGCATGGGGTCAAAACGAGTCAGCCTGCGCACCATTCACGATGACATCGATGTGTCAGAAATCGCCGGCCGATACGGAGGCGGAGGACATGCAAAGGCATCCGGCTGTTCTATAACCGACGAAGTATACGAATTGTTTGTTGCTGAAGCATTTCGAATTGATCCTGTCAGGCCGGATGCTTTCCGTAACTTCTATAACCTAAAGGGGTCTGCCAACGGATCATTATATGAAAATCGCGCACAAATGAGATTTTTTCTGTTTCCTTTAGACAACGAGTGGAATATCCAAATTAACGGGGAAACACAGGATGAAACATTCACATCTTTTGAAGAAGCAGAATGGTTTATGAAAAGAAATTATGCCGCATCGCTCGTGCGTGATGAAGTATTTGTTGCATTTTTAGCGGAGCACTTGAAGCTGGCAAACCAACAGCGCAGATAAAAAAATATGCATAGGGGTGCATCAATCATCCCTATGCATATCCGCCAGCTATCGTTTAAAAATGGCTGTGCGTTTTTTAATCACAAAATAAAGGGCAATCACGACAATAGCCAGTATCATAATCGGTGTTGTATAAGTGCCCGCAATGTTCTCAACATCATCCCACTGGCTTCCGAGCTGAATGCCTAAATAAACAAACAGGATAGACCACGGAATGATCGCGAGTACAGTCAGGACCACAAATTTGGAAAACGGCATTTTGGCAATGCCTGCGGGGATGGATATCGCATGTCTGACAACCGGTATAAAACGTGCCGAGAAGACAACCCCCGTGCCGTACTTTTGAAACCAGTTTTCTGACATATCAATATGATGCTTTTTAATCAATAAGTACTTCCCGTATTTGTCCAAAAACGGTCTGCCGCCATAGCGACCGATCCAATAAATAAAGATCTGGGCAATGGTGCCTCCGATAACACCCGCAATAATGGCGCCAATAAATCCAATCGTGCCTTCCGATACCATATAGCCGCCATAGGCCAATACAATTTCACTCGGTATGATTTCGATCATCAAACCAATTGCAATGCCCGCATATCCCATATTCGTTAGCCAAGTTAAAATTTCGCTTATCAAACTGCCCACATTCTTCACAACCTGTCCTTATCTTTTTCACTATTATATGACTGATTGACGAGCAAGATGGTTACAAATTTTTTATCGCAGCACTTCTTTTGTTTCCCGTTTGAGCACTTCTTCTAAATAAGCTAAAAGCTGAGATCTCATTTCAGGACGCATTAAGCCGATTTCGGTGCTTGCTTTAAAACAGCCCAATTTATCGCCAATGTCATATCGTTTTCCTTTCAGCAGCCGGGCATGGATCCGCTGCTGACGGCAAACCTCACGAAGCGCATCTGTAAGCTGAATTTCGTTGCCCGCGCCTCTGCCAATGGACTTTAAAACGGGGAAGATCGAAGAATTCAGCACATAACGTCCCATCACGGCGATTTCCGAAGGCGCTTCTTCAAGAGAAGGCTTTTCCACTAAATCTTTTACCTCATACACATGCCCTTGAGATCTTGATGTATTGATAATACCATATTTGCTGACATCCTCAGGGAGAACTAACTGTACACCGACAACTTCTGTGCCATAAACATCGTATACATCCATTAATTGCCGAAGAGCGGGTGTTTCAGACATCATAATATCATCGCCTAATAGGACGGCAAAAGACTCATCTCCGATAAAATGCTCCGCACACAGCACCGCATGACCTAATCCAAGCGGTTCTTTCTGGCGGATATAATGAATATTGGCCAAATCGGCAATCTGCTGCATTTCCTTAAGCGTCTCCGTCTTGCCTTTTTCCCGCAGATTGAATTCCAATTCCGCCGATCGGTCAAAATGATCTTCAATTGAGCGTTTGTTTCTCCCTGTAATAATCAGTATATCTTCAATTCCTGACTCTACGGCTTCTTCTACAATGTATTGAATTGCTGGTTTGTCGACAATCGGGAGCATTTCTTTCGGCTGCGCCTTTGTCGCCGGCAGAAATCTCGTTCCTAAACCCGCTGCGGGAATGACCGCTTTTCTCACTTTTTTTCTCATTCATCTTCACTCCTGATCCTGTATGTTTTTCAGCGAATCTCCAAATACCCAGATTCGGTTTCCGATAAAATTCATCATCATTCCGCCGATAGTGGCGGCGAGCTTACTCACCAAAAGCGAACAGCCGACTTTTTGAAACAAATAAAGCAGCAAAAAGGTAATCCCCGACGCGGCAATATTAATCATGAAAAAGCGCACGATCTCTTTCCACCCAGCCTTACGTTTTACACGAAACGTCCAACTCCGGTTCCACACATAGCTGTTGATGATGCCTGCCGAATAGGAGCATATCTGCGCCGGCAGATAAGGGACATGACAAGCGGTGAGAAGAAAGAAGACACCAAAATCTATCAGCGTATTACCTACGCCCACAGTGCAAAAACGGCCTAATGTTTTTATTTTTTCTTTCAGCATAACGGCACCCGGTTTTGACCTCCCTTCATAAAAGATACGGATGGCTGTCATATTTGTTGATATGAATTACTTTAGCGGACAGTGTTGAATAAACAATTACTAAAATATGAACAAAACATGAAAAAGTAATGAGGCCTAGCAGATTCATTAAGTTAACATTTTGCTAGGAACTTTAATATTCTGTATAAGTGTTAATAAACATTTTAGTTAGCATTATTTTTCAAGATGAGAAAGGAGGGGAATGTGATGCAGGAAGAAACATACGAGAGCTTCCCAGGACGCCCCCACAAAGAGGACAACACATTTCCGGCGGAGAACGGCTCATCACTTACAGCGGTTTACAGGAAGGGGTGAATGGCTTATTACATAGTGGCTTCTCGCATTCAAGAGGGCAGTTTCAGCTTTAAAAGCGCTAATGAACCGATCAAAACGATCCGCACTTTACCCGATTGCCGTACATCAAACAGCTATGGCAGAGAAAGGACACGCAACCGCCCGGAAGCTTCTGCAAAATGGGATCCGCAATCAGCTGAAGGACATTCGCGCCGTATGAACGCGTTCTTGAGGACGTCATCTTCCTGGTCGTTCCCCAAAAACGGCTACTGTCAGGGAAGGAGAAAGAGATCGCTGCTTGACCAGCGACAAAGCAAAAGGCGCCAAAGGTCAGGCCGTAGTCATGGACGGCGGGAATACCGCTCAATAGTTCTTATGCTCTTGAAAAAAACAGCCGCTCTGAACGGCTGTTCTTTTGTGCTGAAAACTTTGTTCACAGAAGGATGACAAAATATGACGTGTACTGTCAATGGGGTCGTTTGCGGGAGACGCAAAGTTTGACAAAATGTAAATGATCAAGTGTAAAACGCCGCTGGCCTGGCAGTCAGCGGCGTTTTTTATTAAAAAAGCGAGAGTAATACTCCTGTGTTTGTAAGGCTTACTCTAGAAATCGTCCAATTTATGCGTTCTTCATGACCAGTTGTCATCAAATGGTAAAAAACAACCTCCATTTTAAGGAAAAAGAAGGATGTCAAGTTATTAGAAAAAAGTGTAGCGTATGTTTATGGGTTCTTGCTTTATTATTAAGTTGCTTATCTGCGGAGTCTGCTTTTGCTGCCGGTCTACAATTTGTCCTCAAATGTTAAAAGACCCCCATTTTAAAGAAAAAGGAGGAGTGTTAAGTTATGAGTAAAAAGTGTAGCGTATGTTTATGGGTTCTTGCTTTATTATTGAGTTGCTTATTTGGGGAGTCTGCTTTTGCTGCCAGTACTACAATTGCAAAACATGTTGGGAATTCAAACCCGCTTATAGACCATCATTTGGGGGCAGATCCGTTTGCGCTGACCTATAACGGAAGAGTCTACATCTATATGTCAAGTGATGACTATGAATATAATAGCAACGGAACGATTAAGGATAATTCATTTGCAAATTTGAATAGAGTATTCGTCATATCTTCAGCGGATATGGTGAACTGGACAGACCACGGAGCCATTCCGGTAGCAGGTGCCAATGGGGCCAATGGCGGCCGAGGGATTGCGAAATGGGCAGGTGCGTCCTGGGCTCCGTCAGTCGCAGTTAAAAAGATCAATGGCAAGGATAAATTCTTCCTTTATTTCGCCAACGGCGGCGGAGGTATCGGGGTTCTCACCGCAGACAGTCCGATTGGCCCATGGACCGATCCAATCGGAAAAGCGTTGGTAACGCCAAGTACACCAGGAATGTCCGGTGTTGTGTGGCTTTTTGATCCGGCAGTATTCGTAGATGACGACGGTACCGGTTACCTGTATGCAGGCGGAGGCATCCCTGGCGGTTCAAATCCAACGCAGGGGCAATGGGCCAATCCTAAAACAGCAAGAGTCATGAAATTGGGACCTGATATGACCAGTGTTGTTGGAAGTGCATCTACGATTGATGCGCCTTTTATGTTTGAAGATTCAGGAATGCATAAGTATAACGGAAAATATTATTATTCCTATTGCATCAATTTCGGGGGCACGCATCCGGCCGATAAGCCCCCAGGTGAGATCGGCTATATGACCAGCTCAAGACCCATGGGTCCCTTTACGTATAGAGGGCACTTCCTGAAAAATCCGGGTGCATTTTTCGGAGGGGGCGGAAACAACCATCATGCTGTTTTCAGTTTAAAAAACGAGTGGTATGTGGTGTACCATGCTCAAACTGTCAGTTCCGCTCTGTTCGGGGCCGGCAAAGGATACCGTTCTCCTCATATTAATAAGCTGGTGCATAATGCAGATGGATCCCTTCAAGAGGTTGCGGCAAATTATGCAGGCGTAACACAGCTTTCCAATTTGAATCCATATAACCGGGTAGAAGCTGAAACGTTTGCCTGGAATGGACGCATTTTGACCGAGAAATCCTCAGCACCCGGCGGGCCGGTAAATAATCAAAATGTAACAAACATTCATAACGGAGATTGGATTGCTGTAGGAAATGCAGACTTCGGGGCGGGCGGTGCCAGGACGTTTAAAGCAAATGTAGCATCCACTATTGGCGGAAAAATAGAAGTGCGTCTTGATAGCGCAAACGGTAAGCTTGCAGGAACCCTGAATGTACCTTCCACAGGTGGAGCGCAAACCTGGAGAGAAATAGAAACTGCGGTAAGCGGCGCAACCGGTGTGCACAAAGTATTCTTTGTATTTACCGGAACAGGTACAGGAAACTTGTTTAATTTTGATTACTGGCAGTTTACGCAACGATAGCGCCTGTAATGGCACCGCTTAAGAAACGAGAAGGGGGCAGAACTGACCAACACCGGAGCAGCCCCCATTGATCGGATAAGTCAACTCTAATGCGCGTGCGACTTGGGCGAAAAAAGTGTTCAGGTAATTATAACGGGTTTAGTAATGAAAAGTTTGTTATACCGCATAAAGCAAAGGGTTGTTTCAAAAGAGATAAAAATCTTTTGTTTGCAATATAAAAGGGAGACAGAAAAAGACATATAAAGGAGAGGTAAAAATGATGTCATGCGTAAAAAAACCAATTTGTTTATTATTGGTATGTTTCACTATGCTGTCAGTCATGTTAGCCGGGCCAGGTGCTACTGAAGTTTTGGCAGCAAGTGATGTAACAATTAATTTATCTGCAGAAAAACAAGTGATTCGCGGTTTTGGAGGAATGAACCACCCGGCTTGGATTGGAGATTTGACAGCTGCTCAAAGAGAAACCGCTTTTGGCAATGGACAGAATCAGTTAGGCTTTTCAATTTTAAGAATTCATATAGATGAAAATAGAAATAATTGGTACAGAGAAGTGGAGACTGCAAAGAGTGCAATCAAACATGGAGCAATCGTTTTTGCTTCTCCCTGGAATCCTCCAAGCGATATGGTTGAAACCTTCAATCGTAATGGTAACGCATCAGCTAAACGGCTAAGATACGATAAATACGCCGCATACGCGCAGCATCTTAACGATTTTGTTACCTACATGAAGAATAATGGCGTGAATCTTTATGCGATTTCTGTACAAAACGAGCCTGATTATGCACACGAATGGACGTGGTGGACGCCACAAGAAATACTTCGTTTCATGAGAGAAAATGCCGGTTCCATTAATGCACGTGTCATTGCACCAGAATCATTTCAATACCTGAAAAATATATCGGACCCCATTTTGAACAATCCACAGGCGCTTAGGAACATGGATATTCTCGGAACTCACCTGTACGGTACTCAGGTCAGTCAGTTTCCTTATCCTCTTTTCAAACAAAAAGGAGCAGGGAAAGAGCTATGGATGACGGAAGTATACTATCCAAACAGTGACAACAATTCAGCGGATCGCTGGCCTGAGGCATTAGGCGTTTCAGAGCATATTCACCATTCAATGGTGGAGGGAGATTTTCAAGCTTATGTTTGGTGGTACATCCGCAGATCTTACGGTCCTATGAAAGAGGACGGTACAATCAGCAAACGCGGTTACAATATGGCTCATTTCTCGAAGTTTGTGCGCCCCGGCTATATAAGGGTTGATGCAACGAAAAATCCTAATGCGAACGTTTACGTGTCGGCCTATAAAGGTGACAACAAGGTCGTTATTGTTGCCATTAACAAAAGCAACACAGGGGTCAACCAAAACTTTGTGTTGCAGAATGGTTCTGCTTCTCAGGTATCTAGATGGATCACGAGCGGAAGCAGCAATCTTCAACCTGGAACGAATCTCAATGTAACGGACAATCATTTTTGGGCCCATCTTCCAGCTCAAAGCGTGACAACATTTGTCGCAAATCGTTAAGGGTACTAAGGCAAAGGGTGCTGATCAAGTCTCATTTTCAATAGAATGTCTGAATTTAAGCGATTTTCTGATCAGAAAATCGCTTTTTTCGTGTCGTGCGTCACTTTGAAGCCGTTTTAAACGCGAGAGACATCAACTTGTCAAGGTAAAGGCCGTAGGTCGAAACCTCAAAATCAAGAAAAGGTTTCATAAACTCTAGTTATGAAGCGTTTTTAAGCGTTGTAAACACTAGTCAAATAAGTATTTTATCATTTAATGAATCCACTTTTATGTTCTCTTTACAGAAAGTAAAAGTGGATTCATTATTATTTAGGAAAGTAAAACTGGATCCATTCTGAACGACTGATGCACAATTACTGAGACATTATGAATAATTATAGAAGGGTATTGTAGAACCTTGGCGAAATTTTATAGAAATATCTTGTTAAAAGAGGTGTGTACATGTATTCGCCCATTAACATTAAAAGAAGCAGCAAGTTCGGAAATAATTATTGGGAATCATATAGTCCTAAACTAAAAAGGAATGATCTAGAATACGATTTTTGGGTTCTTGTTGAAACAGACCCTAAAACAGTTTTGAAAAGTGCTTAAAGCGCAATGTATGTATTTCACATTAGCCACTTTTATTAATTAAGGGGGAACAAGAGAATGAAAACTTATGACGCATTTCCGGAACCCATTGGCGATTATACTGTCGGCCGAACCCAGATGGATTTTGAGTACACGGCATCAGATCACTCTAAAAGAGAACTGACGGCGTTTGTGTACTATCCGTCCGACAGTAGCGAAGGTAAGACTACATCAACGTACATGTTTCCTGAAGTCTACGAGATGTTTAATGAGCAGCCACTTGTCACTGCGTATCTTAAAGGGAAGGATGTTTTCTCTATAGATATCAAGACCCAGTGTTACGACGACCTTGCTCTCTCCGGGAAGGAAAAGCGCTATCCGGTGTTATTCTATGTTTGCGGCGGGGGTGGTTCTCCAGAATGGGGTACAGTGATCTGTACAGACTTGGCAAGCATCGGATATGTTGTGGTAAGCATCGGCCATCAGAATAGCACGATGTATAAGCGTAAAGATGGGCGCCTGTTTAATGTATCAAAGGATTTTTCGGATGTCATTATGGCGTTTTCTGAAGATCCGGAGATGCTGGCGTTGGCTGGTAAGATGGAGATGCGGCCTGACGATGAAACTGCCATTGAGATGTGCCATAACGTGCTTACACTGCCGATACTTTCCAAGTTAACAGAGTATAGTGAATTACAGGCAGAAGATGTAAGGTATGTAGCCGATTATCTTTACAAACTGGACTCTGGAGAACTGAATTCCATCTTTAAGGGCAGATTGTTGCTTGACATCGGCATGGGCATAGTCGGACATTCTTATGGAGGGCCTACGACGGCGATTGTTTGCCGGGAAGACGATCGGTTTGCCTGCGGGATTGGCTTGGATAGCGGTGCGTTCGGCCTTCTCGACAGCGACCTTAAGAAACCCTTCTTGCTACTGTTTTGTGAGCCTAACTATAACATGAATGCGATAATTGGCGCTAACAATAGCATGGAAACCTATTATTTCTCTGTTGATCGTGTTGCGCATTTAGATTACTGCGACATCGTGTTTACCAGTGTTAATGAGGAACTCAGAGGCGAACGGGATGCTATGGAGATGCGAAATCTTGTTACAGACTATACGAAGAACTTTTTTGATCATTACATACTGCAGAAGGCTGCAAGTGTGGAAAGTCTGGCATACGATGGCGTGGACTTGATCAAGAAGACCAGCAACAAGTGACATAATCGAGAGGTTGCTGATAAAGCATGTCAAAGAGTTAGCTGTTTGTTATGTCTAAAAACTTTTATAATAATTATTTAAAAAAAGCACTTGAGAAAAATGAAATGGAATGAATGAGACAAATTAAAATACTCAAACTGAAAAACCTTTATGACCTATGACCAATTTAATTTATTAAGGACGTAGAGGTTTTTTAATATTACACTACAGAATGAGTGCGAGAAGAAAGTAAGTGAACATGGGCTTTTAAATTATCTAGGGAAGTATCAGCTTCACTTACGACAAAAAAATAGAAGGTCTAACTTCAAGAATGGATCCACATTTACCTTCTAGTACAGAAGATGAGCATGAAAAACAACTGCTGTCTGTTTTCGTTTTATTAGTTTACATAATATATATTCTAGGAAGTAAACAAAATAAATCATTTCCCGTCTCAATATCAAAGTATACTTAAGTTGGTGAGACAGAAAATGAAATTTTACGCTTCTTAAAACTCAATCATAAAATGGTGTTGTTAATTCATAATAAACGGCTTCTAAATCTTCCAGCGTCATATCGCCATATGCACATTTAATAGCTGAATCAGCAAATTCATCGTAGTCATAATCCGTAGAAAAATGTCGCTGCAGCTGTGTCTCGTAAGGTTCGATCTGTTCTTTTTGATTTTGAATATCTTTTTCCTTACCCGGATAGTCCGGGCCGTTTATCACATCATTCATATGTTTGAACAGCACCATATACTGTTTCAATATGTCATCCACAACGTAATCCTCCTCGTTTTGGTTTTGCTGTTTAAGATGCTAAAAACGGACATCATTGCTGATGCCCGCCAAAAGCTGAACTATTTGGGCTCTGTCCCCCAAATCAGTTTTCCGTGATTATATAATGTGATTTTTTTCGTTGTTTTAAACGTATTTGATTGAAAAAAGGAATAATCCTCGCTTTGTGCATAATTGCTCCAGTCATCATTGTGAAGACGAAGCTGAATATCCCCTGTGCTTGCTCCGGTTGACAGCGTTCCGGTTTTAAATCCTAGTTCCAGATAGGTATCTGCGCCTTTCTTAGGTTTATGCAACCTCACAAACTTGTGAGTCACATTGCCGCATCCGATCTTCGCGTAGTCACAGTCAAAGTTTTGGCCTTTGTTTTTCGCGTTATACCAGTAACGGACAGTGACATCTTTTAAATCAACCGTGGGGTTGCCGTTATTTTTGATGTGAAGCTGCGGGCGGATCTGGTTTCCGTTCACACTTCCATCCCCTGCTCTGGATTGCACAGAGATGCTCTTTTCCTGTGTAGGTTGATCTTGAACCGGCGTTTCAGGGCTGTCCTTCGTCGAATCTTTGGTACCGAGAATGCTTTCTCTTACAAATGTTCCTGAAGACGATAAATCTGACAACGGCCAGCCGCCTGTTTTAGATGCTCCCGGCTTTAAAGCTGAAGACGATTCCTGCTTATCAGAAAGATTCCAGTTGACCCAGCTGATGTTCTTGCTGTCGAGATAATTCAGCCATTCCCTTGACTGGTCAAGGAATACTCCGCCATTTCCAGAAGCATCGCTTGTCCCCCATTCCGTCACAAAAATAGGCGCTCCTTTGCTGAGGGCATAGTTTGCCTTATCCCGTAAAAACTGGCCATGTGTGCCGGCATAAAAATGAAGCGCGTACATGATATTCTTATCCGCAAGCTGATCATCTGCAGCATCATTCACATCCTGGCTCCATGTACCGGTACCGACAATGATGATGTTGTCGGGATCGTTTTTACGGATAACGGAACTTACTTCTTCAGCATACGGTTTAATATCACGCTTCCAGTTCACATCGCCGTTTGGTTCATTCGCAATTTCATAAATAACGTTTGGCGTGTTTCCGTAAAGGCTTGACATTTCCTTGAAGAATTCTTTTGCCTTCTCTTTATTTTGATTTGGGTTGCCGTCATTTAAGATATGCCAGTCAATGATGACATATATCCCAAGCTCTTTTGCCGCTTCAACCGCTTCTTTTACTTTGTTTTTCACAGACGGATTATCAATATAACCGCCGTCTGCCGTATACATCGCCGCTCGGAAAACCGTAATGCCCCAATCGTCTCTTAGCCATTTTAAGCTATCTTTATTGACAAAATCGCCAAACCATTGCAATCCGTGGGAGCTTATCCCCTTCAACTGCACTGTTTTGCCGTCTTGATTGACTAGCTGTGTACCTTTTATGCTAAGCTGGCCATTTATAGATACCGGTGTCTTTGCCCCTGCTGCAGATGCTTCTGGAGCCGCCAAGCCGCAGGTCGCTAGTAATGCAATGAATAAACATACGGTTAAGATAGAGACTGAACGTTTCATATATGATATTCTTCCTCCTTCAAATCAATATGTAAAAAATATGCCTAGTAACTCACCGCTCTCCTCCCTTTCGCTTTTATACCACGAACTCATTGTAAAAAGCTTTCTTATGTTTGTCTATCAACCTAATTTCTTGTTTTTAGCCGGCTTAAAAGCCTGTCTAATTTCTCTTTTTGTGTTGTTTCAGATACAAGCTAATACATGTGGATCAATGATAAAAGTGTATAATCAGGACTTTACACATTATTATTTTATTAAATCAAAATATTCCGCTTCTTTCAGGCAAATAAAAAGCTGCATTCATTGAAGTGAATGCAGCCGTGTTTTTATGCTTCTTGTTTCTCATCTTCCCAAGTTTCAGTGTTTTTAAGACCCGGGATGTTTTTCGATTTAAATACAGGGTCAAGTCCTTGTTTACGCTGATTCGCGTAATCTTTATACACTTTGTAAGCTACGTTTGACAAGAGCGTTATCACAATTAAGTTAATCAACGCCATAATCCCCATAAAGAGGTCCGCCATATCCCAAACAATCTGGAACCCTGCTACACACCCAAAGACAACCATAGCAATAACCGCGATACGGTAAATGTTCAGCCATGTTTTGCTTGTTTTAATAAATTCAATGTTTGTCTCACCATAATAGTAGTTTCCGACAACTGAACTAAAGGCGAACAAGAACATTGCGATAGCTATGAAACTAGGAGCCCACCCTCCAATATGGTGGCTCAGAGCAGCCTGTGTAACCTGGATGCCGTCACCTTTTGGTGTTACACTGTACAGTAAAATGATAAACGCTGTGGACGTACATACGATAAATGTATCGAAAAACACGCCTAATGTCTGAATAAAGCCTTGCTTTGCCGGATGCGAAACATGAGCAGTAGCAGCAGCGTTTGGCGCGCTACCCATTCCTGCTTCGTTAGAGAAAAGTCCGCGCTGTGCACCAATGACGATGATCGCTCCCAGTCCTCCGCCGACAACTTGTTCAATTCCTAAAGCGTTTTTAACAATGATCGCAATAACGCTTGGGAATGCAGAAATATTTGTGAATACAACATAAAGAGCAATGAGAATATAAAGCCCAGCCATGACTGGAACAATCAATTGTGTCACAGCGACAACACGTTTTAAACCGCCGAAGATAATAAAGGCCGTTAAAACAGCAAGAACAATCGCCACAACCGTTTTGTTCACATGAAAAGCGCCTTCTAACGCTCCTGCAATTGTATTGGATTGAACAGCGTTAAAAATTAAACCGAATGATACGGTAATCAAGACAGCGAATACGATGCCGAGCCATCTGACTCCAAGGCCTTTTTGAATATAGTAGGCCGGTCCGCCGCGGAAATCGTCTCCGTCCTTCACTTTATAAAGCTGTGCTAACGTGCTCTCAACAAAGCTTGAAGCCATACCTACAGCAGCTACAACCCACATCCAAAAGACAGCGCCCGGTCCGCCTGTCGCAATTGCTAAGGCAACACCCGTCAAATTCCCTGTACCGACTCGGGATGCGGCTGAAATAAAGAATGCTTGCATAGATGAAACGCCTTTATTTCCGTCAGGCTTCTCTCCCACTATTCTGAACATTTCAATAAAATAACGGAATTGGATAAAACCAAAACGAAGTGTAAAAAATAACCCAAGCCCTACTAAAATATAAAATAAATATTTCCAGATAAAATCACTTGGAATATTGATTAAGCTGTTGAAAAAAGACTCCATATTGACCTCCCGTATTCATCAATTCATAGTAATTTCAAATTTGATGTTAGATTTTTTAACATGCTAAGTCTTATTATATCACAATATGTCGAATTAGGAAGTTTTTTCGTTAAGATTATTGTCCTCGATTGATACTCACTCCTTCGCTCCCTCTCTCTATTATTTTCCTATGAATAAAAAATTACTTCTTATAAGCTTTCATTAAAAATCGTATTCTCTTTTGAAAATTAAGAATTTCTCTGATAAATAAAGACATAAATCCTAAACAACAAACATATCATTTAAAATATGTTTTTATTCACGTCTCAGACCGGGTATACATACACTAATAAATGAAGTTGCTCTTTCAAAAATAAGCAAAAAGATATATACTTAACAAAGTAAACTTTATTTTTAAATTTAATAAATCAGGTTTACTTTCGGAATGGGTTAGGGTATTATTATAAAAATATTCAGTAATATTAAAGGAGGGGGAGATCATTTGAAAAAAGTAACGATACTGAAAGCGTCCATCTTATTCTTGGCGATTGCCAGTTTTCATTTGTTCTCAATTCCCCACGCCTTTGATATCGGCCATCATTATAAAGCCGTAGCCGACCAGCAGGAATTGCATGAGATGAAAGCCGGCCAAAATGCTGATGATGAGAAGAAATCCATCACAGGAGCATTTGCGCTGACTGCTTTATGGGCAATGGCTGTTCGGCTTCTGACCGCTGAAAGCAAAGATACGGGATACTCCCGCAGGCGCCAGCGGAAAAAAAGCTTTATACTAGCCAAATTTTATCAATCGTCTTATTTTGGCAAACTTCATGTTCAACATCACCCGATTATATAACGAAAATATGAGGAGGCTGTTAAACATGTTGTTTATCTTAAGAATGGTGATTATAGGCTTATTTTCTTTCACAGCGCTGAATTTATTTGTATGGCAAGGAATCGAATTTGTTCATGCCTTTACAGATCTTTTCACCAGTCATGAAAGCTAATTGAAAAACAAACGAAACCCGCTCGCATAATGTGAGCGGGTTTTATATTATTGCTCTGTTTGAAGGCGCCAAACAGCTGTGACCTTGCCTGATTCCTCTTCATCAATAAAGAAAGAGCCATTGCTGTATCTGTCGTTTGTCCGCAAGTCTTTTGCCTGCAGTTCTTTTCTGTCGCCTTTTTCTGTTTCCGCCATAAGTCGTTGATCAAGACGACAAGCGAACACTGATACGACACGGTGAGGATTTTTCTTCAGTTCCCTTAGCATCACGACACCGCGTTTTGCACGGGACGTTTTTTCAAACTCGGCGAGAATCATGCGTTTTACCGCTCCCCGCTGTGTGAACAATACAATTGAATCAGATTCTTGAAGGATCTCTCCGGAGACCACAAAGTCATCTTCTTTTAAGTTAATCCCTTTGACACCTGCCGCACGCGCACCAACTACATTTACTTCGTCCTCTCCAAACCATAGGGCGTATCCAAGGTGAGTGGCCATAAAGATCTGGCTTTCCCCATTTGTCACATGTACATCGATCAGTTCATCTTCACCCTTCAAATTTAATGCCACGAGCGCTTTAGAATAACGCTGAGCTTTATAATGGGTGAGCTCTGTCTTTTTCACCATTCCGTTTTTCGTAAAGAACAATAGATACGCTGCTGGATCAAATTCTTTTATCGGTAAGGCCTTTACAATCGTTTCATCACCATCAATACTAATCACATTTGAAAAATGCTGGCCCATGTCCTTCCATCTGATATCAGGCAGCTGGTGAACCGGGCAATAGATATAGCTTCCTTTGTTCGTAAAGAGCAGCAGCACATCTGTCGTATTCATTTCAAACTGATGCAGTATTCTATCCGTATCCTTCATTCCGAAATCCTGACCGTTGGAAGCGGCATATGAGCGCTGGCTCGTCCGTTTTAAGTAACCATCCTTCGTAACGGTCACATATACATCTTCAGAGGCAACCATGACTTCAAGGTTAATTTTAATTTCCTCAATTTTTTCTTCAATCACAGAGCGTCTTGTGTCTGCATATTTCTTTTTCAGTGCTTTTAAGCTGTTTGTGATCACTTTTAACAGCTTTTTATCATTGCTCAGAATGGATTCGAGCTCTTCAATTTTTTCATCTAGCTCTTCAGCCTCTTCCTTCAGCGCTGTGATATCTGTATTGGTTAAACGGTATAGCTGCAATGATACGATCGCTTCAGCCTGAGGCTCTGTAAATTCATATTTCGCTATCAAATTGTTTTTAGCGTCACGTTTGTCGCTTGAAGAACGGATTGTTGCAATGACTTCATCCAAAATGGACAAAGCTTTCATGAGACCTTCTACGATGTGATGCCTGTCTTTTGCTTTTTGAAGCTCGTAAACGGAACGGTTTGTGACGACTTCTTTTTGGTGGCCGATATATGCATCTAAAATAGCCGGCAGACTCATCAGCATCGGACGGCGGTTATGAATAGCCACCATATTAAAGTTATATGTGATCTGCAAATCGGTATTTTTATATAAGAAATTCAAAATGCCTTTGGCATCCGCTTCTTTTTTCAGTTCAATAACCACTCTCAGCCCTGTTCGGTCCGTTTCATCGCGAACCTCTGAGATGCCCTCAACCTTTTTATCAATGCGGAACTCGTCCATTTTTTTCACAAGGTTGGCTTTGTTTACTTCATATGGAATTTCAGTAATGACGATTTGTTCACGTCCGCCTCTGATTCCTTCTATTTCAGCTTTTCCACGGATAATGATTTTTCCTTTTCCGGTTTCGTAAGCTTTTCTTATGCCGTCAACACCTTGAATAACACCGCCTGTCGGAAAGTCAGGCCCTTTTATAACTTCCATGAGTTCATCAACAGAACAAGATGGCATTTGGATGCGTTTAATAACAGCATCAATGACTTCTCCGAGATGATGAGGGGGAATGTCAGTCGCATATCCCGCTGATATCCCGGTAGATCCGTTGACCAATAGGTTAGGGAACATCGCCGGGAGTACGACAGGCTCCTTGCTTGTATCATCGAAGTTCGGCACAAATTCAACCGTATTTTTGTCAATATCCCGAAGAAGCTCAGATGCGATCGGAGATAATCGCGCCTCTGTATAACGCATGGCTGCCGGTGGATCTCCATCGATGCTTCCGTTGTTCCCATGCATTTCGATCAACACATTTCGCACTTTCCAATCCTGGCTCATCCGCACCATTGCTTCGTAAACCGAACTGTCACCGTGCGGATGATAGTTACCTATAACGTTACCGACTGTTTTGGCCGCTTTTCTGAAGTTTTTATCAAACGTATTTCCATCTGTATGCATCGCATACAGAATTCTGCGCTGTACCGGCTTTAAGCCGTCTCTTGCATCAGGAAGCGCCCTGTCTTGAATAATATATTTACTATAGCGCCCAAAACGGTCCCCGATCACCTCTTCTAATGGTAAATCATGAAATAATTCTGGCTGTGACAATCATTAAACCTCCTCAGCGACCGATAAGTTTTCATTTTCTAAAATATTGCTTTCTTCATCTAAGCCGAAAGCGACGTTTTTCTCAATCCACTTTCTGCGCGGCTCCACTTTGTCTCCCATTAACGTCGTGACACGTCTCTCTACGCGTGCCGCATCGTCGATTTTGACCCTTACAAGCGTACGGGACTCCGGATTCATCGTCGTCTCCCACAGCTGGTCTGCGTTCATCTCTCCGAGTCCCTTATATCGCTGAATGGTATATCCTTTGCCGACTTTTTTCAAGACATCATCCATCTCTTCATCAGACCATGCATATTCAATGATTTCCTTTTTTCCGCTTCCTTTGCTGACCTTATATAAAGGAGGCAGTGCAATGAACACCTTGCCATGCTCAATGAGCGGCTTCATATAGCGATAGAAAAAGGTGAGAAGCAGCACTTGAATATGAGCGCCGTCAGTATCGGCATCGGTCATAATGATGATTTTGTCGTAGTTGATGTCATCGACTGAGAAATCCGCTCCGACTCCGCCGCCGATCGCATGGATGATCGTATTGATCTCTTCATTTTTAAAGATATCAGCAAGTTTCGCTTTTTCCGTATTAATGACTTTACCGCGTAAAGGCAGAACCGCTTGGAATCTGCGGTCTCTTCCCTGCTTGGCTGATCCGCCTGCAGAATCGCCCTCAACGAGATACAATTCATTTTTTGCCGGGTTTCTTGAACCGGCAGGCGTCAGCTTTCCACTTAATGTCGCTTCAGATTTTTTGCGTTTTTTGCCGCTTCTTGCTTCTTCACGGGCTTTGCGTGCCGCTTCGCGTGCCTGACTCGCTTTGATTGCTTTTTTCACAAGGAGCGTTGCGGTATCCCGGTTTTCCTCTAAAAAGTAAGCAAGCTGCTCTGAAACAATCGCATCAACTGCTGATCTCGCTTCGCTTGTACCGAGCTTCCCTTTTGTTTGTCCCTCAAACTGAAGAAGCTCTTCGGGAATGCGAACAGAGATAATGGCTGAAAGCCCTTCCCTTATATCAGTGCCTTCAAGGTTCTTATCCTTTTCTTTCAGCAAAGCCACTTTTCTCGCATATTCATTAAAAGCGCGTGTCATCGCTGTTTTTGCACCTGACTCATGAGTACCGCCGTCTTTTGTTCTGACGTTATTAACAAATGACAGAATGTTTTCAGAATAGCCGTCATTAAACTGGAACGCAAAGTCCACTTCTATTGAATGATGCTCGCCCTCAAACGAGACCACTTCAGACAAGACGTCTTTTTCCTCATTTAAGTAAGCGACAAACGCTTCTATGCCGTTCTCGTAATAAAAGACCTCCTGCTGGTCATTCCGCTCATCAATCAGCTCAATTTTTAATCCTTTTAACAAAAACGCAGATTCTCTTAATCGTTCAGAAAGCGTTTCAAAATTATAAGTTGTTGCACTGAACATCGTTGGATCTGGCTTAAAGTGCGTAAGCGTTCCTGTCTTTTTTGTTTTGCCGAGCTTCTCGAGGGATGTAACCGGTTTTCCTCCATTTTCAAACCGCTGCTGATAAATGAAACCGTCCCGCTCAATGGTAACCGTCAGCCATTCAGATAAAGCATTTACGACTGATGCACCAACTCCGTGCAGCCCTCCGCTTGTCTTATAACCGCCTTGGCCGAACTTTCCTCCGGCATGAAGCACCGTTAAAATCACTTCAGGGGTTGGTTTGCCGAGCTTATGCATTCCGGTCGGCATGCCGCGGCCTCTATCCTGTACAGAAATACTGTTGTCTTTATGTATTTTGACGATAATGTGATCTCCATGGCCGGCAAGCACCTCGTCGACAGAGTTATCTACAATTTCATAAACCAAGTGGTGCAGGCCCCGCGCGTCAGTAGAACCAATATACATACCCGGCCTTTTCCTGACGGCCTCTAGGCCTTCGAGCACCTGAATGGCATCTTCGTTGTAATCAAATTGCTGTTTTCTAGCCAAACGTACAAACCCCTTTCAAAAACTAACATTGTCTTTCTCTTTTTTCAGTGATGCGCATCAATTGTAAAAAGTATTTTTTATGAACCTCGCCTTAAGCCGGTACTGCCTTGGACTCCCCATTATAACCAATATGTTTGTGATCGCAACATAAAGCTAACAAATCAGTTCACAAAACATCGGGCAAAGTGCTGTTTTTACGAAATGGGAACGTATGTTTGTTTATTATATATAAAGCAGCAGACCTTCGCAAATCGAACGGCCGAAACCCAGCTGGACAAGGTGTTCAAAAAAAGCTGTTCAAGCTTTATTGTATCTGTTTCACCGTAATACGCAAACAATATCTTAAAATTAAAAAGCAAAAATCCTTGAATTCACAAGGATTTTTGCGGTTCTGCATCTATTTTGTTACTGCGTGCGCCACTTTTATACACAGATCCATGATAACCGTTCTGTCTTTTTCCTTTAGCATCTTGTAAGCTTCTTCGTTGACCAGCCCTTGCTGTGCCCAAAATACTGGAGCATCTGTCTCCAAAAACTCTTCCGCAACGCTTGGCAGCTGTTCTGAGCGCCGGAATACATTGACAATGTCAACTGGGCCATCAATCTCTTTTAAAGATGAAACGGCTTTGACACCCAGAGTTTCATCAATTGTAGGATTGACGGGAATGATATCATAGCCCGCATCCTGCATCGCTTTTGAAACCATATGTGACGTTCTATCCGGCCGGTCCGAAAGCCCCACTACCGCTATTCGCTTGCTTCTATCAAGAATCTCTTTCAATTCCGCTTTGGAAGGGTTTTGCATCTGTACCACTCCTTTTTCATCTATTTTACACGATCAAAATGAAAAAAATCAAAATATGGTGCACGTTTGTGTGGATTTGTAAGCAAACTTTACAAAAAACTTGTCATCAGATCATGACATCTCATGTTAAAATAGAAAGAAGGGACTTTGAAAAAGGAGAAATGTAGATGTTTATTGCTTTATTGATTATTTTGGCCTACCTGATAGGCAGCATTCCATCTGGCTTAATTGTGGGCAAGCTTGCCAAGGGAATTGATATTCGGGAACACGGAAGCGGCAACCTAGGCGCAACCAACGCGTTCCGTACGCTGGGCGTAAAAGCTGGTTCCGTCGTCATAGCCGGAGATATTTTGAAAGGAACGCTGGCAACTGCATTGCCTTATCTCATGCATGTTGATATTCATCCGCTTCTTATTGGAGTCTTTGCAGTTTTAGGCCATGTGTTTCCTATATTCGCCAAATTTAAAGGCGGTAAAGCCGTGGCAACGTCTGGAGGCGTTTTGCTATTTTACGCACCTCTGTTATTTATCACGATGATCGCGGTATTTTTCATCTTTTTATACTTGACTAAATTTGTTTCCCTGTCATCAATGTTAACAGGGATCTATACTGTTATATATAGTCTCTTTGTCCATGATAGGTATTTATTGATTGTTGTTACCCTGCTCACTATTTTTGTGATATACAGACACCGGGCGAACATTAAACGAATTATCAATAAAACAGAACCTAAAGTGAAATGGTTATAAACGTAAAAACCTTCTCTTTTGACACAGAATAGCCTAATACGTTTATAATAGAGAAAATTCAAATGAAGTACAAAGGGGTGTTCTGTTATGAATATGACAATTAACGAAGACGCACTGAACTGGTATAAAGAAGAGCTGGATTTAGAAAGCGGAGATCAGGTTCGCTTTTTCGTCCGCTACGGCGGCTGCAGCAACGTTCAAAAGGGATTTTCCCTCGGTGTTGCGAAAGATGCCCCGCAAGAGGCTGGAGCCACTGCAGAAGCCGGCGGCATTACCTTCTTTATTGAAGAAAGTGATCTATGGTACTTCGATAACCATGACCTTCTAGTCAGCTATTCAGAGGATGCTGACGAACCTGTTTTTGAATATCAATAAAAAAGGAACGCACGTTATGTGCGTTCCTTTTTTTACAAATGAAATCTTTTAAGATGATCGGTCAGGTTCTCTTGTTCCAAAATATATTTTTGTGTCTCACCCAGGAGATCAAAGTGAGGAAATTCACTTTTCTTATGTATCCATTCTTTTTTTAAACCGTACGCCGCTCCCCATTGAATCAGTTTATCAATATCTGCACAGCCGGCTTTTGTCACGGTCTTTGCTTCTGGAAACCGGTCATCCAGCCAATAATGGGTTAAAAATGCAATATCTCCTCTTTTCACTGCTTGTTTCCACCGGTTGAGTTCTTCCCGTTTCACTCCAAACGCCATATCTCGTTCACTTCCCTATTTTTTGGCCTTTTCATATGCTGCGTGCCAATCAGGAAAAGCTTTGCGGAACTGAATAGGCTTAAAGTTTTCTTTATCCACACAAATATGAGATGAGGTGGCTTCGATGGAAAGCTCACCAGCCGGATTATAAATATGATAACCATAGACGGTTTTAAAGCCGTTGTAGTCCTCTATCCATGTATGCACAACCGCGGTTTCTCCATAATGAAGCGGCTTTTTATAGGATATATTGATATCAACGACTGGTGAGAGGACGCTCCTCTTTTCCATATCACTGTATAAAAAGCCTAAATCCTTTATGAGAGCCGTTCTGCCGACCTCCATCCATACAAGATAATTCGCGTGATAGACAATCCCCATTTGATCTGTCTCTGCATAACGCACTTCTATTTCTTTTTTTGATACCTGCAAAATTATTCTGCTCCCTTAACTTTAATTTAGCCCCATTTTACCATAATCAAATCAGAAAGAAAAAAACCAGGTTTCCCTGGTTTTTAAGAGCGGTATCCGTTTTGTCTCGCTTCGGATTCGTCTTGAATTTCATTGCGAAACGCTTCGATACTCTGTTCGCGTCTAGCATTTTTTTCTTTGATGTGCTGCTTATCTTCTCCTGAAGCAAACTCCATTGATGCTTCTGCTTCTTCCATGTTTTCAATTGTATTTTGAACCATATCCTGCAGCTTTTCTACGTTATCAGAACGATCATCAGGATTAGGGTGCTGGTATTGATTATGGTTATTTGTCATTTGGATGGACCTCCTAGAAATATACTCAATTTTGCGCTACTCACCTTTTGTCTGCATGATGATCGGCTGCTGTCCGGACTTATCCTGCATTTTTTCCCCTTTATTGGCTCTATATTTTACAGGCTTCGTACCCAAGTGGCTTGGAGCAAATTGAGGCTGACCGTTTTTCTTGTTGTTTCCCATGTTTATCCCTCCTCAACAGATAGGATTCTCAAAAGGAGGGGTAAACATGAATACAAATTTAAGGTTATTTTTGCTTAAATCGCTGTTCAAGCTTTTCCTCAAGCTGATTTAAATACTCTGTATTGGTCATCAGCTCTTTTTTATTTTCCATGACGAGCTCATGAAAAGAACGTTTTCTCACCTTCTTCACTCTTCTCACCTCCGCATATTCATTTATTTTTTCCAATTCTGAAAATTTGTAAGCATTCAGAACAAAAAAAACTGAATCTAATCAAGATCCAGTTTTTGTTCCATTTCTTTTTTTGTCATGGTGCCGATATGTATATCTTGAATAACGCCTTTTTCATCTAAGATATACGTCGTTGGGTATGACATCACGTTATAGTCAGCATTGATCCCTTTTTTATCAATCAGGATAGGAAACGTTAATTCATACGTATCAGCAAACGCCTGAACCTGTTTCACACTTTTCTCAGCTGAAGTGAAATTAACAGCAACAACCGCAAGTTCGTCTGCGTATTCTTTTTGCAGCTGTTCCATCGCTGGCATTTCCTGCCGGCACGGTTTACACCAAGTTGCCCAAAAATTGAGGAGGACTTTTTTGCCTTTTGTGTCTTGTAAGGAACTTTTCTCTCCCGATAGCGTTTTCAAAGTGAATTCTGGAGCTTGCTGTCCCTCTTCTATTCCCACTTCTTTTTTGCTGTATGTTTGATACAAATTCCATCCCATATAGCTGGCAAGCATAATAAGCAGGATCCCTGCGAGCCATTTTTTCATCATATGCCACCTCCGCAGCACACTTTGTCATAAAAAGAAGAGAAAGCGAAATGCCTTCTCTTCCTATTGATTCATCAGGACTGCTTCATTTTATCGCGAAGCACCATTTGCAGGATGCCGCCATGGCGATAGTAATCAATTTCAACCTCACTATCAAAACGGACAAGTGCTTCAAATGTTTTTACATTTCCGTCTTCATCAATTGCTCTTACTGTAACGATATCACGAGGGCGTACGCTTTCATCAACATCTACCTCGATCACTTCTTTACCGGTTAAGCCGAGTGTTTCTGCATTTTCACCTTGTTTAAATTGAAGCGGCAGCACACCCATAAATACAAGGTTGCTTCTGTGAATTCTCTCAAAGCTCTCAGCAATGACCGTTCTGATGCCGAGAAGGTTTGTTCCTTTTGCAGCCCAGTCACGTGAAGATCCCATACCGTAGTCTTTTCCAGCTAATACAACAAGGCCGGTTTTATCTTCTTTATATTTCATGCACGCATCATAGATTGATGTTACTTCACCAGTCGGCCAGTACGTTGTAAATCCGCCTTCTGTACCCGGCGCGATTTGGTTTTTGATGCGGATGTTGGCAAATGTTCCTCTCATCATGACTTCATGGTTTCCGCGGCGGGAGCCGTAGGAGTTAAAGTCACGAGGAGAAACCCCTTTCTCTTGCAAGTACTTTCCGGCAGGCGTGTCTTTTCCGATTGCCCCTGCAGGAGAAATATGGTCGGTTGTGACTGAATCGCCAAACTTACCGACAACACGAAGAGCTTTTAATGGTTCAACCTTGCCTGGTTCAACAGACATTTCTTCGAAGAATGGCGGATTCTGAATGTAGGTTGACTCATTATCCCATTTATATAACGCTTCATCTGTCGTTTCAATTTCGTTCCAACGCTTGTTGTCGTCAAATACCGTTTCATACTCTTTGCGGAAGAGCTCAGGCGTAACAGTTTGCTTAACAAGTGAATTAATTTCATCCATTGACGGCCAAATATCGTTAAAGTAAACGTTTTGACCATCTTTTCCTACACCGATCGGATCGGTTTTCAGGTTAATGTTCACCGTTCCAGCCAGCGCGTATGCCACAACAAGCGGCGGTGAAGCAAGATAGTTGCCTTTAACAAGCGGGTGAATACGTCCTTCAAAGTTACGGTTTCCGGAAAGGACAGATGTAATCAGCAGATCATTTTTCGCAACCGCTTCTTCGATTTCTGGTGAAAGCGGTCCTGAGTTTCCGATACATGTTGTACATCCGTACCCAACGAGGTTAAAACCAAGCTCTTTCATGTATGGAAGAAGGCCTGAATTCACAAGATATCCTGTAACGACTTTAGAACCCGGTGCAAGTGACGTTTTCACGTAATTAGGCACCTCAAGTCCTAATTCAACCGCTTTTTTCGCTACGAGTCCGGCACCGATTAGAACGTACGGGTTCGATGTATTCGTACAGCTTGTAATCGCAGCAATGGCTATCGCACCCGTTTTCATCACTGTTTCTTCGCCATTAAGGAGTTTAAAATGAATTTCTTTATCTTCTTCTTCAGCATTTAAACCGAATCCTTGGTTACCCGCAGGGCTGACTAAATGTTTTTTGAACGTTTCCTGCATAGCAGAAAGCGGGATTAAATCCTGAGGGCGTTTTGGACCTGATAAGTTTGCTTCAATTTGAGTCAAGTCAATTTCAACCACATCAGTAAATTGAGGGTCTTCAACATCAGGAGTGTAGAACAAGCCATTGCTTCTGCAGTATGCTTCGACAACATCAATATGTTCTGGATCACGGCCTGTCAGACGCATGTAGTTGAGCGCTTCTTCATCTACTGGGAAGAATCCGCATGTAGCGCCGTACTCCGGAGCCATGTTCGCAATTGTTGCACGGTCCGCAAGCGGCAATTCAGCAATTCCCGGTCCGAAGAATTCAACAAACTTGCCCACAACGCCTTTTTCACGCAGCACCTGAGTCACTTTTAACGCCAAGTCAGTAGCGGTTGTTCCGTTCGGAAGCTTGCCGACAAGTTTCGCGCCGATCACCTCAGGAACAGGGAAATAAGAAGGCTGTCCAAGCATTCCTGCTTCAGCTTCAATTCCGCCGACACCCCATCCAAGAACACCGATTCCGTTAATCATTGTTGTATGTGAATCTGTTCCGACAAGCGTATCAGGATACGTGACAAGCTCGCCGTCTTCTTCAATGGCATGGACGACACTTGCCAGGAACTCAAGGTTTACCTGGTGCACGATACCTGTTGCAGGCGGCACTGCCTGATAGTTATTAAACGCTTTCTTTGCCCAGCTCAAAAATTTATAGCGCTCTGCATTTCTTTCGAATTCCAAGTCCATATTAATAGCTAACGCATCTTCTGTGCCTGCTTTATCAACCTGAACAGAGTGGTCGATAACGAGATCAACAGGAATTTCAGGATTAATTTTATCAGGATCTCCGCCGACAGCTGCCATAGCTTTACGCAGTGAAGCTAGGTCTACTACTGCCGGAACCCCTGTGAAGTCTTGTAAAATAACACGAGATGGTTTGAACGGAACATCGATTTCCTTTAATTCGGCAGTTCCCCATTTTGCCAAATTTTCCACATGCTCTTGTTTGATCACGAATCCGTCAACTTGACGCAATACTGATTCTAAAAGAACTTTGATGGAATAAGGAAGCTTCGAAACCTTCCCGACCCCTGCATCTTCCAATGCTTTTAAAGAGTAGTAATGATAGGTTTTCCCATTTGTAGTAAACGTTTTTCTTGCTTGGAAAACGTCTTTTGCTACAGTTTTTTGCTCGTTTGCCATTCTCCAAAATCCCCCTTCAGATCAGATCATTCTCAGATGAACGTAAATCCCATCACAATTTTCTCACAATTTCATATTAAAACAAAATCATACATAAGTAAATATCAATGTTTTTATTAAATACAATAAGTTCGGCTTATCAGACAAACGTACCGGTAATTATTGCTGTTTATGATCTCTCATAGAACGAAACAAAAGAAGCCATATTATGATGGAGGTGATAATGATGGTCAAACGAAAAGCGAATCACGTCATTAACGGCATGAATGACGCAAAAAGCCAAGGCAAAGGCGCAGGCTATATCGAAAACGACCAGCTTGTACTGACTGAAGCGGAACGCCAAAATAATAAAAAAAGAAAAACCAATCAATAACATCGAACTCTTTTAAGGAGGTTCTCATTTTATGACCAATAAAAATACTAGTAAAGATATGCATAAAAACGCCCCTAAAGGACACAATCCGGGCCAGCCGGAGCCTCTCAGCGGAAGCAAAAAAGTGAAAAACCGGAACCACACAAGACAAAAGCACAATTCAAGCCACGATATGTAAGAAAAGCAGACCTCAGTGTCTGTTTTTTTATGCGTTCACCCATTTCTGATCCGCCGCATATGATGTCAAGCAAGGTTGATATGTGGAGGAATGCTTCCATGACCCATTCTAAACGTAATGACGCTAATGATTTCGATGGTATGGATGAATGGCTTCGGCAATTCTTTGAAGATCCCTTCGCCTGGTACGATGAAACATTGCCTATTGATTTATATGAAACAAGTCAGCAGTATATTATTGAAGCGGATCTGACTTTTTTACAGCCGACACAAGTAACGGTTACCCTGTCTGGATGCGAGTTCATCTTAACGGTCAAATCGTCAGGACAGACTTTTGAAAAACAAATGATGCTTCCTTTTTATTTAAATGACAAAATCATTAAAACCGAATGCGAAAACCAACTACTCACAGTTGCCGTCAATAAAGAAACAGAAAATGATTCTTCTTTTTCTCTTCAATTTCCTCTTAGCTAAAATGAAAAGTCACTTTCATCCCCTATTATGAAAGTGACTTTTTCCCGTCCATTTATTGTCAAATGCCCTCTAGTGACTCTCCCATGGCCAAATAGCAGATTCACTATACAATAGATTATGATCTACTATCTCTTTTGACTAGACGTCTATCACTTTTTTTCTATTCTTTTTTTACTGTGTTCTTCTAATCTCTCTTCGTATACAATATGGTTAGAATAAGGGGGAATGATTGATGCTGGAAGGCTGGTTTTTGTGGTTTATTCTGTTTTGGGTGATCACGATGATTGTCTTATTATCAATCGGCGGTTTTTTTATGTTTCGAAAGTTTTTAAAGCGTTTACCAAAAGAAGACGGCAGGTCAGAGCTGGATTGGCAGGATTACTATATCGAAAAGAGCAGGCATTTGTGGAGCAATGAAAACAAACAATTCCTTAATGAATTGGTATCTCCGGTTCCGGAGCTGTTCAGAGATGCAGCAAAAGCCAAAATCGCGGGTAAAATCGGTGAGCTTGCATTAAAAGAAAAGGTATCAAAGATTGATCAGCAGCTTATGATCAGAGGCTATATTCTCGCAACTCCTAAAAGAGACCATACCTTCTTAAAAAGACATCTCAGAGACAAAAAAATCGATCTCGAACCATATCAAACCCTTCTTAAATAAAAAACCTTTCCTGACAGGAGGAAAGGTTTTTTAATTCATTTGAATATTAGCAGACTGCAGCTCATTATGAAGTTTTCGGTATGACAAGTACATAGCGATTCTCCACGGCACAATCATACCGAACGCCAGGATCCAAAACATTCCGCTCAGTGCGCCGTAATCAATTGATGTACTCAAAATCGATTTCATCACGATTCTGATCACCAAAAGGCCGACTAATATAAATACAAATGCTTTAGAGCGTTTCATGTAAATTTCATTATTTTTAATTTCGAATTTAGACGTTTTGATTAGAAAAATAGAGAAAATCACGCCTAAAGTGAATGCTTCTAAAAACTCTGCACCAGTTACCCAAAATACCGGAAATAAAAACATTAACGCTCCCGTACTCATAAAAATCGGCGGAAGGATGATTTTTTTCGGTGAAACGGGCTTATCAGAAGATTTTATTCTGACCACCATCACAGCTACAGCCATTAACACAGCAATAATCGATGAAACTATAATCATCATATTTATCATTCCTTTGTTTCTAGGAGTGTTGATACTATATACTATACTCCAAAACAATAAAAAAAACCAATGACTTTAATGTCCCATAACGCGGCTGACAGCTTCTAGCACTTTTGTTTCCTCGAACGGTTTGACAATAAAGTCCTTTGCCCCCAATTCAATCGCTTCTGTTACAATTCTTTGGTGCCGCATTGCGGTACACATGATGACCTTCGCTTTAGGATCGAAGTTTAAGATATCACGAAGCGCCTTAATGCCGTTTTTCACTGGCATTGTAATATCCATTGTCACGATGTCCGGCTGCAGTGTTTTATACAGGGCAGCTGCTTGCTCGCCGTCCGCCGCTTCGCCTGCGATTATGTAATTTGCCTCTTCCAAGATCTCTCTGAGTTTCACTCTCATGAACTTGGCGTCGTCTACAACTAAAACTCTTGTCATATTCCCCTCCAAAATCGATTTCCACAGATAATAGTCTTATTGTACCAAAAACAAAAGGATTAGTAGTAGTACGAAAGTAATTTGCCGTTAAAAACCAGTAAATCCTCCAAAAAGATCCGACAGTAAAATAATAATTAGGCTCATCCAATTAAAGAATAACAGCACACCAATCACAATCATCAAGACGCCGCCTGCTTTCATGATCAAAAGCTGGTTCTTTCTTATCCACTTTAGCTTTGTGATAAAAAAAGACAATAAAAGAAACGGAACAGCAAAACCGAGTACATATAACATCATGTACGGCACCGCTGAGCCTGGATTTGTGCTTGCGAGTGTGATAACAGCTGCTAATATCGGACCGGTACATGGCGTCCACCCCGCCGCAAATGCCATTCCGATTAAGACGGAACCTAAAAACCCGCTTGGTTTATGCTTAAAATGGATTCTCCGCTCTTTCATCATAGCCTCAGGCCGGAACACGCCAAGTGTAATAAAACCAAACAAAATAATAAGCAACGCGCCAATTTGCCGAATCGCCTCGTGATAATCCCTAAAGAGGCTGCCAATAAAAGATGTTCCATAACCTAAAGCGATAAAAATGACTGAAAAGCCAAGCAAAAAACACAAAGTATGAAACAAACTTCTTTTCTGCAGCAGCAGCTTTTCTGTTTTCACATCATCCATGCTGACCCCTGTAATATATGACAAGAAAGCTGGGTAAAGCGGCAGGCAGCAAGGCGAAATAAAGGATAGAAATCCCGCTCCGAAGGTCAAAAAATAATTCACGTCTCCCATGTCATCATCCCTTCACGATTTGCTCCTTCAAATGACAAAATCATTTCATTTTTTTAACACTTTCACTTGAAGGATTTCTATTTTCAGAAAAAACTTATATAATTTAATTTGACATTGAGTTATTGTACTCCTTCTCATTTGAAAATTAGTATAAATATGGATATAATATAAACAAACATTCACTTTGAAGATCTAATGTATGAAAGGATACATCCCTGTGATTAGAGAGCATCTATTAAATGAAATCGAAAAAAAAAGAGCAGAGCTGCTGCAAATTGTCATGGCGAACGGAATGACATCTCATATTACGATAGAGCTCAGTCAGGAGCTTGACCATCTTCTCATACAATATCAAAAGCAGCGCCTTCGAGCAGTAGCGGGTGACGAATGATTGCAAAATAAAAAACCCGTATAAGGGTTTTTTATTTTATAACCATGTTTCTCTATATCATAATCTTTACGTATTATTTCGTTTGATTATTCATGGCTTTCATCATTTGATTGATTTTCTTTTGAGAAGGTTTCATTCCCATTTGCATCATCATCATGCGTAACATTTGTTCATT
Organism: Bacillus sp. 0102A; assembly: GCF_036765155.1. Lineage (NCBI taxonomy): Bacteria > Bacillati > Bacillota > Bacilli > Caryophanales > Bacillaceae > Bacillus > Bacillus sp. 0102A. The sequence goes on from NZ_JBAIZW010000002.1 coordinate 48,107, forward strand.
AATAGGCGGATTCTTTTTAAGATAGCTCATCATATATTTACGAGCAATAAAAAACCCGAGTGCAACACCTATGAGCAATGCAACAACGCCCACTAGGATGCCAACCCATAAAGTCATTTTATTTCCTCCTTCATGTTGTCTAGTTTAAAGTGTACTAAACCAAAAGCTATTATACAACATTTACATCTCTTTTTCTTCGGTTTTAGACAAAATTTCTTTCTTTCACCGGATTTAGCCAGCCGTAACGCTTCGAATTGAAATCCATAGCCAGAAAGCAAGGGCTTACCTTTCTCAGCACTTCAAAGAAAATCGTTTCTGCCTCGTAATTCCCCGAAGCCACAATTTCTATCATGTTCTCTTTCATCATAAACGTCGCGTGGCCTTTTGCTTTCGGCAAAGCTAATCTATAAATATAATCCAGCTGCCTGTAATCCGTGTTGTGTAAATTCATTTTTAACCGCTGATGCATATGTAAAATCGGGATTGGCTGTGTAATATATTGAATCTGTTTCTCTGTCATTTCATACCGCTGCTTTGTCAGGCTTGTCCAATGATAGTCTTGAAACAGCTCAAACATAACCGATTCCCGCCCGAAATAGTGATTGGCAAATTCCTCTTTTATCAGGTACGTATAGTAGTGACGTTCCATCTTTTCATCCCCTTTTTCAGCAGCATTTCATTTGCACTCTATTATACAAAAGAAGAAAAGAAAGAATTGTCTATTACTGTTAAACAGCCAATACTATTTTTGTCGGATAAACAAGAAAAAGAGGATGATTTGACTCATCCTCTTTGAAAGACTTACTTATTGAGTAATGCTTTGACTCGGTTCACTACGTTTGGAACTGAGAAGCCGTATTCATTGATGACGGTTTCACCAGGAGCGGATGCACCGAATCGGTCTATGCCGAGCACATCTCCTTCAAGCCCCGTGTATTTTCCCCAGCCAAATGATGAGCCCATTTCAATCGCAATACGTTTTTTCACTTCTGCAGGAAGGACGGCGTTCTTGTATTCATTTGATTGTTTATCAAAACGGTCCATTGAAGGCATACTGACAACAGACACATCGATATTATCTTTTGCCAATTCAGCCTGCGCTTCAATCGCAAGACCCACCTCGGAGCCTGAAGCGATGAGAAGAGCGTCAGGTGTTTCGTTTTTAGATTTAGAAACGACATATGCACCTTTTTCTACTCCTGCCAATGCTTCTTCAGCTGTTTGGTCGATCGTAGGAAGGTTTTGGCGTGTCAATACAAGCGCTGTTGGCTGTTCATTGCTTTGTACTGCAAGCTTCCATGCTGCCGCTGTCTCATTGCCGTCTGCAGGACGGATCAAGGATAGATTAGGCATCGCACGGAGTGAAGCAAGCTGTTCAACAGGCTCGTGCGTCGGGCCGTCTTCACCTACGGCAATACTGTCATGTGTGAAGACATATGTGACAGGAAGACCCATTAATGCTGCAAGGCGTATTGCCGGACGCAGGTAGTCAGAGAAGACAAAGAAAGTCCCGCCGAATACACGAAGTCCTCCATGAAGCGCCATACCATTTAAGGCTGCGCCCATCGCAAATTCACGAACACCGAACCAGAAGTTTTTGCCTGAGTAATCAGCCGCTGTAAAATCACCGGCATTTTTAATTGTCGTCTTGTTTGATCCCGCCAGGTCAGCAGATCCTCCCACAAAGAAAGGAATTTTTTCCGCAAGGCCGTTGAGAACTTCACCGGAAGATGCACGGGATGCCAGGCTGCTTCCTTTTTCATAAACAGGAACCTCTTGATCCCAGTCCTTTGGAAGCTCTCCTTTGATTCCCAGCTCAAGCTGTTCAGCGAGTTCAGGATAAACTTCTTTATATTTAGCGAATTGGGCATTCCATTCCTGTTCCTTTTTCTCGCCTGATTCTTTAACCGCTTTAGCGAAATGCTCATAAACTTCTGAAGGAACGTAAAAATCTTCTTCATATGTCCACGCGTAAGCTTCTTTTGTTAATTTGCTTTCCTCTTTACCAAGCGGCGCACCGTGAACACCCGATGTGCCGGCACGGTTAGGTGAACCAAATCCAATTGTTGTTTTCACTTCAATTAATGTAGGTTTCTTTTCATTTTGGCGGGCTTTTTCGATAGCCGCTGTTAATTCTTCGATGTTGTTTCCATCTTCAACATAAAGAACTTCCCAATTCATTGCTTCAAAACGCTGTTTTGCGTTTTCAGAGAACGAACGGTCGAGATCTCCATCGAGAGAGATGTCATTAGAATCGTATAATACGATCAGACGGCCAAGCTGAAGATGGCCTGCTAGTGAAGCGGCTTCAGAAGAGATGCCTTCCATTAAATCACCATCACCGCAAATACTGTATGTATAATGATCGACTACGTTAAATGAATCGCGGTTGTAAGTTTCCGCTAAATGGCGTTCAGCGATTGCCATTCCGACAGCCATGGCAATTCCTTGGCCAAGCGGTCCTGTTGTCGCATCAACACCGGCAGTATGTCCGAATTCCGGATGTCCAGGTGTTTTGCTGCCCCACTGGCGGAATCCCTTAAGATCTTCGATGCTAAGATCAAACCCGCTTAAATGAAGCATGCTGTATAAAAGTGCTGATCCGTGTCCAGCAGATAAAACAAAACGGTCACGGTTAAACCAGCCAGGGTTTGCCGGACTTACGTTCATAAATTTTGTCCACAGCGTGTATGCCATTGGAGCTGCCCCCATTGGCATCCCTGGGTGACCAGAATTTGCTTTTTCAATAGCGTCTATTGACAGTGTGCGAATGGTAGCAACTGATTTCTTTTCAATTGTATCCATAAAAATCCCCTTCCTTATATGTTGTACCCTTACATCATAAATGTCTGACGACTTTTTCTCAACTGTTTCAGCTTAAATTTGAGAGAAACTTGTTGAAATTTGTCCCATGAAAGTGTTGCTATAGTATATGCAAAAGAGGAATACGTTATTGCCGTATTCCTCTTCTATTAGTGAAGTTTATTATTTCTTTTTTCTTTTTTTAGTTTTTCTGGTGTAACATCATTGCCTTCCGGATCAATGATTTTCACACTTTTTAATGTGTTTTTCATAGAAGAGCGAAAACCTTTCAAATACTCTTGACGGAGCTTTTGCTGTTCAGCTTTTTCTTCTTCTGTCATAACGCCAGCTTTGGCTTTGGCAGCAAGTTCATTAATTCTGGCAATTTTTTCGTTTGAAATCATGTTAAACTCCTTTATGGCATTTTGTCTATATAGTACTAGATCAAAAAGAGTTTTACAACTGATTCAATCGGCTGTCTCGTCATTCTCTATGTATTCCTGAAACCGCCGGTGGACGGTCGCTTTAGATACATCATACCCAAACCCTCTCAGCGTAGCCGCAATTTCTGCGAACGTCAGTTTATTCGCTCTTAGGCGGACGATCTCTGAGATGGGCACCTCTATTCTTTCTTTTCCGCTGTTTTCATGTTGGTTTTTCAGGTTTTTTTGCGGTTTGAAACCGTTTTTTACTGCCCGTTTCATTCCCCGCTTGATTTTCATGTTGTGAATTTTCCGCTGGTACTCTTCAACAATGCTGACGATCTCCAGCACCATCGAGTCAGCCTCCGATAACTCCAGTTCACCTCTGTGAGCCGTTGTATAGACTTTCACACCTTCTCTATAGATGCAATGAAGCAGTGCGATTTTTGCATTTCCACGTCCGAGCCTAGTTTCATCCTGAACCAAAATGACATCAATTCCAGAATTCTTGATCTCATCAAGCAGCCCAAACACACCATCCCGATCCATTTCATATCCGCTAGCTTTCTCAGAAATCACTTTGACGACTTCCATGCCGTTCTCGCCCGCAATGGCCGTAAGCTCCTCCTCCTGCCGCTTTAATGACGTCTCCTGCTGTTGTTTATTTGTGCTTACGCGGGCATAAATGAGTGCTTTCATTTTTTCTATCTTTCCTCTCTATCTTACAGTTGCCAATTCATATGCATCCTGATGCTTCTTTTTCAATGGAATCACCAATTCATCTCCCGGCTGGATATCAGACGTCTGAAGATGATTTTTATCAGCCACCCATTCAATAAATTCACTTTTGTTTATCTTCTTTTTATCTGCTACCTGGCCGGCTATAGACCAAAGTGTATCGCCTTGCTGGACTTCTATTTTAACATACTGATTAAGCTCCTGGCCGCTGCTTGTATATGACAGCAAAAGGATTACCGCGCTCAAAATCACTGTGAACAGACCGACAAAAATAATAGATTCTTTACCCATGATCATAACCTCCAACAGGAATGTTTGTTCGCCTTTTTATAATTTCAGTATATACGAACAAACGTTTCTGTCAATTGTTTTTTCGAACCTATGTTTGTACTGTAAGGAAAATCATGCTATAATCTTCTTAAAATCGACGTTTTGAGGTGCGAAAAATGACGAAGCTATCAAAAAGGCAACTTGATATCCTCCGTTTTATTAAAGCAGAGGTTAAATCAAAAGGATATCCGCCTTCCGTAAGAGAGATCGGAGAGGCTGTCGGGCTTGCGTCCAGTTCAACTGTCCACGGCCACTTGGCCCGCTTGGAAACAAAAGGGCTGATCAGACGAGATCCGACAAAACCAAGAGCGATAGAAATTCTTGATGAAGAAGTAGACATTCCGCAAAGCCAGGTCGTTAATGTACCGGTCATCGGGAAAGTCACGGCGGGATCTCCTATTACAGCAATAGAAAATATTGAAGAATATTTTCCGCTTCCTGACCGTATGGTTCCCCCGGACGAGCATGTGTTTATGCTTGAAATTATGGGAGACAGTATGATTGACGCTGGTATTTTCGATAAGGATTATGTCATCGTTAAACAGCAAAACATAGCAAACAACGGGGAAATTGTCGTTGCGATGACAGAAGATGATGAAGCTACGGTAAAACGTTTCTATAAAGAGGATACTCACATTCGCTTACAGCCTGAAAACCCAACGATGGAACCTATCATCTTACAGAATGTCAGCATTCTAGGGAAAGTAATTGGCGTGTTCAGAACCGTCCATTAATCTATTGAACTATCAGATGATGAAATAACCCCCTCTTCCTTTATGGAGAGGGGGTTTATTGTATCAAAAAAAGCAGGCTCGCCCTGAATTTTAGGTACGAGCCTGAATAGGAGGAAAAGAACATCATGTTTACACCATAATTATCCATCAAACAATTGTTGAAGTCAAGAAATTTTTTTTCCTTCAGGAAACTTTTATCGAAATGTTGTCTGTTTAAAACATTAGACGTGACCTGCTAAAAAATGTTTCATTTCTTGGTCGTGGAATGATACGGGTTTAGATTTATGCAGAGAGCGCGGCAATTAATTTCTGTGAAAATTTAGTACATAGTTTAGTTAGTTCTATTTTATGTAAAAAACAGCTCACCTTTATCATCGTGAGCTTCAATCAAAATGAAAATATTGAATACCATAACTCCCTTTTACTCGAACACTTGTGCAGTTTTCCGAATGTTCTTCTGCAAAGATACGGTATCGATGAAATGGATCAATTGAAACCTTATCCTGAGCACTAAAATCAAACCAACTGCCTCTGAATTGTTTCGTGCTCAGCGTGGAATATTGCCCCGTAAGCCCCATCCGTTGAAGTTTAAGCTCAACTGAACAACTATTGGCTCCCAAGATCGTAAACTGATAGCCTAAAAAATATTCGATTGCCGGAACATCACTGATATTTTCCAGAACAAACGACTTTGTGCTGTCATTTAAAATAAAGTCTATTTTGTGATCAAACCCTAATGCTGACGCATGGGTACTGCCAATGCCAAAAAAACACGTCAAAACTGCCGTTAAAGCCAGTATCTTCATTTTCAACCAAACCCCCTCGTTTACCATACTTTAACCTTTATTCATATTTATGTATATGTTCTTTGTAATATCTCGAGGCCGTTTCAATCATAAAATTTCATATGCGTTTTTTCCTGTTTATAATAACGAAGCCTGTCTTGAAGGGTTCCGGTATGAAATTCAAATTTATGGCCGTCTGGGTCGGTAAAATAAATAGACTTTCGATCGCGTTCATTTCGTTCTCTTCCAGGCAGTATATGGACATGAAGCCTTTTCAATTTTGCTGACATTTCCTCAAACTTACGATCTTCAATAGTAAAAGCAATATGAGTATATGATGCCTTAATGTCATTTCTCGGAATGTCAGACTCTTCATTAAGTGCAAGCCAGATGCCATTCAAATCAAAATATGCTGTTGTTCTTCCTTTTACCAGCAGCTTGGCATCAAACACTTTGTGATAAAAATCGATTGATGTGTCCAAATGGGAAACAGAAAATAACAAATGATTGATTCCTTTTATCTCCACAATAAATCCCCCCTCTAAAGCTGATCAACCATATGTACGTTTTTGCACCAAGAAGGTTTCATGCAACAAGAAAAAAATACCAGTGTAAACAAAATCGAATTGTTTAAAATAATGACTGTAACAAAGATAACGATTAAGAAAAGGATTTTCCTTAAAAATAACAACTTAGGTGATCAAATGAAACATCTCATTGCACTTTCTTCAAAGATTGCTTTCACTCTCGCCCTTTTATATGTAATATTGGACAGGGTCTACTACGCATCCTTTCTAAGTGTGATGTTTATTGCACTTTTCTTAGGTTTTGTCTCATACCTTTCCGGTGACATGCTCGTCCTTCCGAGAACAAACAATATTATAGCTTCATTGGCTGACTTTGGACTTTCATTCGTTATGATTTGGGTCTTTGCTTTAACCCAAACAAGAAATGATTTCTCACCGTTTGCAGCCGCTCTTCTTTCCGCTGTCTGTCTTACTGTTTTTGAATACTTTTTTCATCGGTATTTGCTGAAGAATGTGCTGGATGAAACCTTCCGAAATGAACTGACCACCAGGGATAACACCCTTCAATATCAAACAGAAGCCGCAGACGAATTACTTCCTGACGTTACTAATGAGAAGCATGAGGAATAGGAGGCCGGCTTATGGCCTCCTATTTTTCAGTAGTTACTTTTCAGAAAACGGGACATCACTTCGGTAAAATCATAAAACCTCTCATTTTGAGTAACAGATCTGCTTTTTAAAGAAAATACGCCAAACAAAGATTTTCTAAAACCTGTGCTCATTTCTATCTGGATACTCAAACCTGTTTTTGATTTATTTGCAATGTTATTCGGACTAACGCCTGCATGCGGATGGTCTGTACTGAGCAAGACAGCAGGAAAACCGGCATTTTGCAGTTCTTCAACTAAATCTGCCGCTCTTATGCGATCTGTACCGCCGACTTCGATCTGCTGATCTTCTTCTGCATACCCGTGCAATGAAATGACATATTCATGACTTCCCGTCATCCTCAAGGCCCGGGGCTCATCAAAATGCGTACTCGTAATATGCAGCACAGAGTTTCCTGACGATTTTAAGCCTTCAAATAAATACATCGAAGACTCTTTGTTTAGCTCTCTCGCTACTTCACTTGTCCCGCCTTCAATACCTCCTCCGTGAATGGCTAAAATAAGGACAGGACTGCCGGTTTCTTTCGTAACAATACGGTAATCTGAAGGCTTTTCATTGTTTTTTAATTCCTCAAAATTCTGATAGACATCTTCCGCGTAAATTGAAGAAATCGGAATGAACATCACAAAAACAATCAATAATTTTACAATTTTAAGAGTTGATGGGAAACGTTTGGCTATGTTACAATCAACATGCTTCAAGGAATGGAGCAAACGGCGGAGCAGGGATACTTTGGCCGGTTTCATCTACTCCGCCTCTAAGTCCAAATCAACAGGATGTCGGTTTCTTTGAGGCTTTAGCACGAATTCTCTCGTCCTCCTTGTTAAATTTTTGTTAAATTCACAATATTATATACCATTAGCCCGGGCGCTGTTCTTCTCATTTTTGAATTTATGAAAAGGTATTGGCACCGCATGCATCCCAATTCCCATATCTAACATAAAAAAAACGCACCTGCTCTTTGGCCTGTGCATTTTTATTTTCTATTGATTCTTCCTTTTTTGCTTCATTCAGTTTCATGATATTTTTTTCGATTTTTCTTATTTTTCGCCTTTGCGGGATTGTTTTCACTTCATGATAAACAGCGATAAACCCGCTTAATGTTACTACTGCGATGTAAAGAACACGATGTTTGATAAACCGGTCAGCACGCTCGTGATCCCCCTTCTCTTTTTCCAGCCTTTCGATCACATCTTTACCAAACAGCTGATCGACATACACTTTTTTTCATTCCCACTGCAAATCCAGCAGCCAGCCAAAGAATCAGAAATAAATTGATATAAAATATCACTAGTCACTTCCTTTCCCGTTAAGATGCGGCGCAGAATTGGAATGCAGCTGATCGAATCGTCAAACAGCTGTCAGACGAAGCCATTTCTTTGTGTTAGGTACTTTCATTTGGTCGACAATATGTAATAATGTAATGTACTGTTAGAAATTTTAATCCAAACAGCCACATATGATGAACAGCGGTTAATCTGTTGTCATGCGAAGCTTCTATCAGAAAGGTCTCAGATAAAGGAAGCGGACAAGTTCCCGCTCTGGTTTGCAGATAAATTCCCTCATCTCCAGCTCCGTTTTTTCTCCGCCTGCTTGTCAAAACCAGTTTCTCATGATGATGATAAGGCTTTAAAATGCCTGTCATGCTGCTGAATGGAAGCGGGAGAGAGATGTTCATATACCCCTCTTCATTTGAACGATACACTGAATATAGAGCGGTAAAAATGGTTTCGTTTTTTTCATTTGTTCTGATCCAGGCACGCACTCTTTTTCTTCCGTCTTTTTTCGAATGAACACCCTTTATCGTGCTGTACATTTTATACCAATCAGGGTTCGTCGACAGATGTATTTGGCCGATTTTACTGCTGAACCATTCGTAAACAATTGCAAGCGGCCGAAACCACGTGCTCCACATCACTTTTGCTTTCACATCATACTCAACGGTTTGTTCATAAAACGATAAAATAAATGGCGCCAGTTTTTCGGGTGAAAAATCTTTTGAACGAAGGCTTCTCATATCATCCACAAGCCCTCTGTATTGAGCGTTATTTTCAGCTTGAATCTCAGCTAAAAAGGCTTTTCCAATCCTTCTTTTTCCATAGATCCGGCTGAATATCTTTACACTGTCTGCATCAAAAGGCTTTGGATCTTCTATTCTCCATCCGATGAGAGCGGGCAGTATCACAGCAAACGCGTTGATAAAACCGTGAATCCAAATCATCTGATTGATGCTCAGTGTAACTTCCTGCCGAAATACACCAAATGAATAAATCATCGAAAAAGTGATCGTTAACATTAAAACGGCAGAAGAAAGCCGAATAAGAATTTTTCCCGTCTTGCTTCGAAAAGCTGTGGTGAACACCAAATATGCATGAAGATAAAGCGCCGTCATATAGATGCCAACCGCAATGACATCAAGTGTTTTTGAATATGTGATGCCAACCGCGATAAGAATGGGCGAAAACAAAATCACCCATGTTATCCAACTGTACAACATCCGATTATTTCTGGCGATTCTTCCGAGCAAGCCGTTAAAGATCGGGATCAGAAAAGCTGAATAGTGAAAGTGGACAGCAGTCAGCAAAATGATAAGCGGGCCAAATTGCATGATCTGCAAATGTGCAGCATAAGCAAAAAACCAAAACCCTCCACCCGCCAAATAGATAAGCCCGAACAAAACTGAGGTCTCTTCGATTCTATGTATCTTTGTATCCCGCAAGCGAAGGAGCGCGTACAACGCCATAAAGACAGTGTAGATCCACCAGATCAGAGCGAACCACCCGATGTCTGTCACAAGAGCCAGCACCGCAAAGAAAGCGGCTGCCGGATAGCACTGTATGAAACCAGATTCCAGAAATTGAGCAGCCCGAGGCGGCGATTGATGAAAGACAAAAGGAAAAATCCCCGGAACGAAAAAGAGGATGGATAACAAAACAAGCGCCTCTGCCACTGATAGATGGGGTGTTTCCGCTGCAAGAAACCCTATAAAATAAAGCGTACTGATCATGCCATTTCGTTTTAACATGATTCTCTCTCTTCTTCCTGAAACGTTCCTTTATAATAGAAAAGAGTGCCGAGAATTGTATTTTGCACATGCACTTGAATGGTGAAGCAATTCTTGCTTTCATCAAACGTTTCGCAAACAACGGACGTACCGGTCAGCCATTTTGGCAGCGGTATTCGTTTTCCGCATATCAACAGCCATTGCTTTCCCGATGTAATCGTAAGAGTGCCGTCAAGAGATGCCTCTAACACTAAAACAGAGAGCAGAAGATGAGGTCTGCCGAAGAAATCGAGTATTTTGTCTTCTTTTTCGTCGTATACCATTATCGCGTCAAAAAAACGTTCTTTGCCTTTAAAGAAAAATGTACGATTCCATTCTATCCCGATATGTTCCCGATTCATAAGACAAGTTCTATTTTGTATCGTAAAAGGGATGTCTTTGCCTCTTTCTGAAAAGAAGCACCTGAAAAAAATACCCAGCTTTAACAGCATTCTGACAAGAAAAGAGCCTCCGCTTATTTCTGACATCGTTCCTGTCCCGCTGAATGTATGCGCTTCGTCTAATTGATATCGTTTTTGCAGCTTGGGATGCAGCAAATAATAGTTCTTGATCGTTTTTTCATAAATCGAATTCACAATGTCACTTCTTTCTCTTTCGTTTAGTGTGCCGGGCACTAGGGAGCTGAAGATTAAGAACGCCGCTTGCCGCAGAAAACACACTCAACAGAATTGATAATAATATCTCGGAACCTAAAAAAACGAACCCAGCATAGATAAAAGCCTGGACTGCATGAATGACCCATTTTTTCTTTAATGGAATAAGCCACAGAATACCCCATCCTATCTTCGCTGTTCCTGCAAAGATACTTGTTTCAAAACCTGTAAAGCCTTGATAAAACCAAAACAGACTAAAAAATAAACATATGAACACATAGACGATTGCCGATCGAATGGAGTGTTTCGGATGTTTGTTTTGCTCAATCCAGAGCCTTAGTACATCAAAGCTCCACGCAGTCGCCCAGCCAAGCAGCGGCCGAAAAAATATACGATCGATCCATCTTCCCGGCAGTCCGTAGGCTGTTTTGTATTGGTACTGTGTTAAAAACGTTATGTTCCCGTTGTCTCGCTGTATATACTTCCAGTAGCCATTACCGCGCCTAATCAGAGATAACGGATGATCAGAGCCAAAAGCCAGTGAAGAAACTCTTTCAGATGAATATTTGTCGAAAACACCGACTGTTTCTCCTGTACCCGATACCTTTAGCCCAAAACCTATTCTTGTTTCGTAAAGAAACTTCTGCTTTTCGTATTGCTGCTTAGGCAAATATGTGATATTTGAAAACCGGAGATCCCATTCTTTATGCAGCACTGGGGTTTGCGTATATTCCCAGAGCGTATCCAGGTCAGATCTCATTTCGATTTCTACATAAATCGGTTTCTGTCTCACAGCCCCTCCTCCCTTCTATTTTAAGCAATTTCATATTATCATATTGATTGTTTTAAAAAATGCATTTACCCCAAAAAAAGTATCTTCATCCTGAAAAATGCATAAGAAAAAGAAGAGATGTTTCTTTCTCTTCTTTTTAAAAATCTATTTGATTCATTACTGAGTTTTAACCGTTCCATAATGAGTAATTGTGGTGTTTACACTGTACGTGATGTCGGCCTTACTGAAGGTGTCATCCCAGTTCTTTTTCACCTTTTTCCATAAGTCCGGATGTTCAAGTCTTAATGATTCATCAAAACCCGCAACATCAGCTTTATAATCTTGCTGGATTTTTTTTAATACATGACCGACTATTTTTTTCACTTCGTTTTCAATATTCTTTTCAATACGTTCTATAAACTGTGTGTCCAACGTCTCATTTGTGTTCCAGTTTTCAACCAAATCCCCTTCCGATTCAATATCGACATGGAATGATATATCCGTTCCTTTTATTATAGGCTTTATTTTACTTTTTATATAATTGATATCGTACGCGATAATCTGCTGGCTCTTTTTATCATAGCACTTTACAACTCCGCCTTTTCCTCCTCCGGCAATCCAAGCAATTCCCTCCGTTTCATATTCATCTAAAAAGCCGATCATTTTTTTAGACTTCCCGTTAATTACCGCTGATCCGGAATACTTGACCGCTCCATTTGCCGAGACTGCATTTTGCAGTAAAAAACTGCTGCCGGAATGCAGTTTACCGATTAGTTTCGCGAGTGTTACAGGGCGAAGTATTCTGGAAACTTTATGTTCATTCTCAACTAATCCAGTCAGCCGAAATGCCGGAATTTCACCACTCTCTTTCAGTTGGAGGGCATCTCTCGCCTTCCCTTTTGCAGATAAAACAAGACAGCTCAGCCTGATTTCATTATCACGAAAAAATTGATCCAGCATTTTGTCGATAGGATATGTACGCAATACATCTTCACTCATGACAACCACTTTTAAATGCGGGCTAAACACTTCACGGTCCCTTCTTAATGCAACCTCGCTCCCAATCTGTTGTAACGAATCACCTGTTTCACTTATATTTTGATACGCTTTTTGCGTTCCTTGTCCGCCTCCTCCGTTTTGTCCCGCACCTACCACTTTTTCATTAACAAATTGATAGGTCAGTGTAAGGTTGTCTTGTTTTGGATAGCTCCCTCCCTCTTCTTTTAACTCTTTTTCAGTATTTGTTTCTTTTCCTTTATCAATTGCGATAGCAAATGTGAGACCAAGCTCTTCTATTTCCCTGCTGCTCCAGCACCCTGTTACACAAATCATAGACAAACATACGATGACAATAGCGGACACTGGATGTTTGATTTTACGTTTCACCTCTTTTCCTCCATTTCGATATGACTAAAAGAAAAATCGGCAGAGCGCCAAATATATACAAAGCCATATGACTGACTATATCGCCCAAAATAAACACATCATTTTCATTTTTGGGCATGCAAGAGAGAATAAAAACAACAGGAAGCAGCCAAAACATACATGAAACGGGTTTCTTTTTGAAAACTTGCGAGACTCCTAAAGAAGCTGCATAAAAAGTGATAATGAACGTGGCAAAAAGCTGCATAATCCAAATGACTAGCAGGAATGATTCAAATCGTTCAAATATTAAACCAGATATCTCAAAGCTTCTCATCAGGTCAAGTGCCGGCCATGTTCTCGTTACAACACCGTCAACGGATATTGCACCGATAACCATAATCAGCGTAAAAATATAAAAACATGTCACAACACTTGTCCCGATTACAACCGCTTTCAACGCCTTTTTCGGTTTCTTCATAAACGCTACTAAAATAAGCATAATTTCAGAACATGTAAACGAAAGGGCCGTTGTTTTCACTCCTTTGAGAACCGGCATGATTCCATCTCCTAATACAGGGCGTAAATTGTTGACCTCAAATATACCTATACTCATGACCGCTACAGTTAAAAAGATAATGACCGTAACCGGAAAGATCATTTCAAAAAGCCGGGCAATGGGATCGAGCCCTTGTGTAATTGAATAAAGCCCGATCCAAAGAACCGTCATGACTATCGCCCACGATGGCGTCCCTTCAAGGAGAAAAAACACAACAATTTCTGACATGACTCTCACTTCGAAGGCACCGAGAGCTAAAAAATAAGTAATGAAAATGAGACTGATTAAAGCGCCGAGCCATTTGCCTACAATATGACCAGCATATTCATAAAACGTCTCCTCAGGATACTGCTGGCTTAATTTCACGATGACTATTCCGGCAATGATCGCGATAACCCCGCCTAATAAAATGGAAATCCATCCATCAGGCGATTTTGTTTGTTCTGTTACTGTCCGAGGGAGCGTGAGAACTCCTGCAGCGAGCATATAATTAATAATGATCACCGTTGCTTGTGCGGTTGTAATTTTACTCTTTGGGCTGGACATGAGATTATCACCATCCTGTCGAAGTCGTCATTTCACCCGTTTTGCATTATCTGTATTCATGATTTTTGGTCTGCGTTTCATGACTAAGAGAGGCATTCTGATGATAAAATCTTTCCAATCTTTCACATAATAAGGGACCGCTGGGCTTGCGTATGGAAGACCAAAGCTTTTCAACTTTACGACATGGCTGCTTAACAGCAGATAATACATAATGACTCCAAATAACCCAAACACCGCCGCGCAAAACATCGCGCCAAACCGAAGCATCCGAAGTGCGATGCCTGTACTGTAATGAGGGATGGCAAATGAAGAGATTGCTGTGAGCGCAACAACAATGACCATGATAGGACTGACAATGCCCGCTTGCACAGCTGCTTCCCCGATAATTAACCCGCCAACGATGCCTATCGCAGGTCCGATGGGTTTTGGAAGACGAAGCCCCGCCTCTCGTAAAATTTCGATTGCAATTTCCATAAATAAAGCTTCAATGATTGATGGGAACGGAACACCCTGACGCGTCCCGGAAATTGAAATTGCCAGCTTGGTTGGAATTAACCCTGGATGAAAAGAAATAAATGATATATATAAAGCCGGTGCAAATAACGTGATGATTGCTGCAATGAACCTCAGTAATCTGATAACTGAACTTGGAAACCACCGTTCATAATAATCTTCAGGCGATTGAAGCACCATGCTGAAAGTGACCGGAACAAGTAAAGCAAACGGGGTGCCGTCAAGCAGAATGGCTACTCTGCCTTCCATTAATCCGCTGATGACGCGATCAGGCCGTTCTGTACTTTGTACTTGTGGAAAGGGACTGAGATAATTATCCTCGATCAGCTGTTCAACATATCCAGATTCTGGCAGATAATCGATCTCAATTCCTTTCACTCTTTTTTTTACTTCCTCGACCACTTCTGGATCTGCTATATCATACATGTAAGCGATGATTAAATCCTTTTTTAGCCTTGTCCCTACTTCAAATCTCTGAAATGTTAATTGATCATTTTTTCCTTGCTGCCTTAAAAGAGCTGTATTCGTACTCAACTCTTCTGTAAAGCCCGTGCGCGGCCCTCTGACAAGCGCTTCTGATAGCGGCTCCTCAATGCTTCGATTTTGTTTCTTTATGGTTCCCAGAAGAAAGACCTGCGGCATTCCATCGATAAGAAGCGCTGTTGAACCCATGAAAACATTCAGCACGATATCACTGATTTTTTCTGCTTCTACCACATCACAGATTGATCCGATTTGACTCTTTATATCCTGCGAATTTAAAATGCCTTTGCCGGATTGAGAAATGTCCT
Source organism: Bacillus sp. 0102A (assembly GCF_036765155.1). Classification (NCBI taxonomy): domain Bacteria; kingdom Bacillati; phylum Bacillota; class Bacilli; order Caryophanales; family Bacillaceae; genus Bacillus; species Bacillus sp. 0102A. Next base: position 63,314 of record NZ_JBAIZW010000002.1, read on the forward strand.
CTCTTACCTGATCAGGCTGATTCATGACCAGCAACGCTGATACTCCTTTATTAATCGAATCTTGATCAGACAGTCCATCAACAAAGACCAATGCTGCTTTCACATGTAAATGAGTGATTTCAAATTCCCGGATATGAACGTCTCCGTTATGTCCGATCTTTCTTTTGACTAGCTCAATGTCGCACCCAAAGTTACCGGTTAACACATCTTGGTCCTGCTTTTCAGCTTTAGATTGATCTGAGCCTTGATGCTGCTTCTGTGTTTTGTACTGATTGTTCCGCCACCTCATGATTGCACCTTCTTATTTTTCAATCCAAGTAAATACTTTATTGATTGCATATGGAATGAGGAATACAACGAATGCTTGAAACCATACTGTCCAGTCAGTAAGTGTTGATATCATATTATCCATCTGTCAATTCCTTTCTCTCTAATAGGATTATTTTTCCCATACATCTATTTTTTATGTTCCTCTTTTTTGACAATAAAAAAAGTATGATGAATGTCTCATCATACTTTAGGAAATCAAGGTTAAAGAAGGTTCAGAAGATAGCCGCCAATCACACCGGTGGCTACAACAACCCACGGAGGCAGTTTCCAATAAGCAAGCATACTGAACAATACGGCCGCAAACGCAAAATCAATTGGATTCAAAATCGCACTTGTCCAAATCGGAAAATAAAAAGCTGAAATTAATATTCCGACTACCGCTGCATTTACGCCTGCAAGAGCTCCCTTTAGGTTAGGGTTCCTCCGCAAAACATCCCAATAGGGCAACGTACCTAAAATCAACAAAAACGCCGGCAGGAAAATGGCAATGGCAGCTAACATTCCGCCTTGCCAGCCGCCCATGACTGCACCTAGATAAGCGGCAAATGTAAATAACGGTCCCGGTACAGCTTGTGCTGCACCATATCCTGCTAAAAATGCTTCTTTGCTGATCATTCCAACTGGTACAAATTCCTGTTCCAATAACGGCAATACAACATGTCCCCCGCCAAAAACCAAGGAACCCGCCCTGTAAAAGCTGTCAAACATAGAAAGCCAACGCAAATCCGCAGTTTCTCGAAGGACGGGCAGAAGAACAAGCAATCCGAAAAATAATGAAAGACACACGGTTCCGAATGTCTTAGATATAGGAAAATGAAAAGCTGATTCTTTTTTGTCGATAGACTCTTTAAACACCAGAAAACCAATCGCTGCGGAGATGACGATAATGCCAGCTTGGGTATACGCGGTTTGCCATAAAAGTGATACAATCAATGCAAACAATGCCATCGTTTTTCGTTTGACATCGGGCGTCAGTTTTTGAGCCATTCCCGCTATAGCGTGGGCAACAACTGCGACCGCTACGATCTTTAAACCATGAATCCATCCGGCTTGCTCTATATTGGTATGTTTTAATAAAAGAGCAAATATGATCAGTGCCAAAACAGAGGGCAGCGTAAAGCCGAGAAATGAAACGATACCGCCAAGTAACCCGCCACGCATAACACCAATCCCAATCCCAACTTGGCTGCTCGCCGGACCAGGCAAGAATTGGCACAAAGCAACCAAATCGGCATAGCTTTTTTCATCAAGCCATTTTCTTTTGCGAATATATTCTTCATAGAAATAGCCCAGATGAGCAATGGGACCTCCGAATGATGTAAACCCAAGTCTTGTTGAAACAGTTAAAATTTCTATCAGCGTTTTAAAGCTGTTGCTCTTATGTTCGTGCATCGCTTCCTCCCATGTTCTCAGCATTTAAAAAAAGCAGAAATACTCCACTTAAGTATAAAAAACTGAACCATATTTGCAAGCGCTTGGTTGAAATGATAACGAATCTTAACTATATGATAAAAAAAGGCTCATTTTGAGCCTTTTTTCAGTTCGGAATCAACTAAAATTCCAGTTTGAAGCTTTCTGCCTGATCTGACACTTCCACAGGTATTCCCATTATCGTTTTCGGTTTAGAAACGTAAACAAAACGCATCTCTTTCTCCAGTTGCTGAAACGTTTTTTCACTGACTACAATCCTAGCCGGCTTTCCCGGACTGTTATCAATGGCTGCTTTGATTTTTCCAAGCATAAAAAACCTCCTGTTTTAGATTCTAACTTAAAGAAATGACCATCATGAAATTGAGTACAGCTAAAACTCCTGAAAAAAAGGCGATCCCCTTGCTCCGCCTCCAGAAATACAGTACGTTGGCTAATAAAACAAAACTGATGAACCCATCAAATCCTCGCAGAACCATTTGGTTGAACCGGATTTTTTCTCCAACAATAACAATTGCAGCTGCACAAACAATCATCAGGAAAAAGACGAAAATATACACTTTCCACTCTCTCGCTGTATTTTCTTTCTCATACATGCAAAACTCCCCCTTTGACAGAAATGTTCATGAACTGACTGCAAATAAATAATGAAACGATGGCCATGATCTTATTAGTTATTATATGATTTAATTGAAAAAACATCATCTGTCAAGAGGTAAACGAAATGGATCAAAATCATGAAAATCCATTACGGGATATTACGGAAAACATTACTCTGGGGGCGCCTATTCAGAAAGTCTGGGAGGCAGTCTCCTCTTCATAAGGCCTCGTTTTCATTTCGCCCTTCGTGCAGAATAAACCTTATCAGAATCGACCAGCAGACTGACTCAGAATGTAAGAAAAAGAGTGATTCAGAAACATAGAAGATAAACTAATATAAGATAAATGATGCGGTCGATGAAAAATCGGATTTTTCTGAGTGATTTTGGACAGCCCTTTTTTCCTTCTATGATTGTAACTGTCCAAGCCGCACAATCAATTCGCCATATCATAAAGCGTATGAACAATAAAGGAGGAGTATATATGGGTTATTACAAAAAATATAAAGAAGAGTATTATACGGTCAAAAAAACGTATTATAAGAAATATTATGAATATGATAAAAAATACTACGATCACCGTGATAAAAAAGATTACGACTGTGATTATGACAAAAAATATTATGACCACGACAAAAAAGACTATGATTATGTTGTAGAGTATAAAAAGCATAAGAAACATTACTAAATTCCATTAACATCTCCTCATTTTCACTTTTTCCCCGGTTGAATACCGGGTTTTTTTGTTTGACTTGCTGTGGTTTAATTTGAAGTTTTCCTTAATGACGATGTCTAAATTTATATTGAATTTTTAGTACATAGTTTAATTAGTTTATATTAGTGTGTATTTGTTGCTGCTTCCAAGTATTGCAGGTGCAAAGAAACTTTTGTAAACTCTTTGAGGACCATACATAAAAGGAGAGGTTCTTTGTCTAAAAACATAGTATTTTATCTCATTTTACTTTGTCTATTTATATCTTTTGCAATGAAAAGCTTTGAGGTGATAAGAACGATTGCCAATGTTAGCTGCTTTGTTTTCGTATTGCTGTATGTTAAAGACGAAATGAAAACATACTCACGTAAAGCGTTAACAACTCTAAGTATTTGTTTTCTTTTTTTAGTCGGTATCTGTGTTTTTATCATTTTGCAAGGACAGACATTTATGAAACATCACCTCTTTTTCAAAGCCTGGGAAACGATAGCTGGCATTCTTTTGATTATCGTTTCTTTAAGCATTTGTACTTTTATTTTGAGGAAGATTTCAAATCGTTTAAAACGATTGTGAACTGGTCCTTTCATTATCATAATGTTAAAAGTGTCGGAATGGAGGAGCAGTTTCTCTCCTTAAACAATCCCAATATGAAATATTTTGTCGATTTATATCCACAAATCCAGTTCCAAAATAAGGTATAATAAATGACGAAACCATTATCAAAAGGGGGAATTGTGTTGAAAAAAGTATTGATTGCAGGTGCAATAGGAACAGCAGTTCTTTTCGGAACACTTTCATCGGGTATTCCTGGCTTGCCCGCGGCAGACACTCAGGTCGCAAAAGCAGCTTCCCAGCTGCCTAAAGGAATCGGCGGCCGCGCCTATCTGAACAGTACTGGCGCCGTTTTCACAGCTAAAATCAAGCTTCCTGACACCGTAAAAAATGATGACTCAGTCTCTACTCCGTATATTTATTCAGGATTTAGCGCAAAAAGCGGAACTGAGGCAGATCTCGGGCTTCAGTACAGCAAACAATACAACGTCTGGAAACCTCTCATGAAGGTCGGATCCAAAAATGATGAAACGTACATCGAAGGAAAAGACAAATTCACATATACCAAAGGTTTTCGTCCTGGAAGCACTGTCCAAATGACAATCTATAAAAATTTGAACGGCAATACACGCATGACCCTTTGGGGAACGAACAATGACGGGTATACAGGCCGGATTATCACAGAAATCCAAGGAACCAATATCGGCACAATCTCAAAATGGAAAACTCTTGCTACCGCGGCTGTTTCGTATGAAAGTCAGCGTTCTGCCATCAAAGCAACCTTTTCGACAGCCTTTAACAACATTACAATCGACAATAAAGCCGTCACTCCTGTGGTAGATACGCAGGATTTTGCAAATGTTTCTGTTTCAGGAAATAACGTTTCAATTTCTGTTAATAAATAAACGAAACAGCAAAAGGCCGCCGGCATTGCCAGGCGGTTTTATTAGGACAATTACACAAAAAACGGCATGCTGTTCATAGCTCGGATTATATTAGAAATAATCATCAGAATCTACAGCTTATGTGTTTGCTTATATCATTTAAATATAGGGTGGAAAATTGGTATGAAATACAAAACAGGTCCTTTTGGAATGCTTTTGGTTATTATAGCTCTTCTAATATCAATATATTTTATGTTTAATACAAAAGCGTAGATACCTGCTGGATATGATCTAGCTATTCATGGAATTGTGATATCAAGAACTTTAATGATCGCTTTTACTTTGTATCTAGTTTCAAAATTAGGATATTTTCTTCTAAATAAATAAGATTAACTTTACTTTTTTATATGAGTCTTTGGCATATATGGTTTTATCTTTTAGCTCAATTTACAAGATGTCTTAATAAAATTAAGATTGCCTATTAATCAATAATGAGGCAGCATTAAACCGCTACCTCAAATGAAAGCTTGTCCCCATGTTTATAGTTGATTAACTTGAAATCATCTATGGTAAAGTCATAAAAATCTTTAACTTCAGGATTGATCCATAATTCAGGTGCTTCAAACTGTTCTCTTTTCATTTGAATTTTCAAATTGTCTATATGACGTGTGTACACATGGCAATCGCCAATATTAAAGATATATTCACCAAGCTCATAACCAGTCACTTGAGCAATCATGCGCTGTAAAACATTATACTGAAATACATTGAAGGGATTCCCCAGCGCCATGTCATTGCTCCTCGCTCTTACCTCGAGGTGGAGCTTCCCTTGTTTAACGTACCACTGTGTCTCATATACACATGGTGTTAAGGCCATTGAGTCTAATTCATCCGGATTCCATAGCATTGTAATGTGTCTCCGTGAAGATGGGTTGTTCTTCAATTGCTGAAGAAGATAATCGACCTGATCCACTTTTTCTCCATTTAGATTTCTGTTTTTCTTCCCCAGTTGAAATCCATAAGCATGTCCGATGGTGCCGTCTTCTTGTTTCCACTGATCCCAAATAGATACGCCCATTTTGTTTAATTCAGTAACATCGTTAGATTTAAGCTGCCAAATCCAGAGCAGCTCTTTAATGGCCGTTTTCCAGGCCACCTTTTTGGTCGTTAATATAGGTATTTCTGAGTTGTCGAATCTCATCTGCTTACTGATTACACTAAGTGTGTGAGCCGGTGTTCCATCAGAGTCCCATTTGGTTCTTACATTAAATTCTTCGTCTGAGATTCCATTATTCATTATATCCTTTATAATTAAATTGTATTGTTTATCGAATTGAGTCATGACTTTCATATCCTTCTTTCATTTTCAGTTACTTGGCATAATTTATTACGAAAACAATATTAACGCAAATACTAAGCACGTGCAGATGAAATGAATTCTTATTCCAATCACTGTGTATTTAAAGAGGAGTCAGCCCCTCTTTTACACTGTATTTCTCCATAACATAGTTTGTCACGTAGCTTATAGTTACCGCCAGTTTGATACATACACCGTTTAATTTGGTTTAAATCAGTGTCATTACTATTTTTCCTTTATACTTTAATATCTTTCATAAAAGTATTCTTTTATAGAGATGCTTATCTTCATCGACATCTCTATCCTAAATATGGTAAAATCGATAGAATGTTAAAACTGTAAGAAAGGGAGCATTGATATGTATATGAGTACTATAATTTTAGCATCCATGCTTTTATGGGGTGCAGTTATTCAAGAACTAAGTAAACCTTCAAAAAAGCAAAGCATTCGAAAAATTGTTTCTTTAACATCTTTAGGTTCTTTATCAACTTTAGTTATTACGATTTCACTTTTTCAAAACTTCCCGTTTTAAAATTTTTTTATAATTAAATCCTTCATATTAAATTATTCATTTTTGAATACGATAAGATATACCTTGGCTAACCTCCATGATTATCCTCCTTCAGATAATCAGCCAAGGTTATTGTTTTACTTCGTCCCAGTTGAACCATGCCCGCCTCTATCTTCATTTCCGAGGTGTTTAACCTCAACCAATTCAACTGCCGGCATTTTCTTCATCATTCTAAACTGGCAGATCCGATCTCCTTTTTTAATTTTTGTATCACGCAATGCATAAGCAGGAAAGAACCAAAAATCGCTGTCACCCTTGTACGATTCATCGATAACACCCATTGAATTTGTTTGAATAACACCAAAGTTCTTATATGTACTTGAACGGGGAACGACATGTGCTTCGTAACCCTCAGGCAATTCCATAGCTACACCTAACGGGACAAGTTTAAATTCATCTTTTTTAATTGCTACATCTTCAGCAGCTCTGAGATCAATCCAATCTCCTTGCTCAATTTTACTGATTCTCGTTTGGGTTTCATCTAGATATTTAATTTTTATTTGCATTGTCATATGTATTAGCTCCTTTAAAAATATTAACTATCATACTGTAAGGCCTGTTCTTGTGTCATTTTCATCAGTTATAAATTGAACGTCTTCAAAATTATTCTTTAATGCATTGAAGTAAAGTTTTTCAATGGCATTTTTGTTTTTACAGTAAATTGAGACATAGCTATTATCTGCTATCAAAAGGACAAGTTCGCAATCACTGCCAACAAACTTTTCGTATGTCTGGACTTGATTAACCGTTTTTCCAAGTGGAAATGCTTGCAGTTCAACGAAAATGGTATAGTACTGATTTGTTTTTAATCGATTCGCTAAGTTAGTCCCTTCAACAATCGCGTAATCATTAAAGAGCTCCTCATCATCGAGCTCTCCATCTCCAACAAAATAGGATTCCCCACTCGTTTGCCACATATAATTAGCTATTTCTAACGGCTGCAGTATTCTCCATAAATAATCCCCATATTCATTCGGTATTTAAAAATGAACTCCCCTTTTCATGTATATCCCTCACTTAAACGATTTTCTGAATATGAATTTAATTATATACTCTGATGTTAGGTTAATGGAACAAGGAATTGACTGCCGTTTCACCGATCTTCTTTTGCAAATTATCAGATCTTCTCATTTAAAGTCGCATCCAATGTTCAGTAACAATACGCGTCCTCCAAGATAAGTTAGCCCGGATAAGTACCTTCATATAAGTGTCCTGCTTGTTTTTCCAGAGTACGTCTATCCGGGGAGATTTCCGTTTGATGGAATTTTTCCGGAAGCCAGAATTGTTTCACGTTTGGGTTATAGAACATTGAAAGAAAATATTTATGTACAACTTCGGCATCGATGATCACCTTCTCGTATACCATGGATTTACTGTTGAATGATTTCAAATGAAGTTGAATAAAATAAGATTGAACACATCCAGCAATTAACATTTATTTTTGCGGTAAAATGCGTTTTTTACTATTCCATAAGAAGGAAGGAAGCGATGATGACAAAGCTTTGCCGAGAAGTTTGGATCGAAGTCGATCTTGATGCCATAAAAAAAAATTTACGAGCGATTCGCCGTCATATTCCAAATAAGAGCAAAATTATGGCTGTCGTAAAAGCGAACGGTTATGGTCATGGGTCTGTAGAAGTGGCGCGCCATGCCCTGGAACACGGGGCGAGTGAGCTCGCTGTTGCCAGCGTAGAGGAAGGAATCGTTTTACGAAAAGCGGGAATTACAGCACCTATCCTTGTGCTTGGTTTTACATCCCTTAGTTGTGTGAAAAAATCAGCGGCTTGGAATATTGAGTTAACAGCATTTCAGGTTGATTGGATTCAAAAAGCGAACAAGATATTGGAAAACGAAGAGAGTACTGACCGATTGGGTATTCATATTAATGTAGATACCGGTATGGGCCGATTAGGGTTACGCACAAAAGAAGAACTTTTAGCAGTAGTGAAAGCATTAACAGCAAGTAAATTCCTAAGATGGGCAGGTATCTATACCCATTTTTCAACAGCTGATGAACCAGACACCACATTAACCAAGCTGCAGCACGATAAATTTATCAGTTTTCTCAGCTTTTTAAAAAATCAAGGCATTGAATTGCCCACCGTACATATGAACAATACGGCTGCGGCAATCGCTTTTCCTGAATATAGCGCTGATATGATTCGTTTAGGCATCGGCATGTACGGCTTATATCCTTCAGACTATATCAAACAACTAAACCTCGTTAAGCTTGAACCTGCATTAAGTTTAAAGGCGCGCATCGCTTATGTGAAAACCATGCGGACAAAACCCCGAACCGTTAGCTATGGTGCTACATACATCGCAGAACCCGATGAAGTCATCGCTACACTCCCGGTCGGATATGCTGACGGTTATTCTCGTGAACTTTCCAATCGCGGAATTGTTCTTCATCGCGGAAGACGAGTGCGAGTGGCGGGGAGAGTGACAATGGATATGATCATGGTTAGTTTAGGTGAGGACGGTGAAGGTAAACAAGGAGAGGAAGTCGTGATTTACGGTCAGCAAAAAGGAGCTGAGATCACCGTTGATGAAGTTGCTGACATGCTTAATACGATTAACTACGAAGTGGTGTCAACATTAAGCCGCCGCATCCCTCGTTTTTATATAAGAGATGGCGAGATTATCAAGGTATCAACTCCAGTAATGTACGTGTAGGATTTTACGTGCGTTTTTTGCAAATACTTAATGCTGACCAAGATTCCTCTACCGGGGGATTTTACTTTTCCGAAACCAATCTCCTATAAACTGAGAGATATAATGCGCCAAATTAATGATTGATATACCTTAAGAACTGATTTTTCATGGTATTTTTATCGTGTCGAGAACGAAAATGCTCTTTGCTTTCTTTACATGTACGCCCCTTTGTTTCCGGCATGAATTTGTACACAAAACCAATCACAAAGTTTAATATCCAAAGGAAAAAACACTTAACCCAGAACCAAGTTCTCTTAATCTTTGAGGGAATGTTTCCGCTCTGTAAAAGACCGCACTCCTTGTGTGATCTCTTCCCTAGTTGTGTATTTTTTCTGCTTTGCACGCTTATCTTCTTGAATTTGTTTAAGACACACAGCGTCTCATTGATCAAAAGGGATTAGTAGATGTTTTATAATACTTAATATTTTTTATCTGTTTTAGTAACTCATTATAGATAGAGTCAATCGTGCTTTTTAAGCTTGTTGAATGATATAGAAACAGATAGTATAGATCATAAAAAACACCCCTTACATTAACGTGAGGGGCTTATTTGTGTGTAAACATATTTCCGATTTCATCGTGAACCAAAAGTTTGGACGGATACCAAATCAGGTTTTGAATCACAAAACGAAAAGGATTATCTGCTTTTCCCTCCAATAGTCAGTACATTTGTAGTTACATTGGCACTGCCATTACTTTGATATCCCTCTACCGTAAGCGCAGTTTCATACATCTTACCCATTGGCATTCCTAAGCTTTCCCACTTCTTGAAGTGTTCGCTGACAGATACAGTTCCGCTCGTTCGTTTTGTCTGCCGGACACTCCAATACTGTTTAAATGTTGCGTTACCTATGATAGAGGGTTGGTTGATTCGAATCGTTTCATAAATGTCATATGTGCCCCCATCAACAGTAATAGTACCCTTTGGCGTTCCCGTCGGCCTATAGGTGCCCCAATTATCGACGATATAATATTCAACGAGCGGGTCCTTCGTCCATCCATACACACACAGATAGGAATTTCCGCCTGGATTGAAGGTTGCGTTATAATGAATTGATATGTTTCCAAGTTGTGAGTGAGTCTTGGTTGAATCGAATTTCTTGCCTTTTCGGAATAACGCATTCCCAACGTTATTCCAATGGGCACTAAACGCGCCGCCGCTATTGAGCGTCATACTGGTGTTCCCATGATCCTTCCACAATTCATAATCATAGCCATCTTGGGTGCCGGTTTGATTTGAAGTGATTGTAGTTGCCGCCTGTGCGGACCAGGCAGGTAATGTCAGGGCCAGACTAAATAAAGCTGCCAACAAAAACCTCATTCTTTTTTGTTTCATTTGGTAACCCTCCTGTTTGATTAATTTGTATTTAGGTCTTACCGTGATGATTTGTTTTTCTCACCACCTTCCAAAACAAGGAAACAAAATACATAGTAGTTATATTGTCGTTCCTGCTATCCCCCTAAAAAGTTTCATTTAGAATGTAATCGCTTTATGTTTTTTGATGGGAAATAGAATTGCAATATTTATTTTTTCACCAAACAATTTCATTAATTGTTCTTCCGTTGATCACCTGACATTTCGTCCCGCACTTTTCATTCGGCTTTTCGAAAGCTCTTCAAAGCCGAATTGAGATCCTTTGTGTGAGTGTAAATTTTCTTATACAAATCAAATAGTGTTTTATACTTTTGAACATTTTGTTCCTTTGGATAAAATACAGCAGCCTCACGAATGAACTGCTCTGCACCTTCTGCAAGGGATTCAAACCACCTACTCCCAAAGGCAGCTAGCATAGCGGCCCCCATGGCTGGACCTTGTTCATTTTCTAATTGAATCACCCTCGCATTGAAAATATCTGCCTGCATTTGAAGCCACGTTTCATTTTTAGCTCCCCCACCGATAGAAACAACAGTATGAACTGATTTACCCGATTCGCGAAATAGCTCAATTGATTCACGTAAAGAGAAGGTGATGCCTTCCATTACTGCCCTCAAAAAATGCTCTCTTTTGTGAGCTCCATCCATTCCGATCAAGCTTCCCCGAATAGAAGAATCCGCATGCGGCGTTCTTTCGCCAACCAAATAAGGAGTGTATAATAGTCCATTTGCCCCTATCGGAATAGATTCCACCCCCTGCAGTAATTGCTCAAACGATTCGTTTGGTGCAAACGTTCTTTTAAACCAGTCCAAACTGTATCCTGCAGCAAGCGTGACCCCCATCGTATAAAAAGAATCCTTTTTTCCATGATTAAAAAAATGCACTTTCCCTTTAAAATCTCTTTCATTGCCTTCTTCGCAGGAAAGTATGACCCCTGATGTCCCAATACTGCATAGTGTTTTTTCGGAAGAGAGAATACCGGCTCCGATAGCACCACAAGCGTTATCTGCTCCCCCAGCGTACACTTTTGTTTTTTCCGATAGTCCTGTCTCCGCCGCAACGTTGGGAAGCAACGATCCTACAAGTTCATGAGATTCAACAAGCGGAGGACAAATAGCTGCAGAAATACCAAATTGATTGCAAATATCATCACTCCACTCCTTGTGAGTAATATGTAAAAGTAAAGTTCCTGCTGCATCGGAGTATTCGGTGTGAATCGCACCAGTCATACGGAATCTCACATAGTCCTTCGGAAGCAAAAAAACAGCTGTTTTTTTAAAAAGTTCAGGTTCATGTTCCTTCACCCATAACATTTTTGGTAATGTAAACCCTTCTAGAACACGGTTTTTTGTGATGTCAAGCAGATGATCGCCAAATTCCTCGGTCATCCTGTTACATTGAGGCGTCGTTCTGGTATCATTCCAAAGAATGGCACGACGTAACACCTGTTTGTCTTGGTCAAGCAGTACTAACCCATGCATTTGTCCTGAATAGCTTATTCCGTCAATATCCTTGGCTTGAACGTTAGATATAGAAACCAATTCAGCCAATGCATCAATTGTTTGCTGCACCCAGTCTTCAGGATTTTGCTCACTATATCCCGCCTTCTCTTGGATGAGCGGATATTCTTTGGATGTTTCTGCACAAACCTTGCCGTTTTGATTAACTAAAATGGTTTTAACAGCACTCGTTCCAAGATCTATTCCAATGACATACTTCATATTTTCACTCCTTAACCCTTTAAAAACCATTCACTCTACATAAATCCGAATTTTAGAAATTACCCGTCATATCAATAATCAAGAGGTAAGGAATCATGACGGGTAGTTCAGGTAACTTGGCTATCCTGCTATATCTTTTACGGCAGGATATGGAGCTTCTCTTCCATCTGTTATACTTCTAAAATGTATTGGTTCAATATTGCTTTTAATTGTTCCTGTCTGCCAGATTCATTTTTAATTGTTTTATTATTTAGCGCATATTGCTCAAGTGTATTAAAGTTAGCTCTTCCTTCTGTAATTTCAAGACCAATCCCTTCAGTAAAGCTGCGATAACGATGTTGAATCACATCTTCAAACACACGTTCTTTGATCAATTTGTGAGCTACTTTCAATCCTCTTGCAAATGCATCCATCCCCGCAATATGGGCATATATTAAATCATCAGGCTCAAAAGAAGATCTACTGACCTTTGCGTCAAAATTTAATCCGCCGCTTCCAAGGCCGCCATTTTGCAGGATCTCGTACATTGCTAATGTCGTGGAATATAAATCTGTCGGAAATTCATCCGTGTCCCAGCCTAAAAGAGGATGACCTTGGTTCGCGTCAACAGAGCCAAGAAGACCGTGTACTCTTGCCATGCGTAATTCATGTTCGAATGTATGTCCGGCTAATGTGGCATGATTGGCTTCGAGATTTAATTTAAAATGATTGTCTAAGCCATATTGCTTCAAAAAGGCAATGGTTGTTGCTGCATCTGTATCATATTGATGAGTGGTCGGCTCCTTTGGTTTTGGTTCAATCAAAAACTGCCCTGTATACCCGATTTCCTTCGCATAATCCACTGCCATATGCATAAATCTTGCCAAATTATCAAGTTCAAATTTTAAATCGGTATTTAACAATGTTTCGTATCCTTCACGGCCGCCCCAAAACACATAATTCTCGGCGCCAAGTTCTTTTGCTGTTTCTAGCCCTTTTTTTACTTGTGCTGCAGCATACGCAAACACATCTGCATTGCAGGAAGTCGCGGCACCATGGACGAAACGTGGATTCGTGAACATGTTTGCAGTATTCCATAATAGCTTAACGTTGCTGGTTCTCATGTACTCTTTCATCATGCTCACGATACGATCTAAATTTTGATTCGTCTCTTTTAACGTACTTCCTTCGGGTGCAATATCTCGGTCATGAAAAGCAAAAAATGGCGCATCCAGTTTTTCAAACAACTCAAATGCTGCTTCTACTCTCGCCTTGGCCAGATCCATTCCTTTATACTGATCCCACGGCCTTTGCATCGTAGCCGCTCCAAAAACATCTGTGCCATCAGCGGTAAATGTATGCCAATAAGCAATAGAAAAACGCAAATGCTCTTTCATCGTTTTTCCGCCGATTACTTCTTGAGCATTATAATATTTAAATGCTAAAGGATTAGTGGAATCTGTCCCTTCGTAAACCACTTTGTTTACGCTTTCAAAATAGTTAACTGAACTAGAATGAGATTGAGCCATGTGATTTCCCCCTTAAAAAATAAATTCAGGCGCATTTTATGCCATATTGTAAGTAGATTATTTATTAGTTTGTTGTTCAAACAAACTAACTTATTTTTATCTTATATAACCTCATCCGCATTTTCAATATTTTTTTCGTTTTTTATGAACACATTAGATATAATAAGGGTAAGATTCGCTATGTACCATGTTTCATACTAAACACATAAAATTTTTACTTAATTTAGAGGTTATACAAATGGAGTGGATGAAGTGGATATCGCAGATCAAACCTTTGTCAAAAAAGTAAATCAAAAATTATTATTAAAAGAAATACTTAAGAACTCACCTATTTCAAGAGCTAAATTATCTGAAAGAACTGGTTTAAATAAATCAACTGTTTCATCACAGGTAAACACATTAATGAAAGAAAATCTTGTATTTGAAATCGGCCAGGGACAATCAAGCGGCGGCAGAAGACCTGTCATGCTTGTTTTTAATAAAAAGGCTGGATACTCCGTAGGAATAGACGTTGGTGTGGATTATATTAATGGCATTTTAACAGACCTTGAAGGGACGATCGTTCTGGATCAACACCACCATTTGGAATGCAATTCTCCAGAAATAACGAAAGACATTCTAGTTAATATGATTCATCACTTTATGACACATATGCCACAATCTCCGTACGGGCTTATTGGGATAGGCATATGCGTGCCTGGGCTCATTGATGAAAATCAAAAAATTGTTTTCACTCCGAACTCCAACTGGAGAAATATTGACTTAAAACCTTTCATCCAAGAGAAGTTCAATGTTCCTGTTTTTATTGAAAATGAGGCAAATGCCGGTGCATATGGAGAAAAAGTATTCGGTGCTGCAAAAAATCACGATAACATTATTTATGCAAGCATCAGTACAGGAATAGGGATCGGCGTCATTATCAACAATCATTTATATAGAGGTGTAAGCGGATTCTCCGGAGAAATGGGACATATGACAATAGACTTTAATGGACCTAAATGCAGTTGCGGAAACCGAGGATGCTGGGAATTGTATGCATCCGAGAAGGCTTTATTAACATCTCTCCAGGCTAAAGAGAAAAAAGTGTCCACTCAAGATATCATAGACCTCGCCCATCTGAATGATATTGGAACTTTAAATGCTCTACAAAATTTTGGATTCTATTTAGGCATAGGCCTTACCAATATTTTAAATACTTTCAACCCACAAGCCGTCATTTTAAGAAACAGCATCATCGAATCGCATCCAATGGTTTTAAATTCAATTAGAAGTGAAGTGTCATCAAGGGTTTATTCCCAATTGGCCAATAGCTATGAGTTATTGCCATCTTCCTTAGGAAAGAATGCACCGGCATTAGGAATGTCTTCGATTGTTATTGAACATTTTCTAGATATCGTTACATGACTAAATTGCACAAAACTCTATGTTCTACGCTTATCTTCCAAGATGAGTTTTTGTTTTGTTGGTGTAATGTTGAATAAGACCATTTTATTAAACATACCTTCTCCTATGAAAAAGGAGTTCTTCAATAGAAGTCTCCTTTTTCACGTGTACATTATTTTTCTTTATAACGAAAATATCTAAAGTCGGCCGGAATATGATTTCCGCTGGTATCTTGACATTGCATTCCTACAAAAGCACCTGTGAAGAAGCCTCCTCCACGGATGTAATCATCTGATAATTTTTTCGATTCCAATGCAATGTCAATTTTTCTCCAATCTTCTTTGTTAAACGAATAGAAATAATAATAGTTTTCCTTTTCAATGTTTACTCTTAAATATATATATTTTACCTCACGAGGAATCACAATTTTATTTTTTAATGGCTGTGAAAAAGAGAAGTTATCACATATCGTTAATTCAAGAATACGGCCAAGTTCTTCATCATGCGTGACTTGAAGAGCCGTCCAGTTCTCAGTATTGTAATAGTTCACCAATCCGGCAGCTTGTTGAAAATTCTCCGGATAAAACTCAACTGCAGTTTCCGCTTCAAAATGGAGACTTTGCCAACGTCTGGCTACAAATGCCTGAGTAAATGTCGAGGTTAATGATTCATGGCCGTATAATCGCAAATGATTTGGCACTTGAGTCAATGAACCTAATTCATTTGTAAACGGGATCCTTAACGTTTGAAAATGAATATTTAATGTAGGATCCTCGAATTCATCAACCTCCGGGTAGGTTGATGGAAACATTTTTTCTGATACAGCAGGGGCTTCTACCTCCAAACTTCCTTCTTTTCCACCAACTATATAAGGCCATTCATCTTTCCAATAGAGTTTTTGAATAGCTGTTTCCCTGCCCAAAGGGCAATATCCTCTCTGCTGAAAAATGGAACCATCGTCAGGATGAATAGGACGTCCCGTTAAATGAGCTAAATACCACTCACCTGTTTGTGTTTGAACAATGGAGGCATGTCCACATTTTTGCAGTGGATTTTCTGGAGCATGCCACGATGTTAAGAGTGGATTATCAGGATGAACTTCATATGGCCCTTCAATATTTGAAGAACGGGCAATTGTAGCAGCGTGTTCGAACCGAGTTCCTCCTTCTGCAGTTAATAAATAATAATAGTTCCCGATATGATAAAGGTGCGGAGCTTCCGTCAGCTTCCTATCCGTTCCTTTAAATATAACTTTCGGTTTACCAATTAATTTTTGCTCCTTATCAGAATACTCCTGTATGACAATTCCTCCAAATGAGTGCCGATCAATACGCTGATCCCATAACATATTTAATAAATATTTTTTTCCATCTGTATCATGAAATAAAGATGCATCAAACCCCGAGCTATTTAATGTAATCGGTTCTCCCCAGTCACCATTAATCGTTTCACAAGTCACTAAATAATTGTGACAATCTTTCCAAGCGCCATCTACGACCTTAACATCCGAATAGACCAGCCAAAACCTTCCGTCGCTATAACTTAAACATGGCGCCCAAACCCCACCTGAATTAGGGTTTCCTTTCATGTCTAATTGTGAAACTCTCTGTAATGGATGTGCAACTAAGTGCCAATTCACTAAATCTTTTGAGTGGTGTATCTGTACTCCTGGAAACCACTCAAATGTAGATACAGCGATATAATAATCCTCTCCTACCCTACAAATACTTGGATCGGGATTAAATCCTTTAAGTACTGGATTGATAATCTTCATTTGGGACTCCTCCTCAGCTATTTTCTTTTCACTCATCAATGTTTAAGCTTTGAATTCATCAATGTTGTCCAAATAAACTTTATCTCTATTCTCTAATTCTCGTACCATGTTTTTATATTTTTTCTCATCTAAATTATAGAAATGAATATCAATCATGGCTAAAACCAGTAAGAACACGGGAATAATGGTAGTTGTAATTAAAATTCCCGTTAATGCCTCCGGCGTTTGGGCCTGATTTGCCACATATCCAAACTTATCTAAAACCAATCCCGGTACAACCCCTCCCAAGGCCATGCCAAATTTAAAGAAAAATCCGATGATAGCGTATATGAGCCCGCCCATTCTTTTCCCAGTCCTATACTCTCCATATTCTATTGTTTCAGGAATGAGCGCCCACATATATCCCCCGGCAGTGAGACTTCCAGCAGCAGCGATTAATCGAAAGAAGAGTATGAGGTATATATTACTTGACGGAACAAACAGTAAAGCTAGGAGGCCGATTATATTCAGTAATAATGCATAGTTTAGTAATTTCTTCTTCCCCAATCGTTGATGAAGCTTTGGAATAAACGGTAAAATGACCAATGCAGGCAAGCTTCCTATCAAACCGTACCACTTCACTAAATCCTCTCTTCCTAAGTTATACGTCACGTAATAGATGCCAACTGAATTACTTATTGAATTCACTCCGAAAATGATAATAAAGAAAATACTTAATACAACAAGCGGACGATTCACATGAAATTGCTCAAATATATCAGAGAATTTAATTTTCTCTTCAGATTTTTGAAGAGTGACACGCTCTTTTGTGCTTTTAAAACAATAGATTAAAAGGAACGCGCCTATCGTTCCCAAAATACCCATGGTTAGTTGCCAGCCAAGAGATTCGTTACCGAAAGTATCGCTTAAATAGGCAGCCAGTAAGGGGACAAAAAAAGCAACGACAAGTCCTCCAAGATTCGCAAATAACATACGAACAGATGTTATACTAACAACTTCTTGATTATTTCTAGTCATTGCAGAAGTTAACGCGCCATATGGAACGTTTATCGTTGTATATGTAAGCGACAAGCCAACATAGGTCATATAGGCATATATTAATTTCCCCATCTCCGAAAAATCTGGGGTTGTAAAGCAGAGTATGGCCAGTATGACAAATGGAAAAGCTCCGAATAAAAGATACGGTCTAAAGCGTCCAAATCTGCTGTTCGTTCTGTCTACTATTGTTCCGATAAAAGGATCAGCGAGGGCGTCAATTATTCTAACCACTAAGAACATCGTACCGGCTGTTGCTGCCGATAAGCCAAATACATCTGTATAGAAGAACAAAAGGTAAGTAGACACCGTTGCATAAATTAAATTACATGCGAAATCCCCAGACGCATATCCAACTTTTTCAACCATCCTAATCTTCTTTACATTTTCACTGAGCATGATTACTCCCCTTTTCGATCCTTTAATATGGAACAGTAAGAAATGGAAAAAATATCTCCAGACTTATGCCCAGCGTTCTATAAAAGCGCTTTCAAAAAGGTGTAAAAATTCTAGTGGTTTACTTTACTGAGCATTATCATCATCTAAATAGTGATCAGCAAGCAGGAAATTCATCTGTTTTTCGTCGAGGCTCTTCCCCCTTTCATCCATATTGAATAAGAACTTATCTTATGGACAACCGTAAGTTCGCCTCATTAGTTTGTTGGCCAAACAAACTAACTTGATTTAATATTATAAAATCCTTTCAGCTTTTTCAACGTTTTTTTCAGAAAATTTAAATCGGCTTGAGAAAAATATTGATTTCACCTTCTTTTTCAGGCGCAGCAAAGATTAAATAACAGATAAAGAGAATAACACTTATTAAGCGGTTCCTCATAAAAAAGGCTTGTTTTCCGCTATAGGGACTGCTCTTCTATGTTTTTCGGGTATAGGCGGTTGAAAGCTTAACAATTTTTTCTTTCGAAAATTTAATTTAAACTTTTGGCACATAAAACACGAATAATTTTTACACTATAGATGGATCCAGTTACCGAAAAACATAAAGGGATTTAATTATAATTATGTATTCTTCATCCAGTATCGATTTAAAACTAAAACAAAGTTTCCAGTCTTTATTTCCTGAATACGCATCAAAGCTTGAAACTTAAAGTGATCATTCCACCTTCTCATCATGCACATAATTAGGTACATGCAATAAATTCAAAGCTCTCTTACGGGGCTTTTCTATTCGCTAAAAACATAACCAGTTAACGGAAAGCCCTTTATGGCTTTCTTCTTATTTCTCGGATTGTTTGTCATTGAGTAAAAAAATTAGTACCTCTTCAATTTCCTTTTCTAAGTCATTATTATTTAAATCGAATAATGTTCCACAACCGCTTCCTATAAATCCACCGTAGAAATACCATAAATCAATTGTAAATGCGTTCATATCTTCATCTTCATTGGCTGTTACAGTTCCATAATTAATTATGATTTGGGAACGGTATTCTTTTTCCAAGCACCTCTCAGCTGTTAAATCACTAATCCCATCTCCATCTATATCTATATCTCTACAAATTTTGATGCTAAGGTTACGTTTGCCCTGACTTTCAAAAACATCTGTATATTTACGTTGCAGTTTTTCTGCTACTACTTCCCCTAAGCCTTCCAACGCATATATTTTTTGTTTTAATTCTAGATTTATATTCTTATCTAGAATATGCAAATAGCCATCAGCGTCTGGACTTTGATTTTTCTGTATCTTGAATAAACGTCTTAAAGCTTTCCGCACAGCGTTGTCCTCCTTACAGGGAACTCTCGGCTATAGTGGCTGATATACCCACTATGGTATATACAGGATACTTTATATTTGGGACATATTCAAAACTGCTTAGATAGCGAGCTTTCAGGAGTGCCAATACATAAAATCATTTTATGAAGATTAGGCTGGCATTGCTGACCAATCAATTGATCTTGATTAAAATTGCTTCTTTAACGAGTGTATTCTTGGTAGCTTGGAGGAGGCCGACTTATCTACATAGAAGAATCTTAGAACATGATTTGGCTAATGTTATTTCAATATCAAATTCCATTATGTCTTAACAGAAGACGTCATGACCTTAGATATTTATCAAAAGAAGATTTTAAAGATGAGTTACCTTCTGCTGAGAATAAGCGCAAAAACTGCAGGCGAGATGATAAAAATTCAGCGTCAGAATACGGTCTAAAATAAGCAAACGAACAAATGATTTAGACTGATTATCAAACACTCATGAAGACAAGAGCAAAAGGCAAAAGAGCCTGCACCTATATTTTTTGCATGCTGAATATTATTTTCAACTAAGATAGATATAGTTAGTGCTTAACCGTACTATAATTTCACTTTACAAATAAGTTTTTTAAAACTCTTATTTTATTTAACTGAGAGATTGGTATTCCACTTTAAAATTAAACTTTTATTAGTACTGGAAGTAATAGAAAT
Organism: Bacillus sp. 0102A; assembly: GCF_036765155.1. Taxonomy (NCBI): domain Bacteria; kingdom Bacillati; phylum Bacillota; class Bacilli; order Caryophanales; family Bacillaceae; genus Bacillus; species Bacillus sp. 0102A. The sequence continues at coordinate 83,677 of NZ_JBAIZW010000002.1, forward strand.
TGTATTTTTTATCAAATACTGCTACATTGCTTCAAACATAAGTTTGTTATTAAAAACAGAAATTAATTCTGTATCAGTTTATTCAATATGTTAATTTTACTTTGGTCTTTATTATTCTTCTTTGTTCTTCTATAGCCATCTAACAAAGACTTATTATAAATCTTGAGATAATCATCAATAGTTAGCAAATGATATCTCGCTCCGTAATCTTCAAAAATCTCTAGGTTATTATAGTCTACATCTGCAAATGGTTTTAAATCCTCTATGTACGCAATGCCTATTTTAGTATTAGTTTTCCTAAATTCATGCTCATGTAAATCAACCATTTTATAGCCTTGCAGTTCCATAATTTTTTTTAGTTTTTCCCACTTTTCCTCTAAAAAAATTAAAGGAATAAGGATATCAATATCTTCTGGGGAAAAATCCAACCCAGTTACCTTTTCAAGACCTAAAGAGCCCTATAATAATGGAATAGTGTCTAACTCTTTATTAAGAGTTTTAGCTATATTTATAAATTCATTATTTAATTTCATTTTTTATATCCCCAATATGTAGTGATTCATTATTTAAGCATTAATTGCCCCTTGAAGTTTCAAGTCCTCAAATTCTTCCATATGGTGAATATCCTCAAACTCATTTAACCCCTTTTTTTCTAATCAGAAAGATTGAAGCATTAGTACTTAGAATTGGTTTGACTGCACTGGGCTCTTTTTTAAAAAATAGCCTGCATTTTTACAATTAACGATTCTTTTATCTAAAAAGCTTTGAATACTGAATTAAAGAATATCAGCAATATAATGATGGCTAGTACAACAACAATCTCAAAAGTATGTGAACTGCCATCTTTTTTTTCTTGTTCTGTCTTCTCTCTCATTTGTTCCCTATATTTTCTTTGTATTTCATCCTTTTTTCTATTCACCTTACTCGACCCCTTTCAAAATACAGTAAATCCATTCTGAATTATTCTTCATGAGGTCAAATCCAATTTTTACCGTTATTCCTTAAATGTATCATGAGCTTGTAGATTGTGATAACTTAGATTGCTGTCTTTGCCTTGTTTTGCAGAAACACTGAGTCCCAGACCCAAAAGATAAAAGCAAATGAAATGCTAAATAAGTAAATTTCATATGATAATAGAATCCCTAAGGTGTTCATTGGATCAGTGATTAAAGCGAAGAATAACCATACTAAGAAGGAAAAGAATAAGTATATGAGTAAATATTTCAGGTAAAACCTTTTTGGTTTACGATTTAAGAAGTATTGTACAGGGGCTGCAAAGATTAAATAAAAGATATAGAGAATAGCACTTATTAGAATGTATGGATAGTAGCCATCATAATTAATGCCAAAAACATAAACAGCAGCAGCTGATAACGCAGACAAGACATGAACAATAAAGATCCTTAAAACTTGCATGTTTATAACCCCTTTCATGATGAATGCTTCTACAACATTATCTAGATCCTTCCTTAAAATCCCTTACAATATATGTTTTAACTTAAACAATTTGAAATATCACAAACATTGCAACTTCTGCTACAAGCAAATAAATCATATATCTAGCATAATTAAACACGTTTTCATCAGCATTTTTTTCTTTTTTAAAAGTCCAAGCAAATAATCCTAATATAGTTGCCACTAACACGATTTCAGTTATTGTTAAAATTGACATACTTTCCTCCCAAATAAGTACCAAATATAGACCAGAGTTTATGATGGCGAAAATTTACTTAGTTTCTTCAAAGCAATAATGACAATAAACTGAGTTGTTATCTTCATATCTAATGTATGTATCTTAGATTAAGGAGTTTGTATAGCCAGCTGTTTTGAGTATCGCTTTACTTATCATAATCATATCCTTCTGGATATCATAATCTGTTTGAAGATCCAAATTAACTTTAAACGCTGCATGTAAGTCAAAGAACGAATTATCAAATTTAAATTTTAAGAGTTTTCATTGCAATCCCCCGATCTGTTTCCTTTATTATACAGTGAGGTCATATCTAATTAAAACTGCTGTTTTATTCAGAACTTACAAGTTCCCCATCTGATTTTAGCTCACCTATTTTTTCTCTGGTTTTATTAAACAACGTAATTTCAGCTTTGGTGGCTATACGCTTAATTGACTCTTTAGCCCAATCATTTGTGTACATATTACGCACTTGACCGTCTTTGACATACAACGTTTCAGATTTGGCAAGAGCATCTGACCTATGCGGTAGGCTTGGTAAGATTTTAATTATATTTATTTCCGTGCTCCCTTCTTCATCAGTGTATTCAAGAGCGTAGTATTGGCCGACCTTAATCTCCATCACTTTTTCTCTCGATTCTGTGTGAAATTATTGTTCATTCTTGTCTCTAAGTAGTTCAAAATTAATCAACGGGATGTATAAGTCTTTGTCTGATAAATTTAATTTGTTTCTAAATTATTTAATTGCTTCATCTTGTTCTTTAAAATAATGTTTGGCATTTTTCTATTCTCCTTTTTATATAATGTTTTAATACACACTAAATTGGGTAAAAATTTGTAGAGGTGATTTCTTTGAATAATGATCATAAAGTTACTCATTACTCATCATTTATTTTTTCAACAATCATGGTTTTGCTGGTCGCCATCTTTCCACAATACACTTCTTGGTTTGTAACAGTTTTCTTCCTAGGTTTTGCACTTATTTATACATTCCAAAGACATAAAACAAGTTCTTCAAAAGCAATTTCTTATATTTCGTATTTATTATTCATCGTTTCATTGACTTACACTTTAGTCAATATGTAGTATTAATCCTCCCTTTCTGGGAGGATTTTTTGGTTAAACTTATTTATCAGCAGCTTTTGGTCCACCTCTATCTGTAATGATAAAGCTATCTGAGCCAATTTTTTTCTTGCGATCTTTATCTTCATAAATTGTAACATTGTGGCGTGTCATTAGTGTCGCCCCAGCCATTTTAAACTCTTTACGATCTTTAAAATAAACAACAGGATATTCGCCTAAAATAACCATATTTGCTAAACCCGCTAAGTAAGATGACCATCCCCCTGAAGGTAATAAGAAGACAAATGAATTCTTATCTGTAGAACGACAAGGAAATAAAGATACTATAATAACTTACAATCAAGCCAAAACATCCAAATAAAAAAGCTGGTTATAATTATTATAAAAATCAATAGGAACTTATAAAGAGGGATTGCTATGGCAAAATTATATACATGTTTAATTTGCGGATATAAAGGATTAATTCAAAACCCCTTAAACAATGATGGTGAGTATCAAAAAACATTTGATATCTGCCCTTGTTGCGATTTTGAATACGGCTACAGTGAAGATCATGACGTAAGCTTAGGTTTTATAGTAACTCCAGATCACTTAATTGAAGCTGCAATTCAGTTATACCGAAAACAGTGGATTGAGACTGGAATGAAAATTGCAAGTCATAAAGATATTCCAGAAGAATTAAGAAACGGTGACTGCTTAAAATTCGAAGTGTTGTTAAAGCAATTGAATAGCCTAAATCTCGATACAGAAAACTTTGAAATTAAGGGATTTAATGGTTATTAACGCAGATTCAAGCCCCAATTTTGGGGGCTTTCTTATTATAGTACAGTCTACCAGAAAACTGTTGAATGTATAAATATCAGTGAACTTTTTCTTTCTTCATATTCCCCTAATCAACACTTCAACTTCTTTAACCTCAACTGTTTGCTGCATCACATTCCTCCTTTTTGATTTTCATGTATCAAGCCTGTACAATATTCAAAAACCCTAAAGGATGATGAACATGTGTGGCAGGTTCACTTTATTCTCTGAGTTTGATGACATCATTGAGCAATTCAATATAGATCAATTCTTATCTGAAGATGAATATCACCCAAGCTATAATGTCGCTCCATCACAAAACATCCTTACAATCATTAACGATGGATCAAACAACCGTCTGGGCAAACTTAGATGGGGGCTTATCCCTCCTTGGGCTAAAGATGAAAAGATTGGTTATAAAATGATCAACGCTCGAGCTGAAACATTGGCCGAGAAACCAAGTTTTCGAAAGCCGCTCGTCAGCAAACGTTGTATCATACCCGCTGACAGTTTTTATGAATGGAAACGCCTTGATCCAAAGACTAAGATTCCTATGCGGATTAAACTTAAATCGTCCAACCTCTTCGCTTTTGCAGGCTTATACGAAAAGTGGAACACACCAGAAGGCAATCCGTTGTATACTTGCACAATTATCACAACAAAGCCTAATGAGCTTATGGAAGACATTCATGATCGGATGCCGGTTATCCTTACTAATCACAATGAAAGGGAATGGCTCAACCCTAAAAATACTGATCCTGATTATCTGCAAAACTTACTGCAGCCATACGGCCCCAATGACATGGAAGCATACCGGGTTTCATCTTTAGTGAATTCACCTAAAAACAATTCACCTGATCTTATTGAAGCCCATTAAGTCCCACTGCCATATTGCTTTTATATCACTTTCGCTTAGCTATTGTATTCTAAGTAGAAGGTGATATTTTGTTTGTATCGCCAATGTTATTGCATTTGATAAAGGAACCGCTTGATGACGAGGACTATATCACTGAGCTGAAAGTATCTCAATAAATGGTAATGTACAATATTAAAAAATATATCCACGTACTTATATAACATGCGTTTTTACCTAATTCATTACGTGTACATAATTATGTCACTGTACATAAATAGCCGATGTTACCTCGAATATATTTGTACAGAAATTTCTCAATGATAATAAATGGTTAGGGGGTAGTGGCTTCATGCCACCCGGGACCAACGCCGCTGAACTTCGAAAGTTTAAAAACTGCATTTAGGTAATCTATGGTAATTTAAAAATGTAGCTTTGAAATAAGGTTTGAGCAAAAATACCTTACAAACCCTTATTTTACGATAAATAAATAGAAGCCATTTTGAAAAAAGATTGATCAAAATGGCTTCTTCTTCATTAGATTTTAGTTTGGTTTTTATAAAAAAGATTAATCATTTTCTACCTATGTTGTTCAACAATCGCGCCCGTTTGTTGAAGACCATTAACAGAGTTTTTCTATTGCGTTTCCTTTTACTCGGGTTCTAATAATTTTGCTTTCTTGTATAAAAGTTTCGGATTTAATAATACTAGGCCGCCCCATAGCGACTCCTTGAATAATCTTATAGCTGTTCCAACCATCTTTTAACGGGTAGAACACCTTATTTTCGGTTAAATATGCCCCTAATGCAGATGCGGCTACACCAGTTGCCGGATCTTCGTTGTATCCAGCTCTCCTAGGAAATTGACGTGCCTGGATATATTGCTTGCTTTCCTGCTCAATGGCAAAAGGATAAAACCCAGTAGTGTTAAACTCATCACATAATTTCCAAAGGTATTCAAAATTAGGTTTAAGATTGTTAAGAGTTCCCACGCTTTTTAAAGGAATAATTAGTTTATAACGAGACGTAGAGACAGATTGAATAGGAAAATTATTTATGTCATCTATTCCAATACATAATGCTTTACATATTTCTTCTACTGTAGGATTTACATTCAAAAATTGGGGGGAGAATTGATCCACATTAACATCTAAATTCGATCCTTTTACTTCCCATTCAACTTTAACAGGCCCTAACATTGTCTCCACTATAGTCGCTGAATGTTTTATCATACCTCGGTTAACGAGAACTGTAATGCTTCCTATAGTCGCATGGATGCACATTTCCATCTCATGTAATGGAACAAAGAAACGAATCTTTACATCACAATCAGAACGAGTTGGTTTTAAAACGAAGGCTGATTCATGAGCAAAATCCTTTGTCATCTTTTGCATATTATCTGTTGTTAAACTATCTGCATTCAAAACAACAGGACACGGGTTACCTCCACCGTTTTCCAGAGAAAACACTGTTGTATTTACAACTTCATAACACAATTTTCTAACACCTCCTTTGCTTTAAGCTTCATTTTAACATCATTTTCCTTCCTAAAAGTTCCTGTTGATCTTCAACAATATGGCCCTTTAACGGAACAACTCTATTGTCACTCAACAGTTTTTTAATCCACTTTCAACTTCAGATGTTCTTTTTCTTTCAATATAAAAACACCCCTTTAGATAACCAATCCAAAGGGGTGAAACGGTGCAACTTTTCCAGATTAAGCTATATACTCGTCACAACAATGAAATAACAAGCAAGTTTCCAGAACTCTTGGACTTAGATATTCCAGATGGAACAGTACTCGATGGTGAAGTTATTGTAGCTGCCCCAGGTGGTGCTCCTGACTTTGAGGCTGTAATGGAACGTTTTATGTCCAAAAAATCAGACCATAAGATTGTTTACTGTGTCTTTGGTGCTATCTACAAAGACGGTCAGTCAATTGCGGTTAAGCCGCTCAGTGAGCGTAAGATAGCTCTGAACTCACTTGAACGGAATCATCCTAGTAGATAACAACAAAAGTGGGTTTACGAACAGTTTGAAAACTATATTATTGAAACTTAATATACTTTCACCCTTCTTTATTCCATTAAAGGGCCATATTGTGGAGGATCACCGAAGGAGAATAAAGGCTGAATAATTGCGAGGGAATGGAAGAAGGCTAATCGTTAAAACGGGGCGCATATTCTGGAACAAATAGCACTTTTGTTGAATAAGGAAGCGCATTCTATTACACTAGGAAATAGGTTTAACGGGAATATTCTTAAATAAACTTTTTGAGGGGTATTACTATGACTAACTATGCCAATCAAGTTGTTTTAAACGTTCGTTTCAAAGTTAAAGCAGGCAAAAAAGAAGCTTTTCGAAAATCACTTTATTCACTTGTTGAAGTGATGTCAAACGAACCTACCTTTATAAATGCTATTATAAGTGATGATATTGAAAAACCAGATGATCTTGTAATTTATGAAATCTGGCAAGGTACAAAAGACAGTTGGTTACAGGAAGAATTGCCAAAGCCTTATCGAAAAAAATATGAAGAAGTTGTTGGTGATCTGCTTGAGGATAGAATAATAAGTTGGTTAACCCCAAACGGAGAATGGGGAAGTAATTTAACGAATGTCAGTCGCTGATTTAAACTTGGCCAGTTAAGAAAAACTGTTTATAGTCGCTGTTTTTTAAGGTGCTTTCAACTTTAAGGACGTTTTCTAATATGTCCTTCATTGATTCTTTCATCATCTTCAATTACCAAGCTAATCAACTGATAACTACCTCTGTTGGAATCCCCCCTTGTCTATAAGCACTATATGAAGATCGCAACTTTGTTCAGAAAAAGGGCGCGATTGCGGAGTGAAAAAAGCCCAATTTTTCAAATTCAATACTTAGAAATTGGGCTTTTAAATATTAGCATTTTCCTGACCTTACGCTACCCCTTATTAAGTTTGCATTTCTAATTTTCTTAATATTGCTCAATTTCAATAATATCTCCTAATTTTAAAACATGTTTTTTAGTCGAGTAATCAACAATTCGCAATTCTCTTTTTAGCTGTCGATATAATGAATATTACCGCAAGTTTCTTCATTTCCCCTTTTTGATAGAAGGTGAATTGTAGAATAATGTTCCCTTCCATAGCCCCGCAGATAATTTCATTAAATTCTTCATATTTTTTGTTCATCCAAAACCGTTTTTTTAACTTTATCTAAACTTTCATTGTATGCCATTAGTAATTTTACATATTCCGGTAACATCATGGAAACCCACTTAATTCGGCCTCTGTCACGAATCACTTTAAAACACCTACTTTTCCATTACATTTTGTGTGACATTATATAAAAAGACTTCCCGAAACTGGTTTTAAATTAAGTTCTTGACATTTAATATAAATTTGATTGTTCCTCGATCTCTAAGCATATCGACCCACTCCTTTATTGATCTAATATTGGCGGAACAAATGTTCTCTATTCAATACAAATAAGAACAAAAGTTCAATGTGAATGTTGGTAATAAATCAAACCCCCTTATAAAAGGGGTTAATTAGGAGCAAATCAAGTTCCCATATTACTTAAGGTTTTATTGAAAGAAATGTACGACAAAAATGCTGTCAACGTTATCGCAAAGCTTCGCTTCTACTATCATCCTCTAATCAAAGTTACAATGGATTTAGTTAGAATTCCAGATATAAAACATACAACTGTCATGATAGACACCCAGATTAAAAAAGTTGGCTCTAATCCTATTTCAATTAGCATAAAAACTAAAGAGAATACGAATATAATCAAGGTTGTTACCCATACTCTTTTGAAAATAAAGTATCCAATTATCCCTAAGATAAATGATACAGCCGGCAGTACAAGTAGTATTAAAAATGCAGGACCACCCAAATGAGATATCCTCCTAATCTTATTCATTATGCAATAATTCAAAACGAGCAATTTCCCATTCTTTTTTCACTTTTAATGGTGTTGTGTTAACCTTTTTCCCTGATTTTAAGTCATAGGAGGTTATTTTCCCTAAGACATTCTCTTTTTGCATGTCAAACCCTTTGATAAGGACGTACATGTTACTATCATCAAATTTAATATCATTCAATAACATTTCACTATTGCCTGCATAGAATTTGAAAGATTTTTTCTTATTTAGATTTTCATCAAAAAAGCTAACTTTTCCATTGTATGAGACAGCAACGATAATATGAATATACCAAAACATGATCGGCAGAAACTAACTCAAAACGAATGTCTTAATCCTCTGTATACTTTTTTCATTGATTCCTTCTATTCTTAAGATTTTAACACATTACCATTCTTGTCAAGATGATATTAAGAATAAACAAGAGAGGAAATTAAAGTTTGTTTTACATGAAGTCTTTAAGTTGATCTAAAATCATCTCAGTATCTTCGTTTTTGGACTTTCCTACCTCCTGAGCAGCTTCTCAAACTATAGTTCTTAAATTGTTCGACTTTATTTGGTGTGTGTACGAAGAAACAATTGATATCAATACATCAGCCAATTCAAAAGCCATATCACCTTTTGCCCTATGGAATTTTCTCTAATAATGTGCAGTATCCACACTAGGTCTTCGAGATCTTGGATTGGAAAAAGAGAAATTTTATGAAACTCCATAGAATTCTTACTAACCAATATTTTTTCGACTTCTTCTTTCTGTATAGCATCAGGATCATTTAGATTAATAGTATGAATTTCATCAAAATCTAAGTTATCGTATTCAAGAATTTCATCTTCGCATTCATATGTGTATAGCTTAGATAAAAATTCATCAAATAAGTCGGCAATCCTAAAGTCAGTATTTAATTCAAGGTCAAAGTACTGTACAGGTGTATTCTCATTAGTTTGGCGATAATCTAATGCAACCCATTTGTGTCCATCTCCCTGTATGAACAACAGTTTTTGTGGTAACCCCTCAACTTCAATATGGTCGTCTGACCAAGATGTTTCCTGATTTCTTTGGAACGCATTAAAATTAAATCAATCCACCATTTTGTTATGATCAAATTTTTATATTCTTGAGGCAAAGTTAAATTCAACTTCACTGATGTCCTTTAACCTTAAAAGGATCATATTCAATGTTCTCCCTTAATGACTCTCATTTATTACCTCCTATAGGTTGTGTAATAAATACACCAATACATATACGCTTCTAAATTTGTAATATTTTATGTCCTCAATCGCAGAGTTAGATTTCTAACTTCAAATATGTTTGGTCATAATTTGGTCATTGACCAAAAATACTAATTCCTCATTCTATTAATCAAAATCAAAAAATCCCTTGACACCAATAGTGTCAAGGGATTGAGAGATTAATACTGAGACATATACTGTTCGCGTTCCCAAGGATGAACTTGTGTTCTGAACATATCCCATTCGATTTCTTTTGATTCGATGAAGTGTTCGAATAGGTGCTCGCCTAGCGCTTTGACCATGACTTCGTTTGATTTGAATTCTTCTAGCGCTTCCGCAAGTGTTGCTGGAAGGTCAACGATTCCGTTTTCCATGCGCTCTTCTTTGTTCATCACGTAGATGTTGCGGTCGATTGGAGCTGGCGCTTCCAGTTTGTTTTTGATTCCGTCTAAGCCTGCAGCAAGCAATACGCTGAGTGCAAGGTACGGGTTAGCAGCTGGGTCTACGCTTCGTACTTCAACACGTGTGCTGATGCCGCGGGAAGCCGGGATACGGATAAGCGGGCTTCTGTTTTGCGCGCTCCATGCTACGTAGCAAGGTGCTTCATAGCCAGGGACAAGACGTTTGTAAGAGTTCACAGTCGGGTTTGTTACTGCTGTAAAGCTTGTTGCGTGCTTCACGATACCTGCAATGAAGTGTTTCGCTGTTTCACTTAACTGAAGATCTGCGTTTTCGTCATAGAATGAGTTAACGCCATCTTTGAAGAGTGAGAGATTGCAGTGCATACCGGAACCGTTCACACCGAACAACGGTTTTGGCATAAATGTCGCATGCAGACCGTGTTTGCGGGCAATTGTTTTGACGACTAGTTTAAACGTTTGGATATCGTCGCAAGAGCGGACAGCACCAGCATATTTAAAGTCGATTTCGTGCTGGCCAGGCGCTACTTCGTGGTGAGACGCTTCGATTTCAAAGCCCATCTCTTCAAGCTCAAGTACGATATCGCGGCGGCAGTTTTCTCCCAAGTCAGTTGGAGCCAAGTCGAAATATCCGCCTTTGTCGTTTAGTTCAAGCGTCGGCTCGCCTTTTTCGTCTAATTTGAATAAGAAGAATTCAGGCTCAGGTCCGAGGTTGAAATCACTGAAGCCGAGATCTTCCATTTCTTTCAGAATCCGTTTTAAATTGTTTCGCGGGTCACCTTCGAAAGGTGTGCCATCCGGATTGTAGATATCACAGATGAAACGTGCTACTTTACCTTTTTCAGCTGTCCATGGGAAGATAACAAATGTATTCAGATCTGGATACAGGTACATATCTGACTCTTCGATGCGAACGAATCCTTCAATAGAAGAACCGTCAAACATGACTTTATTATCAAGCGCTTTTTCAAGCTGGCTTACAGGAATTTCAACGTTCTTGATTGTTCCAAGAATGTCAGTAAACTGAAGACGGATATACTTCACGTTTTCTTCTTTTACTAATTTTACGATATCTTCTCTAGTGTACTTTGCCATTTCGTAAAACTCCTCCTCTTAAAAGGTAAATGTATATAGCAAAACAGTTGCTAACGGATTAATGAAAGAAGCGGGACATGTCGCCTTGGCGGAATGTATTCCCTCGTTGAAAACGGCCGGCTTGCATGAGCTCGTTTTTCAGGAGCTGTCTTAGTTCGTCATCGGACAGATCATGCTTCATTGGTTTTTTCGTCTTCTCGTTTTGTTTTTGCTCTGGTTCGGCTTCTGCTTTCGCCAGAATTTGTTTAATTCCTGCCATGTTTACACCTTGTTCTATCAGGTGCTTGATTTCTAACAGTTTATCTACATCATGGAACGAAAATAATCGTCTATTCCCTTCGCTTCTCGCTGGAAATATCAGTCCATTTTCCTCATAATATCGAATTTGCCTTGCTGATAACTCAGTTAACTGCATGACAATTCCTATTGGAAATAAAGGCATTGAGCGGCGAATATTATCACTCATCTCAATTTCCTCCTTTTCTTAACTTAGTTTCATTATAGGTGATGTTATATTTTGTGTCAATAAGATGTAAGGATTCTTAACATCAAATTCAGTGAAATTTTTAAAAAATTTAAATTAATTGCTTTTCCATGAGTGAATCCACTGCACTGCAGATGGCATTCTTCACATGCGAATAGGTTAATCCTCCCTGAACATACGCTACATACGGCGGGCGGATAGGTCCATCTGCTGATAATTCGATGCTTGCTCCTTGAATAAATGTGCCTGCTGCCATAATGACATCATCTTCATATCCCGGCATGTAGGCCGGATAAGGGGTCACGTGCGCATTGATCGGTGATGCATATTGAATCGCCTGACAAAAGGCAATCATCTTTTCTCTGTCAGAAAACTCAACAGATTGAATCAAATCCGTTCTTTTCGCATCCCATTTAGGGTTTGAAGTAAAGCCTAGTTTTTCTAGGAACCTTGCTGTAAACACAGCTCCCTTTAAACTTTGCGACACAACGTGAGGCGCCAAAAAGAAGCCTTGATACATTTCTTGGAGCGAATAAAGAGATGCCCCTGCTTCCCTGCCGATGCCCGGTGACGTCATACGGTATGAGCAAGCTTCAATCCATTTCGCTTTCCCAACGAGATAGCCGCCTGTTTTCGCAAGGCCGCCGCCGGGATTTTTAATGAGAGACCCCGCCATCAGATCGGCTCCGACATGGCAAGGCTCAAGGTCCTCCACAAATTCTCCGTAACAGTTGTCCACAAAAACGATCAGGTTTTCATTGATTTCTTTTACGAAACGGATCATTTCTTTTATTTCACTGAGTAAGAAAGAAGGACGATTCGCATATCCTTTTGAGCGCTGAATGCCGATTACTTTCGTCTTCGGATTGATCGCAGCGGCGACTGCATCATAGTCTATTTTACCGTCTTCCGTCAGATCAACCGCATTGTAGCCGATTTGAAAATCCTTTAATGACCCAGCGTTTTCTCCGCCTCTGACGCCCACAATTTCTTCTAGCGTATCATATGGCTTGCCCGTGATATAAAGGAGTTCGTCTCCCGGTCTGAGAACCCCGAACAAAGCAATGGAAATGGCGTGTGTGCCTGAGATAATTTGCGGTCTTACCAATCCCGACTCTCCGCCAAACACATCCGCATAAATGCTTTCAAGCGTATCTCTTCCGATATCATCATAGCCGTATCCAGTAGACGGCGTGAAATGAGTGTCGCTTACTTTGTGTTTTCTATAGCTTTGAAGCACTCTCCATTCATTGCGCTCACTGATTTCTTCTATTTGTTTATGAACGCCGGCAATGTCCGCTTCCACTTCCATTGCCGTTTTTTCCAATAATTCTCCGTGTGTTAATGTGTCAAACATGTTTTTGTATTTCCTTCCTACATATACTTCTTTAATTCACCGATGATGCTTTGCTCTTCTTGTACATAACCTGATATGTCGTACCGTTCATTTTCTTCATCAAAGCAGAACCGGTCAACCATCGTTTCCGATTTGATTCTGGAAAGAAGCTTCCCTTCACTTGCCGGCACACGTGCTTCAAAAGACGTTAACAGTTCTTGGCGCAAATAGCGCTGAATCGCTTCTTTAAACGTATCAGCGTCTTCCTCAAATTTCGCACTGACCATAATATGATCTCTCCCGGCCGTCGGAATAAAGTCAGGCAGCTTTTGATCACGCTTATTGTAAGCCGTCAGCATTGGGATGTCATCGGCTTCAAGTTCCTCAAGCAACCGAAGCACCGTTTTTTCGTGTCCCGGGTAATCCTCATTAGAGGAATCAATCAAATGCAGGATCAAATCCGCTTCTTTGACTTCCTCAAGTGTTGACCGAAATGCAGCAATCAGTGTCGTCGGAAGATCCTGAATAAATCCTACTGTATCTGACAGAAGTACGCTGTAGCCGCTTGGCAGGACCATTTTTCTGGTCATCGGGTCCAGTGTGGCAAACAGAAGGTCTTCTTCATAGCTGTCTGCACTTGTCAAGCGGTTGAACCATGTCGATTTCCCCGCGTTTGTGTATCCGACAAGCGCAATTTGAAGCACGCCATTTTTCTTTCTTCTTTCACGGTATCGGCTTCTATGGCGAGTGACAGTCGAGAGCTGTGTGTTGATTTCATGAATACGATTTCTGATATGGCGGCGGTCGGTTTCCAGTTTTGTTTCCCCGGGACCTCTCGCCCCGATTCCTCCGCCTTGCCGGGAGAGATTAATTCCTTGCCCCGTCAGACGCGGAAGTGCATATTGCAGCTGAGCCAGTTCAATCTGGAGTTTGCCTTCTCTCGTTCTCGCCCGCTTTGCGAAAATATCTAATATCAATTGCGTGCGGTCAATCATTTTCACTTCAATTGTAGTTGCCAATGACTTCAATTGACTCGGCGACAGCTCATCATTAAAAATAAGGAGATCAGCTTCAAGCTCTTCCACCAATGCCTTCAGCTCTTCTACCTTTCCTTTTCCTATATATGTAGCGGCGTCAGCCCTGTTCCTTTTTTGAGTGACGCTGGTCAATACGGTTCCGTCTGCTGTTTTTGTCAGAGATGCAAGCTCTTCCATAGAATTTTCAAAATGCTCATCCGTGATATGCGGCAGCTGACATCCGACTAAAATGGCTTTTTCCTGTCTTGTTTCCTGTTCGTTCAAATGGATGTTCCTTTCTTTTGCATATTGGGCAGTAGTATTATCATACCAAACCCTGCATGTGTATACCACAAATCGACTGCTTTGAAAAGTTAGAAATACAACAAAAAACAGACCTCTCGATAGCTGAGAGGCCTATACGGAGCCAGATGCTTCTTCTTTAATGGAAAGATCTTGGCTTTTAATGGTCATCAAGTCGCTCTTTAAGTATTGATCGCCCATTAAAAGCCTCATGGCTTGCGCTCTGATCGATTTTTCGATTACATTTCTGACAAAACGGCCATTGCTGAATTTAATGGGACTTGTCGTACTTTTTACTGTCATTAAGTAATCTTTCAATTTCCATTCCGCTTCTTGACTGAGCTGGTATTCTCTTTCTGCGATCATTCGTTTCGCTATCTCCATGAGCTGGGTGACAGAATAATCCGGAAAATCAATAGAGATGGGAAATCTTGATTGGAGACCGGGATTTAATGAGAGAAAATGATCCATTTCCCGAGAATATCCGGCGAGGATCAAAATAAACTCATGCTGTTTATCTTCCATATGCTTGACGAGCGTGTCGATCGCTTCTTTCCCAAAGTCCTTTTCGCCGCCTCTTGCCAGCGAGTAGGCTTCGTCTATAAACAAAATGCCTCCTAATGATTTTTTGATTAAATCTCTCGTCTTTTGGGCGGTGTGGCCGATATATTCCCCGACCAGATCAGCCCGCTCTGCTTCTATCAAGTGGCCTTTTGACAAGACATTCATTTCAAAGAACAGCCTGCCGATCAGCCGAGCAACCGTCGTTTTTCCTGTTCCCGGATTTCCTTTAAACATCATGTGCAGGGCTTGCTTCCCCACCTTCAAGCCTTGCTCTGCGCGTTTTTGGTTTACAAAAATCCAAGCGTATATTTCCTTGATGTTACGCTTCATTTCCTCCATCCCAACCAACGTGCTCATCTCTTTTTCCATTTCCTTTAAAATACCGTGCTTCGCTTCGTTTTTTTGCAATGCAGCTTGATATTCCGCCTCTGCCTCAGCATTCGTCAGCACCTGCTTTTGTCCGTTAAGAATAATGTTGATCTGTCCGTTGTTCTTATATGTCACAGCGCGCTCCAACATTTTCACCTCTCTGTTCTCTCTATATGATATTCAAGCGGATGCCCTTTGTGACAAACGCCTATCATGTGTCGAAACAATTGCTTTTATCGGGAATGATAAGGAATCTTGCGCTTTCCCGAGAAATACTTTATTTCTTATTATATTCAAGGACATGGGGTGGACAAACCAAGAGATTTTGTTTTTAACAATTTTGTAAGGAACACTGAGATATGAACATGGTGATATGCCTTTGACAGATAAACCTCATTCACTATTTACTCAATATCAGGTTTCTATCATCCCTTGAGGGACATTTCCTATATCGCTTTTAACAGCTCAAACGAATTTGTCAGCGGAAGAGCCCACCCGAGCTCCTTTGCGCACCCTGTTTAGCATGGCGCTTTCGGTTTTGAACAGGAACCAAGCCAAAACTCGCTTAATTTGACGCCCTCATTCGGCCTAAGATACCTGAGACATTTCTTTTTCTTCTCAGCATATAAGGAGCTCTGCGCATTCATTTATGTTTCAAATTCCTGACGCAAAGCCGAAGACCAGATGGAATCAACGGAAATCAAGCCGCCCCCATAATACTAATACTCACAAACAAATGATTTTTTCACATTTTTCTTCAGAGAGAATCTGCTGTCGCTTCATGTTGAATTGTGCGCTTTCCCGAGAAATAATTTCCGCATGTGAAAGGGTTATTTCCTCATTTTTCAGACGAATGATAATCGTACAAGCAGAAGCCGTGTTTTTTCATATCCTGTAATGAGGTGATAGAGAATGGTTAAAATTTTTATTGACGCTGGTCATGGCGGCTCTGATCCAGGCGCAACAGGGAATGGCCTTCAAGAAAAAACGTTAACCCTGCAAATCGCTTTAGCTTTGCGTACGATATTGACAAATGAGTATGAAGGCGTTTCTTTGCTGCTGAGCCGGACAAGCGACCAATATGTCAGCTTAAGCGACCGGACCAATGCTGCCAATAACTGGGGTGCAGATTTCTTTTTGTCCATTCACATTAATGCCGGGGGAGGCACAGGTTTTGAAAGCTATATTTACCCGGGTGTGGGGGCCCCGACGACGATTTACCAATCTGCGATTCACTCTGAAGTGATACAAGCTGTCAACTTTGCAGACCGCGGCAAAAAAACAGCAAACTTCCACGTCCTAAGGGAGTCGGCAATGCCTGCCCTATTGACTGAGAACGGATTCATTGATACCGTAGCGGATGCGAATAAGCTGAAAACAAGCAGCTTTATTCAAAGCTTAGCGAGAAGCCATGCAAACGGATTGGAGCAAGCCTTTAAGCTTAAAAAGACCTCCAGTTCAAGCTTATATAAGGTTCAGGTCGGCGCATTTAAAGTAAAAGCAAATGCGGACTCACTCGCAAGCAGTGCCGAAGCTAAAGGCTTTGACACGATTGTCCTTTTAAAGGACGGATTATACAAAGTACAGATTGGCGCATTTTTATCCAAAGCCAATGCAGACGCACTTGCTGTAAGAGCGAAAAATGCCGGCTTTGACGCTATTGTGATTCTAGAATCATAATCTAGACGTGGACGAGCGTCTCATAAAAAACCCGGCTCCTCATCGCGAGAAACCGGGTTTTTTTATTCAAGAATATCAACAACAAATTGTGACCATGTTTCCAGACGGTTATAGATGTCGTCGTGTTTTAATTCAGAGACTTTCATCCATTTTCCTGCAATTTGTTCTTTCTCTTTCACTTCCACATGTGAGCCTGGCTTCAATTGAAGCGCAGAAAGAATCCCGATATGCACTTTGCCGACACTGTTATCATCATCATTAATCAATCCCAGTGTGACAATCGCCTGTTTATCCTCTTCGTTGATTTGCAGTTCTTCGTCAAGCTCACGGTCTGTGTTCAGCTTTAAGACTTCTGAAAATGAGGCTGCTCCTTCAATAGAGTTCATATGACCTCCAAATCCGAGAGAAAGTTTATTGTGCAGACGTGATTCTCCGCCGCCGGCCAGCCGCTCGTAAAGGAAAACTTCATCTTCCCGCTTAATGACGACATAAGGAATCGGCTGCTTATAATGAGGATCTTCTTCTGCATCTCCCCTTCTCATTTCACGATAGCCCGCTTCGATCTGAGCCATGATTTCTGCTACTCTGCTATCTTCACTGTTCACGCCCTGGAAGGTTAAACTTTCTTTCTTAAACACGTCATCGCGCGGGGCGACCAATATCATTTCGTCCATTTTTCCCATGATTACTGCGTCCTCCTCATTTGTACCTTCAAGCCGAAAAGAGCAGATATTAGATCTGCTCTTTTTCATCTCCAAAATAAAAGTCATCGTCTTTGAGCGGCTCAACTGTCGCTTTTTTATAACCGTTACCCTTCATAGAGAAGAAGTCATGTGATTTTGTTTTTGTATTTAATCCATTTAAAACGATCGGGTTAATGTCTTCCTCTTCAAAGTATGGATCGAATCCAAGATTCATCAGCGCTTTATTGGCATTATAGCGGATGAATTTCTTTACATCGTGTGAGAGTCCGACTTGATCGTACAAGTCCTCTGTATACTCAAGCTCGTTTTCATATAACTCATCCAGAAGGTTGATCGCAAACTCGCGAAGCTCTGCTTTTTTCTCTTCTGTCTGCTTATTATAAATTTCCTGAGCAAGCAAACCCACATAAACGCCGTGAATCGCTTCATCACGAAGGATCAGGTTAATGATTTCACCGCTCTGCATCAGTTTTCCTTGTCCGTAGAAATATAACGGATAATAGAAACCGCTGTAGAAGAGGAAACTTTCCAAATAGACGGAAGCAACCATCGCTTTGAATAGTGAAATCTCATCATCTTTTTGAATGGCTTTGTAAAGTCCGACGATGACTTGCGCTTTTTTCTGCAAATATTTATTTTGCTTAACCCATTCGAATACTTCATTAATCGTTTCAGTCGGTGCCAGGGTCATGAAAATATTAGAGTACGACTTCGCATGGACAGCGTTCTCCATCATCGCCATAAAGTTCAGCACCGCTTTCCGCTGGTGGCCGTCTACGTGTTCAGCCACGATCGGCATCCCCGTATTCCCCTGCTCTGTATCAAGAAGAGTCAGTCCGGCCAGTACCTTCATATATGTGTCCTGCTCGTTTTTCCCGAGGTACTTCCATGTGAGGAGATCGCCGTTTAAAGCAATCTCTTCCGGAAGCCAGAACTGTTTCACGTTTTGGTTATAGAACATTTGGGTAAAATCGTCTTCATGCTTTGACCAGTTTGCTGCGTCATAAATTTTCGTCACTATAAACTCTCCTTTAATCAAACAACACAAGAAAGGCAGCTGTCTTGCCCAGTATCTTTCGTTCTTGCATAGTAAATGGTTTTAATTCCTCTGTGATGTGCATACAGATCGATTCGGTTTAAATCACGAGTCGTCATTGTATCTTTTAAGAACAACGTGAAGCTGATTCCCTGATCAATGTGCTGCTGGATAGTCCCGATCATATCCACAACCTTAAACATGTCCATATCGTAGGCTTCTTTATAGAAGAACCAGTTATTAGATGCAAGCCCAGGCATTGGGTAGTACGTTTTTGAGTTCCCGTATGTTCTTTCTTCAATCCGTTCCATAATCGGCATGACAGACGCCGTGCTTGATTGAACGTATGAGATAGAGCCTGTCGGCGCAATGCATAATCTGTAGCTGTGGTACATGCCGTGTTCAGCCACAAATGCTTTTAGCTTTTCCCAGTCCTCTGCTGTTGGGATATGCATACCTTCAAATAGAGTAGCGATTTTTTCGTATTTCGGTGAGAAATCTGTTGAAACGTATTTTTCGAAATATTCACCTGTCGCATAGGTTGATCCTTCATATTGATCAAACGTTTCGCCCTTCTCTTTTGCGATTTCCGCTGAGCGCTGGATGGAG
Source organism: Bacillus sp. 0102A (assembly GCF_036765155.1). Lineage (NCBI taxonomy): Bacteria > Bacillati > Bacillota > Bacilli > Caryophanales > Bacillaceae > Bacillus > Bacillus sp. 0102A. The sequence goes on from NZ_JBAIZW010000002.1 coordinate 102,855, forward strand.
TAGAAGTTCACCATCATAAAGAACGTATTTGCAAAGTCACGCGCTTCCGGGCTTTCATACGCAATGCCGTTTTGCGCAAGATAGCCGTGAAGGTTCATAGCGCCGAGACCGATTGATTTCATCGCTTTATTTGCCCGTCTTACAGCAGGCGCGTTGCGGATATCAGTCGTTTCAGACACGTGTGTTAAAGAGTCTGTCGCAAGCTTAACCGTCTTTTCGATTGATTTGTGCTCCATGACATTGAGAATGTTAAGTGAACCCAGGTTGCAGGAAATATCCAAACCAATTTCATCTTCTACGTCATAGTCTGTGTATGAAGAAACCTGTGATGCCTGAAGCACTTCAGAGCAAAGGTTAGAAAATTTCACCTTGGAAATATGGTTATTGGCATGCACTTTATTCACGTTATCTTGGAACATGATGTATGGATAGCCTGATTCAGAACGAAGCATCGCCAGTTTTTCAAGCAATTTCCGCGGGTTGATTTTTTCCTTTTTCACCCGGGGGTTGTCGACAAATTTGTCGTACATTTCGTTCATGTCCAGCTCATCCATGTGCTGGCCGTACTCTTTATAAATCGTGTGCGGATAAAATACGTAAGCCGCTTTGTCCTCACGCGCAAGCTCAACGAATTTATCCGGAATGACAACACCGATAGAAAGCGTTTTGACACGTACATCTTCATCCGCTGAAATCTTTTTCGTATCAAGAAAATCATTGATATCGCGGTGGAATATGTTTAAGTACGCCGCTCCAGATCCTTGCCTTTGTCCCATTTGGTCAGCGTAGCGGAACGCATTATCAAGGAGCTTCATCACGCCTACAACGCCTTTTGTGGCATTTTCAACATCTTTAATGGCTTCACCTTTGGCGCGAAGCTTGGACAGGTTAAGAGAAACCCCGCCGCCCAGCTTAGAAAGCTGCATGGAGATATCGATCGCTCTTGAAATGTCGTTTAAAGAATCATTGACTTCGAGCAAGAAGCAGCTCACCAGTTCACCGCGGCGTTTTCTGCCGGCGTTCAAAAATGTCGGTGTGCTCGGCTGATATTCCTGATTGATCATCAGGTTCACATATTCTTTTGCTTTCTCAGTGTCGCCGTTTGCGAAGAACAGCGCAACAATTGAGATTCGGTCCTCATAACGCTCGAGGATTTTTTTCTTGTCATTCGTCTTCAAAGCATAGTCATTATAGAATTTAAACGCACTCATGAAGGAAGGAAAACGAAACTTCTTAGCGTAAGCTGTCTTAAACACGTCTTTAATGTCTTCAAAAGAATAAAGGCTTAAGAATTCCTCTTCGTAGTATTGGTTTTCAATCAAATAATCCAGCTTCTCTTTTAAGTCGTGAAAGAAAACTGTGTTTTGGTTGATATAGTCTACAAAATAGCTATGTACAGCCTCTTTATCCTTATCAAACTGGAATTTTCCATCTTTTTGGATCATGATTTCGTTATTTAACTGGATCCATTTTGGCACTTGATTTTGTGACAACTCTTTCTACCTCCTGAGTAAACAATTCAACGTCTTTAGATGTGCCGCTGAGTTCAAATTTGTGCAAGATCGGCACCTGATATTGTCTTGAAATGGTATCGGCGCTTTTTGCAAAGTTATCGCCCCATACTTTATTGCCGCTCGCAGCGACTCCTAATAAAAGATGGGCGTATTTTTCGAGAAATGATTGTGTTGATGCCGGTACCTGACCGAAGTTCGTCGTGTAGGTGACCAAAACAAACGGAGTGTCCATGTGGTCAATGTCGTCCACCTTGCGTATCTGCTGAAAGTCTATTTTATTCACAAACCGCTGAACATTCCCTGTTTTCGAATCAAATATGATTTGTACCACGTTTTATCACGACCTATCAAAAAATATGAATCTCTTATCACTAACACTATATATAGTATACTATCCTCTAGCAAAAACACAATATATAGATTTGTTTTCGTGAAAAATTCATATTTTGATCAAATCAGGCAAATGGGCAGGCTCATCAGGGCCCAAAAAAGAGAGCAGAACGAGAATGATCTCTCGTCCTACTCGGGGTGTCGTTTTTAAGCCGATGTATATCATAACATGAAAAAAAACTGCTTAGTAGTCTAGATTTTTTTTTCTTAAGCTATCACAGCATTTTTCGCTCTCTACTGTTTCTTCTATTTCAACATCCGCACCGATCTCTTCTAAAACCGCCTTCAAGGCGCTGATAATTGACGCTTCTCTGATTAATTCTTTTCCGTTCACAATGATGCTTGTTCCGTACTCATAGCAAGAATCATCTTCACAAATTTCTTCCCAATGATTCACGATCACTTTATGCTTCATGTTTTCACCCTCTGTTTGATCTGTGTCTGTATTTAGTTTAGCGGGTAGCATCCGCTTTGTAAATTCGGATGCTTGTGAATTTTATTCAAGCTCATCATCATCCGAATATTCTTTTTTCAGCTTTACCTCATTGCGGGACTCATTATACTCATAAATTTTGATATAGCCGTCCTCCACAACGCCAAAATGATTATGTTCAAGAGGAAACGAGGTTGGCTGAGGCGTTTCATAGCCTGAATTGCCGCTGTCTGTTTCAATGATGGTGTCTTGATTCCCGCACGCCCCGAACAGCAAAAATACAGCTATCCACACAAGCGCTATCCTGATCCGTCTCAGTTCTGTCTCACTTTCAAACAAGGTCGCGTCACTCCTAGATTCTTTTTTATACATAATATACCATTTCAATTCACATATGTTGATCTCATAAAAAAAGACCGTGCCTTGGCATGGTCAGCTTACAAAAAAGCTTGGAACGAAAGTGGATCAATTTTAAAAAATGGCTGCCGGAATTCCCCCGACAGCCTCCCCATGCCTTAACATGGTGTTTTTTGATCTATTCGAGTTCAAGCTGGACGTTTTTTTGCGGCGCAAACGTTGAGATCGCATGTTTATATATAAGCTGCTGCTTCCCTTCCGATTCCAGCAATACGGTAAAGTTATCAAAGCCTTTCACCTGACCCCGCAACTGAAAGCCATTCAGCAAAAAAACAGTGACATACGTATTTTCTTTCCGGATTTGATTCAAAAACTGATCCTGAATATTAATCGGTTTCATGTTTCGTCCTCCTTGATTCTCTATATCATACAGTTTCGATTAAAGTTCGAGTTTTCCTGCTATATGTGTGAAAATTTCCTTTTTTTTCAGTTCCATATCAACGGGTGGTGTCATATCGAACCAGATCACCTGCATTTTGTTGCGAAACCATGTCAGCTGGCGTTTCGCATATCGCCTTGAGTTCTGCTTCAGTTGATCGACGGCATCAGAAAGCGTCACAAAACCGTCAAAATGTGCAAATAGCTCCTTATAGCCTATCGCTTGAATCGATTGACAGTCCCTCACATTCCTGTCGTAGAGGCGTTTCACTTCCGGAAGAAGACCTGCCTCCATCATCATATCAACACGCTGATTAATTCTTGCGTAAAGCGTGTCTCTATCCATTGTCAGCCCGATTAACACTGCATTGTACAGGAGTTCTCTTTTTTGCTCCTTCAAATGCTGAGACATCGTTTTTCCAGACGTATGTAAAATTTCCAGCGCGCGAATGACTCTTCTCGTATTATTCGGATGAATCGCAGCTGCTGCCTCTGGATCTGCCGCAGCGAGTTTGGCATGAAGAAAGTCAGCACCTTCCCGCTCAGCAGCCATTTGCAGGCTCTGCCGAAACGCAGGGTCGTTCGCCTCTTCCGTAAATGTATAATCGTAAAGCACAGATTGTATGTAAAGCCCTGTACCGCCGACAATCATCGGAAGCTTTCCTCTTTTGGCAATCTCGCTGATTTTGTTTCTCACTAAGCTTTGATAATCTGCAGTGGAGAAGGAATCTTGGGGATCTAAAATGTCAATCAGATGATGGGGCACCCCCTCCATCTCCTGTTCGGTGATTTTAGCTGTTCCAATATCCATCCCTTTATAAACCTGCATCGAATCTCCGCTGATAATTTCCGCGTTCAAGGATTTAGCCAGCTGAATACTTAAATTTGTTTTCCCCACTGCCGTCGGTCCTACTAAAATGACAACGGGCTGCTTCGTATTATTCAATATGTATCACTCTCTTTTATAAATCTCCCCCCATTATAGCATTCATCATGTACAACCACCTATCCATTTTGCCCTTTTTTTGCGTCGGTAAACATCCTTCTACCAACCGAGCGGCTCATTGCCGACGATTTCTCTCGTCTTTCCTTGCAGGGCATGCCGATGCGTTTTTCTTCCGTCATCATTCGGGTCATACACAACGCCTCCGTACCGGATCTCAATCGGCTCATTATAGGCCAGATACGTCGTTTCTTCGATTTCGTGATAATGGGTGCCGTCTGTTCGGGGAATCGCAGGACCCGTTATACCGTAATACCGGTGAAAGTGTCCGTTTTCAAAAGACGTAATCCCTGAAAAGTAGTGTGTATGCTGATCTGTGTTCGATCCGTTTGCCGGCTGAGTAAACCCTTCAATGAGATGATAATGTCCCTGTTCTCTGGTCGTCTTGGCAAGATAAGCATGTACGTGAGGCGGCGCTTTTGACCAGTCAGATGGATACAGGCCCAATGTGTTCACACCCCTTCTTTTTCATCAAACGCCCAATCAAATCCGGGTAGGCTGAATACACTGCATCATCTACACTTTATGACAGGAGGAAAGAAAACATGAATGAGGTAGATCATTATTTCACTGCTGCAGATACAAGGATCATTGGAAGGCCTTACGGATTCGGAAGACCATTTGGGTTTGGAAGACCCGGGTTTGGCTACGGATTTGGTTTTGGCCGGCCATTTGGGTTTTTTGGAGGACCATTTATCGGCGGCCTTGCAGGCGGGCTTATAGGAAGCGCTTTATTTAATCCCTATTTGTATGGCGGATATCCCTACTATCCTCCATATCCTTATTACTATTAATCACAACAGACCTCTTAAAAAGGGGTCTTTTTTATATGGGACCGGAAATGAATCTCTTGACTCGTTGTTAGGCATACACTAATATTTTTCTAGCTGACGATTTTATGATCTCAAAACACATTTGAAGTGAGGAGAATTTACGATGTTAATAGGATACATATTCCTCACGATTGCCATATGCTCGGAATCAATTGGAGCGGCCATGCTGAAAGTGTCTGACGGCTTCAAAAAGTGGAAGCCCAGCGCCTTGGTCGTGATTGGCTATTTCATCGCCCTTTACATGCTGTCACTCACCTTAAATCATATCCCCCTCAGCCTCTCGTATGCAACTTGGAGCGGTGTGGGCACGGTGCTGACGGCAGTGATCGGAGTGAAATGGTTCCAGGAAGAACTGAACGTGAAAGGACTTATCGGAATCCTTTTATTAATTTCAGGAGTTGTGTTGCTTAACTGGCAGTAAGGGAGTGTTGATGATGATGAAAGGATTTCTTTATTTGGCTCTTGCCATTGTATCTGAGGTTTTCGGGAGCACGATGCTGAAGCTTTCAGAAGGATTTACACAAGCCTGGCCCATTATCGGAGTCATTGCCGGATTTCTTTCTGCTTTTGCCTTTCTAAGCTTTTCTTTAAAAACATTAGACTTATCAAGCGCGTATGCGACATGGTCGGGTGTTGGAACGGCGCTTACAGCCATTGTCGGATTTTTGCTTTTTGGCGAAACCATCAGTTTAAAGGGAGTGTTCGGGCTCACGCTTGTCATTGCAGGCGTCGTCGTTTTAAATCAATCAAAAGCCCCTGCTGAAGAAAAAAAACAGACGGTCTGTGAGTGACCGTCTGTTTCTTATTCACCACTCCGTTTTACAGAGGCCTCAAGCTGCACCTCGACATTTCCTTGAATGGCGCGTGAAATCATGCAAGACGACTCCGCCTTTTCACAAAGCTTGTGCGCCAATGCGACATCCTCTTGTGAAGCATCCTGTTTGAGCACGACGGAGGGGCGGTGAATGATCTTTTTGTATGTAAAGACTCCTTTTGTGACGTCGACAATACCTTCTGCCTCCATCTGCAGGTCTTCTTTTTCCAGCCCGCTTCTTTCCATCATCGCAGCAAGTGTAATAATGTAACAGGTTGCTGCCGCCCCGAGAAGCATTTCATCCGGGTTGGTCCCCTCTCCCGGTCCATCCATTTCTTTAGGAATGGAAATAGATGTGATGAGGTTTCCGCTTTCGATCGTACCAACGTCGTTGCGTTTACCCGGCCAGTTCGCTTTTAAATAAAAATGATGATCTGCCATCGTCTGTTTTGCCTCCTTTAATGATCCTATTTCAGTCTACTGATCTTCTCTTATTTTGTCTTCTTGTCTGCTTGTTATGAATACTCTTGTTCAAGGACACTGTTGATTGCACGGACATAATCATAAAATTCACTGTTCTTTGTGTATTTCCTATTTTTATAATAAAAATCATCGAAAAATGCTTCTCTCTGCTCACGGCTGATTTCCAGCTGGATACTCAGCCCCGTTTCCCCTTTGTTGTTAATGTTTTCGGCATTCAATCCAGCAAGGCCGCTTTTAGATGACGCTAACTCAGCTGAAAACCCTCTTCTCTCAAGGGCCCTTACGATCATTTTCGCACGCTTTCGGTCTGTGCCTCCAACAAGTGTATTCTTGCTTTCCCCTTTATATCCGTGAAAAGCCACAACATATTGATGCTCCTTGATTTTCTTTCCAGCCAATGGCTCATCAAAGTTGGTGCTTGTAATATGCAGTGTTTGGTTATCGTGTGACTTTAAACCTTCAAACAGGTATGTAGAGTATTCATTATTGAAATACCGCACAAGCTCGCTTACTCCGCCTTCAATTCTTCCGCCATGCGGAGACATAATTAAGACTTTGCTTCCTTTTTTTTCATTATAAGAAATATCATAATCGGCTGGGCTCTCATTTTCTGCCAAGCTGCTGAAATTTGAATATGTATCTGGCTGATTAGATGGTTCAGGTTCTAATGAGTAATGAACATATCTCAGAAATAAGACAATGGCTAAGACTAATATGACATTTAGTAAAAATCTTCTCATGTTTAACTCCTTTCATAAGAATGGCGCGGTTCATTATATGAGGTTTAGCCAATAGGTTTTATCTTACCATTGTATACACTATATCAGCAGTGAAAAAGTTCCCGGTTTCAAAAAATCAATTGATTGTCACGGTTCATAGCGGTTCGTTTCAAATATGAGTGAAAAAAGATTGAGAGGAAAGACAAAAAAGGTAGGAACAACCTCACTTGGCAAATACATGTATAGAGGTGTAAGGAGGTTTTTTTAGCAGCTGCCCGGCATGCTGAGACGGACAGCCTGTTATCTGCCTGAAAAATGGAAGTTTTGCTTATTTGTTCTTACAAAGTCACAAGAGAGAATAGAGTCTAACAAAAACGTTCTGATCTGTTGTTTCGAAAAACAAAAAGCTTTGATTTGCGTTTTGCTTTTCTGCCTTACAATAATTGTTCTTTTACTAATCGTTCCGTCTTTCTTCATATATATAATGCTGATTGGCATTTGGCTTTCCAAAGACCGATGTAAGAAGAAATTCATACGTTGCTCTCTCCTTGCCAGTTTGATGACAACATTATAATACGAACAAATGTTCTTTTTCAATCCCCAATGATTGCCTCATCTCCTGAACCTTTCGTATTTGATTCAAAAGATTCATTAAAACCAACTCTTGTCCGCTTACTATGAAGGACAAACAAACTTACCAAACCTATCATCCGTTCATAGAGTATACAGAATACCTTATAATAGGAGGAAAATACATGTTTGGGTACTCTATGGTACAAATGGTGAGAGCAAATGCTCATAAGCTAGATTGGCCGTTACGGGAAAGCGTATTGCAGCTTTACAAGCCCTTCAAATGGACTCCTTGCTTCTTGCATCAGTTTTTCGAAACCAAATTGAAAAACCGAAAAAAATTGTCGGTCATTATTGAATTTGAGGAAGGCTGTCACGAGACCGGCTTTCAAATGGCTGGAGAGGTGCTGCAAAAAGAAAAACGCAGCAAGCTAAAAAGACGCTTCAACACAATCAATTGCTGCAGCGCGGAGGTGACCCCACAAGCGCTAGATTTACTTCTTTCTGAATGCAGCGATATCCGCAAAGTGTATTTAAACCGTGAAGTCAAAGCGCTTCTAGACACGGCAACCGAAGCAAGCCACGCGAAGGAAGTCGTCAGAAACGGGCAAACCCTGACTGGAAAAGGCGTTACCGTCGCTGTTGTCGATACAGGAATCTACCCGCATCCTGATTTAGAAGGCAGGATTATCGGATTCGCCGACATGGTCAATCAAAAAACTGAGCCGTATGATGATAATGGCCATGGCACACACTGTGCAGGTGATGTCGCCAGCAGCGGCGCATCCTCTTCCGGCCAATACCGCGGACCAGCGCCGGAAGCTAATCTAATCGGCGTGAAGGTACTGAATAAGCAAGGTTCAGGAACATTAGCGGATATTATTGAAGGTGTGGAGTGGTGTATTCAATACAATGAGGACAACCCGAACGAACCGATCGATATTATCAGTATGTCGCTCGGAGGCGATGCGCTTAGATATGATAATGAACAGCAAGACCCGTTAGTCAGAGCGGTTGACGAAGCGTGGAACGCTGGGATTGTCGTCTGTGTCGCTGCCGGAAACTCTGGGCCTGATCCACAAACCATTGCAAGCCCGGGCGTCAGCGAAAAGGTGATGACAGTAGGTGCCCTTGACGATAACGATACCGCAAGCAGCGATGATGATACGGTCGCTTCCTTCTCAAGCCGCGGGCCAACAGTATACGGGAAAGTAAAGCCCGATATTTTAGCGCCGGGTGTTGATATCATTTCCCTTCGCTCTCCGAATTCTTATATCGATAAGCTTCAAAAGTCAAGCCGTGTAGGATCTCAGTACTTTACAATGTCAGGAACATCGATGGCAACACCCATATGTGCAGGAATCGCAGCTTTAATCCTTCAGCAAAACCCGGATCTTACACCTGATGAAGTGAAAGAGCTTTTGAAAAATGGCACGGACAAATGGAAAGATGAAGATCCGAATGTTTACGGCGCGGGCGCTGTCAACGCAGAAAATTCCGTTCCCGGCCAATAGACAGCTTCATAGAGCCGGCAAATCTCTCAGTAGACTTGCCGGCTTTATATTTTGAACTTTCATAATAATGGGATAAAATATAGAAAATAAATGAAGGGAGTGAAAGAAATGCCATATTATATCTGCGAGACATGCGGTGTACAACATGCGCAAACAGTAAATCCGCCGGACTCATGTCTGATTTGCGATGACGAACGGCAGTATATTCATCCGGATGGACAATCTTGGACAACCCTTGCAGACATGCGTGAAAAAGGAAACCTTCAAAACATCCTCAAAAAAGAAGAAGAACATCTTTATAGCATCAAAACTGAACCAGAGTTTGCGATCGGACAAACAGCACATTTGATCCAGCATAAGGGCTTCAACGTGCTGTGGGATTGTATTTCATATCTTGACGAAAAGACAATTAAGCAAATCAACGAATTAGGCGGAATTCAAGCCATCGCTCTGTCTCATCCTCATTATTACTCTGCTCAGGTGGAGTGGGCTGAAGCGTTTCAGGCCCCGATCTATATTCATGAGGATGACAAAGAATGGGTGGCAAGGCCAAGCAATCACATTCAGTTCTGGTCAGGGGAAACGCTCAACGTGAAGCCGGGACTGGACCTTTACCGCTTGGGCGGACACTTTAAAGGCGGGGCTGTTCTCCATTGGCGCAACGGCAATGAAGGGAAAGGCTGTCTGTTGACCGGGGATATCATTGCGGTTGCGGCCGATCGAAACTGGGTCAGCTTTATGTACAGCTATCCAAATCTCATTCCCCTCCCCGCCTCCAAAGTTGAAGAAATAGCAGCCAAAGTGAAACCGCTTCAATTTAACAGGATTTATAATGCTTTTTCAAAAGTTGTCAAAGAAAATGCCGACGAAGCGGTTCAGCGTTCTGCTGTACGTTATATCAAGGCACTGAACAACAAGTTGTTTCATACATAAAGGGTGAGGCGGCTCTTTTCCGTGTAAAAGTTGCAGCAATTGGGAATAGTATCGTGTAGATCAAAAGGAGGAATATTGATGGCACACACGAATACACAGCTTTCTCAATGGCTGGAATCAAAAGTCGGCCAAACAATTGATATTAGAAAAGGTGAATTGACCCATGATGAAGAGATTTCTGACTTGGATCAGATTGTTCTCCACCTTGAAAAAGTGGGGATACGCAGCACCAATCATCCTGATGACTATGTTGCAAATGAAGAACTCGTTTTAGAAGGCGAAGGAACAACATTCACAGAAGAAGGCAACATACCGCTTCCGCAAAACGCCTATGAGATTCCTTTATTAGGTGATATTCATATTCACCAAGAAAACGAAGGATTGAAGGTCGTAACAGATCGTGCAGTCTATACATTTGATGTCCAGCACAGCTGACGGTCACTTTCATCAAAATCATTCAGCTTAGCGCCTTTGAGCTTTCATTCAGAGGCGCTGCTTTACAATGGAGCCACTTTTTCATTTTTTCGTTCTTCACCCTATTGAATGACGTCTAAAATAGATATATAGTTTTAGAGACAGGATTAAGTTTCAAATAATTCTGTATTTCACAAGCTGGTTCTGCAAAAACATCTATTTACCCTATTAGGCGAGGAGAATGCAAATGGAAAAATTGATGTTTCATCCGCACGGGAAAGAATTTCATCACAATCCTTTTTCAGTTTTGGGCCGATTTAGAGAGGAAGATCCCCTTCACCGGTTTGAATTAAAACGGTTCGGAGGTACATATCCGGCTTGGTTAATTACCCGATACGATGATTGTATGGCCTTTTTAAAAGACAATCGGATTACAAGAGACGTTAAAAACGTGATGAGCCAAGAACAAATCAAAATGCTCAACGTCAGCGAGGATATCGATTTCGTATCCGATCATATGCTGGCAAAAGACACACCTGATCACACCCGCTTGAGATCACTTGTTCATCAAGCATTTACTCCCCGAACGATTGAAAATCTGCGCGGCAGCATCGAACACATTTCTGAACAGCTTTTAGATGAAATGGAAAAAGAAAAGAAAGCGGATATCATAAAATCCTTCGCATCCCCTTTGCCTTTTATTGTTATATCTGAATTGATGGGAATTCCTAAAAAGGATCGGGCACAGTTTCAAATCTGGACCAATGCGATGGTTGATACCTCTGAAAGTAACAGAGAGCTGACTAATCAAGCCCTTCATGAATTTAAAGACTATATCGCCAAGCTGATCCACGACAGAAGAATACAGCCAAAAGACGATTTAATCAGCAAACTTGTGCATGCTGAAGAAAACGGCAGCAAGTTAAGCGAAAAAGAGCTTTATTCGATGCTGTTTTTACTGGTTGTAGCGGGTCTTGAAACAACTGTTAACTTGCTAGGATCGGGCACTCTCGCATTGCTTCAGCACAAGGAGGAATGCGAGAAGCTCAAGCAGCATCCTGAAATGATCGCTACAGCTGTTGAAGAATTGCTGCGATACACCTCGCCTGTTGTGATGATGGCAAATCGGTGGGCCATCGAGGACTTTACATACAAGGGGTTTTCGATCAAAAGAGGAGACATGATCTTTATAGGCATCGGATCTGCCAATCGCGATCCAAGCTTTTTTGAGAACCCGGAAATACTAAATATAAATCGGTCGCCTAACAGACATATTTCTTTCGGCTTTGGCATTCATTTCTGTTTAGGAGCGCCGCTAGCCAGACTGGAAGGCCACATTGCATTTAACGCGCTTCTGAAGAGATTCCCGGATATTGAACTCGCGGCAGCGCCTGATGACATCCAATGGAGAAAAAATGTCTTTTTAAGAGGGTTAGAAAGTCTCCCTGTGTTACTTTCAAAATAACATATTCAAAACGCCCCCTTCAAAAGGGGGCGTTTGTGTTTCTCAGCGCTTCACCAATTCATCTTCTTTCGCTTCATGTTTTTTCCGGAAAGCCTTAAGGAAATTCGCGTTAACAACTCCCCTGTTTGAATAGAGTTTTTCGCAAAATTCTAACATGGCTTTGGAGGCTTTAGGTTCTGTTAATATCATGAAGTGGTTGTTTGATTCGACATCCACCAGATGGAAATGTGGCATTTGCCGCTCCCATTCCTCCCAGTAGGCAGATTGATCAAACGGTGCTTTTTCATTTGAGAAAGTGAAATAAATGTCTAAATCTCCAAAGAAAGACCTGCTTTTATTGCGGAAGTAATAACATTTTACCGCCTCAGGATCAGGAAGAGGCTGAACAGTGTACGCTTCAACATCATAGGCACGCTGGGTTTTCATCATTTGCTGAGTCTGCGCGCGTATTTGCTTCTCCGGTTTGTTCAATCCCCGTTTTCTTGCCAAATCAATCAGCTCAGACAGGAATTCTTCATCCTCTGAGTTTGTGTCTACCTCTTCACGGCTGATGAGAACGTCAGTAAGCTTATCCGGCTTCGCAATCGATGCCAGCATCATATTGATCGTTTGCAGCATTGATGTTTTCAAAGAAGCTTCATTCTCTTTCGTCTCAGAACTGTATGGAGAGTCAATCATCACCATGCTTTTGACAGCAAGACCTTGGCTTTGCAGCTGGCGTGTGACTTCATATGCAATCATTCCGCCTAAGGAATATCCGCCTACATCATAAGGGCCTTCCGGCTGAATGGCTCGGATGATCTCTATATAATAGGAAGCCATTTGTTCAATTCCGTGCAAAGGAGCATGTTGAGTCATAAATCCCCTTGCTTGAATACCGTAAAAAGGGCGCTGGCTTTTTTCTGCAAATGACTGATAGATTTCAACGCCACCTACTCCGCCATGAAACCAAAATACAGGGCGCCCCCGCTTGCCGTCATTTAACGGTATCAATTCCGGGAACGTACGAGTGTGCTCGTTTCGTAAGGAGGCATCCGCCTGTTTCTTTGCGATCAAGTCCGTCATATCCTGCACAGTTTGGCATGCTTGCAGCTCCGCCAAGGTGATGAAAGGATCAACCTTTGCTTGCAGTTGCTGCAATAACTGTATGCAAGAAATCGAATCAAACCCGTAATGCTGCAATGGCTTATGAGGATGCAGTTCTTCTGGATCCATCCCTAATACATCAGCTAACATGTGATGATCGCTGCTGTTGATATGCATCTCATGTGAAACAGAAGGCGTATTCTCTAATGCTTGAAAGCCATTCCAGCAGCTTCTCTTTTCAAATGGATAGGTTGGCAACGGTATTCTGCTGGCGCCTTTTCCTTGATAAAACTGCTCCCACGGGATTCGCACCCCTTTTGTCCAGCAGAATGCAATCTTTTCAAGGTTATTCTCAGACAACAGAGTTCCTATCACCATTTCTCTTAATGGACCATCAAGCAAGGTTTCGATATCTGACGAGCCCTCTTCTGCATTCCCGCAAAAAACAGGCACAGAACTTTTTGGCTTTTCGCCTTTTTCCGCAGCTGTTATGCAGTCTTGCAAGCAAATAACCAGTTCTTCTTTACTTCGGACGACCAGCGCCAGCCGGTCCTCCATCTCCTCTCGTCCGGTTTGAAGTGTATAAGCATAATGTGGCAACGACAGTTCTTGTTGTTCGTTCACATAATCAAGCTGCTGTTGAATAACTGCTTTTAGCCTGTCTTGATTTTTTGCTGAAAGAACCACAATATGAGCTTCATTCTCGTTCATATTAACCGGTGCTTTTGATGAAGGAATATATTCTTCTAAAATGACGTGCGCATTTACGCCTCCAAAGCTATAGCTGTTGATACCCGCTCTGCGCGGGATGATTCTGCCTGAGTCGCCCTTTACATCCTCCCATTGCTGGTTCTCCGGAATCATTCGGAAACGGGTGCCCTTTATTGACACCTGATCATTCAATGAAGAAAATCCGGAAATGCCTGGTATTGTTTGATGCTTCATCGCCATGCTGACCTTCATGAGAGCAGCCATACCGGAGACCAGTTCACCGTGTCCAATGCTCGGCTTTAAGCTGCTGATATAACACGGCGCTTCCTCCTGTACTTCCTGTGGAAGTTCCGACTCTAGCTGACTTAAGCCTGAAGTTAACGCACCTATTTCTATTGCGTCTGCCAATGGAGAGGCGATCCCATGCGCTTCGATATAGGCCACCGTTTTGGGATCAATTTGCGCTCCTTCATAAGCCTTCAGCATTGCATCCTTCATACCGGCCGGATTTGGCGCGTGCAGTGACATTCCCCGGCCGCCATGCGATACACCTGTACCTTTAATGACCGAATAAATATGATCGGAATCTTCAATGGCTTTTTGCAAAGGTTTAATGATGAGAACCCCTGCGCCTTCACTTCTGACAAAGCCATTCGCATCTGCTTGAAAGGATTTGGCCTGTCCATCCGCACTCAAATATCCCATTGAGTCGAAGCCAATGAATCCTTTTGGTGAAAGCAGCAAATTCACAGCCCCGACAATGGCTTGTTCACATTCGCCGTTTCGGATGGATTGTATAGCTCTGTGCAAAGCCACAAGAGCGGAGGAACAGGCAGCTTCGTAATATTCGCTTGGCCCTTTTACATTCAGCGCATAGGATATACGGTTTGGAATTAAGGAAGGAATCACAGCTGCATCCGTATTGCCAGCTGCGACGAATACGCCTGTCGGACGGCTTGATAAGGCCTGTCCTGTTAAGCCTGCGTCTTCCATCGCCTTCCATGCATGTGTCAAGAGCAGAAATTCCTGCGGATCCATATGTGCCGCTTCTTTAGGTGATATGCCAAAAAACAGCGGGTCAAACTCACCTATTCCTTCTATAAATCCGCCCCATTGAAGGCTTGATGATCCTTCTTTATCAACTGAGGCAAATTCACGCCAGTCCCAGCGTTCTTTCGGCACTTCAGAGACACAGTTTTTTCCGTGAATGATGTTGTCCCAAAACTCCGTTACGCTGTTTGCTTTCGGAAACTGTCCCGACATGCCGATAATGGCTATGCCGTCGGCTGCATGTTCGATTGCTTTATCCGTTTTCATCTCATCAGCCGGCATCTGTTTCATTTGGTTTTCGATTTGAGCTGATCGTTCCTGCTGCTGATCAACTCCACCAAACAGCTGAACAAAAGATGTTTCATGGTTGTCCGCAAAAAATTCAATAAGCTCTTGAACAGTCGGATATTCAAAAAACAACGTCGGGTTTAATTCGATTTTTGTTTCTGATTCGATCTCCCTTGTCAGCCCAACCAATTGAGAGGAATCAATACCCAATTCCATAATATGAGCTTTTGAGAGAGCCAGTTTTGACGGATCGGCCATGTTTACTGCCAGTTTATTTGTTACATAGCTTTTGATACGGTCTTTTAGACCGCGGACTTTGATGTTCTGATTTTCATTCCTTATTTGATTTGTAACTCGCAGTTGTTTTAACGAGTAACCCGAATAGCGCAGCACCGTTTCTGACGATTCATTGATCACATCTACATCGAACAGGAGCATGTCACCTGTATTCTTAACCAATGTAATCAGAAGCCAGCAATCCTCTTGTATCGTATGTTTTGTAAATTGGATATCATTGATTCCAAAGGGCAGGAAACTGCCTTCAATGTCAAATTGCTCCAAGAAACTAAGGATAGCCAAGTAGGCGCTGTTTGTCATCAATGGGCTTACAGTGTAATGATGCCCGTTTGCCAGATCGCTTTGAGGCAGGCGAATTTTTGCCAGTACGGACTTATGATCTCTGTAAAGATGTGTAATCGTCTTAAATAACGATCCCCACTCAGGGCCATTTCCGGCTTTATACATCTGATCGATGTGATGAAGCTCGGTTAACGAATGCTTTAAGCTTTCGATATTGACTTTTTTTGTTTCAACCAAACTTTTTTGGCATTGCCCGATTGCGGCAGGCTTCCATGTATCAGAGGCTAGCTCACGGTACATGATTTGTAATTCTATGACTTGATTTTTTTGAAGCGGCTTTGCCTGCAGTTCAATGGTCTCGCCTTGTTTGATGCAAATTGGATTGATATAGCTTAATTTGCTGATACGGCCGCTGTTTTCCTCAGGAAACATGTTAAAAAATGCGTCAATAGCCAGACTGCTGTATGTTGCGCCGACAAGCACCCGTTCATTGTTGAAGACGTGGCCTTGCACGTAAGGCTCATCATATGTGAATTGATCTTGTATGACCGGATGATTGTTATTGCTTTCGACAGCTGATGGTTTCCCCTGACCCGCCGGAACATCGAAATGAAATGATGTATGATGATCAAATGCATAGTGCGGCAGGCGAACCCAGCTGGATCGGTTCCCTTGAGCTGCTTCTTTAAAATCAACGGATGCCCCTGCTGCCCATTGCTCTGCTGCGCTTGTTTCTCGTTCCTTTTGGGCTGATCCCGCGCATGGCTGTAAATCGAATGATGTATAAATACCTTGCTTGCGTGAGCTTTCTTTTGATGTACGGAACATCTTCAGTTTTTCGATCAGTTCCTGAGTCGATGTTACTGTAAATGCAGCCCTATGCTCTAAATCGTGGTTTATTCTTTGTAAAGCCTGTACAATTGGTTCAATATCCAGAGCAGCTTCCTTCTCTAAAAACAATTGCATGTTTTCAAGATAGCTGAGCAGGCTCCATTTTGTTTTTGCTGAAAAAACGGCTGTACATTCCGGCTGGCGGGAAGTAATCCGTCTCTCAGGAGCCATCTCTATAAATTCTTCTATAATGAGATTGGCATAGGCTCCCCCCGCTCCGAAGGAATTGATCATGCTTCTGCGAGGCAATTGCTTTCCTGTTTCAGGATCATTCAAGCGATGCCATGGCTCCGTTTGTTCTTGAAGATAAAAAGCCGTGTTTTCCAGTTTAATATTTGGATTGATAGGTGTTGCGTTGATTGTCGGCACCAGCGTTCCCTTCTTCATCTGCAGCAGCACTTTTGTCAGCTGAGAAATGCCGGAAGCTGCCTCCAAATGTCCCAGATTGGATTTGACAGAACCTATCGCGCAAAACTGTTTCTTATTCGTGTATTGTTCAAATGCGTTTGTTAATGCAATCATTTCAATAGGATCGCCCAGCGCTGAACCATTTGCAGCTGACTCAATATAGCTGATAGTCTCCGGATCAATGCCCGACTGCTCAATCGACCTGACGATTAATTTTGCTTGCTGCTTCGGATCTGGTGCTGTATACATCTGTCTTCCGCCGCTATGATTGGCAAAACTGCTTTTGATCACAGCGTAAATATGATCCTGATCTTCCATTGCCTTCGAAAGCGGTTTTAACAGGACTGCTCCGACACCTTCCCCGGGAATAAGTCCGGTTCCTGTGCCAAAACTTTTGCTTTGGTTTCCGCTTTCCAGCAGATTGGCCCGCTCCAAAGAATCATACTTTGAGAGATCGAGTGTTAAATTGACTCCTCCCGCAATTGCCATAGAGCTGCTATTCAATTTCA
Source organism: Bacillus sp. 0102A (assembly GCF_036765155.1). Lineage (NCBI taxonomy): Bacteria > Bacillati > Bacillota > Bacilli > Caryophanales > Bacillaceae > Bacillus > Bacillus sp. 0102A. Next base: position 120,257 of record NZ_JBAIZW010000002.1, read on the forward strand.
GGCTTTCACAGGCAAGATGGATGGCGTTTAATGAACTGGAGCATGCTGAGCTGACAGCGATACTCGGTCCAGTCAGGTTGAAAAAGTGGGAAATGCGGTTTGCGATATGCCAGTCTCCCCCATTTGAACTGAGCACTGCCTGCTCTAATGATGGGATATTCCAAAAATACTGGTTATACATATTCCCAATAAAGACACCCACTTCGGCATTATCATCCCGCAGTTTATCCAGCCGGGTTCGGGTATAGCCGCCATCCTCAAATGTTTCCCAGACGGTTTCTAAACATAAGCGCAGTTCCGGCGTCATTTCCATCACCCGGCTTGGCTCCACCTCAAAAAGCTGATGGTCAAATGCTTCAATGTCTTGTAAAAATCCGCCATACCGCTTCTTATCTGCCATCTGGATTGAATCTTTTGATAATGTTTTCAATAAAGATGTGCGCCATCTGGATTCCGGCGCCTCTATAATACAATTGTCTCCAGCGATTAAATGCGCCCAAAGCTCTTCTAAGCCAGCAGACATCGGATAGCGTCCGCTGATCCCGATTATTGCGATATCTTCTGTACCATGATCATTCGTCTGTGCCACTTGGAAATGACTTGTCTTTTCTTTTTTCAACTCACTATTTGATGCTTGCTGAGTTTCTTTGATCTGCTGCTCTCCGGCAAAGCGGCGTGCGGTAAAAGCAAGCGGCTTACTAGCAGCTGCACGCTCCCTTTGAACAGGTGCTTCGTGTTTTGCAGGCTGCTGTGTTTCTTTTAACAGTGCTGTCCGGAGCTTATTTTCGTACTCCTTGACTAAATAGTCGACGAGTTCTTTTGTGTTGTTATGTTCGAATAAAATGGTTTTTGGAAGATCCCCCGTCACTTTTTCTAATTCACGAATAAAATTGACCTGCAAAATCGAATCGATTCCATACTTCTCGAAAGTCGTATCTTCGTGAATACGCTCTGGTGATAGTTTGATCGATTTTGCCAGCGTACGTTTCACAAATTGAATCGTTTGTTCAATGAGAGAATCGTTATCCTGTGAATGAACTTTTTCCGCATCGATTTGTAAATGTGCTGTATCTTCTATCTCAGTTTTCTTTTTTTGACGAACGACTCCGTTACTTTCAGCAGCAATGATCTGCTGGCCGAGCTGATGTGATTGTTCAGCCATAAAGGAAACATGGCGATATCCCTCACTCTCAAGCACCATTTCCCAAGTGTCCGGATACAGACCCGGGCAGCCCGGTATACGGAGAGCAGGATCCTCATACAGCCACCAGCCCTCTAAAAGGCCGAACGTCAAATGCGAATATATATTATGATCACTTATTTCATTTAAGAGGAGCAGTCCGTTCTTTTTCAAAACTGCTTTTGCGTTTCGCAATGTCTGCCGGATATTTTTCGTGGCATGCAGCACATTCGCTGCAATGGCCACGTCATAGCTCCCCGCATCAATATGCTGTTCAGATGCCGGCTCCTCCACATTAAATCGTTTATATGTCAAATACGGGTTATCCGGGCCGTACTTATTTTCTGCGTGCATTAAAAATGCTTTAGACAGATCTGTATAGCAGTATTCTTTTATATGTGTCTGCCAGGCTTTCAACTTTTGAAAAACAGCCGCGCTTGTACCGCCGGTTCCGGCTCCGATTTCTAATATACGAATCTTTGCCTCAGGCTCTTGCTTCAGACGTTCTTGCAGATAGGCCGTTAGTGTGTTCGCCAGCACATCATTAAAATAGTCTGCGACTTGGTTGTTTTTATAGACGCCTTCTACTAGATCCATTGATGAATTCGGAAACAGGATATCGGTGGCAGACACCTTGCCGGTCAGAATATCCGGCAAGGCTTTAAGTGCTGTCTCCACCAATGTCACCATGGCTTTCATATTATTGTCTTGAAACAGGTCTGATTTTTGTTCATTCCATTCCTTCCACAGCTCACTCACGGTTCCTATTGAGCGCGTTGGAACATGTCCATTCGCCGTCCGCTTGAGAAATTGATGGCGTTCTAAAATCGAATGGCTTTCTTCTAACCATCTGCCATAGAAATTCTCCAATACTGGCTGGGATTTACTTTCTGTGAAAAAACCTATGGACTGCAATTGTGCGAAAAGCATTTTACAGAGAATGTCTTCTGTGTTCAGCATTGGCGCTCCCCCTCCTATAACAGTTGTTGAATCTTTGTGCTGTCACCCGGGTGATAGCTTTGCAGCTTTTGAATGGCTGAGCTGTGAGTTTCCGGGTAAACTTCAATTGTTTCTTCTGTCTGTTCCGCTTCATCATTCGCATCGTTTGCCATTTTCATCATCACCAGCTGCTGCAGTGGTCCCCCGAGCAGCAATTCCAATGCCTCCATCGCTTCAGGGGCTTCAATAGAGCCAATGCCTGCCTGAGCCATTCTCTTCTGATAATCCGGTGAGGAAACCACACCGACGCTTCCCCAATAACTCCAATTCATCACGGCTGCTGCACAAGGCCATACTTGAGAAAGCCGCTGTGCAAAAGCATCCTTAAAACTGCAGCCGGCAGCGTAATTGCTTTGTCCCGAAGCTCTCGCAAACGATTGTACGGAAGAGAAAAACAAAACAAAGTCCAATGGTTCATTCCGGAAAACTTGAGCCATTCGCACACTGACATCTACTTTTGCAGAAAGAACGTTTCTGAAGCATTCCTCGTTCATGTTCATCAGGCTTTGGTCTTGCAAGACAATGGCAGAATGAATGATGCCGTTGATTTCTCGATACATTTGTTTCATAGTTTCATAAGCGCGCTCCAATTCCTGACGGTTAGCCGCATCAGCTTGAATATAAAGCGGGGCAGGCCCTAGGTGCGAAAGTCTGTCGATTTTACTTTGAATAGCCGCATTCATTTTTGTTCTGCCAATCCAAACGATCTGCGCCTGATATGTTCTGATCATGTATTCGCTCCAGACTTCGCCAATTCCGCCTGCGCCGCCTATGATGACATAAACGCCTCCGCGCTTATACTTATTTTGCACCGGTTGATTGTTGTGCACTGGAATCAAGCGCAATTTATGCCAGCTCTTATTCCGGTAGGCCCAAGTATTCCCTTCCTCATCAGCAGGCATGGAAAAGATTTCAGACACCGGCAAGTTCTCATGTTTCGTGACATCAATCAGCTTTGTCTGCCAATTTGGATATTCTTTTGCCATCGAACCGATCAGGCCGTGCACACCAGCATCGACCGGATCGACAATATCATGCTGATCAACATATTGCGTGTTCGCCGTCACGACCGTCCAGCGTATCTCCCTCTCTCCATAGCCTAAAGACTGGATCGCCTTAATGATTCTGTATATTTGAATCACGCCTTGACCTTGGGCTTCAATCATTTCGTCACCGACTTCACATTCTGTCACACGAGAAGGAGACAGCCACACAATATGGTCAAACGATCCGAGAGTTTCAAGGTGGCTGGCAATCTCATGAATCGATGTGTTCGGCTCAATGTATAGCTCCTTGGCAAACGGGTACTGCCTTTGAACAGCTTTTCTGCTGTTGTCATCCCCTCCGAGGATGACAACACGCTCATCAGCAGGCGGCATGACGCTCTTCACCAATTGAACTTGATCCCATACCGGCGCCATTAGAAGCGCTCCATCAAGAGATGTCTTGATATCCGGTGACTTCGGCTCATCTTGCGGTTGTATGTCTTCTTCCAGCACCCTTGAGGAAATACCCTTGATTCGCACACACACTCGGCCTTGTTCATCACAGAGATCAATATCCAGTCTCTGTATTCTGTCCTCATTTGGACGAGACGTCACAGAAGCCCACATTTTATCTGTACACGGGCTGAATATTTCGAGCTCTTGGAGCGCAAAAGGCAGGGAAAGCTGCTCGTCACCGGAATTCAGTTTCAGCCCGATTGATGCTTGTAAAGCAGAGTCTGCCATACTTGGATGAAGAACAAATTCGTCCAGCGTGTGAGACACACAAGGAGGCAGGGAAAGCTCTGCCAAGGCTTGATTACGGCCAATATAAAGCCGATCTATTCCTTGAAAACCAGGTCCGTAGTCAATGCCGATTGCCTTAAATAATTCATAACATTGCTCGTGGGAAAGGGTGCTCAGACTGCATTGATCTTGAAGCATGCTGATATCCTGAACTGGAATACCTCCTGCTCGGCTGATTGCAGCACTGCCTTGACAGTGTATTTTCCGCCCATTGTGCCCATCCGCTGTGTAGATGTTAAAGGCCATCTCACCGTCCTGCTGGGGATCTAGACTGATATCGACTTGAACAGGCTTCCCGTCCGCCACAATCGGCTGCACCCACACAACATTTTTGATATGGATAACAGCTTGCTTGTCTTTAAGTTCTCTCACTGCTCTCGAAACGGCGGCATGAACCATCTCAAGATATGCTACACCCGGCATGACCGGGCTTCCCTTCACCTTATGATCGGTGAAAAAGAACTCAGCACCTGTAAAGGTCGAGCTGAAACGCTGCTCTGACAAATCGGATGTGTTGGACTGTACTAGCGGGTGCAATACTGCTGTCTCGAAAATATTTGTTTCATGATGTGTGACTGCTTCTTCTTTCATATCCGTTATCCAGTAGCGTTCTTTTGCAAATGGATAGGTTGGGAGGCTGATGCGTTTCGGCTGTTTGCCGCCATACAGTTTACTCCAATCTATTTCCATGCCTTTTATCCATAATTCAAGCAGTCTTTCATATGTTCCGGGCTCCCAGCTGCTTTTGAGCGTTTTCTGTATTTCATCATCTGATCTCAATGTCTGTACAATCCCTTTGTCCGCTCTGCCTGACATGTACTTCGCACTCGCATGTCCAGCTATAAAGAGGTTCAGTTTTTCCAGCAAGTCCTCCCCCGAGACAGCGATGATCCCTAATCTTTCCTCCATTGGATCACGCCCTTCTTGGAGTGTATAAGCAATATCAGTGAGATCACGAGATGTGACAGGTTGGCTGCTGATAAAGTCTGCTAATTGCTGGGCTTGGTCTTTCAGACGATTTTCATCCTTTGCTGACAAGATAAAGATGCCCGGGTGTTGTGCTGTCACAGCTGGCGCTTGTGCAGATCGAGTGGTTTCTTTTGGAATATATTCCTCAATGACCACGTGGGCATTGACGCCGCCTATGCCAAATGAACTGACGCCGGCGCGCCGTGGCAGCTCTCGGCCAGCTTCATCCTGCAGCGCTTGCCACTTTTTGGATTCCTGCACAATATAAAACGGGCTGCCTTCCAGTCTGATATACGGATTGATGGTTTCACTGTACAGGCTTTTTACAAGCGTCTTATGTTTTAGCTGCAATAACACTTTAATGACACCCGCCACACCGGCCGCCAGTGATAAATGACCGATGTTTGTTTTCGCTGACCCAAGTCCGCAATGGCTTCCTTGAACAGCCGGGTCACCCGTTTTTTCATACAGCTCTTGAAATGCCGCTTTCAGGCCGTTGATTTCTACTGGATCACCAAGCTCTGTTCCGGTTCCATGCGCTTCAATGTAAGTAACGGTTCTTGGATCGATTCCCGCTTTTTCATATGCTGTTTTTACGACATCCGCCTGAGCCTTCGGATTAGGAGTCGTAAGAGAGTTTGCGCGGCCTCCGTGGTTTACCGCACTTCCTTTGATGACACCGTAAATATGATCACCGTCTCGTTCAGCCGCTGTCATTTTTTTCAGGAAGAGAATGCCGGCGCCTTCACTGACTGCGAACCCATCGGCTCTAACAGAAAATGTTTTGCACCTTCCTTCTTTACTCAGCGCCCCGGCCTTATCATAAGCGATATGGCCTTGCGGCGTTACGACTGTGTTGACACCTCCTGCAATCGCCATTTCACAGTTTCCGTTTTCAATTGCGCATACCGCATGATGAATGGCGACCAAAGAGCTTGAGCATGCAGTATCTATCGGTTCGCTCGGTCCATGAATGTTCAGGAAATAACTGACCCTATTCGGTCCGGCAGAAGGACTCATATTCGCAGCTGCTGAGCCTTCTATGTCTAGATTTGACAGCAGTGAACTATACCCCGTGTTTCCAGTCCCAATGAAGATGCCCGTTTTGGTTCCTGACAGGCTTCTCGCTGAGTACCCCGCTTCTTCTATCGCCTTCCACGCATAGGTCATTAACAGGCGTTGCTGAGGCTCCATCTGCTCAGCCTCAAGCGGCGATATGCCGAAGAACAATGGATCAAAGTCAGCGACTTCATCAATAAAACCGCCCCATTTGACGTTTGTTTTATTCGGTTCTTTTAGAGGGTCTCCGTAATACTCCTGCCAATCCCAGCGGTCTTTTGGAACCTCTGTAATACAATCCGCACCCGCTTTCAGGTTCTTCCAGTATTCCTCGATGTCCTTTGCCTTCGGGAAAACACCGCTCATCCCGACAATCGCGATAGGCTCAGGCCTATGATCAGCTGTCTTTTCTACTGGCGTTACCGAAGGGTTTACAAAGCGGTTTTCAGTCGAAAACATCATATTTTTTATATTTTGTTCGACAGGCTGTATCAGCATTTCAGATTCGGCAGACAATTGGGCTGTAAAAGCATTCGGATATTCTTCTGACAGATACGCTGCAAATGCATAAACAGTTGCGTGCTCAAAGAAGATCGTAGGCGTGAGATCCAGCTTGTACTGCTCATTCAGTGTATTTGCGAATTCAGTTAACGTAATCGAATCAAAACCATATTGATTAAACTCCATATCCGTGTCAATCTCTTCAGGTTTGATTTTAAGCAATTGAGAGATTGTTTGCTTCAAAGCTTCTTGAATGTGGTCAAATAAATTGTCTTGACCCATCCTGGCTTCAGGTATCACTGGTACTTGCGCTGTTTGCATTGGCACATCATCAGAAGACGGCTTTTGAGTCAGCTTTTCCCTCATCATGTCTCTGATCCCTTCCATGACGATGACGTGATCTTTGCCGAATGCCAAACCTTTGTAAAGCGCCTGAATGCCGGTCTCAGACCGCATTGGAGTTACACCTGTGTTTTTCAAAGTCATGTTTTCAATTTCTTTATTCGCGCGCATGCCGCCTTCTTTCCAGAGCGGCCAATTGATCGACAGCGTTTGCCCGTGCCTGTACATGGCGGTCACGAGCTCATTTCGATAAGCTGCATAACTGTCCATAAACGCATTAGCCATCGCATAATCCGCCTGCCCCGCGCTGCCGGCGACACCGGATATTGAAGAAAAGAGGATAAAGAAATCTAACGCGAGATGCTCGGTAGCCTCATCCACATTCACAAGCCCTTTTACCTTAGGGGCAAAAACTTGTGTCAGTTCTTCGTTGGTTTTGTTCATGAGATAGTTATCTTTAATCAGGCCTGCGCTGTGAATGACGCCATTCAAGTCTCCGTAATCAGACGTAATGCTTGTGATGAGCCCGGAGGCTTCTTCCGCTTGCGTCACATCAACCCGCCTATATTCTGCTCGGGCCCCTAATAGCTGAAGTTCGTTAAGCTGCGTCTCTTGATCCGCATTCAATGCAGATCTGCCTGTCAGAATGAGCACAGGCTGTTCAGCTTGACGAGCAACCTCTTTTGCAAAAATAAACCCAAGTCCTCCTGCGCCGCCTGTGATGAGGTATACTCCCTTATCTCTCCACGGCAGGCTTATTTCCCGATCAGCCATTTGCATTTCACGCAAATCATTGATGTACCGTTTGCCCTTTTCGTATTTGATGCGCTGATCTCCTGCGTGTCTTTTATTCTCTCTCAGTTTTTCTGCCATACTTTCAATGTTTTCGTTTGAATCGATTTCAATCGTCTGGCCTATCCATTTTTTATTCTCCAGGCTGGCGGTTTTAAGGAGCGCCGATAGCCCTGAAAATGAGTACTGCTTTCTTGCTGCAGAAGTAAGCAGCTGAATCAGGACATTGTCTTGCGGCTTGCTTTTGAGAAGATTCTGTACCGTCTTAAGCGCTTGTTCGGCATAATCTTGGAACCTTTCTGCCAGTCCTTCGCGGAAAGAATTCAAAACGATGCATTCCGCTCCTTTAACTCTTGATTCAATGCTGTCTTTTGTGAGGCCATTCATGTCACAAAGCAAAACAATGTGCCGTTCGTAATGAGGCTCAGGACTTTCTTTTTCACAATCCATAGGCACCCATTTTTCTTCAAACATCAAGGTTTCCAGCATTTGATCAGGTTCCGTCGATCCATTTCCGCCTTCCGCTGCTCTGAAAGATAATCCTTTCAGCCGTACGCAAACTTTGCCGTTCTCATCTAACATATCAATATCCCGTTTTTGCACCTTATCAGTTGCCTTGCTGCCTTGACTGTATCTTGCGTATACCCACATTTCTGACGAGCATGCTCCGAATACTTCAAGCTCCTGAACCGCAAAAGGTAGTGTCAGTTGGTTATCTCCGGCGCCTGTCAAAATGCTTGACGCCTGCAAAGCAGAGTCCATCAGCCCCGGATGCATGTTGTATTGGCTGAACGTATCTAAAGCAGACGGATGCAATGACAATCTTGCTAAAACAAAATGTTCGGCTGTATAGATTTTTTCCATGCCGCGATAAGCAGGACCATATTCAAAACCGATCATTCGATAGGTGTCATATACTTCGTCAACGCTGAAATGGCTTTGCTGACACTGCTCCCGCAAGGACTGCAAATCAACCGCTGGCTGATGTTCAGCAGGACTCAATACAGCGCTGCCTTGACTGTAGACGATTGACTGTTCGCCCGCAATGTCTGGATTACCGTAAATTTCATAGGAAATCTCACCATTTTCCTCCGGTAAAAGCCTAATGTGTACGTGCTGAGGCTGGCCCTCTACAACAATGGGCCGCACCCACACCGCGTTCTTTAGCTTCATGGTACACGGAACACCTTGTACCTCTGCCGCCTGCTCAACGGCAGCTCGCGCCAATTCAAGATGCGCCACCCCCGGCAAGATCCGTTGGCCTTTGACAACATGATCAGCAAGGAAAAACTCTTCTCCCGTATAGATTGAGCTAAACCTTTGTTCCGAGAGGTTCGATGTGTTTTGATGCATTAATGGATGCAGCACGGCTGCGCCAATGCGGAAGGTGTCTTTGTTTGCTACAGGGCTGCCGCTTTTTTCTATATGATCAGAGATCCAATAACGGTCTTTTGCGAAAGGGTATGTCGGCAAGCTGATGCGCTTAGGCACATTCTCGCCATACAGTTTCGTCCAGTCTGCATCAAGGCCTTTTACCCATAATTCAAGCAGTTTTGCGTACTTTCCCCGTTCCATCCATTTTTCGACGGCTTCTTGAATCTCGTCGTCCTCTGTCAGCATTTGCAGTGTGCCTTTATCAATCCTGCCTCTAAATAAATCTTCCACATCGCTTTTGCCTGCTGCAAAGTCTTTTAACTTTTGCTGCAAATCCTCAATGGAACCGGAAATAATCCCAAGACGTTCTTCCATCGCGTCCCGTCCGGCTTGCAGGGTATAAGCGATGCGGGTGAGATTTGCGCCACCATACGTTTCCTTATCAAGCGCATCAGCCAGCTGCTGTGCCTGTTCTTTTAGCCGTGCTTCATTTTTAGCCGATAAAACGAAGATACCCGGATGTTCAGGTGTGATGGACGGTACAATCTCATCGGCCGCTTCTGGAATATATTCCTCAATAATCACGTGGGCGTTTACGCCGCCGATCCCAAATGAACTGACACCTGCCCGGCGTGGCAGCTCTTCCCCCTGTTCATTTTTTAGCGCTTTCCATTCTTCCGTTTCCCGTACGATATAGAACGGACTGTTTTTCAGCTGAATGTATGGATTCACGGTTTCGCAGTGAAGACTTTTCGCTAAGGTTTTATGCTTAAGCTGCAATAATATTTTAATAACCCCTGCTGCACCTGCTGCCAGCGATAAGTGGCCAATGTTTGTCTTCACAGACCCCAGTCCGCAATAAGGATTGGCTGATGCATCGCCTTCATTCATACCCAATGCTTGAAAAGCTGATTTCAATCCGTTAATTTCAACCGGGTCTCCAAGCTCCGTCCCGGTTCCGTGCGCTTCAATGTAGGTCACGGTTTTCGGATCGATACCCGCTTTTTGATATGCCGACTGAATGACATCCGCCTGCGCCTTCGGATTAGGTGTCGTTAAAGACGCTGCACGGCCGCCGTGATTAATTGCGCTGCCTTTTATGACTCCGTAAATGTGGTCTCCCGCTTCTTCAGCCGCTTTTAACTTTTTCAGAAACAGGATGCCTGCCCCTTCCCCATGAGCAAAACCATCGGCTTGATTTGAAAACGTCTTGCATTTCCCTTCTTTACTGAGCGCACCGGCTTTATCAAAGCTGATATACACTTCAGGAAGGATAATCGTATTCACGCCGCCCGCTAATGCCATCTCACAAGTGCCTTCCTCAATTGAAGAGATGGCGTGGTGGATAGCCACCAATGAGCTGGAGCATGCTGTATCAATCGGTTCGCTCGGCCCATGAAGATTCAGGAAATAACTGACCCGGTTCGGCCCGACTGAAGGGCTCGTATTGGCTGCCGCTGAGCCTTCTATTGCCGAGTTGGCTTTTGACAAAAGGGAGCTGTACCCTGTATTTCCGGTTCCGATGAAGACGCCTGTTTTTGTGCCTGACAGACGTTTCGCCGAATATCCTGCATCTTCGATCGCTTTCCAGGCGTAAGTCAACAGTAAGCGCTGCTGAGGTTCCATTTGTTCAGCTTCACGCGGGGAGATGCCGAAGAATAATGGATCAAAATCGGCAATTCCGTCGATAAAACCGCCCCATTTTACATTCGTTTTATTGCCTTCCTTCGCCGGATCACCTTCATATTCCCGCCAATCCCAGCGGTCTTTCGGAATTTCCGTCATGCAGTCTTTGCCCTCTTTTAAAGTCTCCCAGAACGCATCAACATCTTTTGCCATAGGGAAAATCCCGCTTATACCTACAATCGCAATTGGCTCATGGCCAGCATCACTTTGTGCGGCGTTTGGCAATATGACTTGCTGCTTTCGGCGTCTTTTAGCTTTGACATGCAAGGCTTGCTCCTGTTTGGCAGCAGGCTGAACCTGAGCCGATACAGCGCGCACAGCAAATGTGTTCGCAAATACCGCTTGATATTCTTCGGCCAAATGCTTGCCAAACGCATGAATCGTCGGGTAGTCAAAAAAGACGGTTGGCGTCAGCTCTAACTTATAGGCGCGGTTCATATGGTTTGTGAATTCCGTCATTGAGATAGAATCAAATCCATACACCGTCATCTCGACATGATCATCAATCGTTTCAAGCTTGACCTTTAACAGCTTGGCGACCTCCCGTTTTAACATCGCCTTTACTTTATCCAGTAAACTGTCTGTATCAATGCTTTTTACTTGTTCAGTCAAGTTCTCTGTTTCCTTCTTTTCCATAGGTGCTGAGACGGTTTTTGCGAACATGTTTTGTTTTATCTTATGCCCATCGCCTTCAATCACCATTACTTGGTTTGCTTCGGAATGAAACGCTTGATATAATGCCTGAATACCTTTTTCTGCTCTCATAGGAACAATCCCGGCCAGTTGCACAAGCCTTTTCTCTGTTTCTTGGTCGACCTTCATGCCGCCCTCTCTCCATAACGGCCAGTTTATGGAAAGTGTCTTTCCGTGCCGCTGGCTGATTTCGGCAAGCCCATTTCGATAGCCTGCATACATATCCATAAATACATTGGCTGCCGCATAGTCAGATTGACCAATGCTTCCTAAACTTCCTGAAATAGAGGAAAAGAGAATAAAGAAGTCCAATGGCAAGTCCTTGCTCGCTTCGTCTAGATAAACAATCCCTTTTACTTTAGGCGCCAGTACGTCGTGCAGGTCTTCTGCCGGTTTATTGACCATGTAGCTGTCTTTGATGATTCCCGCGCTATGAAGAATGCCGTCTAGACGGCCGTACGTTTTCTGAATTTCGTCGATGAGCTGGCAGACTTCAATCTTATCGGACACATCTGTTTGCCGATAGGTGACCTCAGTCCCCTTGTCGTGAAGCTCTTTAAGCTTTTTCCTTTTGCTTTCGCTAAGAGGTGAGCGGCCCGTCAAAATAACTGTTGCATTCTTCGTTTGTTCCGCGATTTCGTTTGCAAAAATAAGGCCTAATCCTCCGGCACCTCCTGTAATGAGATAAACGCCATCGTCTTTCCACGGCTTGCTGATGTCACGGCTGGCCGTTTTGATGTCACACCAATCAGCAATGTACCGAGTGCCGTTTTGATATTTGATATATGAATCGCTGCTCATTTGATTTTCTTTCAGTTTGCCAGCAATGCTTTCTCCGCTTTCTTCACTGCTGACTTCAATCATTTGGCCGGTTAGTTTGGCATTTTCCTGTCCGGCTGTTTTCAGCAGTCCTGTCAGCCCTGAAAACACCTGCTGTTCTCCTTCGGAAGAGGTTACGACCTGAATAAGCGTGTCGCCTTTCGATTTCGTGCGAATGAGCTCTTGTACCTTTTTAAACACTTGTTCCGTATATGAATGGAAACGCGCCTCCACTGAAGAAGGCCTTGCTTCCAGGCTGAAAACATGGACACCCTCGAGTACTGCTTCAATCTGTTTTCTCGTCTCATGATCATATTCACATAGGAACACGAGATGCTCCGCATATTTTTTTTGACCTGCTCCGTCAGCTGCCTTTTGTTCTTGCCAAACGGGCTGAAGCAATAAAGTTTCAGCTTTCATTTTTGATGGTTCGATTTGTATATCAGCCTCCATTACTCTCGTCGAAAATCCTTTCATCCGCACGTAAATCGTGCCATGCTCATCGCATAGATCGATATCGACTTTCTGTATCAGATCCCCCGGTTTGTTTTTCGAGTTGAATTGAACATAAACCCACATGTCAGAAACGCATTGCTGAAAGATCTCAAGTTCCTCCAGGGCAAATGGGAGTGCCGCCTTAAAGTCTTCACCGCGTGAAAGCTCCGCCCTAACGACGTTTTGCAAATATTCAGCCGCCTGTAACGCCCCATCCATTACACTTGGATGAAGAACATAATCGTCTGACGTATGCATGACAGATTCCGGCAGTGATAATTTGGCAAGCAGCTGCCCGTCGCCTTTATATACGGCTTTTACACTCTTGTAGCCAGGACCGTAATCGGCACCGATCATTCCTTCATAAAACAGGGCAGCGTCCAATCTGTTTTGATCACATCGGTTTTTGATCTCAGCAAGATCCAGCGCTTTTTCTTGGTTTATCTGAATCAATTCCGCTATCCCCTGGTTATATACCACCGGTTCTGCATCAGCAGATTCCGGCTCACCATACATCCGATAAAGAATGTGTCCGCCGTCTTCGTCATAAAGTCCGATGTTTACTTGAACTGGCTCATTTCCTGCTACAACTGGACGCATCCAAACAACATTTTTCAGGCGGATTCCGGTTTCTTGATCTTCTAAACCGCCAATTCCTTGTTCTATCGCGGCTCTTGCCATTTCAAGCGTGACCGCTGCCGGCAAAATTGCCATGCCTTTAATGATATGCTCGGCAATAAAATACTCTTGTCCTGTAAAGATGGAGCTAAACCGCTGCTCTGACAGAACCGATGTATTATGGTGCACCAAAGGATGCAAACACGATGGTTCAATTGTTGTTACATCGCTGGTGCTGCTTTTAGGCCAGTATCGTTCTTCAGCAAAAGGGTACGTCGGCAAACTGATACGGCGCGGCTTCGTATTTGGATAAAGTCTGCGCCATTCAACATGAAAGCCTTTTGCCCACATCTCAGCAAGCTTTTTCAATTCTTCTTTTGATATTCGTGATGAAGCCAATTCTTCTGCTTCAGCGTTTCTAAGCAGCTGTTCAGCGGATGTCATTCTCGTTTTTTCTCCTTGAATACTGCTTTCTGCTAGGGTCTTTCCATTCACAAAAGCTTCCAGCTGTTGTTTCCATTCTTCCAGATCGTTCACCATAAAAATAATCCTGCTGTCCATTGCTTCCCGTCCGACCTGGAAGGTGTATGCAATATTTCTTAGAGACATATGCGCTTGCTCGTTTTGACTGATATAGATCAGCAGTTCCTTCACGTATGCTAGGAGCCGCTCTCTATTTTTTGCCGATACAGGAATGAGATAGGGCGGATTGCCTTCGTTCTCCGCTCTCATATCAGAGATGTTTTCATATTGCTCAAAAATAGCATGGGCGTTAGTGCCGCCAAGACCGAATGAGCTCAGAGCCGCCCGATGGACACCTTCTCGTTTCTCTAATGGCTTTCGTTCACGGACTAGATAAAAAGGCGAGCTTTCAAACTTTATATTCGGATTCGGCTCAGTGCAGTTGATGGTCGGTGCAAGTTCATTATGGTATAAGCTCATCGCAACTTTAATGCATCCGGCTAGCCCAGCAGCTGTATCCATATGGCCGATATTCGTTTTCACTGAACCAATTCCGCAAAATTGTTTTTTGTCCGTGTATTGCTTGTACACTTTATTTAATGCAGACATTTCAATAGGATCGCCTAATTTCGTTCCCGTTCCGTGCGCTTCAATATAGCTGACCGTTTCGGGATGAATGTTGTTTTGATCCAATACATGCTGTATCACTTCTGTTTGGCCTTTTACACTTGGCGCATAGAAGCCGGCCTTATCTGCCCCATCATTATTGATGCCTATTCCGCGCATAATGGCATAAATATGGTCTCCGTCTTTTACGGCATCCACAGCTTTCTTCAGCAGGATAACCGCTACGCCTTCGCCCCCGGCCATTCCGTCTGCTGAAGCATCGAAGGCCTTAACATGTCCGTCGCTTGAAAAATTCAACCCGTTTTGGTGCACGTAGCCGATCGCTGATTGTGCGTGCAATGTTGCGCCTCCGACAAGCGCATATTGAGATTCACCTGATGTCAGGCTTTTGTATGCCTGATACAAGCCGACTAGTGATGAAGAGCAGTTAGAATGAACAAAGTAGCTTGGCCCTTTTAATCCGAGCTTATGTGAGATCATCGTCGGGATGGTTCCGCTTTGGGCTAAAACCCACGAAACATAGCCATCAGGTGATTCATGCCCTTCTATTGCCTCCTTCGGCAATAACGTTCTGTATGAATTGCTGCTTGCAGACATATATACACTTGTAGCCGGAATCTCATTTGCCACATATCCTGCATCCTCAATCGCTTTCCAGGAATGCAGCAATAAAAGGCGGAGCTGAGGGTCCATATACTCAGCATCTCTCGGAGAAATTTGAAAGAAACCAGGGTCGAATAAATCTTTCCCCTCGATCGCAGATTGCACAGGCACATAGTCAGGATGTTGAATCAATTCTTCCGGAACTCCGTTTTCGCGAAGCTCTTCTTCAGAGAAGAACTGAATGCTTTCTTTGCCTTCTTTGATACGATTCCAAAAGTCATGATGATGCTTCGCCCCAGGAAACTGGCAGGATATCCCCACAATCGCAACACTATCGTCAAAATAGGAAGGAATCGTCTGCTGCGAGTATTTTCCATCTTCTTTGAGATCATGATTGTCTTCAATTTGAGTTATGGCTTGATCTGCGTTTTTCATTTCCAAAATGTATTGGCTTATGGCACGGATCGTGGAATGCTCGAATAGCTCAGTGACACTAAACTCACAATCCAATTCTTTTTTGATTCGTTCAGCCACGGCTACAGCCAGAAGCGAATCGCCGCCCGCATCGAAAAATCCGTCTTCCGGCCCAAAGCCGCTGACCTTGAGCGTTTCCTCCCAAATGCGAAGCACCTGATCCTCTATTTCCGTTAACTGCAATTGATTTGATTTCTTTCTATTGAAAACGATCTCTCGTTTTTCCAGTTCTTTACGGTCCACTTTCCCGCTAGGCGATAACGGTATCTTATCTAAGCGGATAAAGTGTGAAGGTATCATATATTCCGGCAGACTGGATTTTAGATGCCGGCGCAAATTTTTTGGATCTGCAGGGGAATGTCCGCTTTTCTCTGTATAATAAGCAGCGAGCTGTTGATGGCCTTCCAGCTGCTTCACCACAACCGCCTGATCTAAAATGCTCGGTAATTCACCCAGCTTTGTTTCTATTGCGCCAAGCTCGACGCGAAAACCGCGTATTTTGACTTGGCTGTCAATCCGTCCTAAATACTCTATGTTGCCGTCAGGAAGCCATCTTGCTGAATCACCCGATTTATAAAGCTTGGTCCCCGGTTCAAACGGATTATCAATAAATTTTTCAGCCGTAAGGCCAGGCTTATGATAGTAGCCTCTTGCCAAACCGGCTCCCGCAATGCAAAGCTCACCTGGTTTTCCGATCGGGACAGGCTTCAAATGCCGGTCCACAATATGAATTTTCACGTTGGAGACGGGCTTTCCAATCGGTGTATGGTGACTTGCGATATCTCCTTTTCCGCATCGGAAATACGCAGCGTAAATGGCGGCTTCCGTAGGTCCGTAAATATTTTCAACATGGCAGTTTTTAAAGATCGATACCGCCTTTTTCACTAATTCTTTAGGGAAAGCTTCGCCTGCAACCATCATATACTTGAGCGGTCCATCCTCTGTGAGCTGCTTGTTGTCTTTCGCCGTTTCTAAAAAGACATGCAGCATAGCCGGCACAAAATTAATGTGGCTCACTTGGTATTTTTCTATATAATCCATACACAGCTGCGGTGATTTTTCTCCATTAGGCGGAAGAATCACAAGGCGGCCGTTTCCGATAAACCATCCGAATAATTCCGAAATCGATACATCGAACACATAGTTCGTTTTCAGTAAATATGCATCCTCAGCAGTCACGGGATAGTGGGATTCAAGAAAATTCAGGGTATTCATAATTCTTCGATGCTCTACCATTACCCCTTTAGGCTGTCCTGTGCTTCCCGATGTGTAAATGATATAGGCGAGATGCTCCGGTTTTACTTTCCGCTTTAAATCGCTGCTTTGCTGATCTGTATAACCGTTTCGGCAAGCCAACTCGATATTGATTGCTTTTACATGGCTGCCAGTTAATCCGCTGATCGAATGACGAACGTTAGGTTGGGTCAGGACAATGGATGCCTGACTGTCATCGAGCATGTACTCCAACCGTTCTTGCGGGAAGCTTGGATCTAACGGCACATACGCTCCGCCGGCTTTCAGTATCCCTAAAATCCCGATAATCATATCAAACGAACGCTCTGCACAAATTGCAACGGGGTGTTCAGGTCCAACCCCCTGATGTTGAAGGTAGACTGCCACAGATGTGCTTTTTTCATCTAGTTCTTTATATGTAAGAGACCTGTCTTCGAAAATCACAGCAACCGCATCCGGGTTTTGTTTCGCTTTTTCCTCAAATACTTCATGTATACACTTGTCATTTGGCGTGTTTGTCCCTGTCGCATTCCATTGTTCCAGCAAACTATTTTGTTCTTGATTTAACTGAAAAGAGTAGGTTTCAAGCGGCAAAGACGGATCCTCCATCATATGCTGCGCGAGCTTCATATAGTTCTCCATCATACCTTCAATGGAGGACAATTCATATAGATCAGGATTGTACAAAAGATGAAGCACTGTATCATTTTCTTGCTCATATATTTCGAGTGCCAGCTCAAATTCTCCCTCTTGCCGAATATCCTCCATATATTCAATGCCAAGCGTTTGATATGATTCGAGCACTTTTTGTAAGCCTGTTGTCTGAAAGAAGTTTTGGTACAGAAAGGCTGTTTGAAAAACCGGCGAATCCGCTGCCGAGCGGTCTACATTCAGCTCTCTTACCAATGCAGGGAACGGATACGCCGCATGGTCCAGACCGTCAGCCATTGTCAGCTGCAGCTCCCGAATAAATGCTGTAAATGGCTGGGATCCGATATTTTTGCTCCGAACAGCCATCATGTTGATAAAGTATCCGATAATAGATTCAAAGCTATCTTCAGGCCGTCCCATTGTCGGAACGCCGACAATGATATCCTTTTGTTTTGTATAGTGATGCAGCAGTACCTTGTAAATGCAGAGAAACACAGCCGATTCATTCACATGATAGGTGCGGGCAAACGATTTGATTTGATTCCTCAGGTTATGAGGGAGCAAGCTTTTATAAGCTTGCCCCTTGAATTTTCGTGCTGAAGACCGCGGACGGTCAGCAGGAAGATCAAGAACTGGCAGATTCCCAGACAACTGTTCTTTCCAGTAAGCGAGATGCTCTTCCCCTTCTCTGCTGTTCAGCATCCGGGTTTCCCATTTGACAAAATCATAATAATCAGCCGTTAGCGTCTGCTGCACCGGTTCAACCCCATTCAGCAAATGTTGATACGCCTCGAAAAGCGACGATATCAAAGTCAGCATCGACACACCGTCAAATATGATATGGTGAATCGTGATGAGCAAAATGCATTCTTCGTTTGACCGATGAAAAAGATGTGTGCGCCATAACGGACCAGCTTCCAAACGAAAAGGCACTTTTGCTTTTTCTTTTAGAAAAGGCAGTATCTCTGCTGATTTCATAGTCGATATATCCTCTTCCTCAAAAGAAAGAGCCTCTGAAGACTGAACCGTTTGAAATGGAATGCCATTCTCCTCTTGAATCACACTGGTTAAAACAGGATATTGTCTCTGTACAAACAGAAGGGCTTTCTTGAACGTCTCTGCATGTATTGGTTTAGTGATGCGAAAGCATAAAGGAATATGATAAGCACTCATTTCAGGAGACATTTTTTGAAGCATCCACAGCCCTTTTTGCCCTTCTGAAAGCGGGCTTTTGAACTGCCGCTTCATGCCTTGAAGATGTTGTTCCACCTCAGAAATGGTTAATTCTCCTGAT
Source organism: Bacillus sp. 0102A (assembly GCF_036765155.1). Taxonomy (NCBI): domain Bacteria; kingdom Bacillati; phylum Bacillota; class Bacilli; order Caryophanales; family Bacillaceae; genus Bacillus; species Bacillus sp. 0102A. The sequence continues at coordinate 138,918 of NZ_JBAIZW010000002.1, forward strand.
CTGAAGGCATCGAGAATTTCTTTATGATTCATACGATTTACTCCCTTCTATGATGTTTTGCACACTCTTAAAATCCAGTTTTCCTTGCGCCACCTCTTGCATCAATCCGATGATTTGCTCGTCTGTATACGTTCCCTTTGTTTGATGTGCTGCCGCGCTTTGATTGCGTTTTTCAGCTTTTAAGGCCAAATGAGCGGATAAATCTTGGACTGTCTGATATTCAAGGATTTCCCGGCCAGTCACCTTCATCTGCGTGATTTTTTCGATATGACGCATCAATTTTCGGCCAAGAATTGAATCCATCCCATAATCCAAAAAGTTTCTTTTGAAGCTTATTCGCTCCTCAGATATGCCCAACTCTCGTACTAAAAATTGAACAATGACCTTTTGAATGTGTGTTTCTCCATTAGGCTCGTCAATCTCTGTTTTCATGTCTTGTATATGCGGTTTAGCGGCCTTTGTTTGATGATTGCCTGACGAAACCCAATACCGCTCCCTTGCAAACGGATAGCCAGGTAAAGGAATCGTCCGAACGTCATCGCCTTCATGAAGGAATTCCCACGGGATCTGATGTCCTCGCACCCAACATTCCGCAATGTTTTCCAAATTTCTTTCTTTTGCGAGAGCTTGCAGGAATGTTTCATCCTGTTCTACTAACACCCCTTCCGTATGTCCTATATAAAGGGATGCCTGTTGGCCTGATACCTCACCATTCTTCATTGCTTCCGCGTATTCCTTCAATTTTCGCACCAATTGCTCCTGATTGTTCACAACAATCGCGAGCCTCGCTTCCATGGCTTTTCTTCCAGCCTGAAGTGTATATGCAACATCAGGTAAAGATAGGTTCTGATTCTGCTCAAGATACACAATCATGCGGCTGACAGCATCCTGAAGCCGATCGTCATTTTGGGCCGATAGTACGATAACCTGCGGGCATTCAGCTGACTCTTTATGCCGCTGTGTGAACGGCTGCTCATCCGGGATGTATTCTTCAATGACTGCATGGGCATTGGTGCCGCTGATACCTGTCGTGCTGATGGTTCCCATCCTCGGATTCTGATTTTTCCTGATCCATGGAAGGTTCTCTTTGCAAAGCACAAACGGGCTTTCTTTAAACTGAATATACGGGTTGTCCGATTCACAATGATGAGTAGCCGGAATCGTCTGGTTTTTTATTGCCATCAGCATACTGATTAAAGCAACCACCCCTGACGCTGCAAATGTGTGTCCGATTAAAGGTTTAATCGAGCTCATCATGCAGAATTGCTTCTGCTTCGTGTATTTGCTGAACACGCTCGTTAACGCTTGGACCTCAAGCGGATCACCAAGATTCGAGCCGGTACTGTGCGCCATCACATATTGAATGTTGAGCGGGTTGATTCCATTTTTTTCATAAATGTTCTCGATCAATTCTGTCTGGCTAAAAGGATTTGGTGCCGTAATGCCATTGGTTTTGCCATCGTAATTCACACCGCTGGCCTTTATGCAGCCATAAATGTGATCATTATCTTCAATGGCCTTTGATAATGGTTTCAGGAGAACAGCAGCCACCGCTTCACCTGGCACCAGACCATTGGCATCTTGGTCAAATACTTTACATTGTCCGTTCGGAGACAGCATTTCGGCTCTTGTCAGCGCTTCAAATGACATTTGAGAAATATTCAGGCTGACGCCGCCGGCTAAAGCCATTTCACAATCTCCCTGACGGAGGGCTGAACATGCCTGATGAATCGCCACAAGTCCAGATGAACATGCTGCTGTCAATGCCATATTAGGTCCTTTTAGATCTAATGCGTATGCGATTCGCGCAGATAATGTGGCGTTTTGTGTTCCGTTAATGTAATCCGTATCTCCGGTTAAATGCGCATATTCTCCTTCTTCCACACCTACGTAAACACCGCAGGATTTTCCTTTTATTCGATGTCCCATATAGCCAGCGTCTTCAAATGTGTGCCAAGCTTCCTCTAGAAAGATGCGCTGGCGCGGGTCCATGCTTTCAGCTTCTTTAGGCGATATTTGAAAAAACAGCGGATCAAATCGGTCTATGTCCTTCAAAAATGCGCCCCATCTCGGCACTGCTTTTTCTGGACCTCCGTTAGCTCTCCCCCAGTCCAAGCGTTCTTTCGGGATGGCAGTGATACAATCTTTCCCGTTTTTCAGATTGTCCCACAGCTCCATGACCGAATCAGCTTGAGGAAATCTGCCGCTCATGCCAATAATGGCGATAGGCTCATCGTGAACCTGCCGGACGCTTTTTTTGCTGGTATCCAGTTCTGTAGGAACCGGAGCATCATCTTCAGGATTCTTTTGTGCCTCAGGTACATCATCCCGGTAAAATGCTTCGATCAGCTCTTTGTGATCCGTTAAGAAGAAACGGATTAATTCCTGTAAAGTCGAGTAACCAAAAAATAAAGCCGGTGTCACTTCGATGTTGAAATGCTTTGTTAACACATTCGAGAACTTAGCCAAATAAATGGAATCAAATCCGAAGTCGGCCCAATTTTTGTTCAAATCCAGCTTGTCCTTTGAGATTTTAAGCAATGTGTGAATACGCTCTTTCAGATCGTGTTCTAAACGCTTTTCAACGCTTAGCGTTTTTACCTCGTCTCTTTTTTCTAGTACAACTGGGGCTTGAATGGCTGGTTTCGGAATAGCTGATTCGGTCATTCCTAAAAAGCGGCTGACCCGGGTGGCCTGACCGGCTACCACAAGATGCTGAGCATCCTGCTGAGACAGGATGTGTTCGAATAGGCGAATGCCTTCATCGGCTTCTAAGAAGCGCTGGCCGCTTGATTTCAGGTACAATTCGGTTGTTTCTTCATCACCGATCTTCATTCCGCCATCTTTCCATACAGGCCAGTTGATGACATACGTTTTGCCGCTATGAAGCCCATTTCTGTACTGTGCATAGGCCATTTGGAACCGATTCCCGACCGCATAATCACAACAGCCAAAATCTCCTAAAACCGCAGAAGACGAAGAAAAATAACAAACAAAATCAAGGATTTCATTTTTAAGCCATTCATCAAGCGCTATCGTACCGCTGATTTTCGGTTCAATGATGCGCTGGAAGCTATCGATCTCTTTATCAAAAATAGCAGAATCGCTCTCGATACCAGCTGCATGAATAACGCCGTTGATGGCGCCAAATCGGTCTTTCCCTCGTTTCACGCAATCTCCCATCGCGATAGGATCAGAAACATCTGCCTCTGCATACATGGCTTCGCCGCCTAGATCCTTTAATTCTTTTATTTGCTTTTGCTTTTCGTCATTGAAAGGCGACCGTCCTGTCAAAATAAGGTTTGCGGCATAGTTTTTAGCCAAATGCTTGGCGAATAAATAACCGAGCCCTCCTAAACCGCCTGTCATCAGGTAAGTGCCGCCAGACTTCAATTTGCTGTCGTTCGGTTGTATGGTGGTCTGTTTAATGTGACATACACATCGTTTCCCATTTTGATACAAAACGGTTTGTTCAGTTGAAGCCTGTAATTCCGTCCAGATTTTACGAGCCCAATCATCCATCGATTCTTGATCTGCCGGCTGAAAGATTCCAGTCACTTTTGTATGTGGAAAAACAAGCCCGAGTGAGCGTTCGAAGCCAATCCATGATTCCAGATAGCTCCGGTCAAGACCATTTTCAAAACGTCCCGCCAGCAGCAGCCGTGAAGGATGGAGCTTCGCTGCGGACATTCCTTGTAATAAATAGACAATGCATGAAAGGTCCTTTATATAGCTCTCATCTTCCGCAGGCCACATATAGAGGATTGCATCTGGCTCTCCATGTTCCTCCTGAATGCTCTGGAAGGCTTTTTCAAAAGTGTCGGGTTCTTGCCGCACAATCTGATAGCTGTATTGAGACTGTTTGCTGTACACCTCACCCTGCGAAATAAAAATGACCTTGGTGTCTTGATCAACTTTTTTCACTGATGAAGCGAAGGCGTTTTGCTTTTCTCTATCCGTCAAAAAACAGATGAGCGTTTTGAAGCGTTTCGATGTGAGAGTTGCCGGTTCTTCTTTCCACACCTCTTGAAAAGTCATAACCTCAAAATGCTCTTCTGTTTGTTGTTCTTTAGACGCTGGGGCCTTTGCCTGATCTGGTGCCCAATAACGTTCTCTTGCAAATGGATATGCGGGAAGACTGATCCGGACAGGCGTATTTGTTCCATACAGCTTATCCCAGTCAAAAGACAAGCCTTTCACCCAAAGATCCAGCAGTTTCGTGTATTTCCCTTTGCTCATCCATGCCTCTATGATTTTTTCTGTATCTTCATCTGCCGATAAGACCGCTAATGCTTTTTTGTTCTCATCGATGCGATCCAGGTACAGGCTGTCTGCTTTATTTTCGATAAAATCGCGGAGCTTTCTCTCAAGATCCTCTAATGATTCCGCTATAAAGCCCAGCCGTTCCTCCATTGCTTCACGACCCGTTTGCAAGGTATAGGCGATCCTGATCAGATCTGTTTTGCAGTACCTTTTTTCTTGAATGGCTGTGAGCAGCTGTTCCGCTCTTTCTAGCAGCCGTTCCCTGTTTTTCGCTGACAGCACAATCAGCGCAGGAGGAAAAGCTTCAGGCGTTTGCGCTTCTGTTTGCGGAATATATTCTTCAAGAATCATATGAGCATTGGATCCTCCAGCGCCAAAACTGCTCAATCCGGCGCGTCTCGGCACCTCCTGTCCATCAATCACCGGGCGCTTCCATTCACCAAGATGCTGCTGAACGACAAACGGAGTATGGCTGAATTCAATGTTTGGATTCAGTCGCTGAGAATGCAGTGACGGCGCAATTTGACCGTATTTAAACTGAAAAAGTATTTTTGTCAGTCCTGCAATTCCAGCTGCACTTTCACAATGACCGATATTTGATTTACTGGAGCCGATCGCGCAAAACTGTTTCTCCAGCGTATCTTCCTCAAATGCTTTTGTTAATCCCGCTATCTCAATCGGATCTCCTAATGCGGTGCCTGTTCCATGCGCCTCCAAATAACTGATGGTTCGGGCAGGAATATTGGCGCGCTCAATCGCTTCTTTAATCAGCTGTGCCTGTGCATGAGGATTTGGAACCGTATATCCATTTGTTTTTCCTCCGCTGTTAATCGCACTTGCCTTTATCACACCGTAAATATGGTCTCCGTCTGCTATTGCTTGTTGCAACGGCTTTAACACAATGGCGCCTACGCCTTCACCGTCGACAAATCCATCTGCGTCATCGCCGAAAGATTTACATGTATCACTTGCAGAGAGCATATTCATGACAGATAGGTTCTGATAATGAACCGGGTCAACAACTAGATTGACACCGCCGGCAATGGCGCAATCACTCGATCCGCTATAAATGCTTTCCAGCGCTAGATGAATCGCTGTCAGAGAGGATGAGCAGGCTGTATCGACTGCAAGGCTTGGGCCATGAAAATTCAGCAAATACGATATTCTGTTTGCGATAGACCAATAGCCGTAGCCGGTCGGATAATTTTTGTTCATGACTCCGGCAAAGACGCCGATTTTTCTGCTTGTACAGAGCGTGTCAGGCGTGTATCCCGCATCTTCTATACTTGCATAAGCGGTTTGCAGAAATAATCGCTCCTGAGGGTCCATTCTTTCTGCTTCAAGCGGAGAAATCTGAAAAAATAATGGATCAAATTTGTCCATATCTTTGATAAAGCCGCCCCATTTCGTATAAATCGACCCTTCTTTTCCTTTTTCTTTATCGTAATAGGCTTTCCAATCCCAGCGTTCTTTCGGAATTTCCTCAATACAATTTCTACCTTCTTTTAGATTATTCCAAAAGTGTTCAGCTGTCTCCGCTTGAGGATAACGGCCTGAAATGCCGATAATGGCAACGTCACGACTGGCAGGAGCGTGTGTTGGCGTTTCTTTCTCCCTGCTGAAGCCAAACTTGCGATAGCGCCGCTTTCCTTTAGCGGCCTGCCCAGATTTTTTTGAAGACTTATTCATGCTTGCGGCCGGTGTCTGTTGGTGAACTTGACGGTCAAGACCTGTCAGTTTCATCAGCGCTTCTGTTTTTGTTTGGATGAAATGCTCAACTAACGCGTCAATCGTCTGGTACTCGAAAAATAAAGTGCTACTTACATGGTCAAATTCTTTACGCAAGGTATTCGTCAGCTGGACAACGACGATAGAATCAATCCCGTACTTTTCAAGCGGTTCAGATGACTCAATCTTGCTAGCAGGGATTTTCAATGTTTCCCCGATTAGTTTTTTCATATATTCTGTGCTTATTTCTCTGAGGTGAGCATGATTTGATTGTCCTGTTTTCTCCGAATCTACGTTTTGTGTCTTAGCTGGCTCCTTATTAGACGCTAATGAAACATCCTTCTCTGGCGAGATCACAGTTTCCATCATCATACGGCGAACCAGCCCGTTGCTTGAGCCAGCGACGATCTGGTGACTGAGATCATGGGCCGCTTCGGCCGGGAAGAAGACAGATTCAAAGCCTTCGCTTTCAAGTGCCGCTTTCCAGCTGTTAGGATATAAGCCTGGGCAGCCGGGAATCCGTACTGCAGGATCTTCATACAGCCACCAGCCTTCCAAGAGACCAAAGGTGATGTGAGGGAACAGGCTGTTTCCCGCCATTTCATTCAGCAGCAGCATTCCGTTGTTTTTCATCACTGCTTTTGTATGCCGCAGCGTTTGACGGATATTCTTTGTCGCGTGAAGGACATTGGCTGCAATGACGACATCATAGCCGCCAGCCTCGATTTCCTGCTGGTCAATCGGTTTTTCCACGTCAAAAAGCTGATACGTCAGGTACGGATTTTCCGCCCCATATTCCTTTTCAGCATGCAGCAAAAATGCTTTGGACAGATCTGTATAACAGTATTCTTTGATATGGTTTTGATAGGGTTTCAGTTTTTGAAAGATTCCGGCGCTCGTGCCGCCTGTGCCTGCCCCTATTTCCATAATGCGGATGGATGCCTGCGGATCGTGCTTCAGCCGTTCATCCAGATAAGCTATTAACGTATCGGCAAGCACTTTATTAAAATAGTCTGCCACTTGGTTATGCTTATAGATGCCTTCTACTAATTCCATTGAGGACTGAGGAAACATCATATCTGTGGCAGGCACTTTCCCTGTCAAAATATCCGGTAATCCTTTCAGCATGGTTTCTGCTAAAACAACCATCGCTTTTGTATTGCTGTCTTTGAGCCATTTTTCTTTTTTCGCATTCCATTCTTTCCAAAGCAGCGCGATATCCTCTGCTTGATCCTTCCTTACCAATGAATCTCCATCTTTCTTAAGATAACCATGCTGCAGAAGGAATTCACTGCTTTGCCGAAGCCACTTTTCATAAAATTCACGAGTCTTGTATTGTTGAAGGCGTTCAATCGATAATCTATGACCATCAAACAGCCCAGCCGTTTGCAGCTGGCCTAACAAAAGTCTGTAAAGAAGATCGTCCAGCTCTTCGTGTGTCACTCTTTGAAATTGTCCTGTTTTCTGCAGGCGCCCCTTCAGGCTTTCAGCGTCTGCCGAAGGGTGCTCAGGATAAAGGGTGATGAATTCTTTCTGATTCACGCCTTCGACTGCTACAGGTTTTGTCGTATGAATAAATGCCGTTTGGCTGACTGGTCCAGAAAGCAGTGCTTCTAACGCCTTCATACCTTCCGCAGGCTCAATTAAGCCTAAGCCAATTTGATTCATAAGCTGTACATACTGTTCATCCTCGGCCGCTTCACTGTTCCCCCAATATCCCCAGTTCATGACTTTTACAGGACAAGCCCAGGTATGAGAAAGTTGGTGAGCAAAAGCATCTGCAAAGGCGCAGCCAGAGGCATAATGGCTTTGCTTTACATTTTTGATGTGTGCGACAAGCGAAGAGAAAAATAGAACAAAATCTAAATGTTCCTGTTGGAACACTTGGGCAGTGCGAACACTGACATCCACCTTCGCCGCCAGTCCGGCTGTAAATTCTTCCATCGTCATATTATCCAGGCTTTGTTCAGATAAAACCATTGCAGAGTGAACGATCCCGTGAATTTCAGGATGACGCTTTTTCACTTGATCATAAGCCTGCTGCAATGAATGCATATTCGCAGCATCGGCTGCAATATAGTAAGGCTCAGGGCCAAGCGCTGAGAGACGGTCTATTTTCGCCTGGATGGCATCATTGATTTGACTGCGTCCAATCCAAACGATTTGCGCCTGATAGCGGCGGATCATGTACTCACTCCAAGCCTCTCCGATGTACCCGGCACCTCCGATGACCACATATACTCCGCCTGTTCGGTAAAGCGTGCCATTTGACGGTGAGTACCGATATGGGATCAATTGCTGCTGATGCCATTGCTGATTCCGATAGGCCCAAGTGTGTCCGAGACGGTCAGCAGGGAGCGTAAACATTTGATGTACCGGCCACATGCAGCCTTCTTCAAAATCGAGAAGACGGATTTTCCAATGCGGATATTCCTTAGCGATTGTGCCCGCGAATCCATGAACGCTTGCATGAGCGGGGTGAACTTTCTCAGATGGAGTAACTGACTGCGCTTGGACGGTCACCAAAGACCACTCTATATTCTTCTCACCATAGCCTAATTGAAGACATGCCTTCACTAGCTTAAATGCCTGAAGAACGGCCTCTTCTTGTCCCTCACTAACGATATTCTCCGGGTGTGACGGGGCAATCCACAATACATGGTCAATGCCTCCGCACGCTTGCAGCTTGTCCGCTATTGCAGCAATGTCATCTGCAGACCGGATATCAATAAAGGAAACCTGCTGATGATGCTGCTTTATTAACGTCCGTTCACCTTCAGTACCACCGCATAAAACAGCACGCGCAGCAAAAAACAAAGCATTGTCCTCACCATTTGGAGAAACCGGTTCCCAGACAGGGATCATCATCGTATGGCCTGTCAGCGGAGAATCAGCTGCTGTTTGAGGCTTTGTCTGCTCTCCATCAAGTGCCCGCATCGAGGCGCCCTTCATTCGAACACAAACGTTCCCGTTCTCATCGCATAAATCAATATCATACTTTCTGACTTTGTCCTCCGCTTTACTGTCTGAACTATATCGAATATAAGACCATATCTTCTCAGGACATGGGCTGATAACGTCAAGCTCCTGCAATGCAAACGGGAGAGACAGCTGATGGTCCTGTGCGTCAGCATTGACTGAGCTGACGATAAAACCGACTGTCGCATGGAAGGCGGAATCCATCAAACTCGGGTGGAGCGTAAAATGCTGCTTGCCGTCTTTTAGAAAAGCGGGTAACGAGATTTTTGCAAGCAATTGATCATGTCCGACAAGCACTTTTTCAATCCCTTGATAGCCCTCGCCATAGTCAAGCCCAATCTGTCGAAACGCCGTATAGCATTGTTCTGACGTCACTGTATCCAGACTGCATTCTGTCTGTATGGATGCAAGATCTAAAACAGGAGTGTCCGCTTCAGCTGAAATGACTGCACGGCCTTGACTGTGTATCATCGGGGTTTCTTCTTTAGTTTCAGAGCTGCTGTAAATGTCAAAGGAAATGTCCCCGTTATCCTCAGGATAAAGGCCAATATGTATTTCTTTTGGTTCACTTCCTATCGTGATCGGGCGGATCCAGACGATGTCTTTAAGCGACACAACTCTTTGTTCACCTTCCAGATCGCCCGCAGCTTTTTCCGCTGCTTCCCTTGCCATTTCTAGGTAGGCAACGCCCGGCAGGATTTTCTGTCCCTGCACAACATGATCAGATAGGAAAAATTCTTGACCTGTAAAAACAGAGCTGAAGCGCTGCTCAGTAAAGTCTGACGTATTGCGGTGCACCAGCGGATGTAAGGTATGATCTACTATGCTGGTTTTTGTTTCAGGAGCTGGTATCCAGTAGCGCTCCTTTGCAAACGGATAGGTCGGAACACTGATTTTAAGCGGTTTGCGATCGCCATATAGCTCGTCCCAGATGACCCGCTTTCCTTGAACCCATGATTCAGCCATTTTCTTCAATTCGCTGTTTGTTAATGTTGGTCCCGCGGCCTCCTGATCCTCCTTGGCTTGCCCAGACCAGCAGCCGTCGATCTCTATTTCACCATTTGCAAACGCCCGAAGTTTAGCAGATAAATCCTTTATGTCCTTCACGATGAAGGCTGCCCGCTCCTCCATTTCCACTCGGCCTGTCTGTAATGTATAAGCTAACGCTACAAGATTGACGTCTTCGCTCAGAAAATCAAGGAGCTTAAAAGCGTAAGACTGCAGACGGTCTTTATTTCTCGCGGACAGAGGAATAATCATTTCTTCATTTTTCGCTAAAATCTGCTCTGAACGGCTCTCTGTCGGAATATATTCTTCCAAAATAAGATGAGCATTTGATCCTGAAGCGCCAAACGAACTTAAACCGGCGCGGCGGGGATATGTGACGTCCAACCCGTTTTCTGTAAAAGAAGGCTGCTGCCATTCCTTTGTATCATGCTGGACAAAAAACGGGGTTTCATCCAGCTGCAAATATGGATTCAGCTCTTCCGAGTGTAGTGAAGGCACCAGTGTTTTATGGTGCAGCTGCAGGACAGTCTTCGTTAAACCGCTGATACCAGCTGCAGATTCGGCATGGCCAATATTTGATTTCACAGAACCAATTGAACAGAATCGCTTGTCCTGTGTATTTCGGCTGAAAGCCTTCACCAATCCTTGTATTTCAATCGGATCTCCTAATGAGGTGCCAGTGCCATGGGCTTCAATATAGCTAATGGTGCGCGGATCAATTCCTGTTTTCTCTAAGCACGCTTCGATAACATCAGCCTGAGCTACCGGGCTCGGAACTGTAATTCCGCTTACTTTTCCCACATGATTAATGGCACTGCCTTTGATGACAGCGTAGATTCGGTCACCGTCCTGTTCAGCTTTTCGGAGCGGCTTTAACAATACTGTTCCGACACCTTCTCCAGATACGTAGCCGTCCCCGCCTTTGCCGAATGTATGGCAATAGCCATCACTTGAGTGCATCCCGACACTTCCATAGCTGATATATTTAGCCGGATGCAGTGACAAATTGACGCCTCCGGCAAGCGCGGCCTCACATTCTCCATTCCGGATGCTCTCTATTGCCAGATGAACAGCAGTTAATGAAGAAGAGCAGACCGTGTCGACCGCCATGCTTGGACCGTGGAAATTACAATAGTAAGAGACCCTATTGGCAATTTGCGCATAATTCAGCGATAAAGGAAATGGATGATGTTCTGATAGAGCCTCCGCTCCTATAAGGGAGTAGTCCTTATGCATAACACCTGCAAACACGCCGACATGCTGCCTTTTATTTTCTCCCTGCGGTGAAGCAATGGTTTCTGGTGTATACCCCGCATCTTCAATGGCTTCCCAGCATGTCTCTAAAAATAAGCGTTCCTGAGGGTCCATCGTTTCCGCTTCTCGGGGTGAAATCCTGAAAAATTGAGGATCAAAACAATCAGCATGCTCGATAAACCCGCCCCATTTTGACAATGGCTTGCCCGAAGGTGAATCCAGCCCATTGTTATCCTTCCATTCCCAGCGCGAGTTTGGGATCTCCGTGATGCAGTCGGTACCTGCCTTAAGATTTTCCCAAAATTCCTGTATGTTTTTTGCCTTAGGATAACGGCCTGCCATTCCGATAATGGCGATATCCCCCCCGATCTCTGTTGAGGAGGGAGAGACGGCTGAAGAATCCCGCATTGGTTTAGGAGACTGGCGAACTGCATCGTCCGCCTCTCCAATTGAATAGTGATCAGCAAGATACACAGCTAGTTCTGCAATCGTCGTATATTCAAACAGCAGCGTTGGCGAAAGATCCGCTCCGATCTCAGTCCCTATCTTCTGAACCACTTTTAGCAAGGATGGTGAATCCAGCCCAAGCTCATAGTATCCGGCGTGGATATCCATTTGTTCTGCTGGTCTTTCAAGCTGTTCAGCAAGCAATTGACGCAAATACGTTTCAATTGCCGTATAGTCCCGACTAGGATTCTGAGAGACAGCATGAATTTCTTTTCCAGAATGAAGGGCTGCCGCATCACGTACAGACTTGCCTGCAAACTGTTTCAGCTCGGCCACTTTTTGTCCGGAGGAATTAAAATATTCAATCGTCATATAAGTGAGTTCTTTCTTCTGGCGCACAGATGAAGAGAGGATCCGTGCTGTACACTCTTTTTGCAATCGTTCTGAAGCTGAGAAAGATTCATAATACAGTGGCAGATACATCGTTTGATCTGAGAGAAGGCAGCTTGAACCTATACCGCTGCCATCAATGAGAGTCGGATGAAACAGAAAAGCTTCAGAATGGCCCAGCGCTTCATGTCCGACAGATAGATCAATCAAAGCACCCTCTTTGGTTTTATAAATCTGCCCTTCCGCCTTCATCATGCCGGTATGCACTAATTCTTGAGAGCGGCATTGTTCATACAGTTCATCTAAATTCAAAATCCTTTCAGCTGTATGTTTCCACTGATTATGGTCTATTGAATCTTCAAAAGCAGTCCGCTCTTTACGATGCATGTCAGCCGTCACATATTGTCTTTTGTCCGAAAGCGACTCACCACGCTGTTTTTGTCCGTCGATGATGATGGACCATGTCCCTTTCTTGCTTTCAGACACGTGAATTGTGAGAGCAATGTCATACAATTCGTCTGCGATCAAAGGGTAAAAAATAGTCAGGTTTTTTAATTCAAGCTCTTGATATGCGTAACCATGTTCTTGGAATACTTGGTAGATCAAATCTATATAAGCAAGGCCGGGTAATAACGCTTGTCCGTATACCTTGTGGTTGGACATGATAGGATTATTTAATGAAATGTGCAGTTGTTCAGTTATCATTTTCCCACTCCTCTCTTATTTGAAAGTTTTCCAAAACATTTCTTTCGGAGCCCCTGCGTCTGAAAGCACTTTTTTCTGCACGGTTTGAGCTGATGGTTCTGTTAAAACGGGCTGCCGGCTTAATTCCGGCAGAAGCAAAGGTTTTCTTCTAATTAAACGCTCACCCGATTCTTTCCAGGCTTCCACAATCAAATGGGCATTCGTGCCGCCATCGGCAAAACAATTGATTGCGGCAGCCGGTGTTGTCTCCTTCCACTCGGCTTGTGATTTACAAAAATACAAATCGGTCTCTTCTATATCAAAATGCGCCATGCTTTCGTCACCTGACAGGAAGGGAACCAATTGTCTATGGTTCAGCATTAAAGCCACTTTAATCAGACTCGCTATTCCTTCTGCACATAAAGGGTGGCCGATGTTAGGTTTCACTGATCCCAACCCTAATGGCGCCTTTGAACCGGAACGGTAAATGGCTTGAATCGCCTTCAGTTCAAGTAAATCTGTCACCGCTGATCCCGAGCCATTCGCTTCGAGATAACTGATTTCTTCAGGCTTTTTGCCGCTTTTTTCAAGCGCTGTCTGCATGACATCCTTTTGCGCCTCGAGATTCGGTGAAGATGGGCCTGCCGTTCTTCCGTCATTGTTAATAGCAGCGGCTTTAATGACTGCATATATGGAATCTCCGTCTTCGAGTGCTTGGCTGACGGTTTTGACGAGAACCATACCCATGCCTTCTCCTAAAATGACACCGTCTGCCCGCTTATCAAAAATATGGAATGACGGTTTGTCAGATAAAAGTCCGCGCTCCTGAAACATATGATGCGCATCAGCATCAAGCAAACTGACGCCGCCTACAACCGCTGCCTCAATATCTCCGCTCCGCAGAGCTTGAATGGCCATATTCAGTCCGACCAGTGCAGAGGAACAAGCAGTATCCAGCACAATACTTGGTCCCCTTAAGTCAAAAAATTGTGAGATGTTAGCTGCTAAATAGTTTTGTCCGCCAGCCACAATCGGATTTCTTGCTTTTGAAAGACTGGACGGATCAGGCTTGTGCTGGCTGCGGCCTCCTATATAAACACCAGCCTTCATGCCTTTCACTTCTTTTTCCGTATAGCCTGCGTGATACCACAGCTTCAGGCTTTCCTCCAATACAGCCAAAGCTTGAGGGTCCATCGCTCTGACATCGTTCTCGGACATCATGAAGAAATCATGATCGAATCGATTTATATTATCAATGAGGCCCGCGTAATTCGAGCTGGAGTACCCGAATCGTTCAGGCGGTACAGGTTTAATCGCAACCCGTCCATCCCGAATTAAATCCCAGTATGCCTCAAGTGTTTCCGCTTCAGGGAATCTGCAAGTAAGTCCGATGATGGCGATATCTTCTGCAAGACCCGCCGTTTTCTCATGACTGGTCTGTTGCGGTTGCTGTTCTGGCATGGGTGCCTGTTTCATTGACGATCGCGCCTTGACAGGTGTCTGTTTCTCAGAAACGTTTCGGTGTAAAACAGCTGATACGTCATGTTTTGATATGAGCCAGCTTGCAAAGGATTCTATTGTCGGATATTCAAACAAAATTGATGGATCAATGTCTCCGTTTAATGCTTGGTTCATCTGCTGTACCAGCTGAGCCAAGATAATCGAGTCGATTCCGTATTCTTGGAAAGGCTCATCCGTTTCAAAGTCTTCAGCTGCGATCTTCAGTTCATCTGAAAAAAGAGTTACGAGCCATTCGACTGTTTCATCGAACAGGTTGTGAGTGCTGTCTTGCTCTTTCGTCTCAGGAAGTGAGAGAGCTTCAACAGGCATTGACGGCTGTATAAGTTTGTCCGGCTGCCATACGTTTGTATCCGGGATCGCCGGCAGTACGACAGCATGCCGTGTATCTGATAGAATCTGATCCAGCAGCTGTAATCCCTCACCGTTTGTCAAGCTCACCAATCCAGTCTGTTCTAAAGCTTTGCTTCGAACCTCACCTAAACCGGTCTCCTTCCAGTTAGGCCACTGAATGCTGACAATTGGACATCTCTCTTTATGGGCCTCTGCAAAATAATCCATAAAAGCATTCGCCATCGCATAATCAGCTTGTCCGGCTGCAAGAACAGGAATGGCCGCTGATACAGATGAAAACAAGGCAACAAACGCCAATGATTCGTCTTTCAGCAAATCAAACAACGTTTGCAGGCCTTCGACTTTCGGTTCAAGCACCTGTTCGATCTCTTCGAGCGATTTTCTGATAAATGCCGGATTATGTTTGTTCACCTTCCCGGCACAGTGGATGACTCCGCCAATCTCCCCCATTGTTTCGTGTATGGTCTTCAGGCTCTGTTCAACGGCAAGCGAATCGGTCAAGTCCAGAGACAGCACTTGAACTTCCGCACCCATGGCTTCTAGCTCTTGAATGGCGTTTATTTTCTCCGCGAGCGAGACATTTTTTACTAAATTCCACTGGTCACGCGGAGGCAGCTCTTCTCGGCCGATGAGGACCAGGCGCTTTACGCCGTATGTTTTCACAAAATGCCGGGCACACAATGAACCGAGACCTCTTGTCCCACCTGTAATAAGCAGGACTTTGTCTGCTGAAAACGATACTTGTTTATGATAAAGACCGGCTGTATCTGCTGTTTGCTCTGCCAAATATGCGCGGTACCGCTGGCCGTTTCGATAACAGACTTCAGATTCTGTGCCATTAGCATAAAACTCGTGTGCAACCAGTCTGGCCAGCTCCTCATGAGAAGTTGCAGACTCCATATCTGCATGTCTTGATGTAAGATGGCTGTACTCGCTTTGAAGCATGCGGTATAAACCGGCTCGTGAAGCACCGGATAAACGAACAGCTTTATTTTCGAAAGACTCCAGCCCCTTCGTTACACCCAAAATCGTCAAATGATGCTTGCTTGTGCGTCCTTGTTCGATTAGCTTTTGGAGCCAGTTTATCCAGCTTATAGATTGCTCATAGCTCGTTCCGCAACCGATCAGATCGACTGCTCCAGAGATATGTTCAAAGTCAGCAGAAGATACATGATCAAGCTCTTGACTGTCAAATATACGGTAACTCGAGAAATACTTCGAAAGCTCTTCCGCTAATGCCATTGTCTCCTCGTTTGCTAATATGGCAACGGTTTGATTCGTACGTTCTGCCGGTTCAATCTGACAGTGCTGCCACTGCTTGTGCAGAAAGCAATGCTTAGTATTCGGCTCGGAGTAAGGCACTGCCAAACCGCTGTTTTCAGGCTTGTCTTCTTCATTTGGCAGCCAGTAATACTCTTCTGCAAACGGATAAGCAGGCAGACTGATTCGGCGAGGCTTGTGATCTCCATAAAACCCGTTCCAATCGACCTGTAATCCTTTCACCCATAATTCCGCCACCTTATCAAGCCTTTTCTTCTCTATCCATGTTTGCAGCAATGCTTTGGCATCATGATCTGTTTCAAACAGCTTGATTTCGCTTTTCTTCGTTTTCACGTGAGCGGAAAATATGTTGCTGTTTGGCACATCCGCTAAATAATCACCTAAAGCTTTGATAACCGCTTCTTTGGAATCCGCCAAAAACGCCATCCGATAATCCATCGCTTCCCGGCCCGTCTGAAGTGTATACGCCATATCCTCCAGATTGATTTCTTCATTTGAATTCGCGAAATCTTTCATTACTTTTGCATAGGCCTTCAATTGCTGCTCTTTTTTCGCTGAGAGTACAAATAATGTTGAATGATGCTGCTTTGTCAGTCGATCATTCCTCTTTTCAGCCTGGTATTCTTCTAACACAATGTGGGCATTCGTCCCACTATATCCGAAAGAGCTGACACAGGCTCTTCTCGGTTTTCCATCGGCCGATTCCCAAGGCTTCAGCTCTGTATTTACATATAAAGGCGAATGTTCAAATTGAAAATGCTCATTCGGTGTCGTGAAGTTCAATGTCGGCACCAGCGTTTTGTGGTCCATACACAACAACACCTTTTGAACACCGGCTACTCCTGCCGCCGCAGATGTATGTCCAATATTGCTTTTGACGGAACCGATTGCGCAAAACTGCTTTTTGTCTGTTTTTTCTTTAAATACGGTGGACAGAGCCTCTAATTCAATTGGATCACCTTGTTTTGTTCCAGTGCCGTGCATTTCTACATAACTGATACTCTCAGGATGTATGCCGTATGTTTCGTATATGTCTCTTTCCAGATCCATTTGGCTTTTCGCACTCGGTGCCGTGATTCCGTTTGTTTTCCCGTCTTGATTAATACCTGAGCCAATGATGATGCCATAAATATGGTCACGGTCCGCTTCTGCATCTTTTAGCCTTTTTAGTACCAGCGCACCCGCACCCTCGCCGGGCACGAAACCATTAGCACCATTATCAAATGCTTTACATTGCCCATCAGGTGAAAGCATGCCGGCCTCACACATGCTGATATAAGATTCCGGCGTCAGGTATAAGCTGACACCGCCGACCAGCGCCATATCAATTTCTTTGTTTATGAGTGCCTGTCGCGCTAAATGTGTGCCGACCAATGAAGATGAACATGCGGTGTCAATAGGAATTGCAGGCCCTTTTAAATTAAGAAAATACGGAATACGCGCCGCGGCGATCGCAAAGCTGTTACCGGTGGCATTTGCCCTTGCCTGCTGATTCAGCATGACCCCATATTCATTGCTCATAATGCCGAGATAAACGCCGCATTTTTTCTCATTTAATGTTCGGGCGTTATATCCAGCGTCCTCAAAGGCTTTATAGCCTTCCTGCAAAAATATTCGATGCTGCGGGTCCATCAGTTCAGCTTCTGATGGCGGAATATTAAAAAACAACGGATCAAAATGTTCAATATCATCAAGCATCCCCATTGATTTACAATAGACTCTCCCTTTTTTGTTCAGGGCAGGATCATAGAATTTGTCAATATCCCACCGTGATGTTGGAATATCCCGAATCGCATTTCTCGCATGAACCAGGTTATCCCAATACTCTCTTACATTCCTGGCGCCCGGGTACCTTCCCGACATCCCGACAATCGCTATTGCATCCTCCCGGTGATCTTGATGAATAGGAGCCGGTTTCTTCTCAGGTTCTTTCTTTATTGGGTATTGAACGGACTGAAGCGGACGCTCTGCCGGCTGTTTAACAGCTTCAGAGACCTCATGCTGATCTTTCATTTCTTGTTTTCTATTAAGATGCGTTCCAAGCTCAGACTTTAGCATCTCGGCAAAATCACGTATCGTTGGATAATCATACACTTTAGTGACTGAAAAAGACGTGCCATATTGCTTATTCACCGCTTTTATCCATTCGAGCCCAGTAATCGAGTCCATTCCGATATCTATGAATGCTTCATCAATATCCACCTCGTGCGGCTCCATAAATAACACGTCTGCTATGCTTTCTCTAAATTCTTTATGCAGCGTTTCAATTGCCCCATTATATTGGCTTGATGCGGATATTTCAGCTGCTGCATATCGAATGGTTGCTGCAGGTTCCTCCTGCAACGGCTGATGGTGCTCTAACCGTTGCAGGGAGATATTATCCGGTTTAGCAGCAGGTGCTGCTGTTTTCTGTTTCATCGACACATACGTCTCCGGTTGCTTCGGAGCATCGCTTTCTGCTGTTTTCTTTCCAGCTTGTGTGCTTAACTCATGTGTTAAGTAAACAGCGAAATCACGTGTTGTCGGATAATCATAAACCTTGGTGACATTTAGTGATGTGCCATACTGTTTATTTATGGCTTTTATCCATTCGAGCCCGGTAATTGAATCCATTCCGATATCTATGAATGCGTCGTCTGGATCAACCTCGCTTTGATCCATGTACAGCACTTCCGCTAAGCTAGCCGTCAGTTCATTGCACAATTCTTCCGCCGAGATCGTGTCTGTTTCTGTATCTAATGGAGGCGGAGATGCCGCTCGCTGCAAACGATCCTGATTGGCTGTTAAAGGCTGTAACGTGATATTGGCAGGCTTTCCGCTGGCTTCCCTGGCTTTAGACGGCTTTTGAATGACGGACTGTACCGGAACGGGTGGTTCCACTGTTCTTTTTTCCTCAGCCTTTGTTGCATTAACTTCTACCCAATAGCGATCTCTTGCAAAAGGATAGGCGGGTAAACTGATGCGCCGAGGTTTTTGATTCTGGTAGAGCGTGTTCCAGTCGATACGTAAGCCTCTTACCCAAAGGTCTAACACCTTCGTGTACTTTCCTTTTTGCATCCATGCCTCAATTGTTTTTGACATATCTTCATCAGCGGCAAAAGCGGCAATGGTTTCTTTGTTGCGTTTCACTTGTCCTCGAAAGATATATTCACGATCTTCTGTACCGGAAATACATTCAGTCAGCTTTTCTTCAAGCTCCTGCATCGTTTCAGCAACGAACGCCAGGCGATCATTCATCGCTTCACGTCCGACTTGCAGAGTATAGGCGATACGGTGCAAATCTGCTTCAGCATATCTTTGTTCACGAATGGCATGCAGCAATCGTTCCGCCCGTTTCTGAAGTTTTTCTTCATTTTTTGCTGAGAGCACAATGACAGCCGGCTGTTTCCCCGCTGGCGAACGTTCCTGCTCAGACTTCGGAACATACTCTTCTATTAAAATATGGGCGTTTACTCCCCCGGCACCAAATGAAGAGATGCCTGCGATTCTCGGATATTCAACGTCTTTTCCATTGACAGAAACGATCGGCCTCTTCCATTCTTCTAGCTCTTGCTGTACTTTAAACGGTGAGTTAAGGAAATCAATATTCGGATTCAGCACGTTTGAATGCAGGGAAGGCGCAAGCTGCCTGTATTTCATTTGGAGTAATACCTTGGTTAAGCCTGCGATACCTGCCGCACTCTCGCAGTGCCCCATATTTGATTTGGCTGAGCCTATTGCACAATATTGTTTGTCATTCGTTCGTTGCGTAAACACTTTGGACAGCCCTGTCATTTCAATCGGATCTCCAAGTGAGGTTCCCGTGCCGTGCGCTTCGATATAACTGACAGTCCGCGGGTCAACCTTCGCTTCCACAAACGCCTTGTTGATCACATCTGCTTGGGCATTCGGGTTTGGAACTGAGTAACCGTTTGTTTTTCCTCCGTGGTTAATGGCAGTCCCCTTAATGATTCCATATATGTGATCGCCATCTTCAACGGCTTTAGACAATGGCTTAAGAAGCACTGCTCCTACGCCTTCTCCCGGCACATAGCCGTCTCCGCCCTCACCGAAGCTTTCACATCGGCCTTTACTGGACATGAATTTGTTCTGCCCGAGCATCAAATATTTATTTGGGTGGATTGAAACATTCACGCCGCCCGCGAATGCCGCCTCACACTCTCCGCGATGCAAGCTTTGGCAGGCCAAATGAATAGCAGTTAAAGAAGAAGAACACATGGTGTCCAAAGCAATACTCGGCCCATGAAAATCAAAATAATACGATACCCGATTCGCGATGGATGATGGATTTCCTGTTAAAGCCAGAGACCTGCCCCGCGCCTGCTCTTGCGCCCCATACAGCTGGTATTCTTCGTACATGGCTCCGACATATACCCCGACACTTCCGCCAAGCTCCGCATCACGCTTACGGCCGAGCTGCTCTCTTGTATATCCTGCGTCTTCCATCGTTTCATACACGCACTGCAAAAATAGCCGCTCCTGAGGGTCCATTAATTTTGCCTCACGCGGTGAAATATGGAAAAACTGCGGATCAAACTTGTCTACATCCTTCATAAAGCCGCCCCACTTGCTGTAGGTTTTTCCAGGCTTATCCTTATCTTCATCATAATAGAGACTATGATCCCAGCGGTCTTCAGGAATTTCCGTAATACAGTCACGCCCGTCCCTCAGGTTTTCCCACAATTCATTGATGTTGTCTGCCTGAGGATAGCGCCCAGAGATACCAATGATTGCAATGTCCTCTGTTTCCTTTTCTTTTGACTGCTTCTGCCCTTTTTCTTGCAAAGGAAAGAATCCGGACTTTCTTTGGGCAACTGAAATTTCTCTCTTTTCAGGCTCTGAAACTGTTTTTCTATTTTCCGCAGCGGAAGGTTTGTCTGTTTCAATTTCCAAGATGTCCAGAAGCTTTTCTCGGTGGGAATCAATAAAATACCGGGTTAATGACCGAATATCCTGATATTCAAAGAACAATGTCTTGGACAAAGACCCAAATACTTTTTCTAATTGACCTGTTACATGCATGATCATAATAGAATCGATCCCATAATCCTCGAGAGGAGCTTCAGCATCAATCTGGCCGGCCGGCAGCTTGATAACCGAAGAAAGCACTTGTTTCACATAATTCTCCGCTTTTTCTCTCAATGTCTCTTCATCGACTCCTAGGACAATGTCTGCTCTTCCCGTATCCTGACTGCCATTTCTTTTTTTCGTATTTTGGGATTCACCTTGACCATGTCCCGTTTCATACAAAAATGCACGAATCCGATTAGCAACACCGGAAGCCACTAATACTTGCGGCTTTCCTGACGCCCAGCCATGGTATAATGCCTGAATCCCATGCCCTGTTTCCATGGCCACCATGCCTGTTTCTTTTGTCAGCATCCTCGCAGTTTCAGCATCAATATGCATGCCCCCGTCTTTCCACAGCGGCCAGCACACCGAAAGAGTTTTTCCATAACGTTTGTGCAGCGCTGCTTGGCCATTTCGATATTCGCTGAATGCATTCATAAATGCATTCGCCATTGCGTAATCAGCCTGCCCCGCGCTTCCCACTGCTCCGGCACCTGAGGAAAAAAAGATAAAGAAGTCGAGCGGAATATCTTTCGTTGCTTCATCAAGATGAATCAGACCGGCTACCTTTGGAGCGAGCACGGTTTGAACTTCTTCTTTCTTTTTCTTAATAATAAAATTATCTTTTATCATACCGGCGCTATGAATGATACCGTTCAAGCCTCCGTAAACGTTTTGGATCTCTTCTAATAAGTCATTAACAGCTCGTTTCTCTGTCAGATCCGCTTGTATGTAAACCGCTTGAACACCAACTTTCTGTAAGGCTTGAAGCTGCGCCTGCTTCCTTTCATTGAGCGGAGAGCGTCCTGTCAGGATCACAACAGCATCATTCGTTTGGTTTGCGATTTCATTTGCAAAGATGAAGCCAAGGCCACCTGCACCGCCTGTAATCAGATAAACACCTTTATCTTTCCATGGCATGTCACTTAAGTGCTCGCCAGCAACCTCTTTCCATTTACTTACAAACCGTTTCCCTCGCCAATAGCGAATATGCGTGTCACGCGGACAGCGTCTGTTTTCCTCCAATATTTCGATTAGGTCACTACTAGACATCTCGGTATCTAATTCAATCAGCTGTCCAGTCAGTTTGGGGTTTTCCAGTTCAGCCGTTTTGAGCAGTCCGGTTAAGCCGCTTAATAGCTGCGGCTCGTTCAACACAGGCACCGCCACTTGAATGAATGTATGTCCCCCGGTTTTCGATTGCAGCAGCTGCTTGATTTCTTCAAATAACTGTACGGCATACACTTCAAACCGTTCATCAATTGCCTCTTTATAATGCTGCAATACTGTACAGTCAAGATCATTTCGGATGCTTTCCAGTTGTTCTCCAAAATCACAGATAACGACTTTATGTGTCTCGGATACTATAAACCCCTGCTCCTCGGCAGGAGCATTTTCTTCCCAAACGTGTTCAAACAGCAGCGTGTCAATTGTCTCAGAAGGATCTTCTGCATCTGCTTCTAACACTCTTGCAGAATAGCCCTTCATTCGCACGCAAACCTGCCCCTCTTCATTGCACAAATCGATATCAAGCTTCTGCATGCGATCCCCAGCTGCACTGCCCTCGCTGTATGTGATCCGCGCCCACATAGATATCTCGCAGCCTTTGAAGATTTGGACATCCTGTATGGCAAAAGGCAGCATCGCCTTTCTGTCTGCTAAACTCGTAATGTGTCCCAGCCTCAAACCGATAGATGCTTGAAATGCCGAATCTATCATGCTCGGATGCAGGACATAATGGTCTTGCGTACCTGAGATCACAAGCGGCATCGTCAATTTCGCAAGAACTCCGTTTTTGCCGGCATATATGCTATCGATCGCTCTGTGGCTGTCACCATAATGAATGCCCATTTCTTCATAAGCCTCGTAGCAATCAGAAGGTGACAGAATCTGCTCATTATCGTTTGCCTTCAGTTCTTCAATGTTTATTACAGGAGGTTCATCAACCTCACAAAGCACTGCATTCCCTTGTCCGTATACAACCAGCGCCTTCTCTGCGCTTTCAGGCTCCTGGCAGATTTCGAATGCAACCTCACCATTTTTCTCAGGATATAAACGTATGTGTATGTCCGCTCGCTGTTCTATGAAGGCAAACGGCCGAACCCAGACAATGTTCCGAAGCCGGAATCCTGTCGGGAACTGATCTCCAGCTGCCTTTTCGACAGCCGCCCGAACCATTTCCAATAAAGCTGCACCGGGTAAAATCCGCTCGCCCTTAATGACATGATCCTTAAAGAAAAATTCACGTCCTGTGAACGTTGAACGGAAGCGTACTCCCGACATGTCAGACACATTTTGATGCAGAAGAGGATGAAGGACATGCCCTTCCCCTTTTGATAGACGAGTCACTGTCTCTGCTTTAGGCACCCAATAACGCACCTTTTCAAAAGGGTATGTCGGCAAGCTGATCCGCTTTGGTTTCTTTCCTTCGTAAAGAAGGGTCCAGTCAATCGCAGCTCCGTTGGCCCACTGCTCCGCAATCAGATCGAGATTTCTTTGTTCCAGCGATTTATGTACCGTTTCGGCGGAAAGCGATAAATCACTTCCTCTTGACATTCGCCCCATCCAGCAACGCTGAATCGTTTCGCGCCCTGCTGCAAAAGCCTTCAATTGTCCGGTCAATTCTTGAATGCCGGCTGCTGCAAAAGCAACCCGCTCTTCCATCGGTTCACGTCCCACCTGCAATGTATAAGCCAAATCTCTAATCTGAATCCCATCATGAAGAAAATCCAAGAGACGTTTTGCATATACACGAAGACGTTCTTGATTACGGGCAGAAAGCGGGATAACAGCGGGCATGCCAGAAACTGACGGCAATGAAACGCCCTGCTCCGCTGTTTGAGGAATATATTCCTCAAGGATAATATGTGCGTTTGAACCGGTCGCCCCAAAGGAACTGATACCCGCCCGGCGCGGATAAGGGGTGTTTTTCTCATTTTCCCTAATAACAGGTAGCTTCCACTTTGCTGTTTCATGCTGTACATAAAATGGAGACTTTTCAAAATCTACGTACGGATTTAGTTCTTCTGAATGCAAAGAAGGCACGAGAGTCTGATGGTGAAGCTGAAGGGCAACCTTGCTTAAACCACTGATGCCCGCGGCGGATTCAGCATGTCCGATGTTTGACTTAACAGAACCAATCGAACAGAACTGCCGATCCTCTGTATATTGACGGAATGCTTTTACCAACCCCTGAACTTCGATCGGATCTCCTAAGGACGTACCGGTTCCATGCGCTTCCACATAACTAATCGTCCTCGGATCAATTCCCGTTTTCTCCAAGCATGCCTCAATAAGGTCAGCTTGAGAAACTGGACTCGGCACTGAAATGCCGCTTACAGTGCCCACATGATTCACTGCACTTCCTTTAATGACGGCATAAATGCGATCTCCGTCTTCCTCCGCCTGGTGCAAAGGCTTTAATAAAACTGCACCGATTCCTTCAGCCGGTACATAACCGTCTCCATCTTTGCCAAATGTACGGCAGTGCCCGTCAGTGGAAAACATATCCCAGACTCCGTATGTCATATATTTATTAGGATGCAGGGACAGGTTCACTCCGCCTGCTAACGCGACATCGCATTCACCGTGACGAATGCTTTCCAGGGCCAGATGTACAGCGGTCAGAGATGAGGAGCATACCGTATCAACCGCCATACTCGGACCGTGGAAATTACAAAAGTAAGACACTCTGTTGGCAATTTGCGCATAGTTGAGCGAGAGAGGAAACACATTTTCCGCTGATGCTTCTTCAGCGCCGACTAATGTATAATCCTTATGCATGACGCCTGCAAAAACACCTACATGCTGCCTTTTGTTTCGTCCTCTAGGTTTGGCCAAAGTCTTGGGCGTGTAGCCTGCATCCTCAATCGTTTCCCAGCAGGTTTCTAAAAACAGCCGCTCCTGAGGGTCCATTGTCTCTGCCTCTCGCGGCGTGATTCTGAAGAATTGAGGATCGAAGCAGTCTGGGTCGTCAATAAATCCGCCCCATTTGGAAATGTCCTTACCTGAAGGAGATGTGATTCCTTCAAATCGCCGCCAATCCCAGCGCGACTCAGGAATTTCGCTAATGCAATCCTTACCCTCTTTCAGATTGTTCCAAAATTCATGAATATTGTTTGCCTTCGGATACCTGCCCGCCATGCCGATAATCGCAATGTCGCCCGATTGCTCAAAAGATGCAACACGAGAAGAGTCTGTCCGTCCGCTTGTCCTCCGTCCTTCGGCAGTTGTAGCGCCGATTATGCTATTGGAGACGTGTTCTCTTTCAATTTGATCAAGGGAACCAGCGGCACTAAAATGCTCACCATAATCCTCGGTAAGAAGCGCTGACAACTCCGCAATGGTGGTATGCTCAAACAGGAGAGTCGGCGAAAGGCTCTCACCGATCTTGTCACTGATCGTTTCTACCACTTCAAGCAAGCCTGATGAATTCAATCCCATTTGGTAATAGCCGACATGCTTTTCAATTTGTTCGATCGGTTTATTTATTTTGTCTGCGATTAATTGGCTTACAAACTGTTCAGCCCCGCCATAGGTATCCATACTGCCGGATGAAGATAACGTATCTGCAGCTTGAGTATGCTCGGCTGCGTCCTTTCCTGTCTCTTGTTTCTCCTGTACATCCTGATGCTTTCCGCTAATCAGCTCTGCTTCACGCACTAGTTTGCTTGTGAAGTTTTTCAGTTCAGCTACTTTTTCACCGGAAGCATTGAAAAATTCAAGTGTTACATAAATCAACTCTTTTTCCTGACGGACAGAGGAACGCTTAATTCTGGTCATGCAATGTGTCTGCAAAAGTGCTGAAGCGGAAAAGGATTCATAGAACAGAGGCAAATATAGCCTCTGTTCCCCTTTAAGCAAAGATGTGAGCAGATTGTTGGCACCCACCCCGCTCCCGTCTATGAGAGTCGGATGAAACATAAAGCCTTCTGCATGCTGCATGGCTTCCGAGCCGAGAGAAAGATCGAGAAGGACGCCGTCTTCCTCTTCATGGATGCAGCCTTTCGCTTTCATATATTCGCTGTGCACCAATTCCTGACGTCTGCATTGTTCATATACATCATTAAGCTGAACAACGTTCTGCGCAGCTGCTTTGATCTGGTTGAAATCCAGAGTTTCTTCAAAAACAGCAGGAGAGTGGGTATGCATATCAGCCTTCATATAGAGCTTTTCTTCTGAAGTTTCATTCCCTTCACTTTTTTCAATGCCTTTGGCTGTGATTTGCCACTTTCCTTCTTTTGTCTCCGCACATTGGATATCGAGAGCGATTACCGCACCCTGTCCCACCGTCAGCGGCTGATAGATGGATAAATTCCGCAGCTGAAGCTCTGAGCAGGTGTAGCCGTGTTCTCTGAATATCTGGTAGATCATATCGATATAGGCCAATCCCGGAAGGACATGTTGTCCGTAAACCACATGGTGATATATAAACGGATTTTTTAACGATAATGTGAGTTGTTTCGTTATTTTTTTCACGTTAGACCTCCACCTCATAAGTATCCCATATGTTTGCCGCATCCATTTTTAAGGTCTCCGCTTCCGGCTTTGACTCGCCATGCGAAAACGCCCGTTTCTTTAATTGGGGAGGCGATATCGGACTGCGCTTGATGGCGCGTTTTTCATCTCTTTCCCACGCCTCTACGATGACATGAGCATTCGTCCCCCCATCGGCAAAGCAGTTAATGGCCGCAGCAGGCTGCAAATCTGTCCAGTTTTCCAACGTTCGGGTGAACGTGATATTCGCTTTCTGTTGATCGAAATGCGCCATCTCTTTTTCACCTGATAAAAATGGGACGAAGCGTCGCTCTTTCAGCATCAGTACAACCTTAATAAAGCTGGCGATCCCTTCCGCACATAGCGGATGCCCGATGTTCGGCTTTATTGAGCCAAGAGAAAGAGGCAATGAGTGATCGGAACGGTACACCGATTGGATCGCTTTCAGTTCAAGCAGATCGGTTACCATTGAACCTGACCCGTTTGCTTCAAGATAGCTGATGTCCTCTGGTTTTTTCCCGCTTTTGGCAAGCGCGTCTTTCATGACTTCCTTTTGCGCCTCCAGATTAGGTGTTGCCGGTCCTGCCGTTCTTCCATCATTATTGACCGAGGCCGCTTTCACGACAGCATATATGGTATCTCCGTCTTCCAGCGCCTGTTTTACTGTTTTTAACATGACCATTCCGACGCCTTCACCTAACACAACTCCGTCAGCACGCTCATCAAACACATGGAAGGATGATTGCTTGCTTAAAATGCCGCGCCGGTCAAATAGCCTGTGAGAGGCATCTGTGCTTAACAAGCTGACACCGCCGACTAAAGCAGATTGAATATCACCGCTGCGCAGAGCTTGAATGGACATATTCATGCCGACCAAAGCTGATGAACAGGCTGTATCTACTACAACACTCGGGCCGCGGACATCGAAAAATTGTGAAATATTAGCCGCTAAATAATTTTGGCCGACTGTCACGATCGGATTCTTCGCATGGTGAAGACTCTCTTCATCAGGTTTGTGCTGGCTTCTTCCTCCAATATAAACGCCGACTGGCTTCCCCTTTATTTCCTCAGGAGTATATCCGGCGTGATACAAGAGTTTCAGACACTCTTCCAATACGAGTAATGCTTGCGGGTCCATCGCCCTTACGTCTTCTTCATGAAGCAGAAAGAAATCAGGGTCAAAATGGTTGACGCCATCAATCACGCCAGCATAATATGGCGTTTTACAGCCCCAGCGTTCTGCCGGAACCGGGACGATTGACGAACGCCCCTCAGATAATAACGACCAATAGGTTTCCAGCGTATCTGCAGACGGAAAGCGACAAGACAGCCCGACAACGGCAATATCTTCTGTATGAGAATCCAGTGAAAGAGTTACTGGCTCTTTTATCTGGGCGGCAGAAGCACGATCTTCCGCAGGGCCGGTAATACCTGCCTCCGTTTTGTTCTCCAAAGGTGCTGATGTATCCGATATCCCGCCTCCGAATAGAGCGGACAGCATTTCGGAATAAGAGCCGATCAGCCAATCTGCGAACCTTTGAATTGTCGGGTATTCATATAGAATAGATGGATCGAGCGCTGCTTCTAGTTTGCGGTTTATACGCTGAAGCACCTGTGCCAAAATGATTGAGTCCACCCCATAATCTTGAAATAAGCCATCAATCTTGAAATCTTCACGTTCAATTCTCAGCTCTTCGGTAAACAAATCAACCAGCCAGGACTGTGTTTCAAATAATAGTCCATCATTTTTGAAAATTTCATCGGTCCCATCGATGTCTTTGACCAGCGGGCTCTGTAAAGTTAATTCGCGTAAACCGTCCTCATGCTGTTTTCTCCGCTTCATCAGCAGCTCCGGCTCCCAATTGATTTGATTCGCCACCGCAGGGAGAACAACTGGTTCGAGCGTTTTAGATAAGATTTGATCCAAAAAACGCAATCCTTCTGAATTCGTAATGCTCAACAAACCGCTTTCTCGATATGCATGATTTGTTACTTCACCCATACCGGTTTCTCTCCAATTCGGCCACTGAACACTGATGATCGGCGTATTTTTCTGATGTGCTTCTGCAAAATAATCCATATAGCTATTTGCCATAGCATAGTCTGCTTGTCCCGCCGAAAGCTGCGGAATAATGGCTGAAACAGAAGAAAATAGTACAAAAAACTGTAATGGCTCGTTACACATGTGGCGATATAGTGTTGTCAGCCCAGCCACTTTAGGCTCCAGCACCCGCTGAATATCATCGGCCGTTTTACGGATGAAGGCCAAAGTATCCATATCTGTCAGACCTGCGCAATGAATAACACCGCCAATCGGCCCTAAGGTTTTCCTGATATGTTGCAGCGTTTGCTCAACAAGAGCCTCATCAGATAAAGGAAGCGGCAGCATTTGCACTTGCACACCCTGTGCTTCCAGTTCCCGGACTGCATTGATTTTTTGTGCCGCGGATGTGTTTGCTGTCTCCAAACGAGCCCACTCCTCTCGCGGAGGAAGCTGCTCTCGTCCAGTCAGCACCAGCTTTTTCACTCCATAGTGCTTCACAAAATGCCGTGCGCATAATAGCCCGATGCCTCGCGTCCCGCCTGTAATGAAAAGTACATGCTCTTTCGGGAAGGCCATGCTTTGATCGGCTCCCTTACCTGTTTCAGGATGGGCTTTTAGAAAGGCCTGGTACCGCAAACCGTCTCTGTAGCAAACCTCCGCATCATGGGAGTCCGTATAAAACTCATCTGCGATCTGCTTCGCGAGGCGATGATGGTCAATAACCTCATCTGCATCCATATGTCTTGATGTAAGGTGGCTGTACTCGCTTTGAAGCATCCGATACAAACCAGCCCGCGAGGCGCCTGCCATCCGGACGGATGTGTTTTGGAACGATTCCAGTCCCTTCGTCACACAAAGCAGCCTGAGCCCCTCTTTATGCCCGAATTCAATCAGCCTTTGCACCCATTCAATCCAATCCAGCCGGCCTTCATCTTCTTCACCGCAGCCGATGACATCTACTAGGCCGCCAAACTGTTTCCAATCGATGTCTGACTGATTACCGTCTAACCGGCTCACATCTAATAAGAGATGATTCGGAAAATAAGCAGACACTTCAGCAGCCAAATCTGCTGTCTCTGGATTGCTCAGGATGGCAACCGTCCGAGTCCCCGGTACCTTTGAGCCAATCGGGCTCAACCTCCATTGTTTTGTCAAAAAACATGCAATGCGCTTTTCACTAGCATTAACTAGTACTTTCTTGTCCGATTCTGAATGTTCCTTTGCCGGTACCCAATAGTGATCCTTCGCAAATGGATATGAAGGGAGACTGATCAAGCGCGGTTTGGTCTCGCCGTATAATGTATTCCACTGGATCGCCACGCCTTTGACCCATAGATCCGCAAGTTTGGCGTATTTTCTTTTTCTGATCCAAGCATTAATTGCCATCGCCATATCCTCATCTGCTGTAAAAATAGCCTGGGTTTCTTTGTTTCGAAAAGACTGTCCCCGGAAGAATTCTTCGGTTTCTTTCTTATTGTCAACAAACGCTTGCAGTTTTTCTTCAAGTTCCTGCATCGTCCCCGCAATACACGCCAGACGCTCATCCATTTCTTCTCGCCCGACTTGCAGGGTATAAGCGATGCCGTGCAAATCCTGATCTGTATATTTTTTCTTGCGAATCGCCTCCAGCAATTGCGAAGCACGATCCATTAGCCTATTTTTGTTTTTAGCCGACAGCACAATCATGTTTGGCTGTTCTGATGCCATTTGTTTTGAATTGGCATCTGGAATATATTCTTCAATCACAATATGTGCGTTTACTCCGCCAATCCCAAATGAACTGATTCCGGCACGGCGCGGAAGCTCGTTTCCGTCACGATCTGTGACAGCCTTCCATTCCTGTTTTTCCTGAACAATGTAAAACGGACTGTCAGCCAGCTGAAGATAAGGATTAAGCGTCTCGCAATGCAGGCTTTTCACTAACGTTTTGTGTTTCATTTGCAGCAGCACTTTGATCAGACCTGAAATACCTGCGGCAAGCTCTAAATGTCCGATATTGCTTTTAACTGAGCCGATGCCGCAACGGTGATCCGGAATGTCAGGCTGGCTGCCGCCTCTCTTATTGGATAATTCCTTAAACGCGGCTTTCAGCCCGTTTATTTCAATCGGATCCCCCAATTCAGTCCCCGTTCCATGGGCTTCGATATATGTGACCGTGCTTGGATCTATGCCTGCTTGTCGATACGCACGCACTAACAGATCAGTTTGTGCTTTCGGATTAGGTGATGTCAGTGTATTGGCTCTTCCGCCGTGATTTTCCGCCGTCCCCCGAATAACGCCGTAAATGTGATTTCCGTCGCGCTCCGCGTCTGCAAGCTTTTTCAGCATGATCATTCCGACACCTTCGCCTCTGACATAACCATTGGCATCGGCGGAGAAGGTTTTACACCTGCCGTCTTTGCTGAGCATGCCAGCCTTGCTGTAGCTAATGTGCGCCTCCTCGGTTAGGATCGTGTTTACGCCTCCTGCAATTGCCATCTCACAATCGCCGCTTTGCATCGCCGTCACAGCACGGTGAATGGCTACAAGAGAACTGGAACAAGCTGTTTCAATAGGTTCACTCGGACCATGGATATTCAGAAAATAACTCATTCTATTCGGGCCAACCGAAGGAATCATATGACCTGTAGCCGCATGGCCTTCAATTGGAAGATTCGCTCTATGGAATAGGTCTTTGTAACCTGTGTTTCCAGTACCGATAAAGATACCCGTCCCTGTACCCGAAAGGCTTTGCGGCGAGCACCCTGCATCTTCCAGCATCTTCCATACGTATGTCATTAACAGACGTTGCTGAGGGTCTACATAATTGGCTTCCCGCGGCGAAATACCAAAAAACAACGGATCAAACTCTGCTACACCATCAATAAATCCGCCCCATTTGATGTCGGTTTTATCGGCTTCAGTGTCAGGGTTTCCATAATGCTCCCGCCAGTCCCATCGATCTTTTGGCACTTCTGTGATGCTGTTTTTGCCTTCCTCAAGGTTTCTCCAAAATTCATCTATATCCATAGCGCCAGGAAATCGGCCGCTGATGCCGACAATTGCAATCGGCTCAAAATCGGCAGTCTGCTTGCTTGTTTCTTCTTTTGCAATAACGGGCTGTTTGAAGCGGTGCTTTCTGCCCGTTGTACTTTTCGGAACTTCAGGAGATATTGTCTGTAACTCTTCTTGCCCCTCTGATTCTGCGCTCTCCTGAACAAAAGTCTCCTCAAATTCATCTATCAAATATTCAGCCAGGCTTTGGATGCTTCCATATTCAAAGAAAATGGTCGGCGTTAGTTCCAAGTGATAGGTTTCGTTGATCTTGTTTGTAAAGACCGTAAATGTAACCGAATCAAACCCGTATTCACTCAGCTCTGTATTGACATCAATATCTTCACTATCTACTTTTAAGATCGCACTGACCATGTTGCCTAATGATGCTCTCAGGCTATTTAAACGGTGAAATGAGCTTGACGTTTCATCTGTATCATTAACAGCAGCATCTTGATTCAATTCTCCCGGATGCGATGTCATTACATATTCAGTCAGACTTTGGATGCTTCCATATTCAAAGAATATGGTCGGCGTTAGTTCCAATTGGTATGCTTCGTTGATCTGATTTGTAAAGACCGTAAATGTAACCGAATCGAATCCGTACTCACTCAGCTCTGTATTGACATCGATATCGTCGTTGTTTACTTTTAAAATCGCTCCAACCATTTGAATCAAAGACGCTTCTAATTTTTGAATTTGACCGTGAGCCTGATCTGCGTTTTTCTGCTCTTTCCGTTTGGCTGTCGTTCCTGTAGAAAGCAGTTTTTGCTTCATTTTCTGAAGCTGTCCTTCCATCACAAAAACTTGCGGCTTATCAGATGCTATTCCTTGATAAAATGCTTCCAAGGCGCTATCTGTTGGCATCGGGACCATTCCCATGGTTTTCAGCATTCTCTGTTCAACTTCAGCGCCGACTTGCATCCCGCCTTCTTCCCATAACGGCCAGTTAAAGGAAATGGTTGAGCCGAATCGCTTCTTTGATACCGCAAGGGAACGCCGGTATGCAGCAAATGCATCCATAAACGTATTGGCTGCCGCATAATCAGCTTGTCCAGCGTTTCCTAAACTTCCGGAAACAGATGAGAATAAAATGAAAAAGTCCAATGGAAAGTCCTTGCTGCATTCGTCTACATGTAACAATCCGCTTACTTTTGGCTGCAACACTTCTTGAAACTCTATATTCGATTTTTGAACGATGAAGTGATCTTTAATGCTGCCTGCACCGTGAATGATTCCGTTGAGTGTGCCATACTTTTCTTTGATTTCCTTCATGAGACGCCGAACCGCTCTCTGATCACTGACATCAGTCTCTCGATAGACAACCTCCGCCCCCATGCTTCGAAGAGTCTCCAGTTCATTTTTCTTACGCTCACTTAAAACAGAGCGTCCTGTCAGCACAATGGTGCATCGAACGGCTCGATCGGCAATTTCCTTTGCAAACAGAAGGCCTAAGCTTCCTGCTCCGCCTGTGATGAGATAAACGCCCTCGTCTCTCCACGGCATATGATGCTCATCAGCGGAAGGCAGAGCCATTTCCCGCCAGCCTTTCACAAAGCGGTTTCCAGCCTCATATCGAATTTGTTTATCAGCAGGCCTCCGGCAGTCGTCTTTCAGCTTGAAATGAAGATCATTCATCTCTTCAGGCTTCTCGATCTCGATGACCTGAGCTGTAAGTTTGCTGAATTCTAATTCAGCTGTTTTAAGCAGACCGGAAACACCAGCAAACAATTGTTTCTCTTTATTCAGCGGAACGATGGCTTGAATGATAACACGGCCTGCAGAATGCTCACGGATCTTTCTTTGCACGAGCTCAAACACGTTCTGCGCGTATAACTGATAACGTTCTGCAATATGCCCTTCAGCTTCATCCAGAGTTATGACACGGGTATCCTTCATGTTTGATGCAAGGCTGTCTATGACACTTCGTTCAGTTTCAAAGAGAACAACGATATGCTCTGCGAATGAAAGGTCTTCGTCCACAAATCCGCCATTCTGTTCTCTCCATACCGGTTCGAGCATTAAGCGTTCATGCCGCGGTGAAGACTTTGATGAGTGAACCTCCCCTTCCAATACTCTCGTGGAGAACCCTTTGATCCTGACACATACATCTCCGCTTTCGTCAATGACATCGATATCCGCTTTCTGAACAATATCCTCGGAGTGATGGCTGTCACTTAAACGAGCATAAGCCCACATAGAAGACGAACATCCATTGATCACCTCAAGCTCTTCAAGCGCAAATGGCAAAATCAGCTTCTGATCCGTCAATTCCTGCATGATGCATATTGTTGCCGTCTGCAAGGCGGAGTCCATGATACTTGGATGCAACACAAACTGTTCCTTCGTTCCAGAAACGATTTCTGGAAGCTGCAGCTGCGCCAAAACCTCTTTGTTTCCTATATTCACATTCTTAATCCCTTGGAAGGCCGAACCATGGAACATCCCCCTGCTTCTGCCTTCTTCGTAAAATTGATCAGCTGACATCTTTCCTTTGCCGCAGCGGCGTAATATTTCAGTGAGATCTGCGACCGGCGTTTTGGCGGCAGATACCAGCTCCGCACTGCCTTGACTATGAATAACCGGGTCGGCCCCGTCTTCCTGTGTACTGTAAATGTCAAAAGTGATTTTCCCATCTTCTTCAGGAAAGAGACCGATATCCACTTGAGCCGAATGATTGTCAACCACAACAGGCTGAACCCAGACTGTATGATTCAATCTGATTCTGACCCCTTGGCCATTATCGCTTCCTGCCGCCTGCTTGATAGCCGCGCGGACCATTTCTAGGTATGCAACACCAGGGAGCACCGGCTTTCCTCTTACCACATGGTCTCTCAGAAAGAATTCCTCACCAGTGAAAACCGAACTGAATTTCTGTTCAGAAAAATCAGATGTATTCTGATGGAGCAGCGGATGAATGGAACCGGTCTCTGTCTGATCTCCGGATATATGACTCGACGGCTTGCGGTCAGCCTGAGACGGCCAGTATCGTTCCTTTGCAAATGGATATGTCGGCAGACTCATTCTGTATGGACGCTCATCTTTGTAAAGCTGCATCCAATCCATATATGCTCCCTTGCTCCAAATTTCCGCAAGCTTGTTCACTTTTCCTTTGGCCATCCACTTACGGATCAGTTCGGCGCTGTCCTCGTCCTCCGTCAGCCATGAAACTTCCCTGGAATTCTGCTGACTTCCTTGAAAACAGCCTTCAATCACTGTTTTTCCACTGATAAAATCTGTGAGCTTCTGTTTTAACTCATTCACATGATCGGCAGTAAAGGCAACGCGATAGTCCATCGCTTCCCGCCCGACCTGAAGGGTATACGCAAAATCAGGCAGCTGTTCGTTCTCAAGCCCTTTTCTATCCAAATAGGCCATAATATCTCGTACATACTCCTGCAGTCTCTCTTTATTTTTTGCCGAGATCGGTATGATACAGGTCCCGTCTATCTTTCTCTTATCAGAATCCTTTTTGTATTGTTCAAAAATGGCGTGAGTGTTTGTCCCGCCTAGCCCGAACGAGCTAAGTGCAGCCCTGTGCGTTTTGATATCACGGCTTAACGTTTTCTTTTGATCGACGACGTAAAAAGGAGAGTTGGCTAAATCTATATTTGGATTCGGCTCCTTATAATTGATGCTCGGTGCCAGCTCCTGATGATAAAGACTCATCACGACCTTAATGCAGCCCGCCAGACCGGCAGCTGTATCTAAATGTCCGATGTTGGTTTTGACCGACCCAATGCCGCAAAATTGCGTTTTATTTGTATATTTCCGGTAAACGTTCGTTAAAGCCGCCAGCTCGATTGGATCTCCAAGCTTCGTTCCGGTTCCGTGCGCTTCCACATAGCGGATGGTTTCAGGATGTATCTTCGTTTGATTCATGACCTTTTGCACCACATCAGCCTGACCTTTGACGCTTGGAGCATAAAAACCGACTTTGTCAGCGCCGTCGTTATTTACACCTATGCCTCTCAGCAAAGCATAGATATGATCTCCATCTTTTACAGCATCAGCCGCTTTTTTCAGCAATACTACGGCAACACCCTCACCGCCTATCATTCCGTCAGCTGATGCGTCAAAAGCTTTAATATGTCCGTCGCTCGAAAAGTTCAGTCCCGGCTGATGCATATATCCGATATTTGACTCGGTATGGAGCGTAGCACCGCCAACTAAAGCATAAGCAGATTCACCCGACAGCAGGTTTTTATAGGCAGAATGCAGTCCAATCAGGGACGATGAGCAGTTAGCATGGACAAAATAGCTTGGCCCTTTCAGCCCGAGCTTATGAGAAATCATTGTCGGAATCGTCCCGCTCTGAGCAAGCACCCACGAGACATAACCGTCCGGCGTTTCCAGACTCTCTGTTGTATCTGACGGCAGCAGCGCGCGATAAGAATTGTTGCTTGCCGACATAAAAACACTGGTTTGCGGAATCTGTTTCGCAGCATAACCGGCATCTTCTATTGCTTTCCATGAGTGAGTCAGCAGCATTCGAAACTGCGGATCCATAAATTCAGCGTCTTTAGGAGAGATTTGAAAGAAACTTGGATCAAACTTGTCTTTGTCATCAATAGAAGATTTAGCTGGGACATAGTCGGCATTTTCCGCCATCTCCTCTGAAATGCCAAAGCGCTGAAGCTCTTCTTTACTGAAAAACGTAATGCTTTCCTTGCCGTCTCTGAGGTTCTCCCAAAACTCATCATGATTTTTCGCCCCTGGAAATTCACACGATATACCAATAACCGCTACACTATCCTCATAATAATCTGGCAGATCGTTCCCCTCGAAGGACTGATCTATATAAGCTGCCGGTTCTGTCGGCACAGAGATACTTGTATCCGCCATTCGCTGTTCAGTGATGTATTGGCTGATATTTTTGATCGTTGAGTACTCAAACAGGTCTGTGACAGAAAATTCACAGGATAATTCATGTTTGATGCGGTCAGCCACAGTAACCGCGAGAAGCGAATCACCGCCCACATCGAAAAATCCGTCTTCCCGTTCAATGTCAGTCATTTTCAATACATCCTGCCAAATGGCCAATACAGCATCCATAATGTTCTTAGGAGAGATCTTTCTTTCTTTTGAATGCTTCGCAGTTAGTCCGCTATTCTTAAGTCTATTTCTGTCTATCTTTCCGTTCGGTGTTAACGGCATATGGTCAAGCTGAATAAAATAAGAAGGCACCATATAGGCAGGCAAAGCGTCTTTCACATAATGACGCAGCTCTCTTGCTGCAAGAGAAGCATTTGCATGTTTAGCTGTATAATAGGCAACAAGCTTTTCCATTCCATTCTCTTCAGCCGCGACCACGACGCATTCCTGAATGCCGGAATGCTCACTGAGCCTGCTTTCAATATCGCCAAGTTCAATACGGAATCCGCGTATTTTCACCTGATTATCGATACGGCCTATATATTCAATTCGTCCTCCCGGAAGCCAGCGCGCCATGTCTCCCGTTCTATAAAGCTTCGATCCAGACTCAAAAGGGCTGTCAATGAATCTCGTATTCGTTAATTCTGGCTTTTTGTAATAGCCTTTCGCCACGCCGTCCCCTGCAATGCAAAGCTCTCCGGGAACGCCAGCCGGTACTGGTGCAAGCTGAGAATCCGTAATATAGATTTGTGTATTGGCGATTGGCCTTCCTATCGTGGCATGAGAGCATTCTTCATTAATACGCTGAACCGCTGACCAGATGGTTGTTTCGGTTGGCCCGAACATATTCCAAGCTTCGCTGCCTGTATGTAAGAAATATCGTTTTAATGTCTCAGGCAAAGCTTCGCCTCCGCATAGAATTTTCACCCTCTCTTCATTTTCCCAGCCTGAATAAAAGAGCATCTTCCATGTAGCCGGCGTTGCCTGCATCACTGTCGGTTTGATCGTTTGGATGTCCTGTTTCAGTTTTTCAACGTCTTTCGTATGCTCCGTTTGGCAAATATGGCAGTGTGCGCCCTTTATCAAAGGCAAATATAACTCCAGAGCCGCGATATCAAAACAGTAGGTTGTGACAGCGAGCATGTTATCCTCTGGTGAAAGACCTGGTGTTTCTCCCATCGAAACGAGAAAATTGGTCAAAGCTTTATGCGGTATCATGACACCTTTTGGCTTTCCTGTGCTGCCGGATGTATAAATGACATATGCCAAGTTTTCGGGCGTGACAGTGCGTGTAAGCACTTTTCGATCAGAGGCTGTTTGAGCGATCTCATCCCAGTCTTGATCTAACAGAGCAGTCTTGACACCGCTCCAACTCAACGTGTTTACTAATTCTGATGTCGTCAGCGTGATGGAGACTTCACTGTCCTCCAGCATGTACTCCAGTCGCTCAGCCGGATAGGAAGGGTCAAGCGGCACATATGCTCCTCCAGCCTTGAGAATCGCCAATAATCCCACCAACATGTCCAGCGACCGATCCACATAGATTCCTGTCAAGCGGTCCGGACCCACTCCATGCGCCTGCAAATAAATGGCCAGCTGTGTGCTTCTTTCATCAAGCTCTCGATACGTCAATGTTTGATTTTCATAGCTGACAGCCGCTCTATCAGGCGTCTTTTTCGCCTGCTGCTCAAACAATTCATGAAAACATGTATATGGATACGTTTTGCCAGTGTCGTTCCATGTTTTAAGAATTATCTGCTCCTCTGCTGCAGGCAGTAAAGAATACTCTTTTAAAGGCTGAGAAGGATTCAACACTGCCTGTTCTGTTACATAAACAAATTGATCGAACATCGCGGATACAGATGCCGCATCAAATAGCCCAGTATTGTATTTAATGTTCAGCTCCATTATTTCTTCAGTTTCCCAAAGTTCAAATACTAATTCGTATTCACCCTCTTGATGAATACGCTCAACGAAATCGACAGAAAAGAAGTCAGCATAGCGGCTCAACAAGTTTTGATAGCTTCCTGTTTGAAGAAAATTCTGATAGAAAAAAGCAGTTTGAAACACCGGTGAGCCCGCTTCGCTGCGAGGAATATTCAAATCCCTCACCATTTTCGGAAACGGATAGTCTGCATGATCAAGTCCATCCAACATGGTAAATTGCAATTTAGCCACAAATTCAGAAAAAATATCTGCCGGGTTCAGTTCACTGCGAATCGGGAGCATATTAAGAAAATGCCCAATGGAAGC
Source organism: Bacillus sp. 0102A (assembly GCF_036765155.1). Taxonomy (NCBI): domain Bacteria; kingdom Bacillati; phylum Bacillota; class Bacilli; order Caryophanales; family Bacillaceae; genus Bacillus; species Bacillus sp. 0102A. The sequence continues at coordinate 177,595 of NZ_JBAIZW010000002.1, forward strand.
ATCAAATCTTTCTTCCGGTCTCACCATCGCCGGCATGCCGACAATCTGTTCCTTTTGTCCGGTATAGCGGTCCAACAGCATCATATAGCAGCTTAAGAATACCGTCGAAACATTCACAGAATGCTCTTTCGCAAACGTCCTGACCCGATTCATGAAGCCGCTGGACAGCTGCCGGGTGTATGTATCCTCTTCAAACTCAGAATCGGCTGAACTTGTGCTGACCTTAGGCAGCTGAAGATTCGGCAAAGTTCCCGATAGCTGTTTCTGCCAGTATGAACGATGCTTCGCGCCGTCTTTTCCGGCAAGCATGTTCTGCTCCCAGGCCGCAAAATCGTGATAAATGGCAGGAGAAACAGTTATTTCCGGCTGCTGTCCTTCTAAAAGAAGCTTATAGCTGTCAAACAGACTGCGTATAAATGTTACAGACGAAACCCCGTCAAAAATCAAATGGTGAATGACAACTAGTAAAAACTGCTCTTGTTCAGATCTGGAAAAACTCATGACACGCACTAACGGGCTGTTTTCCTTTACATACGGTTCCTTTCCTTTCTTTCTAAGAAAAGAAGGAATGTCAGACTCTTTCATTCCTGAGATGTCTTCTGTCTTGATTTCAAGTGAAAACGCTGGATCATGTGTAAGATATGGCACTCCGTCTTTCTCTCGGATGACATGCTTTAAGATCGGGTGCTGATGGAATACAAAGCCGAAAGCCTCTTGTAATGTTTCAAGGTGAAGCCCTGACGAAAATCGAAAACAGAGAGGTACATGATAGGCACTTTTTTCAGGTGACATTTTTTGCAATGTCCACAATCCTTTTTGCACCTCAGACAGAGGCTGAAAAGCTGCCTGACTCTTTTCCGGTTCCGTTTTCGATGTGTCAGTACCCGCTGTGTCATCAGAGATGCTGCTGATATCTTCTTGTTTAGATAGATAGCCAGCCAAGCGTTCAATCGTAGGATACTGATGTATCTCTCTGGCTGTGAGTTTGATACGGTATTTTTTCTCGACCGACCGAATGAGCTTCATCATCTTGATAGAATTCACTCCAAGGCTCTGGATATTAGCATTTGGCTCCGCCCAATCGCGGGAAACGTGCAGCTCCTCAGTCAAACAGCTGAGCAGATGCTCCTGTATCTCTTCCCTTATTCTCCTCACATGATCTGCTTGCTGCATGTCCTCGTCTTGGACCGCCCCGTTCATCCGGTTGGGGTTATGAAGCAAGTAATCGAAATCTCCATTTTCAAATGACGTTTTCAGCTGGGTGCGCTGGATCTTTCCGATAGCCGTTTTCGGAATCTCTTCTTTTTGTACCGGCAGCAAATATTCCGGGGTGACGCCGATCGCCTGTGAGACATGGGATTGTATGTTTCTAAGAAGCTGAGACATCTGCTCATCATTCATGTTTGCGGAAGTAACAAAGAAGATAGCCAGCTGGTCCGTTGAATTCTGATCCACGCGGACTGCGCAGGCAGCAGTATAAGAAGTTTCGATTTCCGCTAATTCTTCAACAGCAGACTCAATCGCATGACTGTAATAATTAATGCCATTAATGATAATTGCATCTTTCGTGCGCCCTGTAATGGTTAAGCGCCCGTTCCGCAAATAGCCAAGGTCTCCGGTTTCAAACCATCCATCTTCCGTAAACACACTCTCATTTAAATCCGGGCGCCGGTAATAACCGCTTGTAACGGAAAGACCCGAAACTTGAAAACGGCCAATCTCGCCTTCCTCAACCAAATCATTATGGTCATTCACTATTCTCATAGAGAATCCAGGGATTGGAGAACCGATTTCGACAAAATGATCATCATCACTTGTTGCAGCCCGGGTAAATTCATGAGAGAAAATAACGCCGGATGACGTTTCGGACATTCCCCATGCAGGCCGGATCGCATCAGCAGGCAGTCCATGGGGTTCTAAAAGCTCAAGCATTCTGCGCCCTACCTTGGCGACCATTGCTTCGCCGCCATTGAGCATGTAACGCATTGAGGACAGATCCCATTTCCTGTTTTTCATTTCTTCTGCAAAATCAGTGACAAGACCGAACGCAAAATTCGGTGCCCACGTAACAGAAGCACGGTAATGATCAATCCAATCCAGCCATTTCAGCGGCTCCATTAAGATCGTTTCACTTGAGACGTTAATTTCTTGGCAGCCTAGATAGACATCCCGCAAATGCAACATTCCGATGCCTCCGACATGATCAAACGGCATCCAGTTAAATGTGATATCTTCTCTGGTGAAGCCTTTCATTTGAATAATCCCTTTCACCATGCTCATAATGTTTCGATGATTCAGCATAACTGCTTTGGGCGTTCCAGTACTGCCTGAAGTCAGCAATAAAAGCGCTAAGTCTTCAGGACTGGATTGATGCCAATCCGTCTCTGCCTCGGCACTGAGCAGATCTTCCGCAGCGATTGCACGGAATCCTTCAAGGCCTTGTTCACTTGCCCAATCGATCATTTCCTGGTGCATGTCCCGGTCCGTAATCACCGCCGGCTTGTCAAGAAGCGTCCATGCATCTTTCAGCTTTTGAGTCCCGCTGCTCGATTCAGCGTACGTTGGCGGAACGGCTAACGGAGCCGGAACAATTCCTGCTAAAACACACCCCCAGAACGCAGGGAGAAGCTGAGAATTGTCGCCTAGCTGCAAAATCACGTTTTGTTTTGCTTTCAGGCCTGATTGCCGGAGCCCCTTTACGATACGCAGTGCATCATTCCACAATCGTCCATATGATTGATACACTTCTTTTCCATCCGGCTGCAAATAAATGATTCCCTTTGTATCCCCGAGCTCAGCAGCAGTTCTGTATAAAACTTCAGGTATTGTTGCCGGCTGCTCTTCAGATAGATGTAAAGGCTCACCGTAGCTGACAGAAGGATTAGCTAAAATGCGTGTATTATCATTATTTCTCATCGCGCTGCCTCCATTTAATCTGCAAATTTTCATGTGGATTTTTGGTTAATTTCCATACAAACCTTTGATTCTCATTTTGACTTCCTCATGATGAAATGTTTTCTCGTGCATCATCAATTCCTGTTCTATGACGTGAGGCAGCTGCTCACGAAGCGGGGCAACCAAATGGTCTTTTAATGTAATCAATGAGTTTCTCGGCTTTTCCGCGAATTCATGCGCCAGTTCCACCGCATAATCTAATACTTCCGTACGAGGCAGGACTTTAAAGGGAACCCCTCTTTTTTCGAGATCAGCTCCGCGGTAGCTGCCCGCATTCATTAGTATTTCCTGAGCCAGGCTGAACCCCAGTTTTTTAGGAACGATAAAGGTTGCGCCCATTCCAGGCGTAAATCCGTATTTCATAAAATTAGCCGTATACACACTCTCTCTGGCCAGAATGACAATGTCAGCAAAAAGCCCCATGACAAAGCCGCCTCCAATTCCGTGTCCCTGCATTGCCGCGATGACTGGAATCTCGCAATCCAGCGCCAGCGAATAAAGATTGTCATCCGTGAACTTGGTCAATCCCTGCTGAATTCGAAGCAGCCCTTCTTGCGTTCCTCCTGAAGCAAAATAGTTATCATACCCTGTCAAAATGACTGCTTTATAATTGGGGTTTTTCCGAATGAATTCAAACGCTTGAATTAAACCGTCTGTAAGTTCTTGTGAAAACGCGTTTTTATGAGTGCGGTCATGCATTTTTACCTGAATAATAGCAGGCTCAATTTCGATGAGCTCTACAACAGAATGCGTCATGATGTCCTCCTAACGGTTCTGATTGTCATCTTTTCAAATGATTACTGTTCCTCCCATGGGAATTGTCCTGTTTCAACATACCTGATGATTCCCATCTGGTTTTGAGGGTCAGTAAACATGTCTTGATTTGCAGTTAAAGCGATGGATTTCGAACGGCTGACTTGATGATCAAGTGAGCTGATAAACTGTTTATAATCCGCGATTCCCTTTTTATTCAGTCTTCGCAGCCGCAATAAATGCTTTCTCAGCAGCACCTCACTTTGAGCATCAAAGGCATCTATTAACCCCCATTCACCGGCTTCCTGTACGGAAATCGGCTTTGTCATCAGCGTCATATAATGTGCTTTCTGCCAGCCGATCCGGCGAATCAGAAACGGTAAAACACAAGCCGGATACAAACCGAATAACAGCTCAGAGAGACTGAATGACGCCGTTTCATCAGCTATGGCAATATCTGTGGCAGATACGAATCCAAGACCGCCGGCATTCACTTTTCCCCTGACATGCGAAATTGTGACATAAGGGCCTGTCTGCAATTTCAGCCATAAATCATAGAGAGGCTCTTGAGATCTTGCCTGGTTTTTGCCGCTTTTCATTTCCTGATACATTTCTTGAAAATCTGCGCCGAAGCAAAATACTTCGGGAAGCCCTTCTAAAACGACAACCGTAACCGATGATGTTTCACATTGGTTTAACACTTGCAAACATTCTTCTATGAGTGTGTCATTAATCGTATTATTCGCTTCAGGACGGTGAAAGGTGATATAGCAAACCGACTCTTGAATGCGGACCTTTATCGTTTGATAGGTCACGAGATCCACCTGTACTTCCGATGAAACTCAGAAATTTCTTCTAAAAATAAGCGCGGCTTCTCTTGAGTAAACTGCATGATGCCCGGTATCATCTCAACATCCAGCTTTACATTGCGCGTTCCGAACCGCACCATCCCGTTCCCCTTAAACAGCAGCTCATACTCTTCCATTGAGAGCTGATATCGGCGATCTAAATGCTTCTCAATGCCAAATGAGCGCTGGCGTTTCTGGCCTTGCGGAGTTGTAATACCGCTGTAAAATTCAGAACAGCAGCCTGATCCGTAGGAAAAACAGCCGATTCGTTTAGGCGAATCAAACCGCCCTTGGTCTATCGTGCTGGCCAACGCCAGAAACAAGGCAGCTCCCATAATATTTCCAACCCGTTGGCAATAGTTTAAACCTGGCTTTACACGATTTGAAAAATCCGATTCAATATCAGCTGTTTTCGCCTTCGCCACCTTACGCATCATTGTTCGGTGCGCACCTTTCACCATCCCGCCAAAAGGTGTATGGTAAGCAAGGTATTGAAACGTGTCCTGATAACTTGCACCGGGCACACGTTTTTGGTATTCCAGAAAGGTTTGTTCGCAGCAATCCAGATATGACATTAAAGACAGGTCAGAATCTCCCGCTTCACTATCGGGAATAGGACGGCACGTATCCATCACTTCATAGCCGTAATAGCCATTTGCTCCGGGATCTATTTGAAACACCTCGGGATTTTCGCCTACTAAAATGGCCACCGCTCCCGCTCCGGCGCTCGGTTCAGCATAAGACCAGTCTTCACTTAAAGCGTCTCCGCCCTCGGCGATTAAGAAACGTGAAATATCACTGGCGATAACCAGCGCTTTGGCACCCGGAGACGTCTGGGATAATATAAAATTGACCGCCATCTGAAATCCTGCGGTTCCTGAATAACATGCCTGTTTAATCTCAAACAAACGACAATTGCGGTTCAGGCCTAAATATTCATGGATATATGTACTTAACGATTTCCCAAAGTCGATCCCGGATTCAGAACAAGTGATCAACAATTCAATCCGGTCCTTCTCGGCTTCGGATAATGCATCAATAATCGGCTTAGCTGCATTGACTCCAAAGGTCACTGGATCTTCATAAGGCAGCGCTACCGCTTTTTCTTTCATTAATAAGTTTTCAAATCTGGCAGTATCTAAGTGTCTATATTTGGCAAGTTCCATGACATCAAGGTATGCCGTCCCGCCAAAGACATTCATCGCTTCTATTCCGGCTGAAACCATTTATGATTCGCCTCCACATTTCTCAATGTTTTGTATACAAACCGCGGTGTTCATTCCGCCAAACCCCATGCTTAAGCTCAGCGCATTTTTGATGCGGTATGAAATCGATTTCTCATTTACCCAATGAAAAGAATCATCAATTGGATGATCCAAATTCCGGCTCGGATGCAGGGCAGATTTTCTCATTTGCAGCAAAACAGAAATCACCTCTACAATGCCTGCGGCGCTGAGGCCGTGCCCGATTATCGATTTTGTTGCGTTAATATAAGCGTGGGAAAGCCCGCACGCATGCAGCGCCTTTAATTCAATTTCATCTCCAATAAAAGAACCCGTGCCATGGGGATTAATATAATCAATATCTTCTGGTGAAAGGCCGGCACGCTCCAGCGCCTCCTGGATGACATGAATCTCCCCTTCTAATGAAGGATCGGGATTCCGGTTCCCGTCTAGTTTGATTGACCATCCAGACAACGCTGCATAAGGCTTGACACCTCGGTGGACAGCGGTCTCCTTTCGTTCTATCACCAATGCGCCGCACGATTCTCCATAAATAAACCCGTCTCTGTTCTGATCGAAGGGACGGCACGCTTTTTCAGGCACCTCCGCATATTTGTCCGTTCCCATAGCGCCTAAAGCCCTTAGCGCCTCGCATTCCATATAAGAAAGGTCCATTAATGCACCAAGCGCTATGCAAATATCTACCTCGCCTGACAAGACTTGCTGAATCGCATGAATCACTGCTAACTGGCCGCTGGCCGAGGCTCCTCCCGCGGTATAAGCTAAGCCCGTAATGCCAAACTGATCTGTGCATAATCCGCAAAGGTCGCTATCCATGAAAGACAGGCCATACGCAGGCGAAATAAAACCAGAGCGATCTTGATAACTTTCATAAAGCTGTAAGGTTTCTCTCTGCTGAAAATTTGATCCACCGACTACCAGTCCGATACGTGCGGAATCGACTTCGTTTAATTCAGCTTCCTCCCAAGCCTCTGAGAGAGTCACCAATGCAGCACGGCTGGAAAATGACGCTTTTCTTAATAATTTTTTAGAAAGCCGGTCGGGATAAGACAATGACGCAATTTCAGCTCCAATAAACCGGCTGTCTTTTTGTCTGCCCGAACGCTTCATAACATCAAAGGCATGCCTGCCGGACAGCAGCGAAGAAGCAAAGGCTTCTTTCCCTTGACCGATAGCAGCCGTAACGCCTACACCGGTCACCACCACCTCAGACAGTTTGCACTTTGTCATAAAGCACCTCAGCCAACTCGCCGATATTTTTCACCCCAGACAGCTCAATGCGGGGAATTTTTAATGATAAATCCTCTAGCACCATTGTGATAATTTCGGCTCTGTCTACAGAATCAGCTCCTAACTCAACTAACTGATCTTCAGGCTCAAATCTGTGTCCGTCTAATTCAGGAAGCACCTCGCAAATATTGGTGACTAACACTTCAAAGATTCTCTGTTTATCCATAACGCGCTCTCTCCTTCAAGGGTTCATTTGAGTACTTTTTATAGTATTTTCGTAATATTCAAACTATCAATCTTATACTGTCTTTTAAAACGAAGGTTGATACATTGATTGCATCCTTTCATGAAGCAATGCTGCCGTTTCTGTCATTAATGTTTTTCCGATCTCATCCACATGACGACTGCGCCAGTTTTCTAATTCAGAACCTTTGGCCCATTGATTAAAGGCTCCCAGCGCCGGACCGCAGTGAATTTGATAATCGACCTTCGAATGTTCGCTTCCGCTGATTGCCAAGTTGGAGCTGTATCTGAAGTACCATCGGAAAATCAAAGCCATTTTATGCTTCGGATTTTGTTCAGCCTTCTCAATTTCTGCCTCGGGATAATGCAATGTCATATCTTTATAGATGTCTTCTATACTGCGTTTGAAGTATTTCTCCTCCAGCTGAGTCAACGTCTTTGCATCCAGCTCACGTATTGACCCGTATCGCTGGTACAGTTCATATAACTTGCTTGCCCGCGCCGGAAAGAACACGCCTTTTTTCAGCACTTGCACCTTGCTGCCCGACTCAAACATATCACCCGCAGGCGCGTAGGCTGTATCTTGTACATTCATCTGTTGAAGCAAATCCTTTACTTTATCACTTGTCGCCGCCTCAACCGTACATTGATTGATTGAGCCTGTTACAATGAAATCAGCACCAAGCATAAAAGCTGCCACCGCTGCATCAGGCGTTCCAATTCCTCCAGCTGCACCAACTCTAATTTTTTTCGGATATTGATATTTTTTCATCATTTCATCTCTTAATGACGTCATCGCCGGCATCAGGCTGTATGCCACACCTCCATCTGTATGGCCGCCTGAATCAGCTTCCACACAAATATCATCAGCCATCGGAATGTTACGCAACAACTCAGCTTCATTCACTGTGATTTTATTTTCTCCTAAAAGCTTTTGCAGCATATTCTCAGGCGCAGGACTCAGAAATGATTCTGCAACTTCCGGCCGTGATAATTTCGCAATGATACGATGTGAGCAAATAATTTCACCATCGGGGTTTCGTTTCACTCCTTTTGCGCGATACCTTATCAATGCGGGAGTGACACTTAAAAATGCTGAAGCTTCCACATTTCTCACTTGATGCTTCAATAAAAGGTTAATCATTTTTTCTTCTGATTCAGTATGTTTCATATTATGGACGAGATTGATGCCGTAGGCTTGTCCTTCCCCTAATTCTTCTTGAATAGTGAGGATCGCATCTTCAACCTCATTCAGACTCAGGCCGCCTGTACCAAAGAACCCCATCATTCCTGCTTTTGACAGCTTTACTACCATTTCTTTCGAAGCAATGCCGCGGTACATTCCTCCTGCAAGATAAGCATATGTAAGTTGATAATCCTGTTTAAACTCAGCATTTCCTAAAGATTCTGCCGTAATTCCAGCTTGAACTTGAGGTCGATGTCCAGCCGCTTCTGCTTGTTCCTTTGAATGCGCACTGAACGTATGACGGGAAGCAAGGTTCTTTTCGGGTGCATGTGTTAACGGTTCTGCTTCATTTTTAATCCGCTGGATGAGGCCGGTTAAAACAGTTCCAGGCCCGATCTCTTCAAACTCCATTTCTCCTCTTCCCATCAGAAAACGTATGCTGTCCGTCCATTTCACTGTGCTGACCATTTGTTCAGATAATGTCTCTTTTATCCTGTCCTGTTGATAGGGCTCTGCATAGATATTGGAGATAACAGGGACAGATAAAGGCGCAAAAAGGAATGAGTCAATAAATTGCTTAAATTCCTGTTTTGCTTCATTCATATATCTGGAATGAAAAGCTCCGCTTACGTTTAAAGGGTGAAATAGCTTTACATCCTTGGTGTTTTCAAAAACCGTTCCGGCTTTTTCAATCTCTTTTTTTTGGCCGGAGATCACAATCTGCCGAGGCGTATTTTCATTTGCCACATCAATGTCATAGAGACGGTGCTCTTCTAAAACGGCTGTAACTTGTTCCTTATTCAGGCCGATCACAGCAGCCATTCCGCCTCCTGTAATTCGTCCCATCAGTTCGCCTCTTTTTTTGACAAGTCTTAATCCGGTTCCAAAATCAAAGGCCCCCGCTGCAAACAACGCATTGTATTCTCCTAAGCTATGTCCTGTCGCAAAATCAGGTTTTCTGCCGGTTTCCTCCAGTCTCTTCAAATAACTGAGTGCATTGACGACGTACAAAGCCGGCTGCGTGTATTCAGTATGGTTTACATCCAAATAGGATTTTTCGGTACAAAGCTTTTCTATTGAATAGCCCAAAATTTGATCTGCTTGATCAGTCAAATGACGATATTGTTCAAATAGTCCTTGTCCCATTCCCTTTTGCTGAGAGCCTTGCCCTGGAAAAACATATGTAATCATCTTGTAAACTTCCTTTCTGGTGTACGGAAACACTCAACCGTATTCAGATTTTTCAGCTCCTGATGAAATGGTGTGATGATCGAGCAGCAGCGGTCAGCTGAATCACCCGGAATCAGCTGTTTCACAAAAGCAGCTAAGGTGCCGGATGGCCCTAAATCGATAAACCGGCATGTATGCTGGCTTTCTAAATATCCAATCGCTTCGCGAAATCTCATTGGCTTTCTAACCGCATCCCAAAAGAAATGCTTGTCTATTTCGCGAAGACAGCCCCCCGTTAAACTCGACACCATTGGTATTGACGGGTTTTTAAAAGAGATTGAACTTAAAAAATCTGCATAGACACTTTCTGCCGGATCAATAAGCGAAGAATGAAAGGCATAGGACACAGGCAGCTGCTGGTAAAGAATCTGCTTCTCTTTTAAAACCTCCATGATCTGCTTTATGTTTTCTTCTTCACCAGAAATGAGGAAGTGCGAATCATAATTGATAGAGATGAGTTCACTATTTCTAAACAGCTGCGGATGGTCTTTCAGTAATTGCGGCTGATCAAGAATGGCCAGCATTTTTCCTTTATCGCAGGATTTCTGGATTAAAATGGCCTGTTCAAGTATGCAATTCAGTATATTCTCTGCGTCTGACACACCAGAAACAGCTGCTGCTGCGAATTCTCCCAGACTTGATCCCAATACGTAATCAGGATAGATTCCCCTATCTGCCAAAACCTTGTATAAGGAGTATTCAATTATAAAGATTGCGGGGTGGGACAAAAGAATGCTGTCAAACGGATCTGACACACGTTTAGCGGGATGATAGATTTCTTGAACAATGGATGTGCCGATTCGCCGTGCTGCAATGGCATCCATTTCAAGCATCGATTGGCGAAACACGGTATTTTCCTTAAATAATTCCTTCCCCATATGATAGTACTGGGAACCTTGTCCGGAAAACATAAAAACGAGCGGTTCATTCATATGCATAACCTACTTTTTTTATATTTATGACAGCTAGTATGCTGTAAAAGATACACAGCAGCGAGTGAAATCCGATTATTTAATGAAAAGACATAATGGAACTTTAGGAAGATTGTTTTGGTGCTCTGGATGCGGATCAATTATGAAGTGGTCGTAGATGTATGTTGATATCTCTAAATTGGTATAACATGCTGACAGGATCAGCAAAAAACATCGGCTCTATGAATGATTGGGTGCGGTGAAAAAGAGACCATCTAGATGTGAGAGCGATGGTTTGGCATCCATTTGCCGGCTGACTGACATAGTTCAAATGTCTAATATGGTGCGGACATGTTATATCAGCCTCATTATGTAACAGTATATAAAGTTATTCATTGAGAAACAGTGTCGAACGAACGATTGCACCTCTAAAACTTTATACCTTGATTAAAAGGAACTCTATCTCTAGCCTGCCTTTAGCGGTGCATGATCTTAGGGATCATCATTTTCAGCGGGACATTGCTTCCGCATCTTTCTTTATACGGTGAATTAACCCTGTTAAAATATTTCCAGGCCCTATTTCCTCAAACTCTATTTGGCCTTTATTCATTAAGTAGTTTATGCTCTCCGTCCATTTCACTGAATGGTTGATTTGATCGGCCAGCGTCTGCTTCATTAATTCGTATGTATACGGTTTGGCATACACATTAGAAATAACCGGGATAGACGGAGGCGAAAAATGAAAGGTATGAAGAAATTGCTCAAATTCTTCTTTCGCTTTATTCATGTATTTGGAATGAAACGCGCCGCTTACGTTTAAGGGGAGTACCATTGTAACTTCAGTCATCGTTTCAAAAAGAGATGCGGCTTTTTCAATATCATCTTTTCTGCCTGAAATCACAATTTGATATGGGGCGTTCACATTAGCGATATCAACATTGTGTAAATCATATTGATTCAGAGCACTTGCAACCTGCTCTTCATTTAATCCCATAACAGCTGCCATGCCGCCGTTGCTCACCATGCTCATCAGCTCGCCTCTTTTTCTGACAAGCTTTAAACCTGTCTCAAAATCAAAGGCTTCCGCTGCAAATAACGCATTGTACTCACCCAAGCTGTGCCCGGCGACAAAGTCGGGCTTAGCTTCCGCTTCACGGATTTTTTTCAGGTAACTTAATGCGTTTACCACATATAAAGCCGGCTGTGTAAATTGCGTTTTGTTTAAATTAGAATAAGGATTTTCTATGCAAAGACGTTTGATTGAATATCCTAGGATCTCATCTGCCTGAGCCATCAGTTCTTTAAATTCATCGAATAGTTCGCTGCCCATTCCCTGTTTCTGCGAACCCTGACCCGGAAAAACATATGTGATCATTCTCTCAAAGCCACCCTTCCGATTAGTAAATATGATGCACTTCTGTATGATTTTATAAAAAATAGTGATGACCGGATAAATAGTAGCATGTTCATGTTGATGGTAACCTCTGTAAATATTAACGTCAAGTTAATTTTTCCTACAGTTCACTCGATTGTTTTCCTATTTTTTTCAATTGGGGCATAAAGGATCAGGGGCTATACCAGAACATAAGAAAAATGACCCGTATTACTTATAGGGCGTGGATATGATGAGAATGCGCTTCATCTTTTCTCCAGAGCCTTAGTCAAAACAAATCAGATCCTTCTATATAATCATTTTAAACATTGCTGATCATTTAGATATTCGAAAGAAAATAGGACAATAGATTCAAAAGACTTATTTAAAATCAAAAATACCTTTTTGGTTTTTACGAGTGCGAAATTTCACAAAATGTTCTTTATTATCAATTTGAAAGTAAATATTATACTGGTAGAGATCCTCGATCGTATGGCCGGGCGTTTTGCCAAATGAGTGGCCAGGGAACACTCGTACATAGGTCGAAACCTCCGACTTAATCCTTTGAATGCTTCTGAACATCTCTTCCGCAGAACTGCCATCACCCTCGCATATGCCGCATCCTTCTATAAATACCGTATCTCCGGTAAAAATACTCTCGGAAAACAAATAACACATTCCTCCGGCTGTGTGCCCCGGAGTGAGAAGGCATTGCACTCTCATGTTTCCTATGCTGATCGTCTGTTGATCATGCAGGCCAATTAAATTGCTGCACCGGAATTGATAATAATCAATTTCTTTTTTTGACATATAAACTTGAGCGTTAAACATCTTCGTCAGCGGCTCGACCAGGTTTACATGATCGTAATGAGAATGTGTCAATATGATTGCTGTTAAGTCAGCCTCTAGATCGGAAAGTTTAGTTGTTATTTTACTAAGTTCCCATGAGGGGTCAACAACAATTGCAGATCTGCTTACAATATCTTCAATGATATAGCAATAATTCGTCCAGCCTTGATATCTTGTTTTAATTGGATGTACTTTATAAGTAAGATTCATTTACATCATTCCTATCAAGTAAAGTTCTTAAATGAAAGATGGGTAAACTGTTCAGCCCTAGTCCGTCTTTCATTCCACTTTACCAAACGGCATGCCTGTTTTCCATTTTTTTCAGAGATTCTTGTTCTTTCTGCATATAAAAAAGCTATTCTTTTGGAAATAGCTTTTTCGCACTGCGTCTTAGGGATTTCCTTCTTCTGTCTCATATGTTTCTTCCACGCAAATTGATTCTATATGCTGCATAATGACACGTTCGATCCTATCTTTATTTATTCGCACCGGGTCAAGCATCGCATGTAAAGCCAAGCCGTCAATCAGCGCGTAAAGTCTCTCAGCTTCAATGTCTTTATCAGCATCCTGCTTCAGTAAATCGAATTCAGCTAAATAGGCAATCAGATTCCGCATGCCACTGTAAATCCCGTCATAATTCGCATCAAACCTTTCCTTTTTATGTCTGGCGTAAACCGTAAAAGCAAACCACACCTCCATCTCTCTAATCGTTTCTTCATTCGTTGGGACAATTTCAAGTAAAATATGCAACACTTTTTCCTTAGGGGGCACATCCCTCATTGTAATGTCCTTAATTCGGGCCATCACCTTTTCTTGAACAAGTTTCATTGCGAAAACAAGCAGGTCATCCTGTGTAGAGAAATAATGGCGCAGCGCACCTAATGACAATCCTGCTTCCTTTGCAATGTTTCTGGCTGAGGCTCCCTCCATCCCCCGTTCTAAAATGACCCGCCACGTCGCTTCTGCAATTTGTTTTCTTCTTTTCTCATGGTCAATTTGTTTTGGCATAGCTTTATTGTAACAAGAAAAAAAGAAGAGAGCAATTTTTATAATACAGTTGTATTATAAAAATAAAGATGATAACATATTGTTTAAATAATACAACTGTATTGAAAAGAGGGGAATAAATTGAACGGTATCGCATGGATGATTGTCTTCTGTGAAATTGCGTTTTGGGTTGTGATTGTTTTAGGGCTTGCTGCACGCTACCTATTCAAACAACATAGATTAGGACTGCTGTTCCTTGCCTTAACTCCAGTTATCGATTTGATCTTATTAGCGGCAACTGGTGTGGACCTTTACCGCGGAGCCACAGCGACTGCTGCCCACGGGATCGCAGCAGTTTACATCGGTATATCGATCGCTTTTGGAAAACAAATGATTCAATGGGCGGATGAAAGATTTCAATATTATGTGGCAAAACAAGGATCCAAACCGCTGAAACGCTATGGAATGGATCACGCCAAGCACTATGCTAAAGGCTGGATAAGACACGTCCTGGCGTATCTTATTGGGGCGGGATTACTAGGGGGGATGATCTATTTCATCAATGATACTGCCCGAACCGAGGCATTAAGCGGCATACTTAAAATATGGACAGTTGTCATAAGCATTGATTTTCTCTTTACCGCCAGCTATTTTATCTGGCCGAAAAAAGAAAAAGCTTCGGCGAATCTCAGAAGTTAACATGATGAAAAATAAGGTCCTTTCCGCTGGAAAAGGACTTTTTTAGTTTATGTAAAAATATGTTATACTGTTTTCCGAATGATCTATCTGTGGATCCTTGAATGTTTGCGGAAGAACAGATTTGAAGATTCGTATTTTTGCCCATTTCAAGGGTAACCGTTTGTATAAGTAAGCAGGCAGGTGAAAGGAGTGTCATACTTGAGCCAAAAAGAACAGAACGAGCACTCTAAAGATTTTAACCTGAGATCAAAATTAATCGGAATTGTATCTATCACTTTCATCGTTGCGATTGCATTTGCAGTGATCTTCGGCGGCTATTTCTTTGGGATAAAAGGATTATTCTCCTTACTAGACGTCACATACGATTCCAATCAAACTTTAGTTTTATTTATTTTAGTCTCTTTTGCTGTCGGCTTGATTATAGACACACTCACAAAGATTGTCTCTATAATTCTGGCAAAATCACTTTCGTTGAAAAAGACTGCCCTTTTTGATTTCCTACTTTACTTTGTGAGCAATTTCATAACGATCTGTTTTGCAGATTATTTTATGCAGTCTATATATATTCCAGATGCCTTGCTTTTTGTGATATCAGCCTTGGTAGCTTTCATTGAACTTGCCTTTGATGACCAGCCCAATGGGGAAACTGCTCAAAACCGCCTTTGATAATTCAAGCGGTTTTTGCTTTTATATCATCCTCATCATAAGATAGTCCACAAGAAAATGTAAATTGATGAGTGGAATCATAGAATCGATAGTGATAGATATGGCAGAAAATAAAGTACAATTCTATAACTCAGCGTTACCAGTTATAAAAGCGGACAAGGACAAGTATTTTCCTTTCATAATACAAAATAAAACTCCCTGTTCACACGAACAGGGAGCAAAACAAGATGTAATTTAAATTCTGCATTCCACAATGATTCTTGCATTCGGATCCTCAAGTTCATCCAACACAATAATCATATTTGGACCACATGCCATGTTCCCACCCCCTTTCCCCAAAATATACTTTAATTTCAATTACTTGAAAATAAAAACTTCTTATACTGAAGGATATGCCCACGAAGGATTAGACATTAACACTGTTCACACATTTACAATTTATTATCATTTAACTCCAAATCGCACAAAAAAAGCATTGATCATTCAAAGAATGTCTCAATGCTTGAAAAATGTATGGGAAAATATAGGCAAAGGGTATATTCCCCTTCGCCAAACCCCGCTACATCACGCGTTTGAACATCTTTTCCATTTCATAAGTGGTGTTATTTTATATTCCGATATAAACACTCAACCCTAGCGAAAACCTTGGTATTTCAGTGTTTTCTTAGTCCCACCATTTACGATAATTGTAGTGAATTATCATGATTATTCATAAAATATGGGCAAAATATGGGCAAAATCATTTGATTATGATTTTGTCCATTCGTTTTATCAGGGTTGTGAATGAGCGATTTCGAAAGAAATTTATATCAAATCATTGTGAACATGCATTTATATAGATAGAACCCGATTTTACCCGAACTAAAAAGAAAGACCGGGAAAAGCGAACAAGAATTACGAGAGGCCACAAAAAGCCTGATCCGTATAGGCGTTCTTTCATGGGATAAAGAAAAGAAAATATGGATTATCTAAAGTCCTGCTCAAGAGTAGGGCTTTTTATATATCGAAGCTTTTCCCTTAGTCAATATGTCAATTTTAAATTCATAAGAACACAACTAAAGATATCCTTTTCCATTATGTTCATGATACCTTATTACCGAATTTGTTATAAATATAGAAAATTATGTAATGTGATGTTAGACTCTAATTGCTTAAATATTAAAGGGAAGGAGAACCAAAATGAACAAGGTAATCGGTAGTTTCAAGAGTAAGTTTGCGATTGTTTTGGCGTTGGTTTTAGCTTTAGGTTTTGCAACAATCTTTAGCACTCCCCAAGCTCAAGCTGCACAAGCAAATAATGATTATCAAGACAAAAAAGCAGCTGAACAGTTGGCATTAGCTTTTTATGAAGCGTCTACATTTGACAAAGAGACAAGTAAGTACAGTTTCGATATTGAAAAAGCTATTGTTTCCGGAATCAAATTGGCTGATGCTGTCCAAATGAAAAATTATTTAGAATTGTTGTCACCTGATCAAGCTAAAGAAACATATGATCAACAAGTAAGCGCAATAAAAGAAGTGAAAAATAACCCAACAATTGCTCCTATTATTTGGTGGGCTGTGAAAGTTCTTGCTGGGGCTGGCTTAGCTTGGTTAGGTAAAAAACTTTTAGATATGGGTGGATATGAGTTTTGTAAAAGATATGAGGATTATAACGACGTTACAAAGTATGTATGTAAATTTATCGGATAACATCTAGGAGTGATCAATATTGAAAGCATGGTTTGTATATGTATTCATTGCGACATTGGTGTCAATGCTAATTCAATCAGGATTAGATAAGGCCGGCATGTTAAACTTGAACAACATATGGGCTGATTTTATCAGTTGGGTTATCATTTTCTTTGTCGTTTATATTCTGATTGACTTGGCAGGAAGATTCCTCATACGCTCGAAAAGCAATAGTTGAAAATCCCTTCCTTCTAGGAGGGGATTTTCTTTTTTATTTCAATAGCGCTTCCAGTTTTGTCTTTGTTTTCGGGTCATAAATGCCGTCAGGGTTTAAACCATTAATCAGCTGGAACCGCCTGACTGCGTCATCAATTCCTGAATAAATAATGCGTATAGGAAAATTAGCACGGATCGAATTAATCATTTTCCTTTTTCCAAATACTTATTTGTCTTTTTCTTCTTTCTTCCATGGTAATATCTTGGTTAGGAATTCCGATGAAAGGATATGAACATGAAAGTATTTGAAGCTAAAACGTTGCTTTCTGAAGCAGATAAACGCGGAAAAGAATACAAGGAATTAAGAAGTCAGATGGTCAATCTAAAAAAGGCTTTTAAAGCTGTAGCTGATTTAGATGACAGTGAGTTTTCCGGCAAAGGCGCCGACAACATTAAAGCATTTTATCAAGACCACGCAGGTGTAGCTGACAATTGGATTGACTTACTTGATATGAAAATTGCTTTCTTGACAAGCATTTCAGGCACTTTAGAGGACGCCAGCTTATCTGATGCATATATAGAAGAATCCTTCTTAGAACACGAGCTGGCTAACGCCTACACAAAGTCAAAATCTATTATCTCTGAACAGAAGAAAGCGATGAAAGATATCTTACATGATATAGATGATATCCTTCCGCTTGATTTGTTTTCGACTGAAGACTTTAAAGACGAACTCGCCGATGCGGAAGACAAACGCAAAAAAACGGTTGATAAACTAGGCAACGTAGACGAAGCACTTATATCTGAATATGCTCAGTCAGAGCCAAACGAGCAATTCATCAAGCAGGACTTCCAAAAGCTTGAGGAATCAACAGGCAAAGGCAAGAATGCTACACCCATCCATTACAATGCCAAAGCTTATCGAGAAAGTGATATACATAAGAAAAAAGGCGATATCGAGAAACAGACTGAAGCTTATTTGAAGATCAAGAAAGATGAAGCGAAAGAACGAGAAATCAAAGATTTAAAGAAGAAGCTAGCTGACGGAGTGACGGATCCGGATGAATACTTAAAAATTGCCAAGAAGGTCGGCTATGAGAATCTTACCCCTGAACAGCTTGAATTTGTTTCATTTCTTGAACAGCGTAAAGCTTTCATGGATAACGGAAAAGAAGTGTTGCGAATCATAGGTGATGGCGCTAAAGGTGCAATTGTTGGTGTATACGATCTTGCCAAGGATACCGGTGAAGGGGCAATTCAATTTGGATGGAATATCGGTTGGACAATTGACAACTTAAACAAGGATCCTCAAAAAGTTCTGGATACCGTTTTGGAATACGACTATCAAGCTGCCTTTCAAAGTATGGTTGACACATTGAAGGATGATTGGGATAAAAAAATGATTCACGGAGATGCATACACCCGGCTGCACTATGTTACTTACTTGGGCGGAAGTCTTCTGTTATTGAAAGGCGGAAAGTCATCTGTCTCTACAGGCTCGAAAGACCTTGCTAAAGTCGGGAAGGCAGCTAGTGGCACAATTAAGAAAGGCGGAAAATCTGTAAAACAGTTTGTCAAATCTCCTGTTAACCGGTATACTCCTGCATTAGAAGGAATCCTTCAAGATGCTGAGAATACCATTAATGTGAAAAATACTCCGCTGCTAAAAAGTATTGCGGAAGATAAAAAAGAGAGTGTTCTCAGAAGATCTGAAAGTTCTAACAACATGGGTACAGGTAATGTCAAACAAGGTGATAGTACCCCTCTCGCACCTGGCGGCGGATTAGCTGCTCATGAGGCAAAAGGCGGGCATCTTATAGAAAGACATGTTGGGAAGACTGATGGCGAATTATTTCAACGTTTAATAAAAGATACAAAAATCTCTGGGTCTTCTTCATTTAAAGATAGAGCTACTGCAGAAAAAGTCGCCAGTTCAATTCTAAGTGATCCAAAAAACATCAGTAAAATAAAAAAATGGCTCTCTAATCCTACAAGTAGACCTACTCTTCCTTTAAGATACAAAGGTGATGGAGAAGTTCTCGGCAGAAGGGTAGAAAAAGGTTCAAATGTTGCTAAGGATGCTACCAACGCCACAATAGTATTGAAAAAGAGTAAAAATGGGGAGTTTATTTTAACTGGCTATCCTACAAAATAAAAGGAGTTCTGAATAACAATGAACGAGAATTATGATACTCTGGAAGAATTAAGTGATTTTTTAGAAGGAACATTTCACCAGGACATGGGTTCACCAGAACAAGCTTTGAAAGAATTTATAGCTGAATCAAGTAAAGAATGCTTAGTTTTCACAATAAAATTTTGTGAAGAGTTTTTAATTGAAAACATATCTGATCAAGAGAAAGAAAGTTTTATAAAATCAAATACGGAGATTTATTTTCCGGCAATCGATTTAACTCCTTTACAATGGTTGAAAAAAGTAATTACAGAAATAAAAGAGGCTATTTAGTATATAAGCAATGATTGAAATTAAAGTTTCTGATCCTATATTTAGATTTCTCGGTGGACATTTCCACCAAGATATAGAGTCTCCGGAAAATGTCCTTGATGAATATTTAAATGAATCATCACAAAAACTAAAAGAAAGAGATTTAATAGCACTAACTGAGTTTGTAAATAGTGATTATTCAGAAGAAGACAAGATTGAATTTATAGAAGAAGCAGCTGATGGTATATACTTTCCTGAAGATGATATAACTCCATTAGAATGGTTTAAGCAAGTCATTGAACAAATTAAAGAACACCTTAAAACAATATAGTTAGAAAAAGAGCCCTCTTTTAAGAAGGGCTCTTTTATTAATTCAATTTCGCTTCAATTTTCGCTTTAGTTTTTGGTCCATAAATGCCATCAGCAGTCAGACCACTTACTGACTGGAACCGTTTGACCGCGTTAGCTGTTTTTGGACCATACACGCCGTCAATGCCGTTATTCTTCGCCCCTTTATCCGGATAGAAATAAAGAACCGCCAGCGCTTTTTGAATTCGCTTTACGTCATCCTCTTTTCGCATAGGTCTTGTCACTTTATAGATGCCAGAAGGTAGCGCATATGACGTTTTCTTGTTGCTTGTTTTAGTCCTTGAGGTGCTTGAGCCAGTAAGCTTTAATACTTGGCCGATTTTGATCAGGTTCGGGTTCTTGATACCGTTCAATCTTTGCAGGGTTGCCATACTTACGCCTGTTTTCTGTGCAATTACAGAAAGAGTATCTCCTTTCTTCACGGTGTACGTCGCCCCGCTAGCCTTTGTTTTTGTTTTCGCAGGAGAAGATGTTTTTTTACCACCAAGGCGTTCTAATTCTGCAGCAATGGCCGCCTTCACTTGTTCCCATCTTCCCTCTGACAAAATACGGTGCGGGCAATACTTGCCGTTCCAGTCTTGATGTTTGCGGACACGATCAATCCCCCAGCCGCGTTCTTTAAGCAGCTGCGCCACAAATTTAATAGCCAGCTTTTCTGCCGCCTTATATCTAGCACCTCCTGACTTGCTGTAACAGATTTCAACACCGATAGACTTACGATTCCCGGTGCCGTTTGTGCCATCTCCTGTGTGCCATGCATTGCGGTTTGTGGGGATGCCCTGCCGCACCTCCTTGTCATCGACTGCAAAGTGAAAGCTTGTTGAACTTGTGTTATTGATCATGTAACTGATCTCATTGGCAGCTGACGCGTCATTGGCTGTATTGTGGATGGTGATGTACTGCGCCGTCATTGCGTTCGGGCATTTCAAACCGTATTTAGCTTCTGATACAAGATTCTTTTTTACTGAGATTGTCATAAGTGTTCTCTCCTTTATTTTTGATATAGAAAAAGCCACCGGTTTTATCCAGCAGCTTGTTCGTCTTTTTCGTTTGTTTTCTCACTATCTTTTTCAATTACGTGCAAACGGTCCGTGATAAAAGCCGGAATCTTAACGCCGATCTGCGCCAGATTCTCCGTAATGGAAAGCCCCTCATTTGCGATATAAAAAAGAACGGTACTGAAAGTCAAAACACCGTTCAAGTTCATAATCGTATCAACAACATTAGCAACAATAATCACAAGAAAGTTGAGCATTTTCCGGACGTATCCAAACCAAGCGCTCCGACTCCGCAATTTCTTGTATTTCCATGCCTTAATCACGCCTGTTAGTATGTCAATGATGTTTAGGATTAAAAATAGATCAAGATATTTCACACCCCCAAACAGGTAAACTCTTGCTAAATCCAGCGTTTCAAAGTTAATAAACACACTCGTTTCCTCCATTTCTTGTTATCACCTCCAAGAGGCAAAATAAAAACACCCCTATTGGGCGCTTGTTATTCCTAAATCCACGCAGACGGCGGGTTTGTCATAGCTCCTTCCTGTGACTTGTTCATATTCTGCTAGAGTGATCCAATTAATTTTCACATATTCTCGCACGTCATCATCTGTATAACACCCCCAATCATAGAATTGTTTTATATCTGATAAAGCTGGGTACTTCATGAAGACGCACCACCTTTTAGAGCCTCTACATCGGCCTGAAGCCGTGCTACTTGTAAAGACAAAGAGGCGTTTTGCTGTTTCAAAGCGTCTATTTGCTTTTCAGCAGCCCCTAGATCCGTGGAGGTTACCAGTGTCATAAAATCTGTCCATCCTAGGCTGTGATACCAATACCTTATAGAGATTCTTGGGTCTTTTATATTTCCTGCAGGTAAAAAAAACTGGGCAAACCGATATTGAGTTGATTTCACATTTAAAATACCACCATAAGAACCTGGGTATCCTATGGCCTCATTAGCTAAAAGTGGAAAAGTCGATATTCCATCAGGATAATTGTTTCCATCATAAGAAGCGTCTTGAAAAGCAGAATCATTAATAAGATTAATCTGCTTCGTCGTTACATTATGAGGATTAGACTTGCTGTTGAGATGATCATTTACTTTGGATTCTGCCTCATTCCACTTTGTTCTTTCACTTGATGTAATATGTCGTGAGCTGTCTTGATTATGGACATCGAAATCAATTTTTGCTGCCTGCTTTACATTCATCACTTCTGATAAACCGATCTGTGCCTTCGTCACTTTGTGTGGATTACCTTTATTGTTCGCATGCTTATCCGTGTAAGCTATTGCATTCGATTCCGCCGCGTTTGCTTTTTCCTGAGCGCCATCCTTTGTTTCGATATTCTCCAGATCGGCAAACTTGGCTTTAAGCTCCTCGACGGTTTGACTGATTTCATCCATTGTTTTGTTGATTCCTGCTCGAAACGTCTCAAAATCGTCAATGTAATACTCCGCTGCTGGGACAATGTTCTGATCTTCCAATGTCTTTGATATCGTAAAAGTAAAAAAGGAAGTAGCCAAAGCCTGACCATTGGTGTAGTAAAGCTTTAATTCTGCCTTCACAATGCCGGGATGCTTTAATTCTTCATCAGACAGAATGTATTCTGCTTTTCCGTTCACTTTGTCTACGAGAGTAAGACTCTTTTTATAGAAAGAGCCATCCGGATAAAGCAAAACAATTTTCGCATCAACCGCGGACAATGGAAGTGGGACACCATCTTTTGTAAAAGAAAAGGACAGCTTGGCGCTGCCCGTGTCTTGCGTCATAAATTGGATGTTTGTTGAACTTCCGTTTGATCCATGTGAGTTAATATCATACGTGACGTTTGCATTTTTATAAATCAAGAATGAACCTCCTTAATGCTGCGGTGTAACAATCATCTTAGCTACCCCATAGCCTTTTTCTTCGTCATATGGCATTTCGATTTTCATGACAGTTCCGTATCCATTGGACTCAGCTTTTGTTGCTATTCCATTAATAGCAGAGACGCTATCACCTATCCGAACCGTTGAGTCAATACGAACAAATACCTGACCAATAAGGCCAATGACATGCCATTCGTCTCGTTCTTCACGAGGCGTATATTTCACAGAAGGATCATAGTCTGGATTTTCCGCCGGGACCGTTATAACTCGTTCCCCGTCGTAGACCTCTCTATAAATAATGCCGCCAAATTCATCCCTCAAATACCGGTTTTTCCAATCGAAGGCAGCACCACCGAGGACAAGCCCGGCCGTCTTCGATACAACACCGAGAATCTTATCGCCAGCCTCGGCTTTCCGAACCTTTTCGCCTTCTAAAGCTACAAGATAGGAGGCTTCAATTTTCTGGCCGTCCGTTGACTCAAAGTATTCCGCGAAGTCTTTAAGATCAGAGACACTTTCTATTCGACTTGTGGCGCGAACAGTTCCGTTTTTTGCATCTAGCTCAATTTTTTTGTTTGCTTCTGACGGATTACCGTCGCCGTGGCCTAGGGCAAGCGTGTACTCCTTGCTGTTCTTTACGTTCTTTGAAAACATAACGCCAGTTGATCCGCTGTCTCCGGTCGTGTGCGAATTCCATGAAAACATTACGCCGTTCCGTGAACCCTCCGTAGTTGCTCCGCCGGCTACACCCGCAATAAAGTTTCGTTCACCCTTCGCTATTATCGTTCCAGATCCCGCAATGATTGCGCTTGTATCCGTTAAAGGAGAACCGGAAGAAGCAGCCGCCCTGAAACCGCCTTTTATGTTAGTAGGTACAGAACTATATTTTTGACCTGCTAAAATAGCAGCGTCAGTATAACCAACCGCCCGAACAGCAATAATAGTCGCTTGGTTATTCGGCGAAGTGATACCAGCAGTCCCGCCTCTGGTGTGTACAATGCCGTTACTCAGCGTAACGTAATAGACACCGCCGCCAATTCCTATACCTACAGGGGCCGAGTCATGAATTGTAAAGTTAGATATATATACATCGTCCGTCCGCTGTTCACCGCCGTAAACATGGATGTCCGATCCTGCTGTTGCAAATCCGGTCATCTGCAAGCCGTCAACGTGAACTTTACGGCTCTTATATTGAAACGCGATAATATCTGTACCTTTATAATTATAGGTCGGATCGCCAATAGCTCGGAATTTTGAAACCATGACGCGTTGGTATGCTGATATTACAAGCGCTTTTGGTTCAAGCCCAGCGTATAAATCGTTGTAAATAGGTTCACGGGCTGTGCAATCCACTAAGGTAACGTCCCTCGCTGTCTCACTCCACGGCTCACTCGCCAGATGATGCCCGATATGCCGAAGGTCGTAAGCTCGCACGTCCCTAAAAGATTCGTGTCCGCGAATATGGACATTTTGTGCAGCCGGCCAAGTCCCATGTGCTTTTACTTCGATCCCTCTCACATTTCCTTCGGTATAACAATCGAGAATCCACACGTGCTTAGTACCGTCATCTATTTCGATACCATTCGAGTTAGCTTTCCCTGTTGCGTGAGCTTTTCCGCTTGGATGAGTCATGACGCAATTAGAAATAAATATATACTCGCTGTAGTGAGTCGTGATTCCGTCATCTCCATAACCAGAACCGATGCAATGATCGAACCAAATGTATCGGCAGCCTTGTTGGGTATAGTTAGTCGCGCTAATATCGTAAGTAGGCGCTGAAGCATCGAAACAGTGAAGCCCCGGGTTAATACCTTCAACCTCCCGGACGATACCGAACTTTACTTGTGCAAATGTCAAGCAGCTTGAATGTAGACCACCCGTTGCTCCAACGCCTCCTTGCCGCTCAGGGTTCCAGTCCAGAGTCATGCCTTGGACTGTTATATTTCGATTACCGGTTGCATGGTCCGAGTTGGTAATAACCCATTCACTTGCTGGCGTATCATCGTGAAGCTTTAGCGTTGTGACACCCATGCCTTGCCCAACAATATAAGTCCACGATGGGAGTTTGACTCCCTTTACGATATAAATACCTGCCGATAAATTAAGCCGAACCTTCCCGTTTCCGAGCGCCTTTTTAAAGGCTTCTGTGCTATCCTTAACGCCTGTTGGGTCTGCTCCGTAGTCGTCTACGTTAACTGTTCGCTTAATTTTTTTAAGTAGTTTGGTATATTCGCGATCAAGCCGTTCTTTTAAAAGGGGCGCAATATTGCCGTCAGTATCAACACGGGCATCGACGACCTCTTTCACATTTGTTCCGTCAGCATTAAGAATCAAATTACGCATACGATTATAAAGGCTCTCAATATAGGTTCGGAGAGAAAAACCTTGATGGGTAATTTGATCACTGGTATGCGCTTGAAAATCAGATTTATGATTCCTCAAATCGCCGTCTAGGTTGTTAATCTGGTTTTCTACCTTATCCATGTCTTCTGATAATTGAGATTCATAGATTGTATTTCGAGTAGTATCGTAATATTTTCTAAGCCTGATCAAGTGCTTCACTCCTTTGTGGCAAAAATAAAAACGCCTATCGCAGCGTTTGAATTATCTGGTCAATATATCTTTTTTGATCTCTTATTTTCTTGGCCTGATTGACCGCAATGTCTTGAATATCTTTTCTATAGTTTGCAAAGGTAAGCTTCGGACTGCTGTAAGGATTCAAAGGATTATACTGAATCGTTACTAAACGAACATCATCTTCAAAAGTAATACCCTCGGCTGTATCTGCTAAAACATGAATGGTATCACCTTTCCAAAAAGGTTTTTCAATAGATAAAAGCTTAGGTTCATAGATATATTGATAGTCCACACTTACGGTTGTTTCCGGGTATGGATTGACATGTTTCTTTAAGGCCGAGACCATGCTGCCCGCCTTTTTTATTGTTTCATCTTTTATCGGATCGGCCCATCTTGGTTTCCCCTCCCGCAAGAATCTTTTTTCTTCGGGATGAACATAAAGAATAGGCTCAAAAACATACTTGGGTTTTTTATCTGTGGCATCGCTATCCTTTGCCATAGCACCGTATCCCCATGCCCGAGTGGTGCAGTTTTGTGAGTTTGTTTTGATGTTAATACCCGGCATGTTATAACGGGAATCAAGCGTAAAGTCTACTTCCTGCCCCATTTTCTTATAAACATGGATTTTATAATTATCAACATCAATTTCTAAGTCATAATCCTCTATGATCTGATCCGTCAATTCTGTGCTGTTTTTCTCTCCGAAATTCTCTTCTTCTGCCGATGGGAAATCACTTTCAGGAGCTTCTAATACATAAGTGAAGTCCGTCCCTTTTAACGCAATATCAAGCGCCTCTTTTAGCTTTAGCTTTTTAGAGACAGTTTCCTCAACACGATTTTCGACTAAAAGCACGGAATAGATATGATTCGCGGTAA
Source organism: Bacillus sp. 0102A (assembly GCF_036765155.1). Lineage (NCBI taxonomy): Bacteria > Bacillati > Bacillota > Bacilli > Caryophanales > Bacillaceae > Bacillus > Bacillus sp. 0102A. Next base: position 203,791 of record NZ_JBAIZW010000002.1, read on the forward strand.
TCGTTTTTGTGATGACATTTTTTGATTGTTTCAGGTCAACATCCGTAATGTAGTATTTCTGGTGATTGAACTTCCTCTCGTCTATATAAAGGATATTATCGTTTACTAAAAGATCAAATTCAGCTGCATTCTGCTGAGTTTTTGTAATAGTGAAAGAAAAGCTTTTCTTTCCCGTTGTGTCATCTGTCAAATCAACAATAACTCCTGTTATTTCAACAACATCCGTTCCGTCCGTCGTAGAAACAAACAATTGAGGAAAATCAACGTCTGAAGGCAAGTTTTTATTTAAAGAAACGTCTTTCCCCGCATATTCCTTACTTGGAAATACAGGTTCCTCAACCGGGGTATCTGGATTATCTGGTACATCTGGTTCGTCAGGCACCGTCGTAATGTTGTCATATTGCGTCAAATTATATTTATCTATGATACTGATTAACTTGCTCGGATAGTTCACGTCAGTAGCATATCCGCCGTCTTTTACTGCTTGGCATGCTTTTTTATAGTTGGTCTCACCCACAACCGCCTTATACCTATCAAGACGGTTATACAAGCTTCCTAAATCAGCCAAGCTTTCAGCATAGGAGGGATACTTTCTAAACTTCGCTTGGATTCGAGTAACGTTTCCGTATTTGTCTTGCTCGCTTGTCCACATCAAGACATACTGACCGTTATATGTTCCTTTTATGCCAAAAAGGTTATGTGCTTTTTGCGCCAATCCACTTGTGCCGTACCCACTTTCAAGACACCCCTGAGCGATGACAAGGCTGGCGAGAACATTGTATTTTTTGTATACATTTTGTGCGCCGGGTACAAGGCTTTTAATAAAGTCTGCTGCAGCCATATCATCACTCCTTACTTGTAATAGAAATGAGTATCAAATTTGATTTCAAAATCATTTGAGTTTTGTATTTCAAATTCGTTCCATCCAATATCTAAGGATGGAAGCCGGCCAGAGGTTTTAATTCGTTTATCATTAATCACTGTATATTGTTTGATGAACGATACCTTCTGAGATCGTTGAAGCTCTTGTTCAATTTTTAGCTTTTCACCGTTCGTGTGATTCACGATTGTGACATTCTTGCCTTTCGCCCAAAGGGTAACGTTGTAGTTATGCTGCAAAGTATTTACTATGGCATCACCCGGATTATAAATGCTGAATCGCTTTTTGTTTTTGAAGTGATATTCAAGATCGTCTCTCATTAAGATTCCCATGCCAGAACTCCAATGCTCTCCAGAAAAGTTTTGAGGTGTAGACGATGTGAATTTAGATTCAGCCAGTCCAAGAATGTCTGTAAACTCTACTGTGAATGTTGCATGGTTTTTCTGATTATCTTTCGGGATAGAGAAATTCCCATCACAAGTAACAAGGAAACGACGGTTAGGGAGCAAATCCGTTGAAATGTAATAGGGAAACGGCTGAACTAACAAGGCATAAAGTTCATGCCTGTTCTGGTAAAACGTCTCAGCAATAATTGAATTAATAAGAAATTCAACTTTTATACTTCGCTCCTTATACACAACATCCCGGGGATGCTGCGGCAAGACTAATCCGTTTATCCTCGGGATCGTTGTTGTTTCTCGCTCAATATTAGGAGAGTCGGGTGTAAAACTCCTTACACTAAAACGAGGGAGCAAGCTTGTCAGCTCTCGCTCCCCCTTTCCATCGTTAAAATCTATATATAGATCAAGCATTAGCCTCTCACCCCACCTTTATAGGCACTCTGGTTGTAACGATCCGCGCTCTTTTGATCAAGAATTTTCCCATCTCCTTTTTCAAACAGGATATTTGCAATATGCTGACCATCTATATGAACTTGTGCAGGCTGAATGACAATTGGAGTTTGTGCCATCCCTGCGCTTCCTCCTCCATCACCTGTAAGTCCCTTGGATAAAAGCGTAATCAAAGCATCAAGCTTCTGGTTTAACGATGGGGTATCTACTTCGTTTCTGACCACAAGTTCCGATTTCATGGCAATTAGCTGATCGGCCGCGCCCTTTATGTCAAAAGCCATCTGGCTAAGTTCCTGTTTAAATGAGCTCATTGTGCTTTGAGCCATGGAAACGGCGCTTTTCTTCGCTAATTTTGCTTTATTCTGAATCCCAATGGCAAAACCATCAGAGAAGTTATGACCTTCCGATTGAGTCAGTTTTGACGGAGAATGGGAGTCAATGGATTTCTTCAATGCACTTAATGCAGTTTTACCAAGATTCCAAGCTGTGCTGAAAAGGGAGCCATTCTTTGAACCCATGCCGTTTATAAATCCGGTTACAAAGTCTTGGCCTACACTATTTGTTTTCGCGCTTTTCAAACCTGTTTTCGCGCTGTTGGAAACGTTCTTCCCTGCATTGCTCGCGCTTCCTTTTTTGCTGTTCACTCCACTCGAAAACATTGTCCCGGCTTTCTTACCTCCGCCACCATCTGTGGTTTTCCCAAGAGTATTGGTCACGGATGAACTGAGAGAACCAGCTGCAGAGGTGTTTGCCCCTTTCGTTGAGTTCAAACCGGATTTATGTTTATTCCCCTTGTTCTGACCAGCTGAACTGGCCTGTCCTCCGCCTTTGTTAAGCTCACTCAGCACAGCCTGACGCAAGACCGAGCCACTTTGAACATTAGAGTTTTTTGTTGAATTCAAACCTGATTTGAATGCGTTCCCTTTAGACTTACCGGCTTGGTTAGGTGTAGAGGTATCCGACTTCAATGAATTATTTAAAGCTTGCTGTAAAACAGTTCCTTCTCCAATAACAGCCGGCTTTGCTTGTTTTAAGCCGCTGGCAAAGTCACGAACCGCCTTTTGACCGGCAGCTTGCGTATTACTCGGCTTATTCATTTCATCTTCAACGGCTGATACTACTTTGCTTGCTTCTGCCCGCGCTTCTCCTTCTGTCATCCCCACGCCTTGATAAAACTCTTGAAGTGCCTGCTGTGTGGTAGCAATGGCCTCTTCTTTGCTTTTACCTAGACTTTGAAGAAACTCAATCTGTTTATTGGCCCAACGTTCTTGATAGGCGGATTCAGATTCCTCGGTTTTGACCATAATCCCCATTGAGTTAGAAATATATTCATCTTGTCGCTTTAATGCTTTTCCAGTCTCTAAATCTAATAGTTGTCCGTCTCTCGACATTTTTGAAAAGAGAGCACTTGAATTCTTCTCATAAGCAGCTGTGTTTTTTGCTAAAGCCTTGTCATAATCAGCCGTGCTCTTACTAAGCAAAGTATTGCGCTTTTCTGCGTCAATATAGCCCTGTGCATATAGTTTTTCAATGACATCATTCCGATAATCCAAGTCCTTTTTGGCTGCTTTTTGTCCATCTTCATAAACCTTCTTGATATCATCGTTGTACTGTTTCGCCTGTTTGAATGATAGTTTCCCTTGTTGCTCAGAAACAGCTTTTTGCATGGCTATAGCTTCTTTTTGATTGGCCGCAAACTTGCTCGTAGATTGCTCAAAATATGAAAGAATCTCATTGAATTTAGCCTTTTGTGATTCATTCATTTTTGAGGATACAAGACCCGTGTCCTTCTGTAGCTGTTCTAATTCTTTTACCTTTTTCCGGGCTTCCTGCATATCCTTATCAATAGCGCCGACCATCTTATCTGTGATCTTTTCGCCTTGTTTCTTGGTATTCTCGTCTGTATCTTCAAATAACCCTTTGAGAACAACCAACGCATCTTTCTTTAATCCCTCAAGCTCCTTAATCAGACTGTCACGCATTTGAGAATAAGTGCTTACAAGTTTAGAAGCCATTTTGTCAGCTTCTTCACCGGAAACCCGGCTCAATTCAAATAATTGAAGTTCAGCTTTTTCTCTTAAATCAACATAAGCCGCTGCTGATTTTTGAGTTGCTTTAGAAACCCCTTCACCGTAAAGCAATGCGGCTTCCCGTGCCTCTTCCTGTTTCTTCTTTTGATTCTTTAATTCTTCATTGTAAGCATACGTAGCAACAGTGATTCCTCCGAGAAGGGCAGTTCCACCGACAATAGCAAGGCCAACAGGACCAGTGAATGCAAGAAGGGCTCCAATGCCAGTTGTTAACGTCGCAACGGCTGTTGTAACCCCCAAAACGCCTGTTGCAAGAAGAGCAGTTTTGGCAATGGTTTGAACTGTGCTGGAATCCATATTATTAAAAACCGATATGATCTCTGTTCCTTTTTCGGCGAGATCACCAAGCGCTGGCAGCAGTTTTTCAGTTAGTTTGATCTTTGCCCCTTCAAGCGCAGACTGAAAAGCAACAATGCTTCCTTGTGCATTATCAAGCATCGTCTCTGACATCTTTTTGGCTGCACCATCTGATTTTTCAAGAGCTTTTGTAGTTTCTCCAAGGGCTTTTGAACCTTTTTGAAGAAGTGTCGTCCAGTGTTTATAGGCTTCCGCCCCTACGATAACTTTCAGCGTAGCTGATTGCTGCTCTTTCGTCATGCCCTTCATGCCCTTTTCCATTTCGGCAACAACTTCCGGCATGCTCTTCATATTACCGGCGGCATCAAAGAAATTAAGGCCTAACCTTTCTATTTCTTTAGCTGCCTTTTTAGAAGGCGCTGCAAGGCGAGTCAAAGACGTACCAAATGCTTGTCCTGCTAATGTCCCTTGAAGACCAGCATCACCAAAGGCCATAATTGAGGCAGCTGATTCCTCCATGCCCCATCCAAGTGAATGAGCATTAGGCGCCAAGAATTTCATGGCTTCCCCCATCTGCTCTACATTTGTGTTTGCATTAGCAGCCGCATAAGCAATGACATCCGAGGCATGACCTGATTCTTTAGCTTTCAGAGCAAATGCAGTCATGATATTAGACGTAATATCTGCCGCCGCGCCCAGCTCCAACTGACCAGCAGCCGCAAGACTAAGCATACCCGGCATCGCATCATAAATTTCATTTACTTTGAATCCAGCCATTGCTAAAAAGCCCTGTGCATCCGCCGCCTGACTCGCTGTAAAGGCAGTGGTTGCACCGAGCTCTTTCGCTTGCTCTTTCAATTTAGATACCTCTGACGCTGTTCCACCGGAGATCGCTTTTACCTTGCTCATTTGCTTTTCAAATTCCATACCGGTTTGTATGGCATCTTTGAATGTCAAAACTAAACCACCGAAGGCCACGCCCGATGTCATCGCAACTGATGATCCAACAGAGCGCATCGTTCCGCCAACAGAATTCATGCGCTGCCCCATTTGTCTGATACGCGCCGCAGCTCTTTTTGATGCACTCTCCATCTCTTTTATTTTCTGAGTCGTTTCCTTCAAGGCATGTTGCGTTCTGTTCATCTGTGCAGTCGCATTGTTCAGTCGTCGGGCAAGAGATTGTGTTTCTTTTGCATCCTTCCCCTTTTTGATCGCTGCATCTGCATAAGCTCTTTCTAGGGCTTTTATTTTTTGTTTATGCTGCTCAAGCTGTTGGCTAAGAGTCCGGGCTGTTACTTGGGCGGTCCTTAACTGATTCCCCCACACACCAACTGCTGTACGGTTCTTTTCGAACTCAGATTTGATATTTTTCATCTGAACAGCAATCCCACGCATTTCGGTATTAAACTGTGATGAATTGGAATACAGTTTGACTTTAATATCCTTGCTCAATCGGGCACCTCCTTATCCTAAAATCTGATCTATGTACATCTGATCATTCTCATTAGGTTTCGGATTTTCAGTCGTTTCTTTTCTCCTTGCTAACCGTTTGAGATGATACACAATGTCCATTTCGTCAATTTGGTTTTGAGAGAACCCGACTTCTTCCAAGGCGTTGTACATATCCATGACAGCCTCGGACAAACTTACTCCCCCGGTTCTTCACCATCTACATTCTGATTCGGGTTTAACAGAGCGCTGGCTTCTGTTATGTTTCCAAGAACGTAATTTGCAGTAGCATAAATAGTTCTCGCAGCTACTCGCGCATCAATTCCATTTTCAAAGTCATCAAGCGTAAATTTATTTCCGAATACATTACAGACAAATTCATTTTGTTTTTCAGTGAACATCCTGTCAGCATCGTTAGATTCAAAGTCTTCTGCAATAGCCGAAGCACTACGGAACAATTTCCCAGAAATGAAATCTGGTGTCACAAACTTTTTGTCTTTCCCGTCAATTTTTAAAGTGATTGTTAAAGCCTCCACTTTCATTCCTCCTTTTAATTCAACAAAAAAGAGCGCTATTAGCGCTCATCAGGTTACTTATTTACCAACGTCAACAACTTCATCATTTCCGCCAGAAGTAAAGCTTTCAGCGTTGTAAACTACTTGTCTAAACCATGTATCAGCGTTCACACCGCCTCCTTCTTCGGCTTTGGCTTCCCATCTTCTCTTTCCTTTTTTTACATTTATCAGTGGACTAAATTTAATTTTCACTTGTGTAGATTGGGGTGACGGTTTTCCTTCCTCCGTCTTATGTTCAACTGGTACTAGTTCCGGCTTTCCTTTTAAAGCCCAATAGTAACGGTACCCACCCGTTGAAATTTTGGCACGGAAACCCAGTGCAATCTCTAGTGATCTGTCATCAGCGCTTGAAAAATGAATTCCGTTTTCAACTGTTTTTCCGAAAATCCTCGCCTGCATATCAAGGGGTAAATCTGCGACTTCCATTTCCCCGTCAATGTCTCCTAAGCTGCTTAATTGTGCATACGCACCGTTATCCGCATAGAAAGTTTCTGTTTCAGATTTCGGATCAAGTTTCATACTAACTGCACCCGGTAATTCCTCTGGAACTGAAAATTCAAGTTCATCTTTTGTATCTTGCAGAACTTCTGCGATATGGAACATATCCAGTCCGGTTAAGATTTTCCCCATCTATTCTTCCTCCTTAAAATAGCCTTTCACATATCTCATTGCTTTGTGGTAGACTTTTGTGTCTTCTTCATATAATGGATGCGAATCATACCGGCCATAACCGATTGATCGCATTAATTTATCTATTTCATTAGCAATTGGCTTTTCAGATCTCCGCGTGTTTGATTGAGTGAATATACTCACCTGAAACCGAACTTCAAAACAGTATGCTTTGTTATCTGCATAACCGGCATCAGCATCTTTAAACTCATAAAATACGACTCTCGGAAAAGCATTCACATCATTTGCGATGAGATTATGAATTCCGCCCGTTACTAATTCATTCAATTTAGAACTGGACGTAAGAGTTTTGACCAATTCATTAACCGGGTCCATTGTCATTTGATCGGCGCTGTAAGGATTCTCTGCATGACATTAACAGCGCTTGCCTCCCCTTCTTCTCCGCCTTTTTCAATAAAGGGATGCGGCGGCATTTTTGACGTGCCCCATTCTAAAAATCTGGCACGATAAGCGACTTTTTTATTCGGACCAACAGAGACAAATTTCTCTCCGTCCTTGGATTCTCTTACATTGGAAACTGTGATATTGTCCTGCATATGAGGCTGTTGCTTATCACTTCGGTTAACATGGCCGCGCTGCCGTTCAGCAATAATTTCACCGCCGGCCTTCAATGCTACAGGTTCAACCTTTTCAACATCTCCGCCGATTTTTTCAAAATACCGTGTTAAGTCATCAAGGCCGTCAATGTCCATGTTAGCCATTCAATCCAACCTCCTGACACATGATCTCAAGCTCTTCCTTGTTATCCTCGGGATCATTAAAATCTAATACATCAAACGTGCGGAACACCGGTTCCTCCTTTTTATCTCGGCCGACACATTCAACAATCCTCATATCTCGTTGAACGTCATCTCGATAGCGAATCGTGATCTTTTTCGGTGATTTGACTCCCCTTGCTCCCGCGATAACAGATTCATTGTTTCCGAGAGAACTAAAGCCGTCTATCGCACCCCATACAGTGAATAAATCAATATATTCCTCATTCCAATTCAGTTCTTCATCCTGTATTGACTCCTTCTTTTGAAAGGTCAGTCTGTGCCGGAGTTCGCTGATTTTCTTCTTCATGATCTTGCTCTCCTTCGGATGTATAGCGTAATTGAGTCAATAAATGCTCAACAGTAAAAGGAATGGATGAGCCGGTTGTCCCTGACTCATACATCCCTCTATTTTCATACCAGTGTGCAACCAACATTTGAAGCACGATTTCAAACTGTGCATGCCCTTCCGTGTATCTACCGATTGCATTCACGATGTAGCTTTTGGCTGCTGTAATGTATTGTGAAAGCAGATGATCGTCTGCATCATGCTCCACTTTTAAATAATGTTTGACGGCGCTTAATAGATCCATGCTATATCACCGCCCTTATTCTTGTGGCGCTTCATCTGTTCCTTTAAGAGTCTGTACATCAGTTTTCAGCTCGTCAATTTGTTTCTGCAGCTGGTCAAACACTGTTTTTACATCTGAATTTAAATTGTCCATCATGACACTTCCAGAGCCAATGTTATTGCTGCGAACAGACTTGTCCCCCAACATTTCGTGAGTAATAGAGCCTTCTTCAATTACAGCTGGCTCGCCCTTGTCTCCCTTCGGTCCCTGCGGCCCTGCTTCCCCTTGAGGACCTTGTTCGCCTTTGTCCCCCTTATCACCTTTCGAGCCTTGAGGACCGATCTCGCCTTTTTCCCCCTGCGGTCCCTGTGGACCGATTTCCCCTTGTGGTCCTTGCGGGCCCGGATCACCTTTTAGCCCTTTCACATAGACAGGGTTATCCTCACTGTTTTCTTTTAGATAAACAGGTGTAATTGCTTTACCGTCAGCCCCCTTTTCTGATGATGTTTTTACTCCGCCACTCTCATAAAGATAATCTTCTGGCATTTTCACTCATCCTTTTCTTTTATAATTTTTATTCAGTTGCATCTGGCTCTGTTTTCGCTGTCTCTAATGCTTTCAATCTGTTTTCTAAATCTGAAAGTCTTTCTTTGATAGCTGAATTCAAGTGCTCTTCCATTACGCTTCCGGCGCCTATATTGTTGCTGCGGACTGACTTATCCTGCAGCATTTCATGGGTTACACTGCCTGCACCCATTTCGGCTTGATTTCCGCCGCCTAATGAAATTTCCTGACCGTCTTTCATTACAGTTCCGCCATCAATGGCTAAAACACCGCCAATGACGGTACGATCCCCGCCATCAGTGGTGTAATTTTTAGTTACTCGCATAATAACCCTCCTTTATTACTCAGTAGGCAAAGTCAACTGACCATACACGACCGCCTCAGAATCCCACAGTTTTACATCTTCACGCTCAATTGCGCGCACTTTAGTTGTATTTGTCTCAAATGCACCAGCACCGACATCAGTAGAGGCGATTGATTGTTGCTGGCGGTCAAATAATACAATCGCTTCTTTTAGATCGCCGACAATAACAGGCGCTTTCCCTGATTTTGTTTTTAGAATCTTGTTTGGAATGACTACTACCCGGCGGCCAAACAGCATTTTATTTGTCGGTTCAGTTGGGATATCTTTAAGCAAATATTTGCCGTCTGCATCCTTTAACTGATCAAGATAATCAAAACCGTCTTGATTAGTCATGATAATTGCGTTTGGTGATATTGCTGGATCAAGCGTTACGTTCAAAGTCTTTTTGATAGCATCCAGCCCTTTAAATTCAGTCTTTTTCAAGTTATCAAGAATCGCCAAAATCAAAGCATTACGAGTTGTGATTGATTTCTTTACAAACCATTTAGCAACATAGGCCATGATTGCTTGATCTGTGTCTTGAAGCAATGTATTTGAAAGTGGCAATATACCGGCATAATCCACAATGTTATAAGAGAGTTTGGAGAATTTCGGCTGATCCGTTTCTTGAATCTCGTCCATTTCTTCAAGAACTGCAAACGGGGTCAAATCACTATTTTTCTCAAGCATGCGACTTCCTGAGCGAGTTGCAACTGGCTCAACAGTCACGTATTGCTCTAACTGATGTACTTGCTCCCGTTTTAACTCTTTGATTAGTCTAGAAATATCCTCCGGAATCAGGATGCCGCCGTCTTCTTCATTTTTTCCGGACATTGCCCGAAACTCTTCGCTCTCAAAAAGATCACGTTCCTCATCACTCAAACGCTTACCGCGAAGAGACTTCATGAATGCTTGAGCGAACATCTTTTGACGCTCCTCTTTTGCTTCTGCATCACCCGTTCTACCTTCTGGATTACGCTCCTGCTCTGGTACAAAATTCACACCGCCCGGCAAGTCAGGCACATCAAGTGAACGTCCCTCGGTCATCAAATCAATTTGATTCTTGAGCTGCTTCACTTCATCGAGCAGGGCACGGGCCTCATCTGTTTTACCCTCCTGCAGCGCCTTGTCTGCTTGCTGCTTCTTTTCAGTAAATTGCTGTCTTAATTGAATTTCTTTTTTGCTCATTTGCATTGGCATATTGGTTTCCTCCTTATTTAGAAACAAAAAAAGACCTTACTCCGGGAGTACAAGGTCAAGTAATTCCAATTCCATTTTTAATGTTTCATCTGATGCGTTGCGGCTCTCCTTCAATTGCTCTACTTTTTCTAAACTGCGGGCGCCTACGACTGCCTCTGTATCACTATACGCCGGCGTCGTGACAAGAGATATATCAAAAAGACGATGTATTTTATTGATCCTTCTCTCATAGATGTCCTCATCTTCATTCAGCCGCCACTCATCCGCGTCTGTGTCGCCATAATCGAGTGAAAAAGCAAAAGAGCATTGATTGATAACACCACTGCGGACATTTTCCATTAAATCACGCGCGTATGACGTGTCGGAGGGCTTAAATCTGAATTTGAGACCTATTCCATCTATTTCAAGCTCAAGACGCCCAGCGTCGCCAGAAACAGTATTTCTCGCCAAAGGAAAGTCTTGCTGGTGATTAAAAAGGGCAATAACATTTGAAAGATCGGCTGATTCAAGTGCATCCCTGCTGATAATTTCCTTGAACCACCCTAAACGCTCTGACCACTTTTCAAATTTCAAAGCGTAACCTTCGACAAATTCGCTTTGCCCCTCACCTTCGGACCGCAGCTCAACCGGCGTCGTCAAATGCCGAACCTCTTTATCCTTCATTCTTGATGTCACCCCCTTTCACGGCGCCGCCAGCTTTAATCCGCTGATATTCTTCCATAAAATCGAGGAACACATAGTTTAAGCTGGACATATACTTGTCGCCTTTCTCAATCGGGTTACGCTCAAGTAATTCCCTGATTTCGTCTTTATTCAGCACCCCTGTTTCATGCAGTGTTTTCAAATACTCTGCCTGCGTCTTACTGTCTCCTCGCAGCTCGCTGTCTATATTGAATTTCACGTAATGGCCGCTTTTCTGATCGTGATCTAAAAACAATTTCACATTAAGCTCTTGTTCAAAATTCACGATCCATGGCTGCAGTGTGTTCCTAACATATTCAATAGACTGATGTTCAATATTTGAAAATGTTGCTTTATCCAATTCGTTTAGCTTATGCAACGGCACTTTATAAATCATGGAAATCTGGGCTTTGTTAAACTTCATGGACTCAACGAATTGAGCTTCTTGTAGAGGCATGGAAATAGATTGATATTCCAAGCCGTTATCTATGATGGCGATATTTTCACCTTCGTTTACCCGTTTCCACTCTTTGCGCACGTTCTCTTTTGGTTTTTCATCCAAGAATGCCGGGACTTTCAAAATCCCCCGAGGTGTTGCCTCGTTTTTGTACAGTTTGGCGTTATATTTTGTGGCAGCCGCTTGCGCCCCAATATGTTCCCGTACTACCCCTATAGGTGATTTTCCATGTATGCCGTCAGTCGAAAGCCCTTTAAAATGCAGCACTTCATGATCATACAGCTCCATGGTCTTGCCATTGACCACCGTTTGATACCACAACATGCCTGTTGTTGGATGAACATAAGCATTTGTGAAATCAGGTCGTAATGGGATTAACGCTTCCGGGTAACCATGTGACCCGAATTGTATATAGGAAAACGCATTTCCCCAAGTTAGAACATGAGTCATCATGAGTTTTTTCCATGTGAAGGCTGTCATATAAGGATTAGGCCGAGCATAAACAGCATGCGCGGACTTGTGTTCAGGTTTCCGCTCTATGCCTCCGTCCGTTCTTCTATATGTGTGAATCGGCAGTTTTGCAATATCATCAGACAATACATTCACACATGCAAATATGTCCGGTTGCACCAGCGAATTACTTTCACTCACCCTTTCGCCGCTTGCTGTTTTCCGACCGCCGAACATGTTTAATAGAATATTATTAAAGCCATCTTCACTATCTGACGAGTCCGAACGTTTCTCAAATATCCGATCTATTAGCAACTATTTCACCTCGCTTTCTTGGTAAGAAGATAGGCATAAAACATAAAAAAGACACCCGTCAGAATAAGACCGATGTTTGTATTCCATCTATAAGCAGCTGTCAGGATAAAGGCGGCGCCCGTCACAAACAGCAAATCGTTAAGTATTAACATGAAAAAAGTGAACACTTTCTTCATCCCTATCACATCCTAAAAACTGAAATTTCCCGATCCAAAGTGCTCATTCAAATCAACTCTTCCACTATTGCCGAAGTACATCGCACGGGCATACGCATTTATAACAGCTGCAATAGGGTCAATCCTTTGCGGGGATTTCGCTTTATCCAGCATGATATTTTCTTGCGGATCAATTTTCGTAATCGCGTTATTAATGGCCCATGTTAAAACCGGATCGTCACCGTGTATGATTTTCCCCTCATAAACATTTTCTCGAAAACTCTTTGTAGGTAATGAAAGATGATTTATTCTTTGCGGCATTTCGACTGTTGTCAGCCCTTTTGACTCAAGACGTTGGGCTAAATGAAGAGCGTTCCATTTATCGTATACAATCTCTTGTGGCCGAAAACGATGTTTATGAATAAATTCTAGTATCCATTGTTCGACTCGTTGATAATCAACCGCTTCCCCTGCCGTATACGTAATGTAACCCATCTCTTTCCACAAATCATATGGCACCTTATCTGTTGCCATTTTTTCCTTTGCTCGTGCCTCAGGCATAAAGGAATGTTGACCAACGTAGAACAAACCTTCTTGCACGGCCACATATCCAACAGATGTTAAATCTGTAGTCATGGATAGATCAAGCCCGAGGTAAACTGACATACCCTGTAAATCAGGGATTTCACCGCTGCATGCACGCCATTTTGTCATGTTCATATATCCATTATCCTTTTGATCAACCCACCGATTCATATTTTTAGTCAAGAAGCTTCTCATTTTCTCCGGAACTTCCAGCGCTACTTTAAGCGCAGCACGCAACGACTCCATGCCCTCTGGATACGTTGCAACAATCGGATTGGCTTTAATCCAGTTGGATTCGTCTTTTATATCGTCCTCTGGATCAAGCTCACAGATCATAACAAAATAATCATCATTCTCCGTGTCAATGTCTGGATCAAGGATTTTACTTGTATATTGATATTCCCTGAAACACGGCCTTTCCATATGAAAGCCGGCTGTCGTAATAACAGCCATTAACGGACTGCGGCGGGCGACCATACCACTATCAAGAACATCATAAATTTCACTTGTTTCATGAGCCATATATTCGTCTACTATTCCAATTGATGGGTTCTTCCCATCTCCTAATTTTCGAGCTTCCCGAGACAAAGGCTGAATAATGGAGTTTGTCTTGTATTTTTTTACTCGCCCATTCGCTGAAGTGTATTTTCCTTTCAGTATGGGAGCGTTTTGCAGTTGCTCAAGAACAGCTTGGTACACTTCGTCAGATTGTTCACGAGACCACCCAGCAATAAAAACCCGATGCTTTTCTTGCGTAGGAAATATTTCATATGACGCCACTAATGCAAGAAACTGTGATTTCGCATTTTTCCGGGCCAACTGGATATAAACTTTTCTGAAACGCCGAGCACCGTTTTCTTTTTTATAGAAACCGTAGATATTAGCTGCTATAAAAAGCTGAAAGTCTGTAAGCTCAATCGGCTGTCCGGAAAGAATTCCCTCGACGTGTCTGAATTGCCGCGCCCATTCATAAAAATCGACAACAGCCTCGGCATCAAAATAATAAGGGCAGTCTTCATCTGCAAGGCGTTCAACATCTCGAAAAAAGCGCTCAACTGCCCATCTATGCTTTTTGCTTGCCTTGATTTCACCAGAACGGATTTTCTCAGCGTATGACCATACCCGTTCAATGAGAATTTCGGCATTAATCTCTTGCATTACATGCGGCCCCCGAACCGTTCTTCCTCTTTTGACTTCGGTTTCCCATCATCTTTTTTCGGGATGACAAGTCTACAGCGAGAGGAAATGGTCAGCCCTAAATCACTGGAAGCTTGCCGGCATTGTTTAAATAACTTGTCCTGATTAATTAACAGCTCGGAATAGTCATCATTTGTGACTTGTTTTTCATGTTCCCCAATAACATTTCCCGCTTGATCAAGGTCCTTGACGATAATTGTCTTCATCGGTCCCTGTTCAAGCAATTGATCAGTGATCTGGATGTAAAGTTTACGAGCATATAAAAAACGGGCGAGCGCATCAACATCTAAATTGGTCATAATCCCGATGTTTTTTAGCTCGTCCGCTACCTTTTTAAACTCTCTTTTTAAGTCTTTTGGCAAATAAGAAGGAGCTTTTACTTTGTCGTTTGGTGCCTTTATTTCCTGTTCTCGACGTTCCTCAATCTCTTGCTGTGTCAGGTGTTTCTTCCCTTTCACCAGTAGCAAGTCAACAGGTTGCCGCGGTCTAGCCATTCCCTCACCTCCTTCCGAATTTTCATTTAGGGAATTTTTCAAAATGGGGAGGGGAGCGCGGTCTCCGGCGTTCACCCCTCAGAGATTTTAGGGTGGGGGGTGCTCATTTCCTCTTTCAACTGCAGCATTGCGGCTTCTAATTTCTTTTGTGCTTCTTTTACTTTCTTTGTATACAGATCGAATGCTGTTTCCTTTTTCATCGTTACACGAAGAGCAAACAGTTTCTTTACCTTCTGTTGCATGCGTCTTATGTCAGCATTGGTATAATAGGATGTATACTCAGTCCGACATCGAGGACACTTGATATAATGCTCACGGATGCCGTCGTCATGCTTCCTGGCCTTTGAGCATCCTTTGACCAAGAGCATTGTTCCACATTCATCACACATGCATGTTGGATGTTCTGTTCCCAAATCCTCCATCCTCCTTCGCTGTCTTTCTACTGTGGCACGGTGCACATAAGGGCTGCCAGTTGCCTGAGTTCCAAAAGAGTTTCATGTCGCCTTTATGCGGTTTGATATGATCGACTACTGTTGCCGGCACCTGTCTACCTTCCATCATGCAGGATACACAGAAAGGATGCTTTGACAGGTAGCCAAGACGTGCCTGCCTCCACTTGCTGTTATATCCACGCTTTGCAGCGGACTCCCGGTGCTGATCATAGCCCAGCTTGGTTCGCTTGTGCTGTTCACAGTAGCTCTCTCTTGTTAGGTTAGGACAACCGGGTTCATTACAGGGTTTCAAAGACTTATGCATATTAATAGATTACCCCCATTAAAAAAGCTCTCCAGATTGGAGAGCTTTTAAAAATGTTAGATTTAAAATTGTGTGTTAGTATGTGTATGTTCACAATGCTGAAAACTAATTATTAATTATTCTCATCTGTAGGTGGAAGTAAACTTGTAGGTAAAGAATCTTCAATCTCTTTTGGAAGTAAAGTTTTTACAGCCGATTGACCAATCTGTTTTGCCGCCTGAGGATTTCTTGCGCACCAATTAACTAGCTTAACCATTAAAGCAGTTGCCCATTTCTTTTTAGTTAAGTATTGAACTTGGTCCTTTAACAACTCAATTTCTTGATGCAACTTTTTCTTTTCAGCTTTTAGTTCAGATTCAAGTTCTTCCGATTTATCAAAGGCTGAAGAATACTTTTCTTCAAGCTCATCAAGTTTATCTTTAAGCTTTTGTCCTTCAGCTTTTGTAAAATAACTCTCAGATACTTCTTCAAACTTTTCTTCCAAAATCTTTTCAATTTCTTCTATTTTTTCTTGTGTTTCTTTAATTTGTCTTCCAACAACTGAATTTCCCATTTCTTTTCTTAAATTTTTAACCCAAGTGGTTATTTCCCTTGTAAGTGTACCATAAGAAAAAGTGCTATTTATTTTTTCATGAGATAATAATTTTCCGGGACTTATCTCCAAATCTTTCATTTCTCCATCAGGATTTAATATAAATGAAAAGCAATAATCCTTGTGATAAATATAAGTAATTTGCAAAGTTAATTCATCCAAAAAATTTTTATTTAATGTGGTGGATGTTGAGATTTTAAAATCATCTGCAGTAAAACCATTTCCCTCTAATTTTTCTCGTAAATTCATCAGGAAAGTTTGATTAATATCTAATGACAATAATTTCACCTCTGTTATGTTTTACACTATAAACAAAAAGCATCTCGAGAGATGCTTTTTGTTTATTTTTTAAAGATTAACCTATAAATCATCTGCTTCTTATAATTGTCATTTTTAAACTCTGACCGATCCGAAGAATATATGTACCATTTATCGTGACGGTCTGACCAATTGGTTAACTCAACTTTAGTTATATCAGGATAGCTGTATGTATATTCTTCGTTAGTTTCTGGGTTCTTCAAATGAATAAGTAAGAGCGTACCTGTCTTAGTTTCAAATACCTGATGACCTTTTATCTCGTGTAGAATTTGTTCATCTTTTCCTGGTATATCTGGTTCAACGCTTAATTCTACCTTTGGATAATTGTTCAAACAATTAATTAACATAGGATCAATAATCATTAAATTCACCTCCTATTTTATATATCGTCTTATACACCCTAAATTTTAACACTTTATTCAAATCTTTAAATGCTGTTAGATGAATAAAAAAAGTCTCATGCAGTTTCTTTATCGATTTATTACCTATTACCATAATACCTTGACCAAAACAAAATTGTTTGCCGTTATTCTGCCGAATTTATGCCATTTTTTAGTTACTTCTAGGTTTATATACTCCTTGGCCATTCACATATCTTGCTAATCCATCTAAATCTGGAAATAAGGTAAATTGACTTACACCACTAATATTAAGAAATTTCTTTACATCTTTTTTTAACTTAGAACTTATATTAATTTTTTTCAATATATCCGGACGATCTGCAAGTTCTTCTTCTAAGGGAAGGCCTGATTTCCCTTGTATAGTAAACATGCCATGTTGAGCTACAATTCTTGTACTGTTTCTCATTGGATATAAAGCTAATGAATTATCACTGAGTTTGGGCTCATTTATATTCACAATATCTTCATAGCTATTTTCAGGAATATAATATTTTTCTTCTCCCAAAGTTTCTTTGTTCAATTTAAGTGGTTTTAACATCCAAATTGAGCATGGATTAATATGTAGCCAATCTAGGCTTGCAAAATATAATGCAACTGCAAATGATTCACTCCAATCAAGGAGTCTAGTTTTTACACCGTGATGTTGCATTAAAAATAACAAATCCCACCCCTCAGTTTTGTGGTGAATGTACCCCATTCGTTTAAATAAGTTATAGTATGTTAACTCTGTAGCAATATGATCAAAATCTGGTGTGCTAGGACCCATACGATATAATCCAGAATGCAACTTATAATGTGAAGCGTTTTGGCCTCTGAACCATACCTTTCCCATCTTTTCACTATCCTGGAATTCATTAATTTCATTCAGTATCTTATTCCACTCTTCTGAAAACAATTTCTCTCACGCTCTTTCAATTTTTTTAGACATGAAGAATTGCGAAATATACACAAATCACTCATAAATTTATACTGTGTAATTTGCCGAATTTAATCAAACCCCTATTATCCTGAACAATTTGACATTGACACTTTCATTTCTTTTGTGAATTCCTTCCCTGTTCCTGATACAACAATTATATTCACCCAAACATGATTTTTATTTGTATTCATCATCTCTTCAAAATAACTGAAAGGGATAACAACTTCTATGGAATGAAAAGTTTTTAATGTCGTCGGTAAGACTTCTCCATCATCGAACTTTTTTTCTTTTACAAACTTATAAGGTGTAAAGCGGTGACCACAAACAAAAAAACTTCTTAAATAATAATATACATCTTTCGGATCCCTAAAGAGGTTCTTAAAACAACTTATGTCTCTTGCTGAATATGATCTTGCCACATGTTTTGGAGGTTCTATTAAAAAATCTTCTAAATAAATATCTCTATATCCTATATTTTGAATCTTTATATAACAGAGATCACCGTACTTTGAATCATAATTGCCCCCTATATAGTTAGTAAGAATGTTTATTTTTTCTCCCCTATCAGTCTTAGCTAAGAATAATGAAACCGTGATTGCAATAAAAGTTCCTATAGCTGAAATAGATGTCCATGTAATCTCATTCAACTTCCATATAATTTCATATATCATATTCTTTTCCTCCCAATTTTCTACTTTACTTGATTATCTAAATACGAACAACTTTAAATTAACCATAACTTATATACTGTGCAACTCGTCGAACTGAGCCAACCCCTTGTCCTCTCTGTTTTTAACCAACATCCCTAAAATGAATTACACACCTGTTATTTTTGAGGAATTGACGAAAAATGCAAAGAAAAAGGCCCATCCTTGTTGTTTTGGATGAGCCTGGTTATATTTTAAATTTCTTCATAGCGTTGTTCATTGCGTCTTGATTGATTCCGATATACCGCAGGGTTGTCCGTTGGTCCGAGTGATTAAATATCTCCTGCAGCATAGCAACGTCCTTCGTTTGTTTGTAAAAGTGATAGCCAAATGTTTTCCTCAATGTATGAGTGCCGATGTCATCTAAACCAACATACTCGGCAGCCGCCCTGAGAATCTTGTATGCCATCGACCGGGATATTGGCTTGTTAATCCCTTCACGGCTTTTAAAGAGAAACTCATGGTCCTCTTTCCCTTCGACATAGGCCTTAAATTCTCTTTGAAGAGCTGGCGTCATGTCGATTCTCTTTTTCTTTTTCGTTTTCTTTTCTATGAGATTAAAGTATGGCCGTTTAGCGTCTCTTACTCTCAGCTGCAGAATATCTGATATACGGAGCCCTGAATTGATACCGGTCACAAATAGCATGTAATTCCTCATGTTTTGCTCTTTTAAAAATCTCTTGATGTAGAAGATACATTCCGGATCACGTATAGGCTGAACAAAATTCATTCAGTGGTTCCCCCATCCTTATATACTTCTTCTCTCAGAGCAAATGCCAACCGATATAGAGCCTTTGCCTTCCCACGATAATAGCTGCGCTGGCTCAGGTCCATTTCTGCATACACTTCATAATCATACATTTCTTCCGGCTGCATATAGAGCATGACAATGATCTGCCGTTCTCTTTGAGAAAGCCGGTTAACAGCTCTTTGAATCCTTTTTAGGAATTTATCACGCTGACTCTCCCAATCAAGACGTTTTAACGCTGCCTCTTCTGTTGAGGAATGAAACTCATTTGTGATGCTTGGCGGAACAATGCTGTAAGTAGGTGTAACCTTTGGTAAAAAATCATCTGGCACCTGTAAGAGATATAAACGATATTGATCAAGCAGCTTCTCTGCTTTTGATTTAGTCGCTTCTTCGTCAATCTGAGGAATGTTTAATGTTAATTGATTCATAGTTTTACCCTCCGTTTATTTGCGTCTTAAAGCCCCGCCTTTGCCTCTTTTCAATGTTTGCCTATCTTGACCCATCATTTGCCGCCAAAACCATTCTGAGCGCTCCTGCGCGTTTTTATTGGACTTTTTCTTCCTCTTCTTCATGCCTTCCCTCCGTTCAAATAAAAAACGGACACCAACCAAAGCACAGATTTCTCTGTACAGTGATTAGTGTCCGCAGGCGTCTCCATCTTGGACTATTAATTCTTTTTTAAGCTTTCTATGCTCGCATCTATAATCTCTTCAAGTAGCTTGTTTTTCTTTTTACTAGCAAAAAGATCTGTTATTATCGCATTTAGAAAAAAACCAAATATAATCAAAATTGTAATAATCGTTGTAATATCCATTACTGTTTCATTAGCGCCAGTTTGCTCCACTTTTATCCAACCTAGAATCTTAGGACTCTTTATTACAATTAAAAATATTGGTCCTGATAATAAGGTGAGTATAGTTCGAATTAAAATTTCTCGACTACCTTCTGTATCGTTTGTTTTTATGTAGCTTTTTAACAATCTTAGTTTGTTGATATTAAAATCCGCGAAAAATAATATGGATTTACTTATTTTTTCTAAATTCCACATTAGATCATTTATTTTTTCTTTTTTTAAACCAGCTAAAAAATCGTCTTCCTTCATTAGAATAGGATTATTCAACCACTCATAGAGATTATTTGGTTTCTTATTAAAAGAAAACGCTGCATTATTTATGAAAAAGATTGCAAGCCACACAGACATATGCGATCCGATTACAAAAATATCAGGACTCCATTTATTCCACCCTTTATATTCTAAGAAAAGTAGGATAGCTGATAAGCCAACAAGCAGAGCAGCAAAAGCTCCTAAAATTTTTATGTAAGATATAGATATTCTAAGAAATAATTTAAATTTACTCATTTTCATTCACTTCCGTTATTGTTAGAGAACACAAATAATTAATTGGCTTAAAAGATATGCTGCAAATAGGATCTCTAACCTCTTTTATAATTCTTGTAAGATTCGGATTACCGACATTTTCAACTAATACCAAAACATATTGATTGCCTTTTTCTTTAGCAATAACTCTTTCACGTTCGGATAAATAGAACTGATAGTTACTGTTTTTGAACTTTGTCCCTTTAACTTCAATAAACTTGTCAGTGCCGTCCGGAAAATAAGACCTTATATCATATCCGTGCCCATCTTCTCTACTTGAAATCCAATCAACTTTTTGAGCCAAATCAGTTCTGCCTTCTTTTATTAAAACATCTTTTTCTTTATTAAATACAAAGTCTTCTGCTGCTTTTCCAGTTAGCTCATTAGCAATTTCTTTCTCTCTACGTAGCTGTTTATATTTTTCTACATTTATAACTCTTCTTATAGTCATTTTTTTCTTTTCAAGACTGTCTAATTGCGTTTGGCTATTATTATCTTCTAAATAATGTTCATAGACATAATCGTAAAAGAGATCATTTAAGGTAATTAAATCTTTAAGCAATTGCGCTTCATCAAATGTAAATAAATTATATCTCTTGTTTATAAGAGCACTGGCAGCATACTTTTTCGGTCTCTCAGATTTACCCAAATAAAATTCATTTGTATTAAAACCTAATAACTCATCATTCGATTGAATTTGTTTTGCAAAAAATTCTCTACCTTTTTTAGCTTGTTCTCTAATTTTTGATAGACTAAATTTTTCAGTGCCTGTGGAAATGCTCAAATAAAAATTTTGACCGTCTTCTGAAAACAAAATAACAATATAAATCCCTACTTGTGTTGATACTCTATTCCCTTTAGTTGTTAAACGATCATCAAGAAAAGCAATCCAAAATGAATCTGAAATCCTACCAGTACCTGTAGAGGCTTTTATGCTGATATGGTCTAAATTTTTAAATTGTCTTTCTTTTAAAGCTTTTTCAATAGACGCGGGAATTTCATTGCGAAACAGTTGAAAAAAATCATGTTCTCTATTGTCTACTTTGAGCTTTTTATAATCATTAAAACCTGTCCAAAATCGATCTACATCAAATAAGGTAAATTTAACGCTATCCAAAATAAAACTCCTTTTACTCTAGGACTTAATAATCACATTATACCTTATTCTTCTAAATTTTTAATAATTAATCAAAAGAAAATTCACTTATCATAGTTACTCTTGAATTTATCCTGTAATCCAATAAGGCATAATAGCTATAGCAAAAAAAGCACCTATTACAATCAACAATATAAGCCAACTATTTGTTTTATCACGCTTTGCAATAATTACTTCATTCCCAATCATCTTCAAATCCTCTGCTTGAGCCACCAACATAGGTACTTCCTCAACCTCAACCTTTAAATACTGCGCCGCCTCATAAATGGTCATCGCTTCGTCTTTTGTGGCTTTGACTGCCCGCTGAAGCTCAACCTGTAAAGGAATCATTCTACCTCACCTTCTAATTCATTTTGGGCAACTGTTATGGCGAAATTGAGATTTGTTATGATCTTCTCTAATGCCTGTTTGTATCGTTTTCTATCTCCGCTTAGATGCTGAATGTCCTTTTGAGCTTGCCGGAATTGATGTACCGTTACTTCCTCCTGACGCTTGTTTTCCTCAATGATTTCCTGCTGCTTCACGGACAGTTCAGTCCGATCAATCAGAAAGTCAATATGCTCTTTAGCCATCCAATATTGTTCTGTCGGGTTAGCATTTTCATAGCCTTTTAGTCTTGAAATACGTGCTTTAATTTCCTGTAATTTATCCATATCCGTTCCTCCCATATCGCAGAGAGGGCCGGCCCCTCTGCGTCACATTTTATAGCCGATCTCAAAATCAATTCTTGAAAGATTGCCTTTTGACGTTTGCACGATTGTTTTCCCATGCTCCGGCATTTCCGTTAATTTGAATGATCTATTGTTTCCGTCAATCACAATGACGTAATTTTTGTCATCTTCAATTTGATTAAGTACCTGTTCTAAATTTTCTATATGTTTTGGACAGTTCACTGTAAACGCCCCCGTATGGTATAATAGAAGTGTCGAGTTTCTATTTTCCAAACGGTGGCGTTTACTAAATGACCATCATCACATCCAATCGTTCATTGGGAAAACTTGCAGCTTTGTCTGTGGTTCTTCCGTTGGGATGATTGGATGTTTTTTTATATACTCCAAACGCTCCTCTTCCGTCATAACCAATGTAATGACTTCTCCATGCTGACGTAAGTTTTTATTTTCTGTCATGTCCTCGCCTCCTTACTCTTCGTTTAATTGTTTGATGCGCAGATTGTAAAGCGTCTCAATTTCATCGTCTGACTGGCGTTCCAGAAATGCTTTCCCGTATCCGCCTAAGATAGTGAGCCACTCAATCAAGTGCTGACGTTCTGTCCATTCCAACGGTCCCGACTCCCTTCTTGATCAATAATTGCATCGCAGCATTTTTATAGTCAGGCGGACATTCTTCATGCCGCACGATGACCATGAGTTGGTGAATGGTTGCTTTCTCAAAAGGGAAGGCGCTGCCTGATAAGATCATGCTCTGTCGCATCCTTTCCGAGAAGTCCGTTCATTCGTGGCTGAATGAAGTCCCTGCTGGCTTGATCCATAACAAGGAATAGCATTTCGTCTATATCTCTCTTTAGCTGCTCTGAAATACAGATAATAGAATCATTGGCTTCCCACATTTCACGAAACCGCTTGATCTCCCAATCATTCCAGACAAAGTTTTTTTCGATGAATGGGATATACACCGGGCTATCCTGCACAAACCGCCGCAGATTATCTTTTTTGCCTCTCAGATGCGTTCTTTTGATTGAAATGCGTTTATTTGCATTTAACCCATAAGGACGTGGCGGAAGCACGCGGCCTCTTGCAAAGTCAACAATCAGTAAAATGATTTCATCTGGCTTTCTATTCAGCAGCTCGGCCATGTCATAAATGGATTTGCCGTCATACCAGTAATCAACAACCTGACGCATTTGCACCAGTGACCATTCAAAATTAAGATCAGCCAAAGCAATTTCTAACCGATCAGCAGGGGCTGCGACACTCATGCCAAACACTTCCTTACCGTCCCGGTATACCGATGAACAATGATTAATCTCTGTTCATGCTGCAGATTTTTAGAAACCAGCCAGTTATTTGGATTTAAACCATTTTGCTTGATAATGTCCTTTTGCGCACGTGTTGGGCGTTTACCGTGTTTCAAACTGCATTCCTCCTATAGTTTTGATAGTCAGCAATTTTCTGATCAATAAGAGCAATAAGTTTATTAATCTCTTTTTTGCGTTCAGCATCAGTAAGCTTCCGTTTTGGCTTGAGCTCCCAAACGCCGGGCATGATCAACTGAGCCTTAGTTCCATGCACTGTTCCCACCTCCTTTAATGCGTTTGTCCTCTCCGGTAAACTTGACAACCCTTGTTCCCTGCATCATTCGGGATATGATGCGACCGCCATGAACACCGTATTTCATTTGGAGATTTTCGACGTTGTAATTGGTGCTAATGATATTGGGCTTGTCCTGCCGAGACTCAATAATTGTCAAGATCAAGTCCGTGGCCCATGATTCCTCACCGTCTTTGTCCTTTTTGACGTACTCAGCGCCTAAGTCATCAAGTACAAGTAACTGGCATTCTTCAATGTTTTTGAGAATAAGGCTTTCTGTTTCCGTCTTATCCCCGTATGAGTTTCGTATTTTCCGTAGCAGCAATTTTGTATTGGCGAAGATCACTTTTTTCCGCAGCTCTTTGACATATTGCGCAACGCTGTGAGACAAGTGACTCTTTCCGATCCCGTAATTCCCTTGTAGTAGCAAGGAATCAAAGTCTCCCCAATTTTCAAAGTTCTCAGCGTACCATTTCAGCTTTCGGAAGGCGTCCATCTGTGAGTCTGATAAGCCTTTTAAGTTGAAGTTACCGAATGTGGCTTTCTGGATATCTGGAGGAACCAGACTGTTATTCCAGAAGAATGCGTCCGCTGCTGTTTCTTCTTGAAACTCAATCATTTCTTTTTCAAGGGCAAGGTTGTCACAAGCTAAACACCGGCTGTGCTTCTTGCCATTCTGTAAGTAAATCGGAACCTCGTTACCGCACCCCTCGCACTCCCTAACGCCTATCTTCTTGGGAAACAAATGCTGCAGGCTTTTGGGAACTGCTTTAGAAAAGGCCTGAGTATTGGTTTGTTTCGTTTGCTGGGCTGGAATCAAACTGACGGCCTCCCTTTTGATTTAAGTAATTTTCAAACTTGGTACCGAATAGCGTTTCTGGACGAATGAATTTGTTCATTTCAGGATCATTTAACCATTCTTGGGTTTTAACAAGGATGACATGTTTAAAATCATTGAATCTAAAACCTTCGTTCCATCTCGCCTTTATAAAATTTCTTGTTTTAGGTGTAGATGAACGATAGTTTTTGCCTGATACTTTGTTCAAAAGATCAATGATCAGCTTGTAAGGAATCTCCTCTATTGCTTTTTTTGAGGAGGATGCGGCGTCGGGTGTACCCGACAATATATCTTCTTCTTTTTCTTCTTCTTTTTCTTGTCCACTTGTCGGCAACGTATCGTGATACGTGTCGTTTACGTATCGTGCAAATGATTCCCTGATAGCTTCATTAGGAATGTGTGGATAAAGAAGCTCTATCAACGTATTGTCCTTAACTTCCTGCAGCTCTTTTTCTATGCAGTCCATCATTGGTTTTCCAGCTTTATTGAGGTTGTATTTCCCCCATTTGATAATTGCGACTTCCCTAGTTTCAGAGTTATACATGATTAACCTATGATGATTTTGAAACCGTTCCATAAGACTGTTAATCGATTCGATTGAATATCCAATATCAAAGGCCATTTGCTTTTTAGTAATGGAGTAAATGCCTATTTGAGTCGTATTGGGGTTGGTTAAGAGATACAAATAAAAGTATTTATCCTCAGGTGTTAATTCCTCTAATACTTTTGGGTCTTGCCAGAATTGCACATGGACCTGCCGGAATTTAGCCATTAGTTTCACTTCCTTGCTCTATTGCTTCTGTTTTAGTCAAGGCCCAAGGCGACCTCTTTCCGTTAACAAGGACTGTACCCAAAAGATTGTCAGCTCTTTCATTTCGGATAACTTTCCCGCCTTGAGAAAGAAGTTTATTCAGAGTCTTTTCATGAGTTGACTTAGATTCACTGACCACCAAATGAAACTTGTTATTTTGCCAAACATGACTTATTAAAAACAATTCATCCAATCCTTTCCGCTCTGGTGCAATTTTTTTGAGCAATCCACGCCTCGACTGCACGCCGCGAAAACCTCTGCTGTGTTTTTCCTGAGCCCGGACGCCCTGGTAGCTCAAATACCGGAAAATCAGGCTGGCTGAAATATAATTCTTCTGCTGTTCTGGCAGTGCATTTCAAGATCCCCTCATACACTTCTTTTTTAGTCAGAAGTTGATCTTGTGAGGATAAGACCGAAATCATTTCTTGAATTTTTGGAATTAAAGCAGCACTCACATTTGCAATAACGTCATTTGTAATTCTCTCGATATCTGATTGTTCGAGTTCAATTTTCATATTGTTCCTCCAAGTAAATTTTTATTTCCTCACAGGAAACCTAGTGTTAAAAAAAATGGCTCATTGGAATATTTAATTTGCGGGCTATTTTTTCTATACTTGTAATACTTGGGTTTACTTTCCCGTTCTCAATCTTAGAAATATATGATGCTGAAAATCCAAGTGTCTCTGCAAACTCTCTGAGTGTCTGCCCTTTTTTCGTTCGAATTTCTTTGACTCTGTTTCTGAATTTCGAGATATTCATTTATTCACCTCTTTCATCAGTTTCCTGTGTGGAAACTAAGGAAACTATAACACCTTATCTTGGAATTGACAACCCCTCTCTTACGATAATTTGTATACTATTTGTCAACACAGGTGTTATAATGTCTATAATACAGGCGATAAAAATAATTATATATTTTACACATAAAAAACTTTTAAATGTCGAAATAAGGTGATTATTTGAATAAGAATATAGGTGCCAATATAAAAAAATTACGTGAAGAAAAAGGTTATGGTTTAGTTCAAGCCGCAGAAGGCATTGGAATATCACGAGGGTATTTATCTAAGTTAGAAAAAGGTACGCAATATCCTTCTGTTAAAACAATAGATAAGATTGCCGAATTCTTTTCTGTTGATCGTTCGTACTTTTTTACTGATCTGGACAACTTGGATCAATTCTCTGAAACTGAAAGAGAAATTACTTTCGAGCGTGACTTATCTATAGAAAACCTTAGAAAGAAATATAACCTCACTATTGAAGGCAAAGAGGTTTCTGATGATGAAATTAATGTGATGTTAGAAGTGCTAAAAGCGTATAGAAAATCAAAGGGTAGTTCGAATATCGATTGATTCATCTTCAGCCAGTTGTTTAATTTTCTCCAGTAGTTCATCAAGTGAAACATCTTTTTTCATTTTTCAGTTACCCCTTCTACGAACATTCGTTCTAATTATAATCGAATACACTTATAAAATAAATATGTTCAGAAGGATTTCCTATTTTCTCATTTTGTCAAAATAGGAAATCCTCTTTAAAAACACGAAAGACGTTGCCTATGTAATTGGCAGCGTCTTTTTAATAAAATATAGCTTTTTCTTCTTTTGGTTGTGGTGTTGGTATTTGTGTTGGTGTTTCTTTCGTTAATTTAAAGCTCATGCCAACTGGAGGATCAGCCAGTTGATTAGTTCCTGTTGGAACAACTATGTTGCTTTTCGAACCCGGAGCATCCGCACTATTTGCACTAAAAACAAATGCTAGAGCTATTGCTAAAGTAATCAAAACTCCTATAATTGTCTTTTTCACCAATTTTCACCTCCCTTTTTAATATATTATAATCAACTCCTAGTTTTAGCAACTCCATTTTTGGTAGATTTGCTCTAAAGTAATCCTTCTTTTCACAAAAAACATGTAACGATAACAGCAGCTTTTCCTGACTTCCTTCCCTTCTTCCATCAAAATAAAAAGCTAAAGCTGAATAGTATTTGTCATCATAAAAATATTTTAGGTTAGCTTTATTGACAACCGCTTTAATAAAGTCAGTCACTATATATTCTTTCGGTACTGGTTTATTCCAGAAAAGGTTTGTAATTGCTAACTGTTCTCTTAGGTCATTAGCTACAAAATATCTTTCTTTCGTGTTGTTTAATTGAATCCCTTTTTTAAAAAAGCTTGATGTTTTCTCGTAAGATTCAAACAAATATGATAATCCCAATATAAAATAACCATTCGTCACTGAATTCACGCTAAAATTTCTTTCGATGAGCTTATCAGCAGATACCCTGGATTTATCTATATTGTTTTCAAACTTCAAGTACATATTTGCTAGAGCTTCGTCTGTACGGCTTAAAAATGCTTTTTTAATAAATGGATCTTTCATTTCTGGGAGCATATTGTGAATTTTTTTTATGTAGTGTAGAGATAAATCATACTTCTCACTGTAATAAAAACAAAGCATCTCTAGAATTTGCAAAAGTGTTTTTAAGTCATGAGAATTGGGTTTCAGCTTTTTCAACATTTCGAGGTAATCAACCTCGCTATAAACACGATTGTATTTTGACCATAGTTGCCATTGATATACGATTGCCCATTCCTTTAACTCTCTGTTATTTCCGTCCAAGGTTTTGTTTAGCAACATACAAGTGACTGAGTCTAAACTTTTAGAATGAGCATATTCAAAAGCAGTTTTTATATTTTTTTTAGTCGCCTCAAGGCAGCATTGCCGCATGATTTCGACCTCGTTATCCTTATCAAGATAACGTACTATCTCCAACACCATCCAAAGTGATATTTCTTGCCCATTCAAAAACTTGCTTAAGTGAGCAGGACTAATTCCAATTTTATCGGCAATCTCTTTCTGTTTTTCATCTGAAGACTCTATTATGCGCTTTAAATGATTTCTAACATCCACTATACTTTCACTCATCATAATCACCATTTCAAAATTAATTTAACATACTGAACAAAAAAAGATTGTCGATTAATGACGAAAGAATCAAAGTAAGAACAAAAAATCCAAATAAATATAATATTTCCAATCTTCTTTATTATATCATAATTCTTACTAAATAGATATATTTTGTATGTACTTTGGTTCTAACTATTGGGATTCTTAAATGTTTTATTTATTGCCCTAGCATGATACTTTGTTGATTTTTTCCTACAAAAACATTATGTTACATTACATAATAGTATTAGAGTTTATATGTTAGATAAATTTGGAGGGAATGGGACATGGCTAGTTATAGAAAGCGTGGAGATAACTGGGAATACAGAATTACTTATGATGACCCGATTACAAAAAAACGAAAAGAAAAAACGAAGAAAGGTTTTCGAACAAAAAGGGAAGCTCAAATCGCTGCAGCAGAAATAGAGAAAAATTTGTACTTTGGTAAACATAGTCTGATCCAAAACAGAGAAAAACTTGTTAAAGAC
Organism: Bacillus sp. 0102A; assembly: GCF_036765155.1. NCBI lineage: Bacteria > Bacillati > Bacillota > Bacilli > Caryophanales > Bacillaceae > Bacillus > Bacillus sp. 0102A. The sequence continues at coordinate 232,714 of NZ_JBAIZW010000002.1, forward strand.
TGGCTACAAGAATGGATGGAGGTATATGGACTACAATGCGAAAAGCGAACACGCATAAATAGGGAACTTTATTTACAAACGCACATAATACCTCGGCTGGGAAATTTCAAATTGCAAGAACTTAATAGAGTTGAATATCAAAAATTTATAAATGAGCTCTGCGAAAAGTATGCACGGACAACTGTGCAAACCATTCATTCATTTTTTTGTTCTGCCATTAATAAAGCAGTTGAACACGAGCTAGTGAGCCATAATAAATTTCAGAATGTCTCTATAAAATCGGACTCCGACTTTCGAAAATTGAAAAATAACTACCTTGATAAGAATCAAGTAACTGTATTTATAAATGCAGCCAGGACACTGAAATACCACCACTATATAATTGCACTTACTCTTCTCAGAACAGGGCTAAGAAAAGGAGAACTCATTGCTTTATATTGGTCCGATGTAAATTTAGAAAAGAAAACAATTACTGTCACAAAATCAAAAAATGAGTACGGTATTAAACCACCTAAAACTAAGGCAAGCGTCAGAACAATTGCTATTGATAACACTCTAGTTAACGAATTAACAAAATATAAAGACTGGCAAGAAAAAAACAAGGAAATGTACGGCGAAAAATATAAAGACTCCCCTTTCTTTATTACAACTCCAAAGGGGAAAGATTTTGGTCCTTACGCAATTAATAAAGTGATAGACGCAGTTCTAGAAAAAACCGATTTACACCATATTACTCCGCATGGTCTAAGACATACGCATGCAATCATGTTGTTAGAAAGTGGTGCAGATCTTAAATATGTAAGTGAACGACTAGGCCATACTACAGTCAATATGACTGCTGATGTTTATATTCATATCACCAAAAAACACAATAAAAAAAGCATTGATCAATTCGAAGAATATCTCAATGCTTGAAAAATGTATGGGCAAAATATGGGCAAAGGGTATATTCCCCTTCGCCAAAACCCGCTACATCACGCGTTTGAACATCTTTTCCATCTCATAAGTGGAATGGTGAATGATGATCGGGCGGCCGTGCGGGCATGTAAAAGGGTCTGATGTGCTTCGGAGGTCGTCCAGAAGCACTTTGATTTCGTCATTTCTGAGGTGGCGGTTTGCTTTGATGGAGCCCTTGCAGCTCATCATAATCGCCGCTTCCTCGCGCAGTTTTTTAATATCAATCTGTTTGGAATCAAGCACCTGCTGAATGATTTCTTCTATCAGCTCGGCTTCTTCACCTTTTGGAAACCAGGCCGGGTGACAGCGGACAATGTAACTGTTTGAGCCGAATGACTCTAAAAAGACACCGACGCTTTCAAGCTCTTGTTTGTGCTGTTCAATAATCAGCGCCTCGTTCGTGGCATAGTGGAACGTCAACGGCACGATCATATCCTGCACCTCAGGCTCAACCTCCCCTACCTTTTCACGGAAATATTCGTACTTAATACGCTCTTGGGCGGCGTGCTGATCGATAATATACAGGCCGTTCTCGTTTTGTGCCAATATATAAGTCCCATGCATCTGACCGATCGGGTACATAATCGGAACCCGCTCAGACGCTGGCTGCGGCTGCTCTTCATGATGATGTTCGTGCTCAAATGCTTCAGGCTGCCCTTCTGAAACATTAGGCGCCTCAATGCTTTGTTCCTGTTTAACGATAGGAGGAGCATCAAATTGAACAGAAGGCAATTCTTCCTCCGCATCAACCGGGTCTTTCACGACTGAGCTGAGCTTCATTGGTGAATAAGACGGCGCAGGCGCTTTTTCCGGAACTTTTCTTTCCGCAGGCTTTTCATCAAATGTGATGAACTGCTGCTCATTTTTGATAACAGGTGTCGATTTTTTCGGGAGCTGGGCACTAGGAATCAGCTGCTGCTGTTTAAATACGTCTTTAATTCCGTCACGAATTAAGTCATGAAGCTCTGTTTCCTTGCTGAGACGGACTTCAAGCTTCGATGGATGCACGTTGACATCGACTAAAATCGGGTCCATCGTAATTTCTATAAAGGTAATTGGATGACGCCCGATTGGCAGAAGCGTATGATATCCTTCATGCACCGCTTTGACGAGCGGGAAATTTTTAATATAACGGCCATTGATGACAGACGACATATAGTTTCTCGATGCCCGTGTAATCTCTGGGAGGGCGATATATCCCTTGACTTCAAAATCCAATGAGCTCACGTGCAGCGGAAGCATTTTTTTGGCGACAGCCGTACCGTAAATCGCTGCCAGGACATGGCGCACATCTCCGTTTCCGTTCGTTTGAAGCAGGTTTTTCCCATGATGGCGCAGGCGGATAGATACCTCTGGGTGTGCAAGCGCTATACGGTTGACCACATCTGTAATGTTCCCAAGCTCTGTATGAACAGTTTTCATATATTTCAAGCGGGCCGGTGTGTTAAAAAACAGATTGGATACGACAATTTCAGTTCCCTTCCTGCTTGAGGAACGCGATTCGGAAATCATGTTTCCTCCTTGAAGTACGAGCTTCGTCCCTGCTCCTTCACCGGTGCTTGTCGTCATCTCCAGATGAGAGACTGACGCGATACTCGGCAGTGCTTCTCCCCTAAAACCAAGCGTTCTAACCCTGAATAAATCATTTTCATCTTTTATTTTGCTCGTTGCGTGGCGGCTGAAAGCACGCTTGCAATCTTCATTTTCCATTCCTTCGCCGTTATCCAATACCCGAATGGATGCAAGACCTGCTTCCTCAATATCGATTTCAATGACTGTGCTGTCAGCGTCGATCGCATTTTCCACCAATTCTTTGACGACTGAGGCGGGCCTCTCCACAACCTCGCCCGCCGCTATTTTATTTGAAAGCTCATCTGACAGCTGGATGACTTTAGCCACATTCATCACCCCGTTTTAATGTAATTTCTTTTGCAACTTGTACATTTCATTCATCGCTTCAAGAGGTGTCATATCCAGTATATTAAGTGATTTGAAGGCATCGAGCACTTGCTTTTCTTTTTTTGAAAGCTTCGGTGCTTCAGCCGGCTTTTCCGCTTCGTCAAAAAAGGACAACTGTGCCGGCTCTTCTTTCACCACAGATTTCTGCACAGGCACTTCCGGTTTGTTCCCTGAATGCTCAAGATCCTTTAATATATCTTGAGCGCGCGCAATGAGATCTTCCGGCAGCTCGGCAAGCTGGGCTACATGGATACCGTAGCTTTTGTCGGCTGCTCCTTCTTTTATTTGATGAAGAAAGACAACCGTTCCGTTATATTCTTCAGCGCGAACATGAACGTTTTTCAGCTGCGGCAGTTTGTCCTCAAGAACGGTCAGCTCGTGATAGTGCGTACTGAATAGCGTCTTGGCGCCGATATGATCGTGAACATATTCGATAATCGCTTGTGCCAGCGCCATCCCGTCATAAGTGGACGTTCCCCGCCCGATTTCATCAAACAGTATGAGGCTGTTTTCCGTTGCATTGACAATCGCATTTTTAGCTTCTAGCATTTCCACCATAAATGTACTTTGTCCGGAAATCAAATCATCTGCAGCGCCGATTCGCGTGAAAATCTGATCAAAAATCGGAAGCACCGCTTTCTTCGCGGGGACAAAGCAGCCGATTTGCGCCATGATGGAGATGAGCGCGATTTGTCTCATATACGTGCTCTTCCCTGACATGTTTGGACCGGTAATGAGAAGCATTTGTCTGTTATCGCCCATCATACAATTGTTCGGGACATATTCCTGGCTGTCCATGACTTTTTCCACAACCGGGTGTCTGCCTTCTACCACTTCGACTTCATCTTCAGAGAATTCCGGTTTCGTATAGTGACGATTTTCACTTATTGTTGCAAAGCATTGCAGTGCGTCAAGCTCGCTCATCTGCTTGGCAAGCTGCTGCAGCCGCGGAATATAAAGTTTCACTTTTTCACGCAGCTCGGTGAACAGCTCGTACTCCAGCTCGCAGATGTTATTTTCCGCTTCTAAAATGAGCGCTTCTCTTTCTTTTAATTCAGGTGTAATGTAGCGTTCTGCATTCGTTAACGTCTGCTTCCGCTCATAGCGCCCTTCCTCAAGCAAGTGCAAATTCGCTTTTGTCACTTCAATATAATAACCAAAAACTTTATTGAAGCCGACCTTTAAAGAGCGAATGCCCGTGTATTCCCGCTCCTGCTGTTCCAGACGGGCAATCCAGTCTTTCCCGTTTCTGCTTGCATCACGGTATTCATCAAGCTTTTGATTGTATCCGTCTTTAATCAGGTTCCCTTCTTTTAACGATAAAGGAGGATTCGCGTACAGCGCTTCTTCCAGCAATTCAAGTACATCCCCGCAAGGATCAATCCGCTCCGCGCGTTTCTTGGCTTTGTCATGAGCCAGTGAAGCAACCAGCTGTTTGATGCCAGGCACTTGCTTTAACGATTCCTTCAGTTGAATTAAATCCCGGGCATTGACATTTCCGAAGGCGACGCGGCCTGCAAGGCGCTCTAAGTCATATACTTCTTTTAAACGTTCACGCAGGTCTTCCCGTTCGAAGAAATGGGACATCAATGTTTCCACCATTTCCTGGCGCTCTTCAATTTGATTGACTCTGATAAGCGGCCGGTCAATCCACTGTTTCAGCAGCCTGCCTCCCATTGCAGTTTTTGTTTCATCCAGCAGCCACAAAAGAGAGCCTTTTTTATTTTTTGAACGGATCGTTTCAGTCAGCTCCAGATTGCGCTTTGAATACAAATCAATTTTCATTGCTTCCTCTAACTCATACACCTGTACGGACTGAAGATGATCGAGGCTGCGCTTTTGGGTTCTTTTCAGATACGTGTATAAACGCAAAAATGTTTTTGTAACATCTTCATTATTTAAGTGCTCAATGATCGTTACGTGTTCGTCTGTTTCTCCATCTTCAATTGAGATCGTTGCACCGCACCGCTCTTTCAGCTGTGCGACTGTATCGGCATCCATGCTTCCTGAAACGACGATTTCCCGTGCGCCGACTGAATAAATTTCTGATATGACATCTTCGATCCGCTCAATCAAGACAGTCAAATTTTCTCCCGTTGTTAAATCAGACAGTGCCAGCCCGTATCCGTTCGAGCAGTCGGAAACAGATGCGATAAAGTTGTTTTCTGATTCATGGATGCCTTTGCCGTCCATTACAGTTCCGGGCGTAATCAGCTGTACCACTTCTCGTCTTACAACACCCTTTGCGGCTTTCGGGTCTTCCGTCTGTTCACAGATAGCCACTTTGTACCCTTTTTTAATCAGCTGCTCGATATACGCAGAAGCGGAATGATATGGCACACCGCACATCGGTATTTTTTCAGCCGCACCGCCGTCTCTGCTCGTTAATGTAATTTCCAACTCTTGTGACGCTTTTTTGGCGTCCTCAAAAAACATTTCATAAAAATCACCAAGGCGAAAAAATAAAAAGGCATCCTGATGCTCTGCCTTTATTTTTAAATATTGCTGTATCATAGGCGTATAACCGGCCATCGTTTAATCCCTCACTATGTATCAACGTTTCTATTTTCCAGCCTTCATTATAACATAAACAAAAAGTGATAAAAGAATGATATATCAATATAAAAAAGAGACTTGGGGTACCGTCTCCCCTAGTCTCTTTTTTATTCTTCAGGATCTCCCACTAAAAATTCAGGATTGATGTCTTCCAGCTCTTCATCAAGCTCATCTTCCCAATCTTCTTCGTCATCTTCTTCCCAGTCAGGATTAACCTCAATAACAACCTTTGTTTCCCCTACCACTTCCGCTAAGAATTCCCTTTCTGCCTGCACAACAATTTTATTTCCATTCGGTGAAATGGTCACTTCAAGGCAATTTGGCTGCTGAAGGACTTTGGCAATCACTTCATGCTCATCATCTAAGTAATTGTTGTCTCTGTATCTGAGTTTAATGACATCTACGTATTTTACCCGTTCTGTGACAACCTCTGTTTTTGTGTTGTCCGCGTAAGAGTACCATACGTTTATATCATAATACCCTTCAATTTCTACTGTTTTTCCGATTTTTTCAGCGTCATACTTGTGGTTAATGATCCAACCGCCCAAAATGCTGCTCGGTTTTTTCTCAGGGGAGATGGTATTGGTGCATTGGGTGAATTTTCTGCCTTTCGCTACTACCGCCTTCGTAATAATTTCCCTGTATTCAGACATTCCGGCATGCCTCCTTGTTCTTCTTCGTGTTATCTTATGCTGGGCATTTGTCTAGTGTGCATTTTTATAAATAAAATATAAAAATACAAAGTTTCTGTTCCATTGTATGCAGGCGTGCCTAGAAACTTTACTTTTAAGTGCGATAAAGTTCATCGCGGCTGAGCACAGAAAAACAAATTGAACATTTGGTACATAAATTATTTAGTTCATTTTTTCGCTTGAATATAAAAAACACGGGCCTGTAAAGGCACCGTGTTTAGAAAGAACAGCTGTTATTTGAATGTTTCACCTTCGAACCGGTTTCCCCTTTCAGCAGGTTGCCTCCGGTTGACGTGATGATTTCATTTGTGACTTGGTTGGAAATGGTGTGTGCAACGAGCTGCAGAAGGTCATTTACCTCCGTCTGCGAGTCCCTGAATTCCTGGATGACAGGGATCTGTTCAAGCTCTTCTTGCAGCGCGTCAATTTTTGCTTCTGCTTGTTTGAGCGCTTCATGCTTTTCATAATGCTTCAGATTGACAGCCTGCTTTTGCAGGGCTTTAATCTGATTAACGATTGCAGACACTTTGTCATTCTCATTGATTTGCGCTTCAGCACGTTTGAAAAAATCAACCTCTTCAGTTTCAGAGATCATTTTTGCAAGGTTTCGTGCCTGTTGCACGATGTCTTTTTTTGAGTAGAGCGTCATCTTATTTCACCTCGATTGCTTCTCCTACCATTTCTCCGTCAAGCGACCATGTTTTCGCTTGCTGGATTTTCACGCGGACAATTTTGCCGATGGCTTCCTTCGGCCCTTTGAAATTGACAAGCTTGCTTTTTTCAGTGTAGCCGGCAAGAATATCAGGGTTATTTTTGCTTTCACCCTCAACTAATACTTCGACAACCTTGCCTTCATATTCCTTCATTTTTTTAGCAGAAATTTCATTCACCAGTGCGTTCAGGCGCTGCAGACGTTCTTTTTTCACGCGCATCGGTACATTGTCTTTCATTTTAGCAGCCGGAGTGCCCTCACGCGGAGAGTAAATAAACGTATAGGCGCTGTCAAATTCCACTTCGCGGTATAGAGAAAGCGTTTCTTCAAACTGTTCGTCCGTTTCGTTCGGGAATCCGACGATAATGTCCGTTGTTAAAGAAGCATTTGGCATTGCCTCTTTGATTTTTCTAACAAGCTCCATGTATCGCTCTCTGTCATATTTTCGGGCCATCAGCTTCAGAACCTCTGAGCTTCCTGATTGAACCGGAAGATGAATGTGGTCGAGCAGGTTGCCGCCTTTTGCCAACACGTCAATGAGGCGGTCGTCAAAGTCACGCGGATGACTCGTTGTAAAACGGATTCTCGGGATATCGATTTTTCTCAATTCGTCCATCAAATCACCGAGGCCATACGTGATATCTTCAAAGTCTTTTCCGTACGCGTTTACGTTTTGGCCTAATAATGTAATTTCTTTGTAGCCTTCGCTTGCGAGCCTTCTCACTTCCTGAACAATCTCTTCAGGGCGGCGGCTTCTTTCTTTTCCGCGTGTGTAAGGCACAATGCAATACGTACAGAATTTGTCACAGCCGTACATGATATTGACCCAGCCCTTAATTTTTCCGTTCCGGACTTTCGGAAGGTTTTCAATAACGTCCCCTTCCTTGGACCAAACTTCTACGACCATTTCTTTTGAAAGGTATGCTTCTGACAAAAGCTCCGGCAGGCGATGGATGTTATGCGTTCCGAAAATCATATCGACAAACGGATGTTTTTTTAAAATCCGGTTCACGACTGATTCCTCTTGGGACATACAGCCGCAGACGCCTAAAATAAGGTCAGGATTGTTTTTTTTCAGCGCTTTTAAGTGCCCCAGTTCACCAAACACCTTGTTCTCGGCATTTTCACGGATGGCGCATGTGTTTAACAAAATGACATTGGCATCGTCAACAGAGTTTGTCGCTTCGTAACCGAGCGCCATAAAGATCCCTGCCATAACCTCTGTATCATGTTCATTCATTTGGCAGCCGTACGTACGGATATAAAACTTTCTTCCGTCTCCTAATCCTTTAAATTGTTCAGAAATTTTAAAGTCATTATGATAGGTAACGGCTTCCTTGCCTCGTTTTTTCGCATCTTTTAAGGAAGGCGGAATATAAACAGCTTCAAAGTACTTGCTGTAATCCTTCTCGGATTTTTTGTCCGATGGATGAACTTGTCCGCTCTCTAATTTTTGTTTTTCATTCATGTCATGATTTCTCCTTTCAAACCAAACTTCCACCCTTCAGTATAAAGGTTATTGAAGCTCTGCACAACTGGCAACCTATCATTGTACACTTATTGAGAATAATAATCAATAAGGAATCAAAAGAGGAAGAGTATACTCTTCCTCTTACAATAGCCGGAGCTCCTTAGCCGTCTTTTCGATGACGTCAAGCGCCTGATCCAGTTCTTCTTTGGTGTGCTCAGCGGTAATCATTGTGCGGATTCTGGCTTTCCCCTTTGCAACAGTCGGGAAAACGATGCTTTGGGCAAAAACGCCGTGAGAAAGGAGCTGATCAGAAAATTGCTTTGCCACACCTTCATCACCTATTAAAATAGGCAGAATCGGCGTTTCACTCTGTGTGAGAGTCAGACCCATCTTTACAAGCATAGATTTAAAATAGGCCGTATTCTCCCATAAGCGCTCCATATGCTCCGGCTCTTCCAGCAAGACATCAATCGCTTCCATACAAGCTGCGGTGACAGCGGGCGGATGGGACGTGCTGAATAAAAACGGACGGCCTTTATGGCGCAAATAATCGATCAGCACCTTTGAACCGGCAGCGTAGCCGCCGAGCACTCCGATTGCCTTGCTTAGCGTTCCGACTTGAATATGGACTCTGCCGTCCAGACCGAAGTGATTCACCGTTCCCCTGCCGTTTTCGCCAAGCACTCCGGATGCATGGGCGTCATCCACCATCACAAATGCGTCATATTTCTCAGCTAGCTCTACAATATCAGGCAAAGGTGCTATATTGCCGTCCATAGAAAATACGCCGTCAGTCACAATCAGACGCATCCGATAATTCATTGACTTTCTCAGCACCCTCTCTAAGTCACTCATATCAACGTGCTGATACACCTTTTTATCCGCCTTTGTCAGTCTGATACCGTCAATAATAGAGGCATGGTTTAATTCATCTGAGATAACAATATCATCTTTTGAAAGAATACTTGAAAGTACGCCTTGGTTTGTTGTGAAGCCTGATTGGAATACAAGTGCCGCCTCCGTTTTTTTAAAGGCTGCCAGCTTTTTCTCGAGCTCTTGATGCATTGTAAATGTACCGGCAATCGTTCTCACTGATCCGGTGCCGGCTCCAAATTGCTGGACGGCCTCCTGTGCGGCTTTGATGAGTCTTGGGTGTGAAGTAAATCCGAGGTAATTATTAGAAGAAAGCTGAATAACATTTTTATGATTTACTGTGACAGAAGGGCCCTGCATTGATTCAAGCTGTTTTATCTCTTGCCACGTATGATTTTCTTTCATTCTATCAAGCTCTGCTTTTAAAAACTCAAATTCCTTCGTCATGTTTATCCCCCTTTTATGGAATTAAGATCACTTTTCCGCACTGGCCGCTTCTCATCAGTTCGAATCCTTTCTCAAACTCCTCTAACGGAAACTGATGGGTAATAACAGGTGAAAGATCGAGTACATTTGATTTGAGCAATTGAGACACCTGCCGCCAAGTCGAAAACATTTTTCTTCCGGTGATTCCTTGGATTGTTAGTCCTTTAAATACCACTTTATTCGTCAAATCAATTGTCACTGGGTGTTCCGGCAAGCTGAGAATATGAAATCTTCCCCCATTTGCGGCCATCGCCAGACCCTGCGCTATAGCTGCGGGATGGCCGGACATCTCACAAACGAGATCCGCTCCTTCCCCACTCGTTAAAGCGCTTACAATTTTGAGCGGGTCTTCTTTTTCAATAGAAACAGTACATGCAGCTCCCATTTGTTTGGCAAGCGTCAACCGATACTCATTTTTATCAATCGCTATTACTTGAGAAGCACCTGCTGCTTTTGCAACCGCAACAGCCATAAGGCCAATCGGTCCACATCCAATGACTGCAGTTGTTCCTCCTGCTGGCTGGCTCTCAAGCACTGTATGAACCGCATTTCCTAAAGGCTCTTGAATGGAAGCAATCGCCGGATCCATATCGGCGGGGTTTTTCCAAACGTTATCAGCAGGAACTTTTACATATTCCGCAAAACAGCCTGCCGTGTCCACCCCGATAATAGCAGTATTGGTACAAACATGAGATTTTCCGGTTACGCAAGGGACACATTCTCCGCAGACAATGTGCGTTTCCGCAGACACATACTCCCCCACTTTTATACTGCCGGCATTCTCTCCTACAGCTTCAACAATACCGCTGAACTCATGGCCGAAAACATAGGGTGTTTTGATTCTCTGACGTGCCCATTGATCCCAATTATAAATGTGCACATCCGTGCCGCATATTGAAGCAGCTTTCACTTTTATGAGGACTTCATGTTTATCGATCTCAGGAATGGGAACTTCAGTCAGCACAGCACCGAACATCCCGTCCTTTTTCATTAGAGCTTTCATCTTTCCACTCTGCATGTACAATCCTCCTTGAAAAATTCTTGTTACATTTGGATTGTACCATGATATGGAATAAGCGTAAACAGCACTGTCTTCTCGAGAAAGACAAAAGTATCCGTCTTGAAAAATAGGCAAAATTTTTTTCTGAAACGTTCTAGGTCATTGCTGACTTTTGTATATCACTCATTTATATGACGAAAATACTATTGGAAGAAAACATCACAATAAATGAAAAACAACCTGTTTGCATCATGCAAACAGGTTGAGAATGCTTTATTTGTTTTTAGCGAGGCTCCACGATTAATTTAATTGCCGTTCTTTCTTCCCCGTCGATCTGAATATCGGTAAAAGCCGGAATACAAATCAAATCAACGCCGCTAGGCGCCACAAATCCCCTGGCAATCGCGACAGCTTTTACAGCCTGGTTTAATGCACCCGCTCCAATCGCTTGAATCTCAGCGGCTCCTCGCTCTCTTAACACACCCGCAAGCGCACCTGCCACTGAATTTGGACTCGATTTTGCTGAAACTTTTAAGATTTCCATTTCTGCTCCCCCTTAGTTTTACAATGGATAAGTGAGTGTTCATTAGAACAATCATTATTAGATGTTGCTATCCAAAAAGCCATCCCCACAATGCTTTTCAAAAATAGCGGGCTACCTTCCATTTTTACTATATTCACTAAGGAGTTGCTATATTCCTGCTTTTCTTTTTAATATTTTTATAAAATAACCATATGTTCAATTATTCAAAGAACATGTGATCATCATTGATCAAGATCCGGTCAATTTTGACAGCCTTTTTCGTTTGGTCGTCGATGTCAATGACAACTCCGCTCAGTGTTGTTTTTCCTTCAGCGACAGTAAAGCGGACTGGAAGGTTCGTTTTGAATCGCTTAATAATCGTCTCTCTGTCCATCCCCAGTATACCGTCATATGGGCCAGTCATCCCTACATCAGTAATATATGCCGTACCCTTTGGAAAAATGCGGTTATCCGCTGTTTGCACATGTGTATGAGTTCCGACGACAGCTGATGCCCGGCCGTCTGTATACCAGCCAAGTGCGAGCTTTTCACTTGTCGCTTCGGCATGGAAGTCGATAAAAATGTACGGTGTTCTTTTCGCAGCTTCGGCAATCAACTCATCCGCTTTTAAAAACGGATCATCAAGCGGCGGTAAAAACGTGCGTCCTTGTAAATTAATGACGGCAAGCTCTTTGCCGTTTGCTTTCACATATGTGATCCCTTTTCCCGGTGTTCCTTCTGGAAAGTTTGCAGGGCGAACCAAATTCGGAACGTCATCTATAAAATCGAAAATTTCTTTTTTGTCCCATGTGTGGTTCCCCATTGTGATTGCATCGGCGCCAGCCTGGATTAAGCTGTGATAATTTTTTTCCGTCAGGCCTTTTCCATGTGCGGCATTTTCACCATTAATAATAGTAAAGTGAGGCTTAAATTTTGATTTTAGCTTTGGTACATATTCTTTGACCATGTCACGGCCCGGTGAACCGACAACATCTCCAATAAATAAAATTCTCATTTTGTAAAAATCCTTCCTATTCTTCAAAATTCTTTGGCCGTCAAAAAAATAAAGTGATGCTTAGCGCATCACTTTATTTTGCATACTCAACGGCTCGGGTTTCTCTGATTACTGTCACTTTAATATGACCTGGATAATCGAGCTCGTCCTCAATTCGCTTACGGATATCTCGCGCCAGTCGATGAGCTTCAAGATCATTAATTGAATCCGGCTTCACCATAATACGCACTTCGCGTCCAGCCTGAATGGCAAATGATTTTTCAACACCTTCGTAGGACTCAGAAATTTCTTCGAGCTTTTCAAGTCTTCGAATATAATTCTCGAGCGTCTCACTTCTTGCGCCAGGTCTTGCAGCGGAAAGCGCATCTGCTGCCGCTACCAGCACAGCGATAATGGAAGTCGGTTCTTCATCCCCGTGGTGTGATGCAATACTGTTAATCACGACTGGGTGCTCTTTATATTTAGTCGCAAGCTCAACTCCGATTTCAACGTGGCTTCCTTCTACTTCATGGTCAATTGCTTTTCCGATGTCGTGAAGTAGGCCTGCACGTTTAGCAAGCTTTGCGTCTTCTCCAAGCTCCGATGCCATTAGACCGGCCAAGAATGCGACTTCCATGGAATGCTTAAGCACATTTTGACCATAGCTTGTACGGAACTTTAAGCGGCCGAGAATCTTGATGAGATCTGGGTGGAGGCCATGAACGCCAACCTCAAATGTCGTTTGCTCACCCATCTCACGAATATAGTCATCGACCTCGCGGCGAGATTTTTCTACCATTTCTTCAATCCGTGCCGGATGAATACGGCCATCCTGAACGAGTTTATCAAGAGCAATCCTTGCTGTCTCACGTCTGATCGGATCAAATCCGGAAAGAATGACAGCTTCAGGTGTATCATCAATAATCAGGTCAATTCCTGTCAGCGTTTCAAGCGTACGAATGTTACGCCCTTCCCGTCCGATGATACGTCCTTTCATCTCATCATTTGGAAGATTAACAACTGATACCGTTGTTTCAGCAACGTGGTCCGCTGCGCAGCGCTGTAAGGCGAGTGAAAGAATGTTTTTCGCTTTCTTATCCGCCTCTTCTTTCGCGCGGTTTTCAGTTTCTTTTGTCATGATGGCGATGTCATGTGAAAGCTCGTTTTCAACCCGTTCAAGAATGATTTGTTTTGCCTCATCACGAGTCAGACTCGAAATTCGTTCCAACTCTGACTGCTGCATACGAATCATCTCATCCACTTTGCTTTCCATCTCTTCAATATGTTGTTGTCGTTCATTCAGAGAATGATCTTTCTTCTCCAACATCGCTTCCCGTTTATCAATTCCCTCATGTTTGCGATCAAGGTTTTCCTCCTTTTGGAGTAAACGGTTTTCTTGTTTTTGAAGCTCATTTCGTCTTTCACGAACTTCCTGTTCAGCATCTATTCGAAGTTTGTGGATTTCATCCTTTGCTTCAAGCAGAGCTTCTTTTTTCAGTGCTTCAGCATCACGCTTTGCATCTTCAAGAATTTGCTCGGCTGCACCGCGTGCGCCCGCAATTTTCGCTTCGGCAATGGTTTTACGAACAAAGTAGCCAACAACTAAACCGAGTAGAATCAGCAAAATGGAGATGAGAACCATCATAATTGGGGTCATACTTTCACCTCCTCTTGCTATGAACTTGGTTGTTGCTTAAATAAGTGTCGGCATGTACATTGTCTAGTTTTCTCAACATACAGAACCTTCACAGGGAATGAGTATTTTCATCGCCCTTGTCAAGTTTAAATGGTTTAACAATCATGTTAAAAAAACAAATGTTACAACTTCATTGTAAATGTGTCGGAAATACTTGTCAAGCTTGCCATCTTAACGTTTGCAGACCAGTTGCCTTTTTGGTGCTGCGTGCAATCCTTCCCAAAAAAAGATCATGAATCACTCTTGATTCAGAAGCTGGTATATTTTATTGTTCACTTGGCCCAGTTTAGCGTTATTTTGAATGTTCGACAACAAAATAACAATGGTTTGCCCAGATTTGCTAAAACTGTTCAAGATGTTGAAGCCCGGCATGACACCATGGTTTGAATAGCTCCCGGGAGCAATATAAAATCCCATACCGTATGTGGAGCTGCTCCCCGGCGTAAACATCTTTTCATAGCTTTTTTGCGAATACAGTTTTCCGTCTATCAACGCTCGGTCAAATTTGTACATATCTACAGCGCTCATATAGATATCACCGGCTCCATACAGCTGGGATAAATCGGGCATATATGGTGTAATTGACCTTCTGGCCTTCAGCTTATAACCGACAGCCGGATAAGGTTCTTTATGATATGTTTTGTAAAAGCCCGCATGCGTCATCCCCGCCGGTTTAAAAATATGATTCGTTATGTATTGTTCATAGGACTCACCGCTTGCTTCAGCAACAATATAAGCGAGAACAGAATAGTTGGAATCCTGATAGTCCCATACGCCCGGCTGACGTTTGATTCCCTGACGTTCTATGTCTTTTATTAAATCGTCCGGAGTGATTGCCCCGTTACCCTCAATATGTCCGTTTATTCCCGATGTATGTGTGAGCAGATTCTTCAAAGTAATCGTTTGTCCGTTAGGGAATTGAGGTAAATACGTGCTTACCGGATCACTTGTCTGAAGTTTCCCCTTTTCCTCAAGCTGCAAAATAGCGGTTGCAATCAGCGCTTTTTGTGACGAACCGACATAAAAAGATGTCAAAGGATTATTGTGAATGTGACGTTTACGGTCTGCATAACCAAAACCTTTATGAGTTACGATTTCTCCATTTCTGACAATCATGGCTGTTCCGCTGAAACCGATCTCATTTAAATAATTGCTGATTTTTTGATTGCGGTCCACTGTTTTGATTTGTTCCTCTGTTTTTTTGGCGGTTTTCTTTTTAGCCTCTTTTTTCTGACCGGTATCTGAAACTGCTGCAGTTTCTTGAGATGGCTCGTTCTCTTCACTATCTCGATGAAGCGCATTCCAAATCGAAAAGCAAATCATCGCCGCTAAAAAACCAAGCAAAAGTTTGCCTCTTTTATTTAGTTTTTTCCGTCTGCGTTTCGCAGTTCTTCTGCTGGTTGGGCTTGTCATTTATTTTTTCCTCCCAAAATAAATAAATCCATTTTGCACACGTTTTGTTAGACGAATGAGGCACTGAAAAAGTTGTCAAAAAAAGCAATATTTTTATCATTTTTTGCAAAAATAAAAAGGCTGAGTTTTTCACCCAGCCTTTTGTATCATTTCAAACTGATTTTATTTTTATTCTTTAAATTCTAATTCTTCTTGTGCCTCTTCAGCTTGCTGCACTGCTCCGTGATTATCCAAGCCATAATGTTCGCGAATTTGCTCCTGGATCATTAGCATGATATCTTTATTTTCTTTCAAGAATTGTTTTGCATTTTCACGGCCTTGTCCAAGACGCTCTTCTTCATAAGAGTACCATGAACCGCTTTTTTGCACGATATCAAGTTCAGTTCCAAGATCAATGATTTCGCCTTCTTTTGAAATGCCTTCTCCGTACATAATATCAACTTCGGCTGTACGGAACGGCGGTGCCACCTTGTTTTTCACGACTTTGATTTTCGTTTTGTTCCCCATTACGTCGTTGCCTTGTTTCAGCTGTTCAGCACGGCGCACTTCTAGACGCACGGAAGAGTAGAATTTCAGCGCACGGCCGCCGGGAGTTGTTTCCGGGTTCCCGAACATAACACCGACTTTTTCACGAATTTGGTTAATGAAAATCGCGATTGTCTTCGATTTGTTAATGGCTCCTGAAAGCTTACGAAGCGCTTGAGACATTAAGCGTGCTTGTAAACCAACATGCGAATCTCCCATGTCGCCTTCAATTTCCGCTTTCGGAACGAGAGCCGCCACAGAGTCGACAACAACGATGTCAACTGCACCGCTTCGAACCAACGCTTCCGCAATTTCAAGCGCCTGCTCGCCTGTGTCAGGCTGAGACAGTAAAAGCTCTTCGATGTTGACACCGAGCTTTTGCGCGTATACCGGGTCTAACGCATGCTCTGCATCGATAAACGCGGCTTGTCCGCCCTGCTGCTGAACCTCAGCAATCGCATGAAGCGCCACAGTTGTTTTACCCGAGCTTTCAGGACCGTATACTTCAATAATCCGTCCGCGCGGATATCCGCCAATTCCTAGTGCCGTATCAAGAGTGAGGGAGCCGCTTGGGACAGTAGAAATTCTTGTATCTGTCTTTTCTCCCAGTTTCATAATGGAACCTTTGCCGAACTGTTTTTCTATTTGTTTAAGAGCCATATCTAAGGCTGCCTGACGATCACTCATTCTATTTTTTCCTCCTTTGTGTTACCACTACATATACTATACCCTGTTTGAAGGGATTTGCCAAGAAAAAAGCGAACGCATATTCGGATTTTTTCTTGGCGTGATTTCTATCAAAATACCATAATGGATCAGAGAAATCATGTTTTCTTAGGAGGATAATGTGCTGAAAATATTATTTTTGTTCTAAAAGCTTCAAGATTAAATGGCAGCCGTATTTGGCGCCGCGTTTTCTGATTCCCGTTCTGGAACCCGCAAAGTGAAACTCGTGAACCTCTTCTTTTCCATTTGCTGAAATGCCGATAAACACATGTCCAGGCTCATGCCCTTCTTGCGTATCAGGACCTGCTACACCGGTAAAGCTGATGCCGATATCGCTGCCAGTGAGCTTTTGAACACCCTTTGCCAGCTCTGATGCGCACTCCTTGCTGACCGCCCCAAAACGGTCTAAAGTGTCCTTCTTGACGCCAAGCACATGCTGCTTCACGTCGTTTGAATAGCAAACAACGCCGCCGGTAAATAGTGTTGAAGCACCGCTAAGATCCGTCAGCCATTCAGAAAACAGCCCGCCGGTAAAGCTTTCTGCGGCGGCAATCGTAATGCCTTTTTCCTTACATGCTTTAGAAAGCTCTTTTACAAGGGAAGTATCATCGTAGCCATAGAAAAATTCCCCGACACGTTCTAAGATAACAGCCTCTGTTTCTTTTAACAGACGCTCCGTTTCCTTTTCGTCAGCATGTTTGGCTGTCAGACGCAGCGTTACCTCTCCGTCAGCCGCCAAAGGAGCGATTGTCGGGTTCGTTTGCGCATCAATAATATCTTCCAAGTCAGCTTCAAGCTGAGATTCGCCGATACCGAAAAAGCGAAGAACGGTTGATACAATTTTTTCATTTGAGCCCATCTTTTTCAGCAGAAGAGGCTTTGCCTCGTTTTCAAACATGGGACGTAATTCGCTTGGCGGCCCAGGAAGAAGCATATAAAAGCGCGAATCGTGCTCTGTGAGCATTCCCGGCGCCATTCCGAAATGATTCGCCAGTACGTCAGATCCTTCGATCACAAGCGCCTGTTTTCGGTTATTAGGTGACATCGTTCGTTTTGTCCGTTTGAAATAATCCTCAATGGATTGGAACGCTTCATCATTTAATACGAGCGGACGGCCCAGCACATGTGCAATCGTTTCTTTCGTCAGATCATCTTTTGTCGGTCCGAGACCTCCTGAAAAAACAATGAAGTCAGATCGTTCTTCAGCAGTACGGATGACCTGCTTCAGCCGCTCCGGATTATCTCCGACTGCTGTATGATAAAATACGTTCACTCCGATTTCAGCGAGCTGTTTGCTGATAAATTGAGCATTTGTATTGGCGATTTGGCCAAGCAGCAGCTCAGAACCGACTGCAATAATTTCTGCTATTTTTGGAAATTCCATGACGTAAGTCCTTCTTTCTTAATTAGATGTTTTCAGCGCTTCCCAATTTTTGGAGAAATATTCCCAGCCTGAAACGACAGTAAAGAAGACGGCTACCCACAGCGCCAAGTCAGCAAACGGGAATGACACAAGTTCAAACGGAAGATTATGAAGAAGCAATGCGGAAACCGCAATGATTTGTGCCCAGGTTTTAATTTTACCAAGCATATTAGCTGCTACGACTTCTCCAGTTCCGGCTAAGACAAGCCTTAAACCTGTCACGGCAAACTCCCGGCTGATAATCACAATGACCATCCAAGCTGGAGCAAGATCAAATTGAACAAGGATAATTAACGCTGCGGATACAAGCAGTTTGTCCGCAAGCGGATCAAGAAATTTCCCGAAGTTAGTCACGAGATTCAGCTTTCGGGCATAATACCCGTCCACCCAGTCTGTTGTCGCTGCAACAATAAATAGAATGGCGCCCGCCAAGTGTGCGACTGGGATCGATTCGTCTCCAAATTCGAGCCTGCCCCAGTCAAACGGCGCCAGCATGATCACCATGAAGATTGGGATTAATGCGATTCTAGCTAGTGTGATTTTATTTGGTAAGTTAAACATAAAGCCCCTCCAATTTCATACTCGGACGTGAAGAAAAGTCACCTGGTAATTAAGATGACTTTTCTTCCTTTTTATTTACAATCTTTATGGTTTGTGCCATCACATCTTTCGGATCAAGTTCATAGGAAAGAACCTTACCGTTAATTTTTATTTTCAGATTAGGTGCATATCCGGTGCGGATTTCAACTTGTTTCTGATCGGTTATGTCTTTTTTATAGGTTTCGTCTTTTTTCAGCGTTCCCTCTTTTAAAGAGCTGCTGTTTTCATCGCGCACTCGAATCCAAGAGCTGTCTGATGCCTTCAGTTCAAGCTCGATTTTATCAGCGCCGGACACTTCATAAGTTGTTAACGATCCTTCAGTGCCAGTTGCTTTAATCTCCAGTTTATCACTGTCACTTTCTTCTTTTTTATCTTCATTTTCTTTTGTTTCTTTTTTAGTGTCAGCCTCTTTTTCAGAGCTGTTATTTTGATTCTCTTTTAGCGTTGAATCTTTAGGGATTTCGTACTTGCTTTCACTTTGCGTAATTGATTTTTCCGAAGCTGAATGATTATTATCGCTGCTTTTATGATTCGTAAATTGTATGATCGCGTACACAATCGCAATCACAACAATTACACCTAGAATCACAAGTATCGTTGGCAGCAGTTCCAGCGCCTTAGATGCCGACTTTGGCATCTCCTTTTGAAGCTTCATGCCCGAGATCTTTTCAGACACATCGTCATGATACGTATTCGGGATATCTTTTTTATGCTCCTCAAACAGCTGATCGGCATCAAGCCCGACGGCCTCGGCATATTGCTTGATGAATGCCCGAACATAAAACTTCCCCGGAATAATGTCATAGTTTCCTTCCTCCAAGGCGGTTAAATACCTTTTTTGAATCTTTGTTGCCGCTTGGAGATCATCCAATGACATTGCTTTTTCCTCTCTGGCCTCTTTCAGCCGGATTCCTAGTTCAGTCACAACAAACACCTTCCAATTTTAAAAATCAAAGCTTGAAAACCCGGATTGATCAAACAGTTGGGGTTCCTCAGCATGTTCATATGTAATAACCTCATCGGGGCCATTTCTCAGTTCAATAATATAATCAAAGTCATCTAGTGTATACTCTGTGTTTTGAACGAATATGTCAGGATGCTCCACCACTTTTGTTGCAGGCAGCCTCATGATTTCTCTGACCAGCTGGAGATGGCGTTCTGACCCTCTTCGTGTTGATACAATTCCATCAACGATAAAAACATTTTCAGTGCTGTATTCATCGGCAATCAGCTGGCTTCTTATTGTCTGCTTCAGCAAGGTAGATGACACAAACAGCCACCTTTTGCTTGCACACACGCTGGAGGCCACGATTGATTCCGTTTTTCCGACACGCGGCATCCCTCGGATTCCGATTAATTTATGGCCTTCTTTTTTGAACAATTCGGCCATAAAATCGACTAATAAGCCTAGCTCGTCTCGTTCAAAGCGGAACGTTTTCTTGTCATCGGCATCCCTTTGAATGTAACGGCCGTGACGTACGGCAAGACGGTCGCGAAGCCTCGGTTCTCTCAGCTTCGTTACTTTAATTGTTTCCATCGTTTTTAAGATTGATTCTAATCGTTTAATTTGATCTATATGGCGGCACCTGAGGAGCATTCCCCTTCTGGAAAGATCGACGCCGTTTATCGTTACGATGTTAATAGAAAGCATCCCAAGAAGAGATGAAATATCCCCGAGCAGTCCGGGGCGGTTCACTTGAATTTCATATTCAAAATACCATTCGAGCTTTGCCAAATGATATACCCCCTTCATTGTGGCAAAATTTTACCTTCCTTTATCATAAAGCATTTTTCTCTAATTAGAAAGAAGAATGTTGCTGTGATGAGGAAAACATAAAAAAGAGAGGAAAAATCTCCTCTCTTCCTAGTGAGTGCTGTTATTTTCAACAAGCTTAACCATCATATTGGCAATAGCGTGCTGTTCATCTTTTGATGCTACGCTCCAAAGATCTGCCAGCACTTTTTCCTGCTCGTTTTTAGATTCCACTTCATTAGCCAAGTAACCGCCGATTTCTGTCGCAAGTTCTGTAATGGTATCCTGGCTCATGCCTTTATCTTGCGCATAGTTCAAACGGTCGCCAAGGAAGTTTTTCCAGTTATCCCAGTTTTCTAATACTGACATGCTCGTTTCCTCCATTTCATGTGAAGTTACAAGATTATTGTGTCCTTCGCAAAAGAAACTATACACCGAATATTTTCGGATCAGCAGTGCCAGCCGCCATTCACTGACAGAATTTGGCCGGTGATATATGACGCTTTTTCAGACAGGAGAAAAACTGTTGCATCCGCAATTTCTTGCGGCCGGGCCAGCCGCCCGATCGGGATCTCATCTGCGATCTCTTCTTTTTCAGACGGGGTAAATTGATTCATCATATTTGTATCAACCGCGCCCGGGGCTACAGCGTTTACTCTGATTCCGCTTGGCGCCAGCTCCTTAGCCAGTCCTTTTACAAACGAGTGTTGAGCTCCCTTTGCCATACTGTACAGCACTTCACAAGATGCTCCAGTCTCTCCCCAAATAGAACTGACAGCCACAATCGCTCCTGTTCTATTCCGGATCATGCCTGAAAGAAGGTTTCTCGTCAACATATACGGACTTGCCACATGGAGCTGAACCATTTCCTGGACCGTTGCATTATCTACATCCGTAATCAACCCAAAATGGCTTCTGCCGCTATTTAAAATAATGGCATCAACCGGCTGAACAATTGATCTTGTCAGCTTATCTGCTCCTTCCGGTACGGACAGATCGGCTTGCAAAATCTCAGCATGAATGCCAAACGCCTCTCTTAGTTTTTCAGCAAGCTCCGATGCTGCGTTTTGATTTGTATTGTAATGCAGCAGCAGATTGTATCCCTCTGCCGCAAGCGTTTCACTTATGCTTTTACCGATGCCGCCGCTTGCTCCGGTGATCAATGCTGTTTTTTTCATCCTCTTTCCTTCTTTCCGCAGAAAAACACCCCTCACACAGGAGGGATGTTTTGTTATGATTTGGGAACAACCTTACAGACAGTCAATCTGTCTGCAGCAATTTCCTCTTGTATGACTTGCCGGACATCTTCGAGGGTAATTTGCTCGAGAACCGATACGACGTCAAACAGGCTCATATCCAAGAAAGCATAACGGGTAAATTGATTGGCGATGTATTCAGGTGAATTCAGCGCTTTTAGAAATGTACCGATCTTTTTCTTTCTGGCAAGTTCAATCTTTTCAGCAGTAATCAATTCACCGGCGCGCAGAAGCATGCTTGAAATGTCTTCAGCCAATTGATCAGGTTCCGGCGTATCGCCGCCGATCGCCGCAAAACCAAACCCATATTCAGCAGTAAAATCAAAGCTGAACGTTTCGTCAATATACCCTTTTTCATAAAGTGATTCGTACTGGGCAGAGCTTTTGCCGAAAAGAGATTCAAGCAATAAGTTCATTGAAAGTTCATGCTTTAACAGCTCTTTACCTAATTTAAACGGGTTCTTTGATTTTAGCCCGACAAGGCATTTCGGCCCCTGCACGTTCATTTTGATTTCTTTTTCTTTCCGGAACACCGCTTCTTGCTCCTGTACTTCCTCCCGTTTGATTTCCGGCTGATCAGTATACGGCTTTCTCTCCTGATTTTGTCTCACCTGAGAAATGATCGCTTCAGGATCTACAGGGCCGACAATGAAGAGGAGCATGTTACTCGGGTGATAGAACGTTTCATAGCATTCATAAAGAAGGTCTTTGGTAATATGCGAAATGCTTTCCACTGTTCCGGCTATGTCAATTCTGACAGGATGTTCTTTGTACATGTTTTCAATGACCCCGAAGTAAAGCCTCCAATCAGGGTTGTCGTCATACATGTTGATCTCCTGCCCGATAATCCCTTTTTCCTTTTCAACCGTTTTTTCAGTAAAATACGGATCCTGCACAAAATCAATCAGTGTCTCTAAATTGCGTTCAACATTCGATGTGCTTGAGAAAAGATAAGCCGTTCTTGTAAATGACGTAAACGCATTAGCAGAAGCGCCCTGTTTGCTGAAATCTTGAAAAACGTCTCCATCCGCTTTTTCAAACAGCTTGTGCTCAAGAAAATGAGCGATGCCGTCCGGCACGTGAACCATTTCATTTTTACCTAAAGGGACGAATCGGTTATCTATAGAACCATACTTTGTAGTGAAAACCGCATACGTCTTGTTGAAGCCTTTTTTCGGCAAAACGTAAACGTCAAGGCCGTTTGGCATTTTTTCATGGTACAGCGTCTCCTGCAGCTGTTCATATTTGATTGGTTTGATCAAGATGCACCCTCCGTCCCTTTTAAGAAATAAGTCGTATCAAGCTGAATCTTTTCGCCGGCTTTCATGATATCCTCTTTTGTGACCTGATCAATATTGGCGAGAAAGTCTTCGATTGGAATATCGACTTGGGCAGCAGCCTGCTGATATAAAAATTCAGATAGACCGTACGCAGTATCAATGGTTTCTAGCACTTGATTTCGAATGACAGCCTTTGTCTGAGCGATATCCTGCTCACTGTATTCGCCGTTTTTCATTGCCTGAAATTGCTCAGTAATAATAGAAACAGCCTGTTCATAATTTTTCACTTCAATGCCCGACATCACCATTAACAAGCCTTTAAAACTTTCTATACGCGAAGCGGCGTAGTATGCAAGACTGGCTTTTTCCCGAACATTGATGAAAAGCTTGGAGTGAGAGAATCCGCCAAACAGCCCGTTAAACACTTGCAAGGCAGGATAATCCTGATCCGTATAAGTGATACTGGTGCGGTAGCCAATATTCAACTTTCCTTGTTTGACATCTTCATCATCAATTACTTCTTTAGGCTGTGCGTTTTGCTCAGAGTGATTGTTTTTAATCATGCCAAGGGTGCGCTCTTCTGTTTGAAAATACTTGTCAATTGACGCTTGCACTTGGTTACTGTCCACATCGCCAACGACATAAAGATCAAGCTGGTCTTTTTGGATAGCGCTTTGGTATGTTTCATATAATTGATCAGCTGTAATGGCATCGACATCTTCCATTTCCCCATTGACATGCAGCGCGTAAGGCTCATTTTTGCACATTTCCTGTATCAGCCTTAAATTCGAGTAGCGCATTTTATCATCATAGACCGCTTGAATTCTCTGCTTGAGCGTCCGTTTTTCCTGAGCCACATATTGTGATTGAAAAGCGCCCTCCTCCAGAGCAGGTGAAAAGACGATTTCTGCGAGAAGCTGCAGTCCTTTTTCAAGAAGCGGCGTTTGATTTTTTAAATATTTTTCATTCGGGATTTCAAGCCTGAACGTAATGACGTGCCGCTCTCCTTTTTTCGAAAGATCAGCCGAAACGGACGTGCCGTACAGTTCATCTAAATAAGAACGTAATTCTGCGGTTTTCGGATGGCTTTTTGTTCCGCGAAGGAGCACATGCGGGAGCAGCGCCCTTTTGGTGACTTGCTCCTTTGTCAGCGGCGCAAGCATTTTAAAGATAAGCGAGACGGTTTTGAATTTTTCTGTTTCTACAATGTGCGCGGTTAAACCGCCATGCTTTGTTTTGATTTCATTTACATATGACATATGGAACCTCCTTCGTTCATTTCTTATTAGTATGTATTATGACCCATTTTCAGCATACGCAGAATCACTCTTTCATGTAATTATAGCAACTGTAGGATTTATAAGGAAATAATAACCTCCGCCAGACAAGACGGGGGCTGTATCGATTCATCCTTTTTGATTTGAAAGACGCCGCCGAATAGCCGCACCATGACAGGCACAAACAGCGGCAGAACGATAAATGCGCTCAAAGATAAGCCCTGTCAGAACGACAGTGGGGCTCTTCCGATTATATAAATTACAGCATAATGATCCGAGAGAAGAGTGTCAATATTCGCTATTTTCACAGCGAAAAAAAGACGGTTGGCTAGACCGTCCCCAAGTTTTTTTCTTCCTCCTCACTTTTTTTAGTATCCACAGTGAAGATGACTAAGAATAAAGCAACGATGCTGCAAAACGCCGATAGAATAAAAATCAGCCAGTCTGCATTAGACATTAATGCCGCAAACACAGGGGGACCGAGGGCTACCCCTATAAAGCGCATGCTATTGTAAAAGGAGGAAATGGTTCCGCATTCCTCGCTTTCAATCCCTTCGGTTATCAGTGCATCTAAAGCAGGAAGAGCCATTCCAATTCCAATCCCGCCAAAACTTAAAAAGACAAATAAAAAATAAAAACTGTGATTCCACCACAAAGCTATATACGAAAGGCTTAACATAATCATTCCTGTAACAACACAAAACTTCATTCGGCTTTTATCTTTGCCAATCTTTTTGCCAGCTATATAGGAACTGGTTGACAAAAATAAAAGTGGGATTGCCAGTAATCCGCCTTTAGCCACTCCGTCAATGGCATACTTCTTTTCCAGCGTATCTGATAAATAAAATAGTACGCCGAATAACAGAAACATAATGACACACCCGATAATAAAAACCGTATAAAGCCAGCGTCCGTCCTGCTTAAAGATTTTCCGCACATTCTTAATAAACTCAGAAACCGCAGGCGCATCCTCATCTTCTTCAGGTTTGGCCACCAGAAACAACACGAGCAAAAAGCTGATCAAACAAAAAAACGGAATAAACCAAAATGGTACAAACCAGTACCAGGTAGCCAGTAAGGCGCCAAGTATGGGACTCAGTACCTTCCCTGATGTGTTGGCGGTTTCAATATCGCCAAGACCGGCGCTGACCTTTTCATCGTCTCCTTCAAACAAATCGCCGATAAACGGCATGACGATAGGAGCTGCACCTGCTGAACCGATGCCTTGAAGAACCCTCCCCGCCAAAATCATAGCGTAGGGATTTTTCATATAGGTTGAAGCAAAAGCAGCCACCGCCCCTCCCAATCCTGCAATGAGGAGACATGGAAGCAATATTTTTTTCCTCCCGAATCGATCTGACAGATACCCCGCAATCGGTATGCAAATAATTGCCACCACCGAATATACAGTAATGATTAAAGACACTTGAAATGAAGTCACCGACAGCTTTTTTTCCATCATCGGCAGAACGGGAATCAGCATGGAATTTCCAAGTGTCATCACAAGCGGTACGGAAGACAATGCAATAATATGTTTCATTCCATCTTTCTTTCTCAACATTTTCACCCATTCACTTTCTTGTCATCCCTTATATATTGCGTTAACGGGCGTGAAAGTATGTACAAAGAAACATGAATCAGTGCAAATAAAAAAACAGACACATCACAGGCGTCCGTTTTAGAATCGTTTACGCAAAACATGAAATCTGAATTTATCCGCTCTAAAGTAATTTAAAGAGTAAAGCACCGGTTTATCGTGCTGATCGTAATGGGTTTGTTTTAACAGCAAAAGAGCTGTTTCCGGATCGCATTCAAGCACCGGAGAAATGGTATCATGATAGCCGATCGGCTCAATATCAGTCACGGCATAGCTGATCACGGAGCCTGAATTTTTCTCAAGTAAATCAAACATAGATTCTTGCTGGTGAGAAAAAGAATTCGGCAATATATCCATCGGAATTTTGTCTATACAATACACAATCGGCTGTCCGTTAGCTGTCCTGACTCGTTCGAGGTAAAAAAGTTCCTGCCCCTCTTCCAAGTGAAATCTCATCATATCATCCTCAGACGGCATAAGCACTTGTGATGATAGAAAAATCGTGCCAGGCGTCATATTTGCCTGTTCAATCATCTTGGTTACACTGTTCAGCTGTTCAATGCCCGAAAGAAATAACGGCTTAGAATGGACAAAAGTGCCTACACCATGCCTTCTGATAATCACATGCTCTTCTTCAAGGATCCGCAAGGCTTCTCTTAGCGTCGCTCTGCTGACACCAAGCTTTTTGGAAAGCTCAAATTCAGAAGGCAGCTTTTCCTTCTCAGTGTAGATTCCATTTTTAATATCCTCTTTAATTCGTTCAATTACTTTTAAATACAAGTGCCGATTATCAGCTTTTGTAGACATGTTTTCCCTCCGTAAACCACTTTCGATAAAAATTATTGAACAATTGGGACAACTATATCATGTTTTGTCGAAAAAATAAATAGAAAGGTTGCAGTTTACATAATGTTATTATCGATAACTAAAGAAAGCTGAACTCCCTACATTAAGAAGAGAGCTCATCATATTTCTCTTTTGATAATAAAACTTCTCTCGGTTTGCTGCCTTCATATGGCCCGACAACGCCTCGTTCCTCCATTGCGTCAATGAGGCGCGCCGCCCTCGTATAACCGATTCTGAATCTTCTTTGCAGCATTGAAACAGATGCCGTCTGCATGCCGACGATTAATTCAACAGCTTCATCATAAAGTTCATCGGTAACCTCGGAATGCGTTTCCGTTGTCTCCTCAGGAATCATTTCTTCCTGATATTGCGCTTTCTGCTGCGTAATCACATGGTCGACGATCTTCTCCACTTCGTCATCAGACAAAAATGCTCCCTGCACGCGGACAGGTTTATTAGCCCCGACAGGCAAAAACAGCATATCGCCGCGGCCGAGCAGCTTCTCAGCGCCACCCATGTCAAGAATCGTCCTTGAATCCGTCTGTGAAGAAACGCTGAACGCGATTCGTGACGGAATATTCGCTTTGATCACCCCTGTGATAACGTCAACCGACGGCCTCTGTGTCGCAATGATGAGATGGATGCCGGCAGCCCGCGCCATTTGGGACAATCTCGTAATCGAATCTTCCACATCAGAAGAAGCGACCATCATGAGATCAGCAAGCTCGTCCACAATGACAACGATATAGGGCAGCTCTGGCTGTTTCGCTTCTTCTTCATTGTTAGAGCGTTTTATATAATCATTGTATCCTTCAATATTTCTTGTACCCGTATGAGAAAATAATTCGTACCGCCTCTCCATTTCATTGACAACCTTTTTCAAAGCCTGTGACGCTTTTTTCGGATCGGTTACAACTGGAGCAAGCAAATGCGGAATCCCGTTATAGACATTCAGCTCTACCATTTTAGGATCGATCATCATCATTTTCACTTCATGCGGTTTCGCGCGCATCAATATACTTGTAATAATGCCGTTGACACAAACGCTCTTCCCGCTTCCGGTTGCGCCTGCGACTAAAAGGTGAGGCATCTTGTTTAACTCAGCCAGCACAGCTTCACCTGAAATATTGCGGCCAAGTCCAATTAGCAGCTTCGCATCCGGTCTGTCGTTTAATTTAGACTCCAGCACTTCCTTCAGCGATACCATCGCCACTTCTGCATTCGGAACCTCAATTCCGATTGCTGATTTTCCTGGTATTGGCGCCTCTATCCTGATATCCTTCGCAGCAAGTGCTAGCGCTAAATCATCGCTTAAATTGACAATTTTGCTAACCTTCACTCCGACATCAGGATACACTTCATATTTTGTTACGGCCGGGCCGAGATGAACCTGTGTGACTTTCGCCTTTACGCCAAAGCTTTGGAAGGTGTGTTCGAGCTTTCTCGCATTTTCATAAATATTCTTTTTATCTGCCTGCTGGCCGGTATGCTTCGGATCGGCCAGTAAATCCAGTGACGGCATCTCGTAATCCTTGTTTTCAAGCTCCGTAAAGGTCATAGGGGGAGCAGAAACAGTTTCCTGATCACCTGTCTCAGTCTGGATCTCCTGAAGCGGCTCTGTTACAGGTTCAGCTCGCTTTTCTATGGCTGGAGACTCTTCATTTTCATTCCGATCTGAAAAGCTTGAGATAATCGGCTCTGAATGAATGAGGGGCGATGCCGTTTCGGTTTCCAGGTCCCCCTCTTCATCAGAAGGCTCTTGTTCCAATTGTTGTTTTTTGCGGGCCGGTTTTTGTTTTTTGCTCGGCGCTTTCGTTTTTTTCGAAGACTTCATATTTGTTTTGACGGATTTCATATCATCAATAAATGCAAACCATTGTTCTTTTATAAAGCGGCCAATCGGGCTCATCCACTTTTTCAGCGTTTCTTGAAGAGAGCGCCCTGTGACTAATATCATTCCGATCAAAATCATGACAATCGCCATAATCTGAGAACCGGTTGACGCAAATAAAAAGTGTGAAGCAGCAAACAGCAAAGCTCCAATCATCCCTCCGCCTAAATCAGGTGAAGCGGAGCTTCCATTCATGTCCATCAAAAACAATTCCCATGTGTTGTGCAACACGCTTGCAGACTCAATCGACCCATTGTGCGTCAAATTTTTAAACAGCTGCACGTGAGAAAGCAGCAATATGCTTGCGATAATACAGTACAGTCCGGCCTTTCGCCTCGTTAATAGGCTCGGCGTTTTCTTCTTCCAAAACAGCGAGACTCCTAACACCAATAGACCTAACAAGCATAAAATAAACCACTCTCCAGCAAAAAAGCGGAACAAATAGATAAAAGTTTGCCCGACTACCCCCAGCTGCAGAATCGCGATAATTGAAATGGCTATACACAGCAATCCGTTAAGTTCGTATTTTATATTGAGCTGTTTCGCCTGTTTTTTTCTTGATTTTCGTTTTTTCTTTGCCACACTCATCACCTTACTGCGTTAAAAAATGTAAGTTCATACATAATGAAGAAAGCAGCCGTTTACAGGCTGCGTTTTTTCTGTAGGATTCCCCTATTATAGCATATTTTGCACTTAAAAAAGGGTTGGAATCTTATACGTTTAATTTCAGCTTTTGTCCCGGAGAAATGTCCGGGTGCAGAAAATGCATTGGATTTGTGCTCATGATTTGAATGACTTCCGCTTCATTGCCTTTCATCTCGACAAGAAGCGGCACACCTTTATACTCAATCTGCTCATGAACGCTTGTCTCTTGGTTCTGTTCTGCAAACACAATTTCCTGCGGCATCACGGTATACAGAATCATTGAATCATCCGTCCTTCTTCTTCCCTTGCTTCCTCAATGAGCTCATTCAGTTTATTGATCGCCTGTCCGACACCGCCTGCGTGATCGATCAGTCCGTATTCAACTGCATCCTTACCCACTACATTTGTTCCGATGTCGCGTGTTAAATTTCCTTTTGAAAACATCAGTTCTTTAAACTTCTCTTCGGTTACATTGGAATGGCTAGTTACAAATTTAACAACTCTTTCTTGCATTTTATCCAGGTATTCAAACGTTTGCGGCACGCCGATTACCAATCCGGTCAGCCGAACCGGATGAATGGTCATTGTTGCTGTTTCAGCGATATAACTGTAATCACAAGATACCGCAATCGGAACGCCGATAGAATGCCCTCCGCCAAGCACAATGGAAACGGTCGGTTTTGATAAAGATGCGAGCATTTCCGCTATTGCGAGACCCGCTTCAACATCTCCTCCGACCGTATTTAATATAATCAGCAGACCTTCAATTTTGGGATTCTGTTCAATTGCGACAATCTGCGGGATAACATGTTCATATTTTGTTGTTTTGTTTTGCGGAGGAAGCTGAACATGGCCTTCTATTTGGCCGATAATGGTCAGACAATGAATATTTGTATCCTGGGGCAGCTGCGGGAGCGCCGTTTCACCAAGCTGCTGTATTTTATTCATAATGCTGTCTTTCGCATCATTTTTTTCAGGACGCTCTTCTTCTGTGTTTTCCATACGATGATCCATCTCGCTTTCACCCTTTCCGAGTTTCTCTTTGTATTATGAACAAAGTTACTCAATTCAATCCCCGGCTTAAAAGGCAAAAAAATAAAGACCGGAGCAGCTCCGGCCTTAGTCAGTCATTACACTTCCATAATAATTGGAATGATCATCGGTTTACGTTTCGTTTTTTCATATAGGAATTGGTTCAAAGCATCCCGCATAGCCTGCTTCAGCGTTGACCATTCAACATTTGATGTTTCAGTCGCTTCTGTCACGATGGAACGGACAAGCTCAGTCGCCTCTACGATAAGGCCTTCAGACTCTCTTACATAAACAAAACCGCGAGTGATAATTTCTGGTCCTGATACAAGATGTTTCTTTTGTTTATCAAGTGTTATGACAACGATTAAAATTCCGTCCTGTGAAAGTAAGCGGCGGTCTCGCAGCACGATATTGCCGATATCGCCGACGCCTAAACCATCAATTAATATATTGCCATACGGAACTTTATCCCCAATTTTTACGTTCTGGCCGCGAAATTCAACGACGTCTCCTTTTTCAATTAAGAAGATGTCACTGCGCTTCATGCCGATTTCTTCAGCGATTTTTGAATGAGCTTTTTGCATTCTGTATTCGCCGTTTACAGGAATTAAATATTTTGGTTTAAGCAGATTGATCATCAGCTTTAACTCTTCCTGTGAACCGTGGCCAGATACATGGACACGCTTTTGGGCAAAGGTAACTTGCGCGCCGGCTCTCGCGAGAATATCTACTGTTTTAGAATAAATAAGTTCCTGTCCAGGGATTGGTGTGGACGCAATGACAACTGTATCCCCTTCTTCAATGTTCAGCTGTTTGTGAGCTTTGTTTGCCATTCTTGTCAGGGCAGCTAACGGTTCACCTTGGCTGCCGGCTGTCATAATGGCCACTTCGCGTTTTGGATACTTCTTGACATCCTGCACAGAAATAAACAGTTCATCATCAGCTTCGATATATCCGAGCTTTCTTGCCAGCTGCAGGACAGATTGTAGATTTTTTCCGGCAACGGCAATCTTTCTTCCATTTTGAGAAGCTGCATGAATGACTTGCTGAATCCGGTTAATATTGGACGCGAAAACAGCAATAATCACCCGGTTCTCTGAATTATACAGCGCGTCCGAAATTTCTCCGCTGACAGCTGCTTCCGAAGGCGTATAACCCGGACGTTCCGCATTTGTACTGTCTGAAAGCAGGGCAAGCACGCCGCTATTGCCGATCTTGGCGATCTCGCCAATGTCGCACATTTGATTAAGTGCAGGTGTTTGGTCAAATTTGAAGTCTCCCGTGCATACTATAGATCCAAGTGATGTTTTAAAACTCACACCTACAGAATCAGGGATGCTGTGAATCGTTCTAAAGAATGATACTTTTGTTGATTCAAATGTAATGACAGATTTGGAGTGAATTTCTCTTAAATCAGTTTTTCGGTTATGTCCGTATTGTTTTAATTTTTCTCTTAATAGTGCAAGCGTCAGCTTTGTTCCGTACACTGGAACGGACAGCTTGTTTAACAAGTAAAAAACGCCGCCGATATTTTCATCATGCCCGTGTGTTAAAAAGATTGCCTTGACGCGGTCAGCCCGTTCAATCAAATATGATATGTCAGGAATCACTACATCAATACCGAGCATTTCGTTTTCTGGATGCATAAGGCCGGCATCAACGACAAATATGTCTGAGTCAATTTCGATGACATAAAGATTCTTCCCAATTTCTCCGACACCGCCAAGGGCGATAATTCTAACGTTTTCTGTATTTTTCTTTTTCAAAATCTATATCCTCCTAGTCTCATACCCGTCCATCATCACTTGTTCCTATTATAACTGAAAGTAAATTTAGAAAACAAGATAAAGCAGAAGGTTTAAGCAAAACCAATATGTATAAGAAACGGTCAAACTCAGCTGAATGTGAGAATGACCGCGTTTGTTTCACTGTATGAAATTTTTTCTTACAGTTCGCTGATCGTGCTGCTTAAGCTCAGTCGTTCATCTTCGCTAAGCGGGATAAGAGGAAGTCGCACCGATCCGACATCAAGGCCTTTCAGTTGAAGCGCTGTTTTGACAGGAGCCGGGTTAGGCGCTTTAAACAGTTCCTTCATAATCGGCAGCAGTTTCTGATGAATCAGTGCCGCATTAGCTGTTTGCCCATTCGTATAATTTTTGATCATTTGCTGCATATCAGAGCCTGCAATATGGCTCGCCACTGACACAACTCCTCTTCCTCCGACTGAGAGAATAGGAAGGGTCAGAGCGTCATCCCCTGAATAGACAGAGAAGTCTTCGGGCGTTTCCGCAACAATTTTCGTAATCGCTTCGAGGTCTCCGCTCGCTTCTTTAATCGCAACCACATTCGGGATGTCTGCCGCCAAACGAATCGTCGTTTCAGGAGCGAGAGAAGCTACTGTGCGGCCCGGCACATTATACAGCATGACCGGAAGAGACGTTTCTGCCGCAATTGCTTTAAAATGCTGGTACATTCCTTCTTGAGAAGGTTTATTGTAATACGGCGTAACGAGCATGACCGCGTCTACGCCCGCTTCCTCAGCTTTTTTTGTCAGCTTTATGGAATCTTTCGTGTTGTTGCTGCCAGTACCCGCGATAACCGGCACCCGACCGTTCACTTCTTTTACCGTATATTCAAACAGCGCAATTTTTTCTTCAGTTGAAAGGGTTGGCGACTCTCCAGTTGTTCCCGCCACTACTAAAGAATCCGTTCCGTTTTTCAACAAGTAATCAATCAGTGTAGACAGTTTTTGAAAGTCTACGTTCCCTTTATTGTCAAAGGGTGTAATCATCGCTGTAGACACATTTCCGAAATTCATTTTATTCACCTCATCATGATTCAATCACATTTACTTGGAAAGTTCAAACACTTCATGCAAAGCGTTTACAGCAGGAACCAAATCCGCTTCATGGACAAGCACCCATATCGTCGTATGGCTGTCAGCCGACTGAAGGATCGGAATTTCTTTATCGGAAAGAGCCGAAACAATTTTGGACGTGACGCCGGGAACACCCATAATGCCAGCTCCGACCGCCGATACCTTCGCGCAATTTCTCGTTACCAACGGATCATAGCCCATATCCATTAAAATACGCTGAGCTGTTTCTGTTTTATTACCGGCCACCGTATATACGATTTCACTAGGTGTAATGTTGAAGAAATCAACACTGATTCCCGCATTCGCCATCGCCTTAAACACTTCAGTCTGTACGTTATACTGGCCGATTTTCGCAGGCACTTTAAACTGCGTGACATCTTTGACATGGGCAATTCCCGTAATCAGCCTTTCGAAAACATCGCTTCCGACTTTGGAAGAGTGATGCGATGTCACCAATGTGCCTTTATCTTTCGAATAAGTCGAACGGACGCGGATGGGAACCTTTGCCTGCATCGCAATCTCTACAGCCCGCGGATGAATGACCTTCGCCCCTTGATACGCCAGGTTGCAAATTTCAGTATACGTCACGACAGGAAGCGGTTTCGCATTTTCCACCACTCTCGGGTCAGCAGTCATCACACCTTCTACATCGGTGAAAATATCGATGTATTCCGCGTCAATCGCTGCGCCAAGTGCGGCTGCGGACGTATCGCTGCCCCCTCTGCCGATCGTTGTTGTATCACCCTTTTCAGTGGCACCCTGGAACCCTGCGACGACTACAGCGTCATGATTTGCGAGAACACTGAATAAACGCTCCGGTCTCATTTCAAGGATTTTCGCATTGGTATGCTGATCATTCGTTAAAAAGCCAGCCTGAGCCCCTGTCAGGGAAGCTGCTTTCACACCGTTATCAAGCAGCATGCTTGTAAAGACGACAGAAGAAATGGTCTCTCCGCAAGATAAAAGCAAATCCTGCTCTCTCGGGGAAATCGCTGACTGATCGCCGTAAAGCAGCCCCAGCAAAGAATCCGTTGCGTACGGGTCTCCTTTCCGGCCCATCGCTGAAACGACAACGACAACCTTATATCCCTCACTGATTGCTTCTTTAATATGCTCTAAAGCCAGTTTACGGCCTTTATCATCTTTTACAGATGTTCCGCCGAACTTTTGAACAATTATCTTCACTGTTTTCACTCCAAATTATTCGGACGTAACAGAAGAGAGCAGGCTGATAGCACCTTACTCTCTTCTATTCGTCTTTAGGAAATTCTCTCTTTTATACGAGGTTTAGTTTTTTCAGGCTTTCTGCAATCTGAACGGAGTTCCATGCCGCGCCTTTTAACAGGTTATCAGAAACAACCCATAAATGAAAACCGTTTGCTCTGTCCAAATCTTTGCGGATGCGGCCAACAAACACATCGTTTTTACCGACGGCATCAGCAGGCATCGGATAAAGCTGCTGGTTGGGGTCATCCTGAAGTGTCACGCCCGGAGCTTCTTTTAATAGTTTTTTAATATCCTCAACTGTAGCGTCATCACGGTCAACCTCAATGTAGACGGACTCTGAGTGCCCAGTTTGAATTGGCAGTCTCACACATGTAGCCGCTACTTGAAGGTCCGGCATGTGCATGATTTTTTTCGTTTCATTTATCATTTTCATTTCCTCAAACGTATAGCCGTTATCTTGGAATTTATCAATTTGCGGAATCGCGTTGAAGGCGATTTGATAGTGTTTTTTGTCGCCTTTTACAGGCATGATCGCGGGCTCAATTTCTTCTTGATTTAAAATCGCCTGTGTTTGGCTGTAAAGCTCTTTTACAGCTTCATTTCCCGCTCCTGAAACCGCCTGGTAAGTTGATACGATGACTTTGTTTAAGCCGTATGCTTTGCGGATCGGTTCAAGAGCCGCAACCATTTGGATTGTAGAGCAGTTCGGATTGGCAATAATGCCGTTGTGTTCATGCAAGTCTGCCTCATTCACTTCAGGCACAACAAGCGGTGTATTTTCGTCCATACGGAACGCACTCGTATTATCTATAGCAATAGCGCCGCGTTTTACAGCTTCTGGTGCCAATGCCTGTGATACGCTTCCGCCGGCGCTGAACAAAGCAATATTTACCCCTTCAAAGCTCTCGGGAGAAGCTTCCTGAACAGTCAGCTCTTGGCCTTTAAACGTGACTTTTGTCCCCGCAGAGCGTTTGGAAGATAGCAATGTAAGTGTGTCCATTTCAAAGTTTCTGTCTTCAAGTGTTTTCAGCATTTGTTGTCCTACAGCCCCTGTCGCTCCGACAACTGCTACGTGTAAACCTCTTCCCATCTGTAAAACTCCTTCCGCCAATCAGCATCATTGAATTGATTTGACTATGATTTTACGTTTTATTTTACCATAGAATATGCGGGTGATGACCGAATTTTTTAGTTTGGGAAAGATTTTCTGTAAATTTAGTCATTTCCCTGATAATTCTCAACCAGAACCGGCTGAAGCTGCTGATGCATAACCGCCTTTTCAATGGTTTGCGGAAGCAGATCCATTTTGGCTACCATTGAATTCGGTTTTTTAAATGGATCGTCTTGCCCGAATGGAATAAAAAAGATATTTTTTGTTGACATGAGCCTCATTAAATTTGTTCCGTTTAAACCGAGAGCATCATTTGTCGAGATACCAAGAACGACTGGCCTATTGTTTCGGATTGTCGCTTTTGCCGCCATCAGCACCGGACTGTCTGTCATAGCATTTGCAAGCTTGCTCATTGAGTTGCCGGTTAAGGGCGCAATGACCATGCAGTCAAGGGGCAGCTTCGGCCCAAGGGGCTCTGCCTTTACAATCGAATCAATGGCCTCATATCCGGTCAGGTCTTCAATTTTTTTAACCCATTCCGCTCCTTCTCCAAATCGGGTATTTGTGGATTTTACGTTAAAAGTGACAACCGGACGGACTTCTGCCCCTCCGTTGACCAGGGCCTCAATTTGCGGGAAAACCGCTTCATATGTGCAGTGCGATCCAGTCAGCCCAAACCCGATTCTTTTTCCTTTTAATGACGACATGCTTACTTCCCCTCCTCAGCTTGTAATTCAGCCAATAGCTTGCTCAAGACGTTTGCGAGGATTTGCCCAGCTGTTTTAGGAGCGACAATTCCTGGTAGACCAGGGGCAAGAAGTGCTTTAATCCCCTGTTTTTCGGCATATTTGAAATCCGTTCCCCCGGGACGTGAGGCCAGATCCAATATTAAAGTTTTTGGTGTCATGCTAGAAAGTACCTTTTGATTTAAAATCATACTCGGTATTGTATTAATACAAATATCTATATCTTTTACATACTCTTTCAGCTCATCGGTATGAAAAGGGACGAGTCCCATTTCAGTAATACGTGCCAAATGCGCTGAACTTCTTGCCCCCACTTTTACATTCGCTCCAAGCGCGGCAAATGTGCGGGCAATCGTCATCCCGGTGCGCCCCAGACCTAGAACGGCCACCTGAGACCCGTGTATCGTATAATCCGTGTGCTGAATAGCCAGCATAATCGTTCCTTCTACTGTCGGAATAGAATTGTATATCGCAATGTCATCCCGTTCAAACAGCTTAACAAGTTTTCTGTTTGCTTGAGCTGCAATGTTTTCTAAATAGGCGTTAGAAATTCCTGAGAAAATGACACAGTGTGCAGGTGTTTTGTCGAGATGCTCCTGTTTTAACACAACCTCTTCATTCGAAAATACAGTCGATACGACACCTTCTCCTGTTGTTGCAGACACTGGGAGAATAACACTGTCTATTTGCTGAAAAGGAATTTCATCAATGTTGCATTTTACTGCTCCGGTAAAACCGTGATCCAATTGGTCAAAACCGACAAGATAGATGTCAGCCTCCTGTTCAGTGAGCTTTCTTATTATTTCGAGCTGTCTTGCGTCACCGCCGATAACTGCAATTTTCAATCCGGTTAACATTTTAAACGTTCACCTTCTTTGTATATACTGGATCTCTAGTTGTTAAGCTCCCCTTCATCTTATGATCAAAAGGAAATACCGGTGAATTAAAACGCGCTTTTTTCATAGAAAAAAACACCGGCTGCCGAAGCCGATGTTTCATAAGTTTACTTTGGAGCCCGCACTACATTCTTTTGGGCTTTTTTCTTACTCTTGCCGAGGAGACATTTCCTCAGGCACGTCTAATATGATCATATCTGATCCGATTTTTTGAATATGATGCCAGGGGACACGAATGTCTTGACCGTGTTTTCTCAAACCAAACCACTTAACTGTCGGAATGAGGAGTGCCGTAATCTGTCCATCCTGTTCATTGATTTCTAAATCGGTCTGGCCGAGTACTCCCAGCCGTTCAGCTCTTTTGATGTCTACAATTTCCTTTCCTGATAATTCACTGAGCCGCATGTCTGTCACCCCCTTGTACTATGTATGATTAAAGGAATTAAAAAATGCCTGCTCCGTTATGGGGCAGGCTTTTCCTTTTAATATGGCATATTGCCGGAGGGGCTGATGAGTGCCAGTGCATAATCTTCAGTAAACAGTTGTCTGGCAAGGCCGTTGACTCGCTCTAAGTTTACGGCGTTTAATTCCTTGATGATCTCATCTAAAGTTTTATGTTTGCCGAGCAGCAGTTCATTTTTTCCATTTCGGCTCATTTTGCTGTTTGTGCTTTCTAAGCTCAGCATCAAGCTTCCCTTCATTTGCTCTTTGCTGTTTTCCAACTCTTTAGAGGTAATACCTTCGCGTTTTAATGTAGCAAGGGTTTCTTGAATTGTTTCTGACAGCTGCTGAAGCTGATTTGCACCGGTCCCGCCGTAAATGGTAAGCATACCGCTGTCCTCATAAGAGCTGTGATAGCTGTAAACAGAATAAGCGAGCCCTTTATCTTCACGGACATCCTGGAACAGGCGGCTACTCATGCTGCCTCCGAGCACATTATTCAGGACAATTAAATCATAAATGCGTTCATGGCCAACCTCAAGGCCTTTAAAGCCAAGGCATAAATGAGCCTGCTCTGTTTCTTTTTTTCTCGTCAGTTTTTCCGTGTAGAAATCGGGCTTCGCGAGGCCTGTCGCTTTGCCTTTCGCCTCGTATGACCCGAACCATTTTTCTACATCTTTGATAAAACTGTCAGATATATTGCCCGCTACCGAAATGACCACTCGGTCCGGTGTATAATAATCATGCATGTATTGTCTGAGAGAGTCGCCGTTGAAGGAAGCAAGCGTTTCTTCCGTACCAAGAATAGGATAGCCTAAAGAATGATTGCCGTAAGTGGCTTTGCTCAGTAAATCATGTACAATGTCGTCCGGCGCATCTTCGTACATTTTAATCTCTTCATATACTACATTTTTTTCTTTTTTCAGCTCGTTTTCATCAAACGTGGAATGAAAAAACATATCTGCTAATACGTCCAGTGCGTAATTTGCATGCTCGTCAAGCACCTTTGCATAGTAGCAGGTATATTCCTTTGAGGTAAACGCATTGACCTGACCGCCAATACGATCAAAAGATTCTGCTATCTCGCGTGCAGATCTTGTGCTCGTCCCTTTAAAGAACATGTGCTCTAAAAAGTGAGAAATCCCGTTTATCTCCGGCTTTTCGTGCCGCGAACCGGTGCCGATCCACACGCCGATCGCAACAGAACGGACTGTCGGGTTATTTTCCAGCACAACTCTTACACCATTTTGACACGTATATCGTTTAATCAAATTTGTTCCTCCTATTCAAAGACAAGCTGCCTGCATCAGTTACTTCAACAGTCTTGTTTCATCCATTAGTTCGGTGACTGTTCCAAGCGCGTATCCTTTATCTTTTACCTTTGTAATCAGCGCTTCAAGACTTTCAGCCGTAGAGTCAGTCGGATGCATTAAAATCATGGCACCATTATGTATCTTGCTTAACACTCTCGTTTGAAGTACAGACGGAGCCGGTTTTTGCCAATCGATCGTATCAACTGTCCACATGACTGTTCCCATCTGTTTCTCAGCTGCAATGTCGACGACCGCTTTTCTAAAACTTCCGCTCGGCGGAGCAAACCACTTCGGCTTAACACCGAGCGTTTTTTCTATTTGCTCATTTGTCTTGTCGAGCTGCTCGGAAATTCTTCCTGTAGTCAGTTTGCTCATATCCGGATGATTGTATGAATGATTTCCGATTTCATGTCCTTCTTCCGCAATCTTCTTAGCAAGCTGTTCATTTTTCCTCACCCAATTGCCTTCTAAAAAGAACGTAGCCTTGACCTGATGCTTTTGCAGAACAGGGAGCATTTTTTCTAAATATTCATTTCCCCATGCCACATTGACTAAAAAAGCCACCATCGGTTTGTCAGGATTTCCTTTATAAATAGGCTCAGGCTGAAGAGACTCAAGATGAATGTTTGGTTTTACTTGCCTGTACACCAAATCGTTTTCCCGAAACTCGCCGTGCTTTTTCATTTTTTTATATGATTTTTCAATATTGACCATCAACCCATTGTAACCGGGAATGCTTTTCCAGACCTTATCTACTCTGGCATCCTGGGGCCTAACTTCATATTCCGGCGCTTTTTGAAGCAATTCTTCATATAGCGGGTCTTTGGACGCCGTGACAGTCACCGTATCTTTTTTCATTGCCCCTATATAATCAAGTGTGTGCGGATTTTTCATCATCTCAAATGAGACAAAAAAAAGAAATAGAAAAACGGCAAACGGCACAAATTTTTTGTACATGTTCTGTCCCCCCTCACCTCACATTATGAAGGATAAGGACAAGGTAGAACCTGCCTGCATTTTAAAAGCTTCAAAATAAAGAAGCCGGGTCTCCCAGGCTCCTTTTATGTTTTCATTTAAGATTGTTGTTCTTCTTTTTCTTTCTCTTCACGGAGCACCGCTTTACGGGATAAATTGACTCGTCCTTGTTTATCAATTTCAGTGACCTTGACAAGAATCTCGTCCCCGATTTTCACAACATCTTCAACTTTTCCTACGCGTTCTAGCGCAAGCTCTGAAATGTGCACCAAACCGTCTTTTCCGCTGAAAATTTCAACGAAAGCTCCGAATTTTTCAATTCGTTTCACTTTACCTAGGTAAAGCTGGCCGACTTCAACCTCTCTGACAAGGTCTTCAATGATCTTTTTCGCTTCTTGGTTGCTGCTTTCAACTGTTGAAGAAATAAAGATGGTGCCGTCCTGTTCAATATCAATTTTAACACCGGTTTCTTCGATGATTTTATTGATTTGTTTTCCGCTTGGCCCGATGACATCGCGGATCTTATCAGGATTAATGGCCATTGTTAAAATCTTAGGTGCATATTGAGAAAGCTCTTTTCTTGATTCGCTTAATGTCGCAAGCATGCTGTTAAGAATTTCCATTCTTCCTTTTTTCGCCTGCTGAAGCGCTTCTTCAAGAATCTCTCTGGAAAGTCCTTCGATTTTAATGTCCATTTGCAGCGCTGTGACGCCTTTTTCAGTTCCGGCTACTTTAAAGTCCATATCTCCAAGCGCGTCTTCCATGCCTTGGATGTCAGTCAGAACAGTGTAATGTTCGCCTGATTTGACAAGACCCATCGCAATACCCGCAACTGGGGCTTTAATTGGTACACCGGCATCCATCATTGCAAGTGTGCTTGCGCAAATACTTGCTTGAGACGTAGAACCGTTTGATTCAAGCACTTCTGATACAAGACGGACAGTGTAAGGGAAGTCTTTTTCAGACGGAATAACTGGCTCAAGCGCACGCTCACCCAGTGCTCCATGTCCGATTTCACGGCGTCCCGGTCCGCGCATTGGCCCTGTTTCCCCAACGCTGAATTGCGGGAAGTTGTAGTGATGCATAAACCGTTTCGACTCTTCGACACCTAAGCCGTCAAGGATTTGCACATCTCCAAGAGCGCCTAGCGTACATACGCTGAGAGCCTGTGTTTGTCCCCTTGTAAACAGCCCTGATCCGTGAGTTCTTGACAAGAGGCCGACCTCAGAAGAAAGCGGGCGGATTTGATCGACACCGCGGCCATCCGGTCTTACTTTCTCTTCAGTAATCAACCGGCGCACTTCATTTTTCACCAGCTTGGACAAAGTCTGCTTCACTTTCTTGATTGTGTCTTCATCATGCTCTTCATCCTCGAATTTCGCCACAACTGCTTTTTTCACTTCATTAATGGCATCTTCACGGGCATGCTTTTCATGAACCTGGATGGCTTTCAGCAAATCTTCTTCTGCTAAAGCTTTTACTTTTTCACTAAGCTCTTCATCAATTTCATAGAGCGCAATTTCTGATTTTTCTTTGCCGACTGCTGCTACAATTTCTTCTTGGAATGCAATCAGGCGTTTAATCTCTTCATGGCCGAACATAATGGCTTCAAGCATGGTTTCCTCAGGAACTTCATCCGCTCCCGCTTCTACCATGTTAATGGCATCTTTCGTGCCGGCAACGACAAGATTGATGTCGCTTTTCTCAAGCTGATCGACTGTCGGGTTAATGATAAATTCATCATTAATGCGTCCGACAGTAACCCCTGCAATCGGTCCTTCAAACGGAATATCCGATACAGAAAGAGCCAGAGATGAACCGAACATAGCAGCCATTTCAGAAGAGCAGTTTTGGTCAACACTCATGACAATGCTGATGACTTGAACTTCATTACGGAATCCATCAGCAAACAAAGGGCGGATCGGACGGTCGATTAAACGGCTGGCAAGAACCGCTTTTTCACTTGGACGCCCTTCTCTTTTAATAAATCCGCCCGGAATTTTCCCTACCGCATATAATCTTTCCTCATAATTTACAGTTAGCGGGAAGAAATCAAGCGGTTTTGGTTCTTTTGAAGCGGTTGCTGTACTAAGCACTGCTGTATCACCGTAACGGATCATAACAGCACCGTTTGCCTGTTTGGCAAGCTGGCCGGTTTCAACGGTAAGCGTTCTTCCGGCCCAATCTATGGTAAAGACATGTTTTTCTTGTCCCATACGATTACGAACTCCTCTCTTCGTTGTGTGAAATAATCAATTACTCCTATTATGAACGAAATGAATTGAACATATCAATGTCAAAGTAGTATGTAAAAGGATTTCAATGATTTGTTATAAGAAATTTCGCTTTAATACGATAAAAAAGCGGGAATCCTCCCGCTTTTTACGATTATCGACGTAAGCCTAGTTTGTTAATTAACTCACGATAACGAGTTACGTCTTTATTACGTAGATACGTAAGAAGATTACGACGCTTACCTACCATTTTAAGAAGACCGCGACGTGAGTGGTGGTCTTTCTTATGAGTACGTAAATGCTCGTTCAAGTTGTTAATTGAGTCAGTTAGGATAGCGATCTGAACTTCTGGAGATCCAGTATCAGATTCGTGTGTTTTGAACTCACTGATGAGTTGGTTTTTACGCTCTTGAGTAATTGCCATCCTGTTTCACCTCCAAATCATATTTAGCCCCAGTTACCTAGCAACCGTCGGTGACTTCGGATTGCCAAGCAATGGTTTTAAGACTACGCAAACTATCATACTAAAAATCGCGCCTATATGCAAATATTTTAAAATGAAATTTGTGTACATTGCATGTTATTTCCGCAAATTGCTGAAATAACGGATGGCTTCCTGCTTGTCTTTCTCAATTTGCTCTGTTAATTCTTTGATGCCATTGAATTTCCGCTCGCTCCGAATCCGTTTATACCACTCAATTTTTATAGAGGCTCCGTATACCTCTTGATCAAAATCAAACAGATTGACTTCGATTGAAGGCTGCTCCGGGCGTTTTTCATAAAATGTCGGCTTATAGCCGATATTGCAAACGCCGTTGTAGACTTCGCCGTTCACTTCCGCTTTTACGGCATATACACCCGTCGGCGGAACGATATAGCTGTTATTTAAACCGACATTTGCTGTCGGAAACCCGATGGTCCGCCCTCTTTTATCACCGTGAATGACAATTCCTTTTATAAAATAAGGCTGTCCAAGCAAGACATTCGCCAATTCAACGTCTCCGTTTTGAAGCGCGGTACGGATATACGAGGAACTGATTTTTTTATCTTGTTCCGTTAATTTTTCTACCATTGTGCACTCAGCTTCTCCATCTAAATCATTCGGCATGGTCTCCATTGTTCCCTTACCGTATTTGCCGTACGTAAAGTCAAAGCCCGCAACAGCGTGCTGTACATTAAGACCGACAATATACTGGTCTGCAAACTGCTTAGGAGAAAGAGAAGCAAATGCTTCATTAAATTTAACGACATACAGAATCTCTGTGCCTAATTGTTCAATTTGGTTTATTTTATCTTCCAGAGGCGTAATCAGATCCTTTGGCTCCTGATTCCTCCTCAATACATGGGAAGGATGAGGATGAAAGGTCATCACAGCTAATGCCAGGCCCTTTTCTTCAGCTATCTGCTTCGCTGTACCGATTACCTTTTGATGTCCTAGATGAACGCCGTCAAAATACCCTAACGCCATCACAGACTTTGCCTGCTCCTCTTTGATTAAGTGATGAGGATGTGTAATATGTATCGTCTTCACAGAACGGTCACCTTTTTTCTATTGTTCGCTTTTTTGCAGCAATACTTTTGCCGGCTTTAACAGCCCTTTTTTTGTAGGATGGGGAAAATAGATCGCCAAACAATTTCCAGATTCCGTAAAGACAGCAATACGGTCTTCGCTTGTCATCTCGGAAAACTGCTCGGGCGTCTCAAGCAAAACCCCATTTTCTACTTTCTTAGCTAATGTATCACTTATGATCCATTTCGGCAAATGATTGAGCGCGCCTTCAATAGGAACTGTATGCTCTCCCACGGTCCCGGACTGGGCCTGTGTTTCCAGTTCATCAAAGGTAAAGCATTCGTCGAGAGAGAAGTCTCCGGATGCCGTACGGATTAAATGAGACATATGAGCCGGATATCCGAGTTTTTCTCCGATCATAACCGCCAGCGTCCTTACATAGGTCCCTTTGGAGCATGTCACTGTAAACCGAAAGCTTGCCGTTTCTCCATTATGTTTAATCTCTGTCGTCAGGGCAATGTCTTCAATAGTAATCATACGTTTTGGACGTTCTACCTCAATCCCTGCTCTTGCGTACTCGTATAATTTTTTGCCGTTTACTTTGACAGCGGAATACATGGGAGGAATTTGTTCTTGTTTACCCTTTAAGCTATTTAAAACTTTTACTGCATCTGCTTTATCAATGGCGTGATTGACAGGCTTAGTTTCAACCCTTTCGCCAGTCTGATCCTCTGTTGTCGTTGAAAAGCCAAGTGTTATTTCCGCATCATATGTTTTAGACTTTTCAGTCAAGTATTCGACTATTTTTGTCGCCCTTCCCACACAAATCGGAAGTACACCTGACACTTCTGGATCGAGTGTTCCCGTATGTCCTACTTTTTTTGTTTTTAACAGTTTTCGGATCTTCATGACACAGTCGTGCGATGTCATGCCAACCGGTTTATGTAAAAGGAGAACTCCGTTAACCATTTGTCCTTCACTCCTTCTTTTGGTTTTTTCTCTTTAAAACGAAGAAAAGAGGACAGACGATATACGCCTATCCTCTCCATTTTTTATTCA
Organism: Bacillus sp. 0102A; assembly: GCF_036765155.1. Lineage (NCBI taxonomy): Bacteria > Bacillati > Bacillota > Bacilli > Caryophanales > Bacillaceae > Bacillus > Bacillus sp. 0102A. The sequence continues at coordinate 277,287 of NZ_JBAIZW010000002.1, forward strand.
GATGGTTTCTCTGAATGTAATTCGTGAATCAGCGTTTCGATTCGATTTCCGTAATCGATTGATTCATCGAACTCAAATTCAATTTCAGGCGTTTTTCGAAGTCTGATGCGGCTGCCGATTTCAGATCGAATAAATCCTTTCGCCTTTGCCAGCCCTTTCAGCGCTTCCTCCCGTTTTTTCTCGTCGCCGAGAACCGAGATATACACCTTTGCAATTTGCAAATCACCTGATACACGTACATCCGTTACTGTCAGAAAACCTATTCTCGGATCTTTCAGCTTGCGGCTGATAATATCACCGAGTTCTTTTTTCATTTGCTCGCCGACACGGTTTGCTCTCATACTCAATTCAATCACCTCTAAGTTAAAACCACTCTGTCCTAGTGATCGTCCGTTCAATTTCAGGAAAAGAATCGATAAACGCTAGGACGCGCTGCAGCTCTTTTTCTGTTTGAACGCGAGAGGAAGAAACAGCGGCGATTCCGAAGCTGGTCCTTTGCCATGTGTCCTGATAGTCAATCTCCGAAATCGAAACATTGAACTTGTTTTGAACCCTGGTTAAAACCCGCTTCAGAACGGCACGCTTTTCTTTTAGCGATCCTGCATCATAAATGATGCATTCACATTCCGCAAATCCGATCACTTTCTTTCAATTTCTTGCATGACATAAGCTTCCAGGATGTCACCTTCGCGAATGTCATTGTATTTCTTAATTGTAATACCACATTCATAGCCTTGTGAAACTTCTTTCACATCGTCTTTAAAACGTTTCAAAACGTCTACTTCGCCTTCGAAGATGACGACGCCGTCACGAATTAAACGGAGGCCGCTGTCGCGCGTAATGGTTCCTTCAGTAACATATCCGCCGGCAATTGTACCTATTTTAGATACTTTGAATGTTTGGCGTACTTCTACTTGGCCAATTACTTTTTCTTCATATTCAGGATCAAGCATACCTTTCATGGCAGCTTCAATCTCGTCGATTACTTTGTAAATGATACGGTGAAGACGAATATCTACATTTTCAGCTTCAGCCGTACTCTTAGCATTTCCGTCCGGTCTCACATTAAACCCGATAACAATTGCATTGGAAGCAGATGCCAAGATAATGTCAGATTCAGTAATTGCACCAACGCCTGTGTGGATGATTTTCACTTTAACGCCTTCTACTTCAATTTTTTGAAGTGCGGCCGTTAAGGCTTCAGCAGATCCTTGAACATCAGCTTTTACGATGAGGTTAATGTCTTTTACATCACCTTGTTTAATTTGCTCGAATAAATCATCTAGACTGAGTTTCGCTTTATCGCTGCGCTGCTCTTCAAGCTGTTTCGAAGCACGGGCTTCCCCGACAGAACGAGCTGTTTTTTCATCCTTAAAGACAAGGAATTGGTCTCCAGCTTGAGGGACATCGTTCAAACCGGTAATTTCAACCGGAGTTGACGGGCCGGCAGTTTTTACACGGCGTCCAATATCGTTGACCATGGCACGGACACGGCCAAATGTATTGCCAACTACGATAGGATCACCGACATTCAGTGTCCCAGTCTGTACGAGCAATGTCGCAACTGACCCTCTGCCTTTATCAAGTTCCGCTTCAATAACCGTTCCTTTTGCCTGGCGTTTCGGATTCGCTTTGAGTTCCTCTACTTCACTGACAAGCAAAATCATTTCAACGAGTTCATCAATGCCTTTTCCGGTTAAAGCGGAAAGCGGAACAAAAATGGTTTCTCCGCCCCAAGCTTCAGGAACAAGTCCGTATTCCGTCAGTTCTTGCATCACACGGTCAGGATTTGCGGATTCTTTATCAACTTTATTCACAGCAACGATAATTGGAACCTCAGCTGCTTTTGCATGGTTAATCGCTTCTACAGTTTGCGGCATTACACCGTCATCTGCAGCCACAACGAGAATCGTAATATCAGTTACTTCTGCACCGCGTGCACGCATTGTCGTAAATGCGGCGTGGCCTGGGGTATCCAAGAACGTAATTTTCTTGCCGTTCTCTTCAATTTGGTAAGCACCGATGTGCTGAGTGATTCCGCCTGCTTCTCCTTCAACAACCTTCGTTTTACGGATGCTGTCAAGAAGCGTCGTTTTCCCATGGTCAACGTGACCCATGATCGTCACGACAGGAGGACGAATTTCAAGATCCTCTTCTTTATCAGGCTCTTCATATTTTTCCAACTCTGTTTCTTCAAGTACAATGACTTCTTCTGTTTCTACACCATATTCTGATGCAATGAGTTCGATTGTATCTTTATCAAGCTCTTGGTTAATGGTTGCCATTACGCCAAGAAGCATCAGCTTTTTAATGAGTTCTGAAGGCTCTTTGCCAAGCTCCTCAGCCAATGCGCCGACTGTTAAAGTGCCGGAGAATGTAATTTTCTCAGGAAGCTCTTTTTTCGGCTTTACAGGCTTTTGCTGATATTGATTCTTATTGTTGTTGTTGCGTTTATTTTTTTTGTTGTTGTTATTCTTCTTGTTTTTGTTAAATTGATTATTCTGCACGTCATTCTTCTTTCCGTCTCGAATTTTATTTGGTTGATTTCCAGCAGATTGCTGATTAACCCCTTGCGTCTGTTTGTTTTTGTTCGTTTCTGCAGGCTTTTGAGATTTAACGGCCGCGCCGCCTTTTTTAAATTTGGCATCAAGCTGTTTAATAGCCTTTTCTTCAAGCATGGCCATGTGATTATTCACTTCTAAATTCATGTTTTTCAGTGCGGTCAAAATTTCCTTACTTGAAACATTTAATGCTTTTGCATATTCGTATACTCTCATTTTAGCCATTCGTTCACCCCCAAAAATATTAATCGAGCAAGCTGATCAGCTTATTCGCAAAACCTTGGTCAGTGACGGCGACAACGACACGGGCTTCTTTACCGATAGAGCGTCCAAGAACCGCGCGACTCTCGACTTTTTTATAAGGGACTTTATAATAGCTGCACTTGTCGGTTACTTTTTTCGCTGTGTTAGATGATGCATCCTCTGTAAGCAGGACAAGCTTTGCACGCGCATTCCTGATTTCTTTAATTACCAAGTCCTCGCCTGACACGACCTTACGAGCTCGATTGGCCAGACCCAGCAAGGGAAACCATTCCATTCCAGACATTTTATTTTTTCACCTTTTCTGCCAGCTCTAGCAATTCTTCGAAAATCTGGTCATCGATTTGTGATTGAAATTGATTTTGCAAAGTGTTTTTCTTTTTTGCTGCTAAGATGCACTCTTTATCCAGCGTTAAATAAGCACCCCGCCCGTTCTTCTTTCCGGTCGGGTCTACTGAGATTTCGCCTTCTTTCGAACGTACAACTCGGATCAATTCTTTTTTAGGCTTCATTTCACCAGTCACTACACATTTGCGTAACGGGATCTTCTTGTGTTTATTCACCTAAGGCCACCTCTTATTCATCCGATTCAGCAGTTTCAGGCTCCGTAAAGAGCGGCTCATCGTCGTCTGCTTCAAGTTCTCTCGGATAGATTCCAAGTTCTCTTGCGTCCGTTTCGCTCTTAATATCAATCTTCCAGCCTGTCAGTTTAGCAGCTAAACGTGCGTTTTGTCCTCTTTTGCCAATCGCCAGAGACAGCTGGTAATCAGGGACAATAACAGTTGTCGCTTTTTCTTCCTCATTAACGATGACTTCCAGCACTTTCGAAGGACTGAGTGCATTTGCGACAAATTCTACAGGATCACTGGACCAGTTGACAATGTCAATTTTTTCACCTTTTAATTCATTGACGATCGCCTGAACACGCTGGCCTTTAGGGCCTACGCAAGAGCCAACAGGATCCACGTCAGGGTCGTCTGTGCGGACCGAAATTTTTGAACGGTCGCCGGCTTCTCTGGCTACAGATTTCAGCTCGACAGTTCCATCATAAATTTCAGGCACTTCGATTTCAAACAAACGCTTTAACAGGCCTGGGTGTGTTCTTGACACATAAATCTGCGGGCCCTTCGTCGTTTTTTCTACTTTTGTGATAAATACCTTAATGCGGTCATGAGGCTTGTAGCTTTCATTTGGCATTTGCTCATTAACCGGCAGCAAGGCTTCTATTTTGCCTAAAGACACGTAGATAAACTTATTGTCCAGGCGCTGGACGATGCCTGTCATGATGTCTTCTTCACGGTCGATAAATTCAGAATAAATCACACCGCGCTCAGCTTCGCGCACACGCTGTGTGACGACCTGCTTCGCTGTTTGAGCAGCTATGCGCCCAAAATCCTTAGGCGTTACTTCGATTTCGACAACATCGCCGACCATATATTCCGGATGGATGCCCTGCGCCTCTTCAATAGAGATCTCCAGTCTTTGGTCGTATACTTCGTCAACGACATCTTTTCTTGCAAATACACGGATGGAGCCTGTTTCACGGTTTAAATCCACTCGTACATTTTGCGCTTGATTAAAATTCCGCTTATAAGCAGAAATTAACGCAGCTTCGATTGCTTCAATGATAATTTCTTTACTGATGCCTTTTTCTTTTTCAAGAATCGTGAGAGCATCTAATAATTCACTGCTCATTTAACGGTCTCCCCCCTTAAAGCATTTGTATTCATTAGAACGTAACAGCTAATCGTGCATTAGCTATCTTTTCATACGGAATATTGATCCGTTTCTTTCTTGTTTTGATCGTGATCTCAACTGTCACTGTTTGTCCATCAAATTCAGCCAGTTCACCTTCAAACACTTTTACGCCATCAATAGGCTCATACGTCTTAATGTACACATTTTTCCCAAGTGATTTTTCAAAATCGGCTTTTTTCTTTAGCGGACGCTCAGCTCCTGGAGATGAGACTTCAAGAAAGTAATTTTGGCTGATTGGGTCTGCCTCATCAAGCTTTTCGCTTAAAGCTTCGCTTACTTTGGCACATTCCTCAATATCCACACCGTCATCGGAATCAATAAACACGCGAAGGAACCAGCTTTGACCCTCTTTGACAAATTCAATGTCAACGAGTTCCAGCTGAAGGCTGTCTACGATTGGCTGAGCCATCTCTTGAACGGTGTCAGTCACTTTTTTGCTCATGTTCTTCCTCCTTGTGCTGTCGATCTCATGTTCGTCTCGTCACTCTGCATAAAAACCCTGCTTCAAAAGAGCAGGGGCTTAAAAGTAAACGATGAACATGTCGAGACAAAATTCTCCTGTTCAATACAAAAGAGCGGGTTTCCCCACTCTTTGCCTCGGTAATCGTTAGCATTTCCAATAAAACTATACCATAACCATATTTTTATTGCAAATGGATATACACTTACCTTCACCTAAGCAAATGACAGAGACTCTAATGTTACAATGTCACTTTTTGCGCTTATGTATGCATAGAAGCAGAATTTCCTGAGAAATTCTGCTTCTATATTAAAACAGTGACAATTGGTTTTGGTCAGGCAGTGATTCCAGACAGCCATGGCGATCTAAATACTCTAAAATCGTTTTTGACACTTTCCCTCTCTTTTGCAAATCTTCTTTAGAGAGGAATTCGCCTTCTTCACGAGCTTTTACAATATTCAGAGCAGCGTTCGTTCCTAATCCAGGAATGGAGTTAAACGGCGGGATAAGGCTGTTGCCGTCTATAATAAACTCTGCAGCACTGGAGCGATATAAATCGACTTTTTGGAATGTATAGCCTCTCTCACACATTTCAAGCGCTAATTCTAACACAGTGAGAAGGTTTTTTTCCTTCGGTGAAGCATCAAGCCCTTTAGCGTTAATATCCTCCATTACGGCTTTGATTGCTGTAGAACCCTTGATCATTGTATCGATATCAAAGTCGTCTGCACGAACGGTAAAATAAGCCGCATAATACAAAAGCGCGTGATGCACTTTAAAGTAAGCGATGCGGACCGCCATTAATACATAAGCCGCGGCGTGGGCTTTCGGGAACATGTATTTAATCTTTTTACAAGAATCAATATACCAGTCCGGGACATTGTTATTTTTCATTTCTTCTTCCCATTCAGGCGTTAATCCTTTTCCTTTACGTACAAATTCCATGATTTTAAAGGCAAGGGATGGCTCAAGGCCTTGATAGATTAAATAAACCATAATGTCATCACGGCAGCCGATAACCTCACTCAGTTCACAAATATTATTGTGGATGAGCTCTTGTGCATTGCCGAGCCATACATCCGTTCCGTGAGATAAGCCTGAAATCTGAACGAGCTCGGAAAAAGTTGTCGGCTTTGTATCTTCAAGCATCTGCCGCACAAATCGGGTTCCGAATTCAGGAATTCCCAGGGTACCCGTTTTACAGCCGATCTGTTCTTCTGTAACACCGAGTGATTCGGTTCCCTGGAAGATTTTCATCACTTCAGGATCATCTGTTGGAATGGTTTTCGGATCAATTCCGCTTAAGTCTTGAAGCATCCGAATAACGGTCGGGTCATCGTGTCCGAGAATATCGAGTTTTAACAGGTTGTCATGGATGGAGTGGAAATCAAAATGAGTGGTTTTCCACTCTGAACCTGTGGCATCCGCCGGGAACTGAATTGGTGAAAAATCATAAATGTCCATATAATCCGGGACAACGATAATACCCCCAGGGTGCTGTCCGGTCGTACGTTTAACACCTGTACATCCCTGTACGAGCCGATCTATTTCGGCCCCGCGCATGTGGAGATTGTGGTCACCGGCATAGCCTTTTACATATCCGTAAGCTGTTTTTTCTGCAACTGTTCCTATCGTTCCCGCACGATATACATTGTCTTCTCCGAACAATACTTTTGTGTAATTGTGTGCGTGCGGCTGATATTCCCCTGAAAAGTTCAAATCGATATCAGGTACTTTGTCCCCTTTAAATCCTAAGAATGTTTCAAACGGAATATCATGGCCGTCTTTTTTCAAAGGCGTTCCGCAATGAGGACATATCTTGTCAGGCAGGTCAAAACCGGAACCGACAGACCCGTCATTAAAGAACTCAGAATGCTGGCACTCAGAGCATACATAATGCGGCGGCAGCGGGTTGACCTCAGTGATCTCAGTAAGCGTCGCAACTAATGAGGAGCCTACGGAACCACGGGAACCTACGAGATATCCGTCATCAAGTGAACGTTTTACAAGTTTGTGAGAGATCAAATAAATAACAGCGAAGCCATGGCCAATGATACTTTTTAATTCTTTTTCAATCCGCGCTTCCACAATTTCAGGCAGCTCTTCGCCATAAATGCTTCTTGCACGCTGATAGCTCATTTCTCTGATCTCTTCATCAGCGCCTTCGATTTTCGGTGTATACAAATCATCTTTAATTGGCTTGATGTCATCGATTAAAGAAGCAACCTTTTGGGTATTGGCGACAACGATTTCCTTCGCTTTTTCTTCGCCTAAGAAAGAAAATGCTTCAAGCATTTCGTCTGTCGTTCTGAAATGCACTTTCGGCAGTTCATGTCTGTTCAGCGGATTTGCCCCGCCTTGAGAGGATACTAAAATCTTTCTGTAGATTTTATCCTCGTCATTTAAGTAATGAACATTTCCCGTAGCAACAACCGGTTTATTTAGCTTTTCACCCAGTTTCGTGATATTCGCAATAATTTCTTTAAGCGATTTTTCATCGCGGACCAGTTCAAGCTCTAGCAAGTGACGGTACACTTCAGGCGGCTGAACTTCGAGATAATCATAGAATGACGCGACATCTTCCACCTCTTCAGGCGATTTTTGCATCATTCCTTCAAAAACCTCTCCCCTGTCACAAGCTGAACCGATCAGAAGCCCTTCCCTATATTTCTCAAGCTGAGATCTCGGGATACGAGGTACTCTGTAAAAATAATGGATATGAGAGAGTGACACAAGCTTAAATAAATTTTTAAGCCCCGTGCTGTTCACAGCAAGTAATGTTGCGTGATAAGGTCTCGATCTTTGATAAGCGTTGGACTGACCCATATTTTCATTTAACTCATCATGGTACTGAATGCCTTTTTCAGCCGCGTCCTTCAGCATTTTCAGGAGCAAATAAGCAGTCGCCTCAGTATCGTAGATCGCACGGTGATGCTGTGTCAGTTCGATATCAAACTTTTTACAAAGTGTGTTCAAACGGTGATTCTTAAATTCCGGATAGAGAAAACGGCCAAGCTCAAGCGTATCAATGACTGGGTTTTTAGCTTTTTCGACTTCAAGAAGCCTTTTATAAGCTACGTTTAAGAATCCCATATCAAAACTCGCATTATGAGCGACAAGGATATCATCGCCGATCCATTCTCTGAAATCTCTTATTACATCTACGACATCCGGAGCGTCGCGAAGCATATCATCGGTGATGCCGGTCAGCTCTATGATTGTGGCTGAAAGCGGACGATGCGGGTTCGCAAACGCCTCAAATTTATCAATAATTTCTCCGCCTTTTACTTTTACTGCAGCCAGCTCAATAATGGTATCGTATACAGCAGACAGTCCTGTCGTCTCGATGTCAAAAACAACATATGTTTCTTCCTCAAGCAACCGATGTGCAGCGTTATAAGCAATTGGCACGCCATCATCAACGAGATTCGCTTCCATCCCGTAAATCATTTTAATCCCATGCTTTTTTGCGGCAGAATACGCATCAGGGAAGGATTGAACGACAGCATGGTCAGTCAAAGCGATGGCCTCATGCCCCCATTTTTTTGCCTGTTCGACAAGCTTTCCGACACCCGTAACAGCATCCATTTGGCTCATTGGGGAATGCAAATGCAATTCCACTCTTTTTTCTCCTTCAGATGCAGAATCTTCACGGGTTTTTGCTTTCATTTCGTTTACGTCATTTGCGATCATGACGAGATCTCTGACAAAAGTGTCATTTTGAATGCTGCCGCGTGCTTTTACCCACATTCCTTTTTTCAGAGACTTCATCAGTGCCGCATCTTCTTTTTCACGTGCAAACATTTTGATTAAAATACTATTTGTGTAGTCTGTAATTTTGAAGATACACAGCGTACGCCCGCTTTTCAGCTCTCGTGTCTCCACATCAAACACGTAACCCTGGACCGTAGTTCTCCGTTCTTCGTCCATGATGCTGTCAAGTGTCCGGATTTCTTCGTTATCTTTAATTTGATAACCGATGACAAGAGGCCCAGATGGTATTTGATCTTCATCACTTTCTTTATCTTTTTTCTCCATTTCAATCAGCGCCTGCATGGCCCGCTCTTGGTCTTCCGCAAGCTTTTGCTCCCGAAACTTTTGAACTTCTTGCTCGGATACAAAGATTTCGGCATCAAGCTGAAGGTCCGGGAAACCAAATTGACGGTATCCGGCTTGAATCATAGAACTATATTTGTTCTTAAGAGCAGCCGCTTCCGTGTCCGTTTTTGTTTTGACAATCAGTTTATTGCCTTTCAATTTCGGTTTTTGCTGGTTTAAAAGACTGATAATCGGCGGTGAAATGCCTTGCAGTTCCTCAATACAGCGTGACCAGTAATCTTGTACTAGACTTTCGCTGACCTCGGCATCTTGCACTTCGATTGAAGATGTAACTTTTGCTATGTGGGCAAACGATTGCGTCAGCCTCGTTGTTAATGTGTCATATATTTGAAAAGGCAGCAAAGATTTAAATTGAAAATGAAAATGCCAAGACTTAGACGCTTTGTGTATCGCCAGCTTTTTGATCTCGCCATCTTCAAAGTATGTCATGAAGGTATCATCTGTCATATTAATCTGCTGCAGAAGAATTTGAAACTGCCTTCTGTTTACTGATAACTGTTCCATTAAGACAGTACCCCTCCCTAAAAACTTCATAAGTGAAGGTACCTCAGGCAAATGAGGTACCTTCACTTATTTCTATTTTAACATGTTTTTTGATAAATCGTTATGGTGATTACTGCTTGCTGATAAAAGCAGATAGTTCGTCTGCTGAAATTTCAGTTGACTCACCCGTTTTACGGATTTTCACTTCGACAATTCCTTCGTCCGCACGTTTTCCGACAGTAATGCGGATTGGAAGGCCGATGAGATCTGAATCAGCGAATTTTACACCGGCGCGCTCAGCACGATCATCATAGAGCACTCCATAGCCTTCCGCTTTTAAATCGGCATACAGCTTTTCAGCAAGCTCTCTTTGCCCATCGTTTTTCACGTTCAAAGCAAGAATATGAAGATCGTACGGCGCAATGCTTTTTGGCCATATCAATCCTTTATCGTCGTGGTGCTGTTCAGCAATAGCAGAAAGCGTTCTTGATACACCGATTCCGTAACAGCCCATCAGCATTGGCTGTGCGCGACCGTTTTCATCTAAGTATGTCGCATTCATCGCTTCTGAATAGCGTGTTCCAAGCTTAAAGACTTGTCCGACTTCGATTCCTTCTGCAAAACGGATTGTACCTTTGCCGTCTGGTGAAGGATCACCCTCTTTAATAAAACGAAGATCAGCAAATTCTTTAATTTGCGCGTCACGGTTTACGTTGACATTTTTATAGTGATGATCTCCTTCATTTGCACCGGCAACAGCATTGACCATTGCTTTCACAGCATAATCGGCATATACTTCAACATCTTGTTTGACACCGACAGGGCCGACAAAACCGGGTTCTGTTCCAAGCTGCTGAATAACCTCTTCATGTGAGGCAAGCTCCACAACTTCCGCATGAAGCAAGTTTTTCACTTTAATCTCGTTAACTTCATGGTCCCCTCTTACAAGCACTAAGACGAAACGGTCATCTGCTTTAAACAGCACTGACTTCATGCAGGCTTCAGCGGAAACCTGTAAATACGCAGTCAGTTCTTCGATTGTTTTCGCGTTAGGCGTGTGGACTTTCTCTAAAGCTTTAGGCTCTTCATCAGAAGGGACTTCTTGATAAAGAACTTCAGCCATTTCGATATTAGCCGCATACTGTGATTCATCAGAATACGCAATCGTATCCTCTCCGATTGCAGAAAGTGCCATAAACTCGTGCGTATCCTTTCCTCCCATTGCGCCTGAATCGGCGATGACAGGTCTTACATTAATGCCGCAACGGGCAAAAATATTAGAATAAGCCTCGTACATTTTTTGATACGTATTATCCAGGCTCTCTTCAGATGCATGGAAAGAATACGCATCCTTCATAATAAATTCGCGGCCTCTTAACAAACCGAAGCGGGGACGTTTTTCATCTCTGAACTTAGACTGAATTTGATACAGAGTCAGAGGGAGACGCTTATAAGATTTAACCTCATCGCGAACAAGTGAAGTGATAACTTCTTCATGCGTTGCCCCTAAAGCAAATTCACGGCCATGACGGTCTTTTAGTCTCATCAGTTCAGGACCATACGTATACCATCTGCCTGATTCCTGCCATGTCTCAGCCTGCTGCAATGCGGGCATAAGCATTTCCACGGCATCTATTTTCTCCATTTCTTCACGAACAATCTGCTGAATGTTTTGAATCACTTTATACGCAAGAGGCATATAGCTGTATACCCCGCTCGTATTCTGTCTGATAAACCCTGCTCTCAGAAGAAGCTGATGGCTTTTTGCTTCGGCATCAGCTGGAACTTCACGGAGCGTAGGAATAAGCGTCAAGCTTTGTCTCATTTCTTCGCACCTCTGATTGATTTACTTTTCGTTTACAAGAACAGCCGCTGGATATCGTTCCATGTGACAACCAGCATAAGAAGCATTAAGAAAGCTACTCCGATAAACACAACAAATGCTTCTTTTTCCCTGTTAATCGGTTTGCCCCGAATCGCTTCAATAAATAGAAATAACAACCTTCCTCCGTCAAGTGCCGGAATCGGAAGCAGGTTGACAATCCCAAGGTTAATGCTTAAAAACGCAGCAAACTGGAATAAGTTCACTAACCCTGTTTTCGCCACCTGATCTGTCATGTCATATATGCCGACAGGACCTGACAACATATCAAGTTTAAATTGGCCTGTTACTAATTTGCTTAAGTTGGTTAAAATGGCTTTAGTGACATCAACTGTTGATGTCGCGCCGTAAGCAACTGCTGAGAGAACGCCTTTTTCAGTCGGCGCATAGGAACCGAAACGCCCGATTGTTTTTTTGTTCTCATCTTTAACAGCTTCCGGAGTCACTGAAATATGAAGCGTTTTGTTATCTCTTTTTACTGCTACGTCCATTTCTTTTTCCGGATTTTCTTTTACAGCAGAGACAATGTCCGTCCAAGACCTCATTTTCTCTCCGTTAATGCTTTGAATATAATCCCCTTCTTTTAGCCCCGCTTCGGTCGCCCGTCCATTGTCAGTCAGCTGCCCGAGCACAGGCTCATTTGACGGCACGCCTTGAATCAGCCCAAGCATCACTAAAATGACGTAAGCTAAAATAAAGTTCATAATCGGCCCTGCAGCAATCGCTTTAATTCGCTGCCACACAGGTTTGGAACCAAATTGGCGATTATACGGCGCAATCTGCACTTCTTCTCCGTCTACAATGAAAAAGGATGTTTCACTGACGGTAAAGCTGGAAAGTTCATCTTCTTTCCCCTGTTCATAGCCGGTGATCTTCATGTCATGCTCTAAATCCGCAGTTTCTACTTCAATGACTAAAGCATCCGGGTATTTTTCCTTTTGATTGATGATGACTTTCTCAACTTGATCGTCTTTATTAAACAGAAGCCCGACCGTGTAACCGGGTTTTACCTCAATCATTTCCGGATCTTCGCCGGCCATACGGACAAATCCGCCGACCGGAAGCAGCCTGATGGTATAAACTGTTTCATTTTTTTTGAAAGAAAAAATCTTTGGACCGAATCCGATCGCAAATTCACGGCAGAGAATTCCCGCTCTTTGGGCTAGCAATAAATGACCCAGTTCATGGAAGAAAACGAGCGTTCCGAAAATAATAATAAACGCTATAACTGTATTCACGAACATACCACCTTATGTGAGTATTGAATTGACGTATCCCCGGGTATCTTTGTCCACTTCTTGAATGTCCGCCAGGTTCGGTTTGTTCATTACCTGATGGCGGGATAGTGCCTTTTCGATACAGTCTTCAATAGCCAAAAACGGTATCTTACCGGCTAAAAAGGCAGCGACAGCTACTTCATTTGCTGCATTTAGCACTGTCGGCATTGTTCCTCCCATTTTACCTGATTCAAACGCAAATTGTAAGCATCGGAACCTGTCAAAATCAGCTTTCTCAAAATGAAGGCAGCCGATTTCCCATAATTCAAGCCTTTTGGCATCTGGTAATGGCAACCGGTCAGGATAGGTTAGGGCATATTGAATTGGAACCCTCATATCAGGAGTTCCAAGCTGTGCGATCACACTTTTGTCATGAAACTCAACCATTGAATGGATGATGCTCTCCTTATGTAAAACCACATCAATTTGTTCATATGGGATATCGAAAAGCCAATGTGCCTCGATCACCTCTAATCCCTTATTCATCATTGTAGCCGAATCGATCGTAATTTTTGCACCCATTGACCAATTCGGATGTTTTAATGCGTCCTCAACTGTTACTGATTCGAGCTCCTCCCGCGTCTTGTCCCGAAAGCTTCCGCCGGACGCTGTAATGATGAGGCGTTCAATATTTTTTGCCTGTTCGCCTTGGAGTGCTTGAAATATTGCCGAATGCTCACTGTCAACAGGCAGCAGCGGAACATCGTATTTCTTAGCATGTTCTTTAACTATATGCCCGGCAGTGACAAGAGTTTCCTTATTTGCAAGCGCAATTGTTTTTTTCTGTTCAATTGCCTTTAACGTCGGGATAAGACCGACGCTTCCGAGCAAGGCATTGACAACAACATCGACTTCCTCCATAACTGCCGCTTCAATCAGGCCTTCTTCTCCAAGCCCGATTTGGCAATCAAATGAAAAAGAAACTTGTTTTAATTTATGATATGTATCCAGATCACCGACAGAGACAAACTTCGGCTGAAAAGCCTCTATCATCGGAACAGCCTTATCAATATTTCTGCCAAACGACATAGATACCAGCTGAAATTGATCTTGATGCGTACGCAATACGTCAAGCGTCTGTTCGCCGATTGATCCTGTTGCTCCTAAAAGACAAATATTTTTCAAAGTGCCACGACTCCTATTCTTTTTGCTGCATAATCATTCTCATATTCATATTAGACTTTTTTATGAAAAAAGGGCAAGCAGAAAGTACAAGAAAGGCATGACAAACAAGAAACTGTCAAAACGGTCCAAGATACCGCCATGACCCGGGAGAATATTCCCAGAATCCTTAACATCGTAATGTCTTTTCAAGGCGGATTCCACTAAATCTCCAAGTTGTCCGAAAATGGATAAAAACAGTGTGATCAACAGCAGATAGATATACGGAATCGGAAGATGTACAACAAGTTGAAAAATCGTCGCAAGTACAAGTGCGATGACAATTCCGCCTGCGAATCCTTCCACTGTTTTATTCGGACTGATTTCAGGCCACAGTTTTCGCTTACCCAGCGCTTTCCCGACAAAATATGCACCGGAATCAGTAGACCAAATCACAACACACGCGTAAAAAATGTATGTTAACCCATATTGGTCAAGATTTCTGATTTCTATAAAATAATGAAAACACATTCCAATGTAAATTGCTGCAAGCGTAATAAACCCGACTTCATCAAAAGTAAAGGTGTTTTTCACCAACACTGTGTAAGTCAGCAAAAGCAGTACCGCGAACAAAGCGACTTCCACTTTTGAAATACCGTCCGCCGCTAAAAACGAATACTGGCTTGGCAATAAGAACATCCACAATAATAAAAGACCGATCAAACCTGGCAGTGAAACCATTCTCAGCTTTTTCATCCGTAATAGTTCAAAAAGCGCTACACTGCCCATAGCATAAACTAATATGGTGAACGGCAATTTCCCGACAATAACCAAAAATAAAAATACAATTGCTGCCAGAACACCTGTCAAAATTCTTTGTTTCATGTCCACCATCCTCTAAATTCCGCCAAACCTCCGGCCCCTCCGCTGATACTCTCCTAACGCCTCTAAGAAGTGATCTTCTTTAAAGTCAGGCCACAGGACGTCAGTAAAGACAAATTCGCTGTAGGCAACCTGCCATAGCATAAAATTACTCAGTCTGATCTCCCCGCTCGTTCGAATTAAAAGTTCAGGATCCTGCAAAGATTCAGTCATTAAATAATTAGAAAAAAGAGATTCATCAATGTCTTCAATATTCAAAGATCCTTCCTTCACTTTTTCCGCGAGCGATTTTGCAGCAGTGACAATTTCAGTACGGCCTCCATAATTGAGAGCAAAATTAAGGATCATTCCGTCGTTTTGCGCCGTATCTTGTACAGCCTTTTCAATTGCACGTAAGGTGTGCGCCGGCAGAGCCGTTTCATCTCCTATAATCCGGACCCGTACATTTTCCTCAATAAGCTCTGGAAGATACGTATTTAAAAATTCTTCCGGAAGCTTCATTAAAAAATCGACTTCCATTTTCGGCCTCTTCCAGTTCTCTGTTGAAAATGCATACAATGTCAGTACTTTGACACCTAGTTCGTTCGCAAGCTTCGTTGTCCTTTTTACCACCTTCATCCCCTCATGGTGGCCTGCAATTCGGGGAAGAGAGCGTTTTTTAGCCCAACGGCCATTTCCATCCATAATAATGGCGATGTGTTCGGGAATTTCTCCCTTAAGTATGTCTTCTTTTGTATAACGTTCTAAGTTGGAAGCCGCAGTTTGCTGATTCTTCCAATTTTTGAGTATGTTGAGCATGAGATTCCTCCGTCACCCAAAAAGGTTGCATTCCCTGCTGATAATCAACAGTATTAACAAAAAAACCCCCTGTAAACATGAGAGGGTCTTTTCACTATTATCTATTGTACATAGTTTTTCATTAAACTTCCATGATTTCTTTTTCTTTGTCTTTTGTGACACCGTCAATTTTTGACACATATTCATCTGTCAGTTTTTGAACGTCTTCAGTGGAAGCACGCAGTTCATCCTCAGTAATGTCTCCGTTTTTCTCAAGCTTTTTGAGATCATCGTTCGCATCGCGGCGTACATTTCGGACAGCTACTTTCGCTTCTTCAGCATATTTTTTTACAACTTTGACTAATTCTTTCCGTCTTTCCTCTGTCAGTGCAGGAATTGCAATTCGGATCATATTCCCGTCACTTGTCGGCGTTACGCCTAAGTCAGCTTTTAAAATCGCTTTTTCGATATCACCAATAGCTGTTTTGTCATAAGGCGTTACCACAAGCATACGAGCTTCAGGCACGTTAATAGAAGACAGCTGATTTAAAGGTGTCTGCGCTCCGTAATATTCAACCGTTACTTTATCTAATAAAGATGGATTGGCACGGCCTGCACGTACAGAAGCCAATTCACGCTGATAAGCAGCAATTGCTTTTTCCATTTTTTCTTTTGTTTGAGTTAATACTTCTTTTGACACGTTATTTCCCCCTCACGATCGTTCCGATTGATTCACCGATAACGGCACGTTTGATATTTCCTTCTTCCATAATAGAAAAGACGATAAGCGGAATGTCATTATCCATGCATAAAGATGATGCTGTTGAATCCATGACTTCCAGGCCGTCTTTTAGAACGTCAAGATAAGAAAGTGTTTCATACTTAACAGCTGATTCATCTTTTCTAGGATCAGCGTTATACACACCATCAACATTATTTTTAGCCATTAAAATCACGTCTGCTTCAATTTCAGCAGCCCGCAGAGCAGCTGTCGTATCAGTTGAGAAATATGGGTTTCCTGTGCCCGCAGCGAAAATAACGACACGTTTTTTCTCTAAGTGGCGTATCGCTTTTCTTCTTATGTACGGTTCAGCAACTTGTCTCATTTCAATGGATGTTTGCACTCTGGACTGGATTCCGAGTGTTTCCAAGCTGTCTTGAAGAGCAAGCGAATTCATAACAGTCGCCAGCATTCCCATGTAGTCAGCAGTTGCACGGTCCATGCCCAGGTCACTTCCTGTTTTTCCGCGCCATAAATTGCCGCCGCCTACTACAACAGCCACTTCGACTTCAAGCTCAGCGATTTCTTTCACTTGCTTTGCAATGGATTGAATGACAGTTGGGTTAATTCCGTTTCCCTGTTCTCCTGCCAATGCTTCTCCGCTAAGCTTTAATACGATACGTTTGTATTTTGGTTTTTCCATGATAACCTCCAAGTGTAAACATTGCCGTTTTCTATTATGCAAGAGAAAAAAAGGTTTGTAAATATAGTTTTAAAAATAGGGAACACAAAGTGTGTCCCCTATACTGCCTGAAAAGACGCGACTTCGCCGCGAAATCTTTTCGCCATTATTTTTTCACTTGGTTCATTACTTCTTCAGCAAAGTTTTCTTGACGTTTTTCGATGCCTTCTCCAACTTCATAGCGAACATAAGTTTGAACAGTTGCGTTTTTCGCTGCAACAACTTGTTTCACTTTTTCATCTGGGTTTTTAACGAACGCTTGGTCTAAAAGACAAATTTCTTCGAAGAATTTGTTCAGACGGCCTTCAACCATTTTCGCTACGATGTTTTCAGGTTTGCCTTCTTGAAGGGCTTGCTGAGTTAAGATTTGACGCTCATGATTTCTTTCTTCTTCAGATACTTGATCACGAGAAATATAACGAGGGTTAACCGCAGCAACGTGCATTGCGATATCTTTCGCAGTTTCTTCATCAGTTGTACCGTTGAGAACAGTTAATACACCGATGCGGCCGCCCATGTGAAGGTAAGCACCGAATGCAGAGCTGTCGTCTTTTGTAAGAACTGTAAAGCGGCGAAGTGTGATTTTCTCACCGATTTTAGCAACTGCGTTTGTGATGTACTCCTCAACAGTAGCGCCATTTTCCATTTTTTGACCCATTGCTTCTTCAACATCTGCTGGAGCATTTGTAAGAAGGTGGTCAGCTAAAGTGTTAAGAAGCTCTTTGAAGCCTTCGTTTTTCGCAACGAAGTCAGTTTCAGAGTTGACTTCAAGGATAACGCCTTTGTTGCCGTCAGTTTTAATAATAGTAGAACCTTCAGCTGCGATACGGTCAGCTTTTTTCGCTGCTTTCGCAATTCCTTTTTCTCTTAAAAGGTCAATTGCTTTATCCATATCTCCGTCAGTTTCAGTTAACGCTTTTTTACAATCCATCATGCCCGCGCCAGTTTTTTCACGCAGTTCTTTTACTTGCTGTGCAGTAATAGCCATTAGTATTCCTCCTTATATGTTTAAACAAGAGTATGTATATCACACATTTTTCTTGAAAAAAGGTGATAAAAGGCAGTCCCTCTTATCACCTTTTGAATAGGTTACGCAGTTGTTGTTTCTGTTTCTGGTGCAGTTTCTTCAGCAACTTCCGCTTCTTCTTCGCCTTGCTTCGCTTCTAAGATTGCATCTGCCATTTTAGAAGTTAGAAGTTTAACAGCGCGGATAGCGTCATCGTTCGCTGGGATTACAACATCGATTTCATCAGGATCACAGTTAGTATCAACGATACCGATGATAGGGATGTTTAATTTGCGAGCTTCCGCTACAGCGATGCGCTCTTTACGAGGATCGATGATGAATAATGCATCAGGAAGACCCTTCATATCTTTAATTCCGCCTAGGAATTTTTCAAGACGCTCTAATTCTTTTTTCAATTGAACGACTTCTTTTTTAGGAAGTACTTCAAACGTACCGTTTTCTTGCATTTTTTCAATGTCTTTAAGACGTTTAATACGTTTTTGGATTGTTTCGAAGTTTGTTAATGTACCGCCCAACCAGCGTTGGTTGACGTAGTACATGCCAGAGCGTTGAGCTTCTTCTTTAACAGAATCTTGAGCTTGTTTTTTTGTTCCGACGAAAAGGATTTTTCCGCCTTCAGCAGCAAGATTTTTAGTGAAATTGTAAGCTTCCTCTACTTTTTTGACTGTTTTTTGAAGGTCAATGATGTAGATTCCGTTACGCTCCGTGAAAATGTAACGCTTCATTTTTGGGTTCCAACGGCGTGTTTGGTGACCGAAGTGAACACCAGCTTCAAGCAATTGCTTCATAGAAATGACTGACATGTTATTTCCTCCTAATATAATGGTTTTTTTCCTCCGCTTAGGTCATTTTTGTGCAGAACTGCCGCCTGCAGCACCCTCTGCATAAATCGTTAAGCGTGTGTATTTAACACCAAGACATAATATAACACAGCTTTATCCGACAATCAAGAATCCTTTACACCTTTGGAGCGAAATTTTAAAAATAGCTCGATTTCTGTCTTTCCGCTCTTCAGTTTCTGAGCTATTTGACTGGCTGAATACCCCTGTTCATATAAATCTATGACCTGGTCTTCAAAAGATTGGACATCGCTGTTTACGCTCTCTTCCTGACGCTCAACCTCAGTAATCAGGCCTTCAATATGTTCAGGAAGATTTTCTTCTTCTTGAACTGCATCCCGCTCTGCATATTTTTCAGAGCGCTGAAGGTCTGACTTTTGGGTTTCTTTTTCGGCTTGGCTTGAAGGTGAATCGGTATTTTCTATCAGTTTCTCATTTTCTTCTTTTAATTCAAGAAGAAATGCCGCTAAGGTGTTTTCCGTCTCTTCAAGTATCTTTTTTTGCTGTTTTTCTGTTTCTTTCACAGCCGCGAGCCTCGTATACAGGATAATGACAGCGTACAGAAGAACGCCGTGGAGCGCAAAGCTTAAAAGCCATAATAGTGTTGACATGTTTTTCACTCGCTAACCATGAAATTCATTATTGAATCACTTTTTCAAGCAGATTCTTTAATTTAAATAGTGCCTTTGAATGGATCTGTGATATGCGGGACGTAGAAAGATTTAATACTTGCCCGATTTCTGTCAATGTCAACTCCTCTTTGTAGAACAAACTGACTACCAGCTGTTCTTTTTCAGAGAGTTCGTGAATTTTTTCGGCAAGCTGTGCAATCAGTTCATCCTTCATAATCTTTTCCTCAGGCGGAACATTTTTGTCATCTCTGATCATGACCTGAATGTTTTCACCATCATCTTGATCATGAAGCTTTTCATCAATTGACAGCAGATTGGCAAAAAAACCTTCATTCATTGTTGACACTACATCCTGTACCGTCATTCCGAGTTCCTCTGCAATTTCTGCGGGCGTTACGTTCCGAAGATAGCGCTGTTCAAGCTTTTCAATTGTCGCTTCAACCTTCTTTGTTTTTTCACGTGAGGTTCTGGGCAGCCAATCTTCTTTACGAAGCCCGTCTATGATTGCACCGCGAATTCTAAACGAGGCGTAGGTATCAAATTTTAAGTCCCGGCTGGGGTCAAATTTTTCAAGGGCATCATATAAACCAAGCATACCAAGGCTCATAAGATCGTCTTTATGCACTGATTTTGGCAGTCCGACAGAAATTCTGCCTACATGATATGTGACAAGCGGCATGTAACGGCGCATTAAATCGTCACCGGCTTTAGGATCTTTCCACTCTTTCCAGCGCGTCCAAAGCACCTGATCTTCATAATTCAAGGATTGCATTGTTATCCCCCTAATACCTTAATTAAATCGTTTTTTCACCTTGTTTAACAGTTCGAATATGCAGCATGCAGGACTTCGGTTCAAATTCTATCGTCCGGCCGCTTGAGCCGCCCGTATCTTCACTAATGATGGGAATTTTATATAAAGATAGCTGTTCCTTTATCGCTAATACATTTCTCGGTCCGATCTTCATCAAATCATTTGTCGATTTAAATTTAAACATTTCTGATCCGCCGGCTAACTTTGCTTTTAATGCAAATTTCCGGCACCCCGCTTCTACCAGCATATCAATTGTGGTTTTCACGGCGGTGTCAGCGTACTTAGCCCGATTGAGTGCGGCAGTTTTCGATAACGTTGAATCCGGCAGCATAACATGGACAAGCCCCGCTGTTTGCTTTTCTTTATCGTAAAGCACCAGCCCCACACATGATCCTAAACCAGAGGTCCGGATAGTATCCGGAAAGCGGGCGATCTTTACGTCAGCAATTCCAACCTTTACAACAACAGCCTCAGTTGTACTCATATTGATGCACCCAAGGCGACAAAGAGCTTTTCAAATGAATCATAGTCCGGCAGCATAAACATATGCGCTTTCAGCTCCTGCTGATGGCCTTGGTCAAAAATTGACGTGTCGACAACAATGGCGTGTTCTCCAACCTGACTGAGCTCCATCAGCCCTTCGCTGATCACAGCGCCGAACATGTCCAATGAAACTTCAGGAACGCTTGGATAAAGCTGGAGTTTCGTCAAATCCGCCAAGGCTGTTAAATATGATCCTGCTAAAATATTGCCCAGTTCATGCAAAGCGGATGAGCTCATATGATCTTCACCTAAGTCCTCTATATCAAATTCGGGGTTTCCAATCAGCTCTCTGATAAACTGCTCCGCCTGATAAAAAGGCATTATAAAGAACATTGAACCCGTTAAGTCGCCTTCCATTCTTAAAAAGATGCTGGCAACCGGGATATCGGCGCCGCCGAAAAAATCGACAAGATCATCGAAAGACAGCAGCTTTGCAAACGGGACTTCCATATCTATCTTTCTATTTAACAGCAGGGCCATTGCAGAGGCGGAGTGGCCGGCGCCAATATTGCCGACTTCCCGCAAAATGTCCATCTGCTCTTCTTTGATTCCATTAAAAATACTCATGTCATAACCCCTTTAAGATTAAGCTTGATCGGGCACAGCGGACTGAGATGATTCTTTATCCAAAACCGCGTTCGCATCAATAATATTTAAAAGTCTGTTCTCTTGTTTCACAATCTGTTCGATCGATACATCTGTATCTTTCTGGACGCTTTCTGGAGCAGATTCTATTTCATTTTCGTGTACGGTAATCACATCATTCGCTTCATCCACAATCCAGCCGACTTCAATATCACGATAAGCAATAATGATAATTCGTGTTTCATCGGTAATTTCATACTCTGGCAAATTCAGGCGCTTTCTTAAATCAATAACCGGAGTCACCACCCCGCGCAAATTGATTACCCCGCAAATATATGGTTCGACGCCAGGCACTCTCGTCGGCTTTTGCCATTTTTCAATTGATTTCACCTGAGTGACGGAAATGGCATATTCTTTGCCATTTACCACAAAGACAATCATTTTTTCGCCTGTTTTAATTTCTGCAGTCATGTGAGACACCTCCCCGAATGGTTAAATAATCAGTGCATTACAATCAATAATGAGTGCTACGTCTCCGTCTCCTAAAATAGTAGCTCCGGAAATTGCAAAGACGTTTGTTAAATAATCTCCGAGTGATTTCAGCACAACTTCCTGCTGGCCAATAAAGGAGTCCACCACAAATGCAGTAGGTTTGTCGCCTTTTTTCACGACAATGATATGGAGCTGTTCCGCGTCTAATCTTGTATCTTCTATTTTAAACTCTTCTTTTAAATAAACGACAGGGACAATGTGCCCTCTGAAGTCAATCACTTCACGGTCATGCGTTTGTAAAATGTCTTTTCTGTTAATAACTGCTGTTTCAATGATTGAAGAAATCGGAATGGCAAATATCTCTTCTTCCAATTTGACCAGCAGAACTGAAATAATGGACAATGTAAGCGGAAGCTGGATGCTGAATAGAGAGCCTTGGCCTTCTACAGATTTTACACTGACTGAACCGCCAAGAGACTCCAGTTTATTTTTCACAACATCAAGTCCGACGCCACGACCGGAAATATCAGAAATTTGATCAGCAGTTGAGAACCCTGGAGCAAAGATCAATTCGTAAATTTGATTGTCTTCTAAGGTTTCAGCTTCTTTTTCCGTAATGACGCTGCGCTCAAGCGCTTTTTCAAGAATTTTTTTACGATTAAGGCCTGCACCGTCATCCTCTACTTCGATAAAGACATGGTTGCCGCTGTGATAGGCTTTCAGCACAACATTTCCCGATTCCGTTTTTCCTTTTTGCAGGCGCGTTTCCGGAGACTCGATACCATGATCAATACTGTTTCTGATCAAGTGCACGAGAGGATCTCCAATTTCATCAATTACTGTTCGATCCAGTTCAGTTTCCGCACCGATGATCGATAGTTCTATTTTTTTATTCAGCTCTTTTTGAAGCTGGCGAATCATTCTCGGGAACCGGTTAAAAACAGTTTCAACCGGAACCATTCTCATATTTAGAATAATCGATTGCAAATCTCCGGAAATTCTGGTCATTCGTTCAACTGTTTCAGTCAGTTCATTGTGCTCAAGCTCTTTTGCAATCTGCTCTAGACGCCCGCGGTCAATGACAAGCTCTTCGAATAAGTTCATTAAAGAATCAAGTCTGTCAATGTTGACACGAATTGTTTTAGATCCGCCGGCTGTATGCTTCGCCTGGTCATCGTTTTTAGCAGGCTGTTTTTGTTTCTCCTGCTTAACAGGTACAGGGGCTGATGAATCCGCCGACTTAGGTTCTTCCGGCTTTTCAGCTGATGTTAAAGGAGCCCCTTGAATGACTTCGACATGCTCAATTTCTGAAACTCCATTGATTAATTGTTTAATTTCTTCCGCTGATTGGTGTGTTAAGAAGCAAACTTGAAAGTCAGTGCCGAAATCTTCTGTTTCGAGCACTTCCGCACTTGGGATTGTTTTGGCTACTTCTCCGACTTCATTAAGCTTTTCAAACACCATATATACACGAACTGCTTTTAACATACAGTTTTCGTTCAGAGAAATTTTGATTTCATATCGTTTAAAGCCTTGCTCCTCAGCTTCTTGTATGACAGTCCGTTCAAATTCGTCATATTCCCAATCAGATGCTGAACTCTGTGCTTCTGCAGGTTCCGCAGAAGCAGCCA
This sequence comes from Bacillus sp. 0102A, assembly GCF_036765155.1. Classification (NCBI taxonomy): domain Bacteria; kingdom Bacillati; phylum Bacillota; class Bacilli; order Caryophanales; family Bacillaceae; genus Bacillus; species Bacillus sp. 0102A. The sequence goes on from NZ_JBAIZW010000002.1 coordinate 300,871, forward strand.
TTTCAGCATGCGCACCATTAACATCAAGCTTGGCGCTTACTTCTGAGATATCTCTTTTACCATCTCCGCCGTCAATAATAGACTGAACCATAGCTTCCAGGTGGTCCAGAGCTTCAAACAAAATATCAAGCCAGTCTGCGGTAACTGCCATGTCTCCGTTTCGGAATGCATCCAGCACGTTTTCAAGCAGGTGGGTTAGATGTGCTAAATCCGTATAGCCCATCGTTGCGCTCATTCCTTTTAATGTATGGGCAGCCCTGAATATATCATGAACGAGCTGAAGGTCAGTCGGGTCTTTCTCTAAAAGGAGAAGCTTTTCATTACATGTTTGTAAATGTTCTTTACTCTCATCAATAAAGACATCTAAATACTGATTCATATCCATTTGAATCACACCCTCTCTTTTTTCACACAGCTTGTGATGGATGCTGCGATATCTTTCACATGTTTAATCTCATGAATGAGGCCCGCTTTAACAGCAGCTTTTGGCATCCCATATACGACACAAGATTCTTCAGACTCCGCAATGGCTTTCACATTGCCGGCCGTAAGCATGTCTTTGAGGCCGGCAGTGCCGTCACTGCCCATCCCGGTCATAATAACCGCTACTTTTTCATAGTCTGCCAGTTTACCGACAGAACGGAATAAATAATCGGCTGATGGTTTATGACGGCTCGGTGTATCGAGATTATCAAGAACGATCTGGAGTCCCCCGCTGTTTTTGATAACAGATATGTTTTTTCCGCCCGGTGCTATGTAAACACAACCGTTAAGAGCTGCTTCACCATCTTCAGCTTCTTTTACTTGAATGTCAGATAAATGATTCAGACGCTCAGCCAAAGAAGCAGTAAAACCTTCAGGCATGTGCTGAACAACAACAACTGGTGCGTTCAAATCCTTAGGAAGCTTCGGTATCACCTTTTGTAACGCCCTCGGACCGCCTGTTGATGTGCCGATACACACAATTTGTCTGCCTGTGCTTGTTTTCAGTTTGCTTAATTCAGGCTTTACAGCACGCACTATAGGCTCAGGCCGCACTGCCTGTGATACTGGATGTTTCCTCTGTCCGGAAAGTCCAGCCGCGACAACACGCTCAACTAATTGTTCTTTAATTTTATACAAATCCAGAGATATAGAACCCGATGGCTTTGTAATAAAGTCAAAGGCACCGATCTCTAAACAATTAATTGTGCACGCTTTTCCTTTCTCAGTCTGGCTTGACACCATGATGACCGGCAAGTTATAAATCTCAATAATTTTGCGCAGTGTGTCTGTCCCATTCATGACCGGCATTTCAACATCAAGAGTAATAACATCCGGCTTTAGCAATTCGATCTTCTTAAGCGCTTCTTCTCCGTTTCTCGCAGTTCCGATTACTTCTATCTGCTTTTCCTCGGTTAGAAAATCACTTATCATTTTTCTCATGAAAGCTGAATCATCAACTACAAGCACACGAATCAAATTAAGCCCTCCTCATTAAAAAAGAAGATAATTTCTCAATAAATGTCTGTTTGTCTTCTTTGTGTCTTGTTTCTTCTCTTTCAAACAAGGCGTCCGCTAAAAGACGGACTGACCGGCTGGCTTTTGCCTGAGGACTTTTTATGAAAAAAGGAACCTGTTCGACAACTGCTTTGCTCACGATCGCATCGTCAGAAATGGAACCAGCAAACTGAACCTGAACATCTAAAAACATATGAATCGTGCGGGAAAGGCGGGTAAAAGCCTCCAGCCCTTCCTTTTGATCATGGCACCGATTGACAGCCACCTTCATTGAAAGCTTATTTCCTGTCAAAACTAAGTGCTTGACAGCGCTGTATGCGTCCATAATGGCCGTCGGTTCGGGCGTTGTTATGATCAAAATATCTTCCGCTGATAAAATAAAAGGCAGCTGATCTTTTGATAAGCCCGCTCCCATGTCAAACAGGACATAATCGAACTGGCTTAACGCATGAGAAAGCTCATTGGCAAAAAACGTCCATTTTCTCTGATCCAGCCGAAACATCACATCAAGACCGGTTCCCCCTGATATATACCGCAAACCCTTTGGCCCAGTGGATAATGACTGCATCAAAGGTTTACGATCGGTTAATATATCGATAATTGTGGCGGACGATGAGTTTCCCATTAATATATCAATGTTCCCCATCCCGATATCAAGATCGATGAGCAGTACCTTCTTACCTTTATCCTGCAGCGCAAGGGCCATGTTTAAGGTAATATTGGATTTCCCGACACCGCCCTTGCCGCTGATGACAGCAAGTGTCTTTGCTTTTTGTGAATAAACCATTGGCAGAACACGCTGACGCTTTTCCATTTTCGCCCGTAAAGTTGCTGCTTGGTCAAATCTGTTCATCTGCACAGCATCCTTACAAAATCAAGAGGTGATACAGTCTGTATATCCTCCGGAACATTCTGGCCGTTTGTGATAAACCCGACACCTATTTTGGATTCTGAAAGTATATTAAATACAGAACCTAAGGAAGCAGTTTCATCTATTTTCGTAAAAATAAACTGATTGACAGGGACAGATGAAAACCGTTTGATAATATGCTTCATATCCTCATATTTTGCAGTCGCGGATAAAACGAGAAATGACTGAATACTGCTCTCAAAAGGGATTGTCTCTTTCAATTCATCAATGTACTGCTGTTCCTTGAAGTTTCTTCCGGCTGTATCGATAAACACATGGTCATACTCAGTGAATAACTCTTTCGCCTTCTCGAATTCTTCTTTTGTGTAACAAACTTCCAGAGGAGCCTGCAGCAGTTCGGCGTATGTTTTCAACTGTTCAACAGCTGCAATCCGATACGTATCTGTTGTAATAAAAGCGATTTTTTTCTGTTTTTCAAGCATAGATATGGCTGCGAGCTTAGCCAGTGTTGTTGTTTTACCTGCTCCCGTTGAACCAAACAGCACGATATACTTTGAATGAATAGGCTCCTGCCACTTGTCTGCTGAAGGCAGTGTATCACATAGTATATCTTCGAGTTTACCGATCACGTTTTCTTCCGTCAGACCGCCCGTTTCCACAGAGCAACGAAGCAATTTTTTCAGCGCGTTCGTCTTCGTTGACTCTTTAATCCCGCTTTCTTGCAAAAGCTTTTCTGTTTTTCGCAGCGGCTCAGGAAGTACAGATTGATAAACTGAAAAATCACCAGACTCATGCGGCTGCGGAAATTGAGGGGGATATGTCCTCTCCTCTATTTTCGGACTGCTGACCGGAGTTTTTAAGGTTTGTTCCGGCTCAGCTTCCTTCTGAGGTGTTTTTTTCTTAGGAAAGTCCTGATCCAATACGGCAATTACTTCAACAGCGGGCTTGTTAATGAGTCCAAACCATTTCCGCTTTTTAATCTTTTTCGAATTTAAGATGACGGCATCATTACCTAACTCTTTTCTGATAAGAAGTGCCGCTTCTTGCATTGAAGCAGCAGTAAATTTTTTTATTTTCATTAAATATCCACCACTCCAATGCTTTGTACCTCAACATTCGCCTCAAGTTCGTTATATGAGAGTACCGGAAGATCAGGGAAGTATCGTTCAAGAAGCTGTTTCACATACATTCTGACAGGCGGCGAACAAAGAAGAATCGCAGTTTCCTGACGTAATGAGAGCTGTTCGGCTTCTTTAGCGACAGAGCGCACAATACTTTCTGAAATATCTGGTTCAAGCGACAAATAATTTCCGTGTTCCGTTTGCTGTACACCGTCAGCTATTGCCTTTTCTACACGACCCGAACAAGTAACAACCTTCAACACTTCATTTTCTTTGGAAAACTGGGCTGTTATTTGTTTAGCCAGTGCCTGTCTTGTATACTCTGTCAAAAGGTCAGAATCTGTTGTTAATTTACCATAATCAGCAAGCGTTTCAAAAATCGTTACTAAGTTTCGGATTGAAACTTTTTCTTTTAAAAGCTTAGCCAGCACCTTCTGAATATCACCGACAGACAACGGATTAGGCGTAACCTCTTCAACAAGCACCGGATACGTTTCTTTCAAGTGATCGATCAGCTGTTTCGTCTCCTGTCTCCCAATCAATTCGTGGGCATACTGCTTAATCTTCTCTGTAATATGGGTTGAAACGACTGAAGCAGGATCAACAACTGTATAACCAAGCATGTCAGCTTCATCTTTTATCGATTCGCCAATCCATTTTGCCGGCAGTCCGAATGACGGTTCCACTGTTTCAATCCCTTCAATGAGATCATCTTCTGGTGTAGGCGACATTGCTAAATAATGATCAAGCAACAGCTCGCCTTTTGCTACTTCGTTTCCTTTAATCTTCAATCGGTATTCATTAGGCTGCAGCGCTATATTGTCTCTGATACGCACCACAGGAATGACGAGCCCGAGTTCCAGAGCCAACTGACGGCGAATCATTACAATTCGGTCTAATAAATCACCGCCTTGATTGGCATCAGCAAGTGGTATCAAACCATATCCAAACTCAAATTCTATCGGATCTATGTGCAGAAGCTGAACAACGCTTTCAGGGCTTTTAAGGTCGTCAACCTCAGCCTCTTCCTCGAGAATCTCATCCACTTCTTCTTTTTCCTTACCTGATTTAGATAGCATATAAGCGCCGAAAGCAAGCAGTCCTGCAAGCGGTCCCGTCAGAAAAATGCCAATCGGAGTGAAAATACCAAGAAGCAGAATTGTAGATGCTGCGACGTATAAAAGCTTTGGATAAGCAAACAGCTGACCTATAATGTCATGCCCTAAGTTTCCTTCAGAGGCAGCTCTTGTCACGACAATGCCCGTAGCTGTAGAAATTAACAGCGCCGGAATTTGCGAAACAATTCCATCCCCTACAGTCAGCATCGTAAATTGTGAAGCGGCCTCTTGAATGGACATGCCCTGCTGAAGCATTCCGATAACGATACCGAAAATAATATTGATCATTACAATAATGATTCCGGCAATCGCGTCACCTTTTACAAATTTACTGGCACCGTCCATTGCTCCATAAAAGTCAGCCTCTCTTGCCACTTTTTCGCGGCGGTGCTTCGCTTCCTGTTCGGTAATCATCCCTGCGTTTAAATCAGCATCAATACTCATCTGCTTCCCCGGCATTGCGTCCAGCGTAAATCTTGCTGCAACCTCGGAAACACGTTCAGCACCTTTCGTAATGACGATAAACTGAATAATAATCAGGATGATAAATACAACAAGTCCAACTAATACATTTCCGCCGACAACGAAATTTCCGAACGTCTCGACGACTTTTCCGCCTTCACCATGTGAAAGAATTGAACGGGTCGTTGAGACGTTCAAGCCCAAACGAAATAGGGTTAAAAGCAGCAACAGTGACGGGAATATCGAAAACTGAAGCGCTTCCTGCATATTCATTGTGGTGAGAAGCACGATCAATGCAAGAGATATATTAATAATGATCAAAATACTTAACAGCCATGGAGGAAATGGAATCACCAGCATTGCCACAATGAGGACAACACTTATTAAAACGGATAAATCTCTTGTTGACATGCTGCTTTTTCTCTCCTTTTAAATCGAAAAATTCAATATACTTTTTGTTTTGTTTTATATACGTAAGCCAGAATTTCGGCCAAGACTTTAAAAAATTCTTCCGGCACAGCCTGGTCAATTTCTACCTGATCATATAACGCACGGGCAAGCGGTCTGTTTTCGACCATCATGACATCATGCTCTTTCGCAATTTTCCTGATTTTTAACGCGAGGTGGTCAACACCTTTTGCAACAATATAAGGAGCGTCCATTTTTTCTTCGTTATATTTCAGCGCAATCGCATAGTGAGTCGGGTTTGTGATAATGACATCTGCTTTTGGAACTTCCTGCATCATCCGCCTCATTGCCATTTCCCGCTGTCTTTGTTTAATTTTAGACTTGATAATCGGGTCTCCTTCAGACTTTTTGTACTCATCTTTTATATCCTGTTTTGACATTTTGATGTTTTTCTCATGGTCAAACTTTTGATATAAATAATCGAGACCAGCAAGAATCAACAAAGCCCCTGCACCGCTCAGCCCCATCCACAGGGTGAGTTTTGAAACAAAAGAAAGTGCCTCTTCGGGTGTCAGAAGCGGGAGCCGGAGAATTTCTCCATAATGCAGCCAAAGCACAGCGAAAGCAGAAAAACCGACTACAGTGATTTTCAAAATGGATTTAAGCAGTTCTACTATTGCCCGCATGCTGTAAATCCGTTTAAAGCCTTTAATCGGATCAAGTTTTTCAAGCTTAGGCTTTATGACCTCTGTAGAAAATAAGAAACCCACCTGCATGTAGTTGCTAACGACCCCTGCGACAAGAGCGACAAGCATAATCGGCGCAAGGACAAATGCCGTATCCTTTAATAAGCTGATAAACAGCATATGCACATTTGATTCTGAGAGCTTCATTGTGAGCGACTTGGTATAAAATGTTTCTATAAATAACAGCAGCCTGTCCCTCATAAACGGCCCAATCGCAATGAGTGAAAGGAATATCACTAATAAAGAAACGGCAGTATTGACATCAGCACTTTTGGCAACCTGTCCTTTTTTTCGCGTATCCTGCCGTTTTTTTGGAGTGGCTTTTTCTGTTTTCTCTCCGGCAAAAAACTGCAGGTCAACTCTAAGCTTCATTAAGAAACACCGACCAATGCTAAAAGATTCCGCATCGTTTCAATCGTTAAACTGAAGACATTCCTCACAACGACGAAGATAACAGACATACACACAATGAGCATGATGAAACTGACAGCGATCTTTAAGGGCAGACCGACCACAAATACATTTAATTGTGGAACAGTTCGAGCCACAATGCCTAATGCTAAGTCAACCAGAAACAAACTGGCCACAACAGGTGCTGACATTTGAAAAGCAATAATAAACATCGCATTAAAGCTTTTGGCGATAAAATAAGCAAACTTCTCATCGCCGAAATTCGGAAATGCCTGATCAACTGAAATATACTGAAAGCTGAAATAAATACCGTCGAGCAGCAAATGATGGGCGTTGACACTGAGCATAAACAAAAGTGCCATCGTATAGATAAACTGGCCGATCAGCGGACTTTGTGCTCCGGTTTGCGGATCAATAACGTTCGCAATTGAAAAACCCATTTGAAAATCAATAAACGAGCCGGCAATTTGAACTGCGGCGATCATCATATAAGCGATTAATCCCAGACAGAGACCAACCAAAGCTTCTTTAAACGCCAGAAGCATATATTGCCCATCTATCTCCAAAGAGGGAGGTTTATCAATGGTGTTGAAACAAATGACCGCGAGAAAAAAAGCAAATCCAATTCGATGAACAGCTGGTACATTTCGGTGTCCGAATAGCGGAATCGTTACAAAAAAAGCAGAAATTCTAATAAAAACCAATAAAAAAGCAGGAAATAAATCAATAATCGAATTCATCTCTACATTACCCTGCAAAACGATTTAAATTAGAAAACAGCTCTGTTGTAAATGAAAGAATGGTAGACAGCATCCATGGGCCAAAAAAAATCAGGGCCAGAAGAACTGCCACGATTTTCGGAATAAACGCCAAAGTCTGTTCCTGTATTTGAGTTGTCGCCTGAAATATGCTGACGATTAAACCGACCAGTAAAGCAATAGCCAATAATGGCCCGCTGATCATTAGCGTTACGTATACGGCTTTTTCCGCCATAGAAATTACAAATTCTGAACTCACGTTTAGCACCTACCCTAAAAGCTCTGAAGCAAAGATTTCACAATTAAATACCAGCCGTCTACTAAAACAAAAAGTAATATTTTAAAGGGCAGAGAAATCATAACTGGAGGGAGCATCATCATTCCCATTGACATTAAGACGCTCGCTACGACCATATCTATAATTAAAAATGGGATAAAAATCATAAAACCTATTTGAAACGCTGTTTTGAGCTCCGATATGGCAAAAGCGGGAACCATTGTTGTTAGCGGGATATCCTTTAATGATTCGGGTTTATCCATTTTCGCGTAATTCATAAACAGCGCCAGATCCTTCTGCCTTGTGTGTTTACTCATAAATTCTTTAATTGGTTCCTCAGCTTTCGTATACGCTTCGTCCAAGCTGATTTTGTTGTCCATCAATGGCGTCAGCGCCTCTTTATTAATCTCTGAAAAAGTAGGAGCCATAATAAAAAACGTTAAAAACAGCGCCAGCCCGATCAGAACCTGGTTTGGCGGCATAGATTGTGTCGCCAGTGAAGTCCTGACAAATGATAGAACAATGACGATGCGAGTAAAACAAGTCATAAGAATCAATATTCCAGGCGCCACTGAAAATACAGTTAACAATAATAGTAATTTAACAGATGAACTTACGTTTTGCGGATCGCTTGAACTGAAAATATTTATAAACTCATTCATGATGACGTGGGCCTTTCTTTTTTCCTTCAGAACGGTTTTGTTTTAACTCTTCAAGCTGCTCTTTTAACGCTTTTGAAAATGAAGGCAGTTTTTGCTGCGATTGATGTTCAGAACCCTTAAGCGGCTTCACAATCTTTTGCCACTCTATTTTGCTTGACATTGCCTCTTCATGCTGGCTGAGAATAACCTCAATCTCTTTTTCATCCTCAATTTCTTTCAGCAGCTGGATCGTTTCTCCTACACCAACGACGAGCACATTTTTTCCGACTTTGATCAATTGGATGGATCTGTTTTGTCCGACCGATGTGCCGCCAATATTTTCAACATATTGAAAAGGCTTAAGGAGCCGATTTCTTTTGTTCATGAGCTTAACCAGCCCGTAAATCAGCATGACAACAAATAGTAAAGCGAAAATCATCTTCACGAAATCAAAAGCTGAGACAGAAGGAGCAGCAGCCCCCTCCGTCTCATCAGCAGTTTGTGTTGTTTTTTCTTCCTTTTGCTCTGACTTATCTGCAGTTTTTTCATCTTTCTTTTGAAACCATTCGTTTACAGTTGAATTATCAGAGTCTGCCGCGGCAGCCGTAATCGGATGTACACTGTATAGAACGAAAAAACAAATAAAAGCGAAGAAATATTGACTCTTTTTCAACAGCCGTACACCCTTTAACTTAATGTTTTGTTGATTGCTTCAAGCACACGGTCTGCCTGGAAAGGTTTTACGATAAAATCCTTGGCGCCGGCCTGAATGGCATCGATAACCATTGATTGTTGTCCCATAGCAGAACACATAATGATTCTTGCCTGTGCATCAATTTGTTTAATTTCTTTTAATGCTGTTATGCCATCCATTTCCGGCATCGTGATATCCATGGTAACAAGATCAGGAGAATGCTCTTTATATTTTTCTACTGCTTGTGCTCCATTTTCAGCTTCCGCTACTACTTCAAAACCGTTTTTCACCAAAATATCTTTAATCATCATTCGCATAAATGCTGCGTCATCTACAATTAAAATTCTGTGTGCCATAATCTATTTCTCTCCTTGTGTTTCGTTATTTTAAATTATTAATGCGCTCTGCTTGGCTTAAAATGTCAGTGACTCTTACTCCGAAGTTTTCTTCAATAACAACGACTTCGCCTTTGGCAACGATTCGCCGATTCACTAAAATATCTACCGGCTCACCGGCTAACTTATCAAGCTCAATAATACTTCCGGCAGAAAGCTCCAAAATCTCTTTTACGCTTCTCTTCGTTCTGCCAAGCTCAACAGTGATCGAAAGCGGAATATCCAAAAGCATATCCAAGTTGTTTATAGGGGCTTGAGAAGCCTCATTGGGATCAAATGCGGAAAATTCCACCGGTGAAACCTGAACTGGTGCTGCTTTTTTTTGTGTTCCCTGCCTTTTTGGCGGCTGTTGCTGTGGTTCCCTACGCGGCTCTGGCGTCACAGGCGCTTTCGGCTGCTCATATGTAACATCAGGCTGCGGCGTTGTTTCTTCCTCTGCACTTTCTGTGTTCATCAGATTTGAAATTAAATCTTTCGCAAATGTCAGTGGGTAAAGCTGCATAATGCTGGAGTCTATTAAATCTCCCACCTTTAAGTTGAAAGAAACTTTCACCAGCATTTCATCATCAGGAATACGGTCTGTTCCCTTTTCTTCAGTGACATCGAGCAATTCAACCCGAGGCGGTGAAATATCAATTTTTTTACTGAATACAGTAGACATTGATGTGGCTGCCGACCCCATCATTTGGTTCATCGCTTCTTGAACCGCACTTAAATGGATTTCACCCAGAGAAGGGTCCGCGCCTTTTCCGTCTCCCCCAATCATTAAATCAGCTATGATTGCCGCGTCATTTTGTTCCACGACCAGCAAGTTGCTGCCGCTGAAGCCTTCCGTATAATTCACTTCAATAGCTACATACGGTTCAGGAAACGCATCGCTGATTTTACTTTTAGGAATGACAGTTACGCTAGGAGTCGTAATATCGACCTTTTGATTTAAAAGCGTTGACAGGGCTGTCGCAGAACTGCCGAATGAAATATTTCCGATTTCACCGATCGCATCACGCTCCATGTCCGATAAGTCATGTACTTCCGGAACCTCTGGCTCATCCGGCGTACCGCCAGTGCCGTTAAGAAGCGCGTCAATCTCATCTTGAGATAATCTATTATTCTCCATCTTGTTCACCTCTTATGTCGTGATCTAAAATTTGCACTGCCTGTTTTCGATTCACCCGGCCGGCTTGTCCTAAAAATTTCGGCTTATCTCCGACCAATACAGTAAGAGGATCCGTGACTGATTTGTCCAAAGTTATGCAGTCTCCGACTTCTAAACTTAAAAACTCTTCTATTGTCAGTTCAGATGTGCCAAGCTCGGCCACGACAGGTATTTGTGCTGTCATGATACGTTTTTCAAGCGACTTTGTTTCCTCAGGCTTCGGCTCATTTCTATCTGATTGCATCCAATAGTGGACCGAAAGCTTCGGTATGAGCGGCTCGAGGACAATATGCGGGATACAAAGATTAATAACACCGCTGATTTCACCGATTTGGGTATTGAGCGAGATGACCACGACCGTTTCATTAGGAGATACCATTTGAACGAATTGCGGATTCACTTCAAACTCAGTCATTTCCGGTTCAATATCAGCAATTGACTGCCAAGCTTCTTTATAATTTCCCAGTGCATTTTCAAATAAATTAGAAATGATTTTTGTTTCAATTTCTGTCAAGCTGTCAACCTTATTATGACTGATTCCAATACCGCCCATTACCCGATCCATCATCGTATAAGCAATTGTCGGATTAACCTCCATCATAATTCTGCCTTCCATCGGATGGACATCAAACAGATTCAGAATCGTCATGTTCGGTATTGACCTGATAAATTCCTCATACGGGACCTGGTCAACTGAGCTGACAGATATGTGAATATAGGTTCTGAGCTGAGCAGAAAAGTGAGTCGTTAGAAGTCTTGCAAAATTGTCATGAATTCTCGTTAAACTGCGGATCTGATCCTTAGAAAACCGCAGCGCACGTTTGAAATCATAAACCTTCACTTTCTTCTCTTTTTCTTCTTTTTTCAGCTCTTCAGCGTCCATTTCACCAGTTGATATTGCAGAAAGCAGTGCATCTATTTCATTTTGGGAGAGAACTTCTCCTGACATTTTCCTCACCTCCGTATTCTGTCAAATGATTGTTTATTGCAGATTAAAGGAGGTAATATACACTTTTTCTACTTTTCCTTCTTGGAGGTAGCTATTTATTTTATCTTTTAGTTCCTTCTTAAAGGCTTCTTTTCCCTTGTCTCCATCAATCGCATTAGCATTCGTATCAGCCAGCAGTGATATTACAGCGTCCTTCACTTGAAAATCACGTTTTTCAAGTTCTTCTTTTGATTTATCAGAGTCGGTCTCAAGTTTAATAGCAAGCCGGATAATGTTATCAGACTTTAAATTTGTTGTGATCTCTTCTACATCAACAGAAGATGCAACGATTTCATCAATGCTTTTTTCCGTTTCACTTTTTTCGGACTCACCGCCTAGAACAAAATAAGCCGCCGCCCCAAGAGCACCTATTACGATAAGAATAATTAGTAAAATGATCATTAAATTTTTCTTCATTCCGGTTCCTCTATTCCTTGATCCATTGAAAATATTTGTATTGTTCGGTAGAAAGTTGCGATCTTTTCCAGAACAGCTTCTTCATCTTCTTTTACTACAAACTTCTTACCATTTGAAAGAGTAATTGTAGTATCCGGAAAGCATTCAATCTGTTCAATAAACAGCGCATTCAGTGTAAAGGGCTGCCCATTCAAACGAGTTACTTTAATCATAAAACAGCGGAGAAGCGATTATCGCCTCCCCTCCCTCCTTAACGTTTAAGGTTAACCAGTTCTTGAAGGATTTCATCTGATGTTGTAATAATTTTTGAGTTTGATTGGAATCCGCGCTGGGCAACAATCATTTCAGTAAATTCGTCAGTTAAATCAACGTTAGACATTTCGAGAAACCCTGATTTAAGGGAACCTGTACCGCCGTCACCAGGCTGGTTGGCTGCACTTGCCGCTCCAGAGTTTAAAGATTCACGGTATAAGTTGTTGCCGATTTTATCTAAACCGTCGCTGTTTGCAAAAGTAACAACCCCGATTTGTCCGCCGTCTTGTGTTTGGCCGCCTGCATCAACGATTGATACGTTACCATCAGAGCCAATACTGAAGCTTTGTGCATCAAGAGGGATCTGAATCGTTCCCCCAGTCATATTTAACACATGGTAGCCATCTCCGGTAACAAGTGTTCCAGTATTATCTAAATAGAAGTTTCCTGCACGTGTATAAACTGTTCCGTCACCTGAATCAATTTGAAAGTACCCGTCACCGTCAATCGCTAAATCAAGTGTTCTTCCTGTGCTTTGTGTTGCGCTTGTTGAATGAATTGTATCAATTGTGCCAGATGATGAACCTAAACCGATCTGCTTAGAGTTCGTACCTCCAATTGCTCCTCCAGCCGCAGAACCGCCGGCAATCGTTTGGCTTACCATATCTTTAAAGGTAACACGGCTCTTTTTGAATCCTACTGTATTCACGTTGGCGATGTTGTTGCCGATAACGTCAAGCTTTGTTTGAAAGTTTTTCATACCGCTGATTCCAGAATAAAGTGAACGTAACATAATGTATTCCCCCAGATTTTTTTATTTAGAAGACTGTGCGACAGTCAACACATTAGACGGGCTGATTTCAGTACCATCATTAAGAACCAGATAATATTTTCCTTTTGACTGTTTTACTGAGTTTACTGTGCCTGTTTTTTCTGTTGCACCTCCGTCAGCAGTCCAAGAAACTTCTTTGCCCATCCAATCAAGGTACGTTGTAAACGGATCTTGTTTTTCGACGAATTGAGCCATTGTGGTATTTAAATTCACCATTTGCTCCAAGCTTGAAAAAGTCGCCATCTGGCTGATAAATTCTTTGTCATCAACCGGGTTGAGCGGATCTTGGTTTTGGACTTGGGCCATTAATATTTTTAAGAACTCATCTTTCCCCAAGCTGCTATTGTTAGTTGCCACGGTGCTTGTTTTTTCAGGCAGTTTATATTCTGAACTGATAGATGTCATTCTTCTTCCTCCATTTCAACCATCGACAGTTCATCAAGCAGATCGCCGAAATCATTTGATTCCTTTTTCTGTCTTTGCTGTTTCTGCCCCTCTTGCTGCTGTCTCTGTTCATCAGCAAGCTGGCCGTATATCGGCTGATCCCCGCTTTGAACCGGGAGAGTAAAACGGTCAATTTGGACGGCCATATTCGGCAGTGATTGCTTCAGCTGAGGAAGATGCTGTTCTAGCAGTTCTTTTGCTGATTGACTCGATGCAATAATTTTACTCTGAAACATCCCATTTTCATTTGTCAGCTTGATTGTGACAAACCCTAAATGTTCAGGATTCAGCCGAATGGTGAAACTTCCCGTTGATCTGCCGAATGGCGTATATTTCATCTGCTTCCACGCATTGATAACTTGATCAGCCGCCGTTTTTATCTCGGCAGTCGGTAAATCAGATGAGAGCTGCTGCAGATCGAGTGGTTGAACTGCCCCAGTGTTCCTGTACCCTGAAAAAAGCATTTGGAGTCCTGATTTACTATCTACGGGCTGAATACTTCCAGAAGCATCCGACGCGCTTTTGCTGAATGAATTCTGTGAGAGCGGTGTGAGGACACGCTTTCCAAAGTCTTGCGATGATTCGGATGATTTCGATAACAAGAAAGCTTTCAGCTGGCTTTCAGCTAAATTCCATTCTTTAGTCCCTTTTTGAGGAAGCATAGACATTTGCTCCATTAAACTTTGAAAACTTTTCAGCTCTGACGCTGTCATCGAATAAAGTTTTGAACCCGACTCATCTTTAGTGAATATTTGCTGTTTAAGATCCTGAATGAGCTGTTGAGATACACCCTGTTTTTCTAACGCAGAAAGAAATCGATCTCCACTCTGATAAATGACATGAGCTTCATTTCCATTCCCGCGTTCAGTCAGCTTATTCCCTTCTAGCAGTTGGCTAATGAACATCTGAATAAGGGCAAGTTCTTTATCATCCTCAGATACTTCATTATCCTGATTCGATTGCTCTGTATCAACATTCAGTTCTCCATTACTGTCAGCAGCTGAATCATAGTCAGCCAGAGTCGTTTTACCTTCTGAGATCATTTTTTCTAATTCTGCGAGCAATTGATCCGTCCCGCCGGACATTTTTGATTCAACTGCTTGCAACAGATTCTGCAACAATTGCTGAGCAGTTTCATCCAGCTGTTTCCCTGTTAGTTTGCTTAATGTTTGCAGAAGTTCCGCTTTATGTTTGTCTTGATCTTCAGGACTTGCTTTTAGCCAATCACTGATCTTTTTAAGGGCATCTGCTAGCTGGTCTCCGGAATTAGGAGCATCTTTCCCTTGTTCTGAGATTTCATTCAAACCCGCCTCAGACATAAGCCAGTTTTGAAAAACTCCCTGGCTACCTTTCACGGTTTTAGCCGCAGTACCCGCTGTAGTTTGCAGCAAAGGTCCCGCCAATTCAAGCAGCTTCACCTTTAATTCCCCCTATTCTTGGCTGGCAGCAATTTTTTCTGTATAGGTTGCCGCTTGCTCAGGAGTCATTTTCGCCAATATGTCGGCAAGCTGCTTTTTGCTTAGGCCATTCAATATTTTCAGCGCTTCCTGCTCATTTAATTGGGCAATAATTTTAGCAGCCTTTCCGCTGTCCATGCTCTTATATACACTAATCACTTTGTCATCCTCAGAAGAAGAATTCGAACCTGATGTTTCTTTAGTATGGTCTTCTGATGACTTCTTTTGATCCTCCGCCGTCTTTTCAAGAGAACGAATCTTTTGGTTGAGCCTGTCGATTTCAGATTTACTCGTTTCTAAATCTTTATTCAATATACTGATTTCACTTTTTTGAACCTTAATGGTCTTTTCCAGAGCTGCCGTATTACTGCTATCCTTACTTGATGCTGTGTCTTTTTTATTTTCGGTTTCAGGAACCCATTCTTTAAGAATCGGCGTTTTTGCCGCAGCCTCCTGTATCGGCTTTAAGACATTGACACCAGCCGCCCAAAGAACAATTCCCCCTGCGATTAGAAGAAACATCAGCGGAAGGATAATGATAAGCAAAACCGAACGGAACTTACCTGATTCTTTCTTTTTGCCTGACATTACATTCGCCCCTAATGGCCTTGAATCATAAACTGCTTGATTGAAATGTCGTCCATTTCTTTCATCTCTGCAGCTTTGTCTTCAAGAGCAAACATTTTAAACTGTTTTTCACGCATTTTTTCAAACTTTTTCACTTCAATATTTTTCTCTGTCAAAATTTCTTGTTTTTGATTCATCTGATTTCGTTTCATAATGACAAGCTTTTGATAATGATAAATTGTGTTGTCAAGATTCGACACAAATTGCTGATAATGCCTCATTTCTTGTACACTCATACCGCTTTTCAATTTCTCTTCCTTATTTTGTTCAAGCAATTCCTTTTTGCTCATATTCTCATATAATTTTTCAGCAACATTTTCAAATTCAGAAACTGATTGCTGATACTCAGATAAGGATTGATCTTTCTCATTTTCTTTTAGTTCCAGCAGCTTTTGGAATCTAAATTGATAGGCCACGTTTATTCCTCATTTCCTGTCAAACTAGTTAATGCAGCAATGCTCTCTTCCAATAATGCCGATTCGTCTGTTCCCTGTTTTAAAAATTGAATAAGCTGCGGATAAAATTGTATTGCTTCATCGATTTCTCTAGATGATCCTCTTTTGTAAGCTCCGATATTAATGAGATCTTCCGAATTTTGATAAGTCGATAAAAGCTCACGGAATTTATTAGCTGCACTCAGGTGTTTCCTAGTCGATATGTTAGACATCACCCTGCTGATGCTTTTTAGTACATTAACTGCAGGAAACTGGCCTTTATTGGCAAGCGCCCTGTCCAACACAATATGTCCGTCTAAAATCCCGCGAACAGTGTCAGCAATCGGCTCATTCATGTCATCACCATCTACCAATACTGTGTAAAACGCCGTAATGGTTCCGTGCTCATTTGCACCGGTTCGTTCTAATAAACGTGGTAAAATAGCGAACACGGAAGGTGTATAACCCTTTGTTGTCGGCGGCTCGCCGGCAGCCAGTCCAATCTCACGCTGGGCCATTGCCACCCTTGTGACCGAATCCATCATAAACATGACATTTTGGCCTTTATCACGGAAATACTCGGCAATTGCCGTTGCTGTATATGCCGCTTTTAATCTCATTAATGCCGGCTGATCTGAGGTGGCAACGACTACAATCGATCGTTTCAGCCCCTCTTTCCCAAGATCTTTTTCAATAAATTCCCGAACCTCTCGCCCGCGTTCTCCGACAAGTGCAATGACATTTAAGTCAGCCTCTGTCTGCTTGGCGATCATCCCCATTAATGTGCTTTTTCCGACACCGCTTCCTGCAAAAATACCAATTCGCTGGCCTTTACCGACTGTCAGCAAGCTGTCAATCGACCTGACTCCGACACCCATCTTTTCTCGAATAGGCGGCCGTTTCATCGGATTGGGCGGTGATTGCTCTGTCGATACAGGCGAAAGCCCTTTCGGCAGAAGTTTTCCATCAAGCGGCTCGCCAAAAGCATCGATGACTTGTCCGATCAGTCCGGCTCCGACTTTAACCCGAAGAGATTCACCAGTCGCTTCAACAATACTGCCGGGCGCAATGCTTGCAGCCTCTAAATAAGGCATAAGCAAAATATTCTCTTCCTGGAAGCCGACAACCTCAGCTTTAATGACTGTACCTGATTGCCCTTTTGCGTAAATCAGGCACACGTCTCCAATTGAGCTTGCAGGCCCTTTTGATTCAATCATCAGGCCGATCACCCGTTTGACTTTTCCATACCGTTTATACGAGTCCGTCATTTCAATACAATCTATCAGACTCTGTGTCTTCATTCAGCTGCACCCGCTTCCAGCGCTGTCAGAAGTTTATCTTTCAATTGCATTAATTGAGTGTCAACACTCGCATCTACTCTGCCAAAAGGAGTTTCTATATAACATGATCCTTTTTGAGCTTTTTCATCAGCATATATGCCAAGCCGGCATTCTTTATAAAGAAGTTGCATGATTTCATCTTTTTGCTGAAAAACAGTCTCATAGTAATACGGATCCACATATATTGATATATCGTCATATTCTCTTACTTCGTTTACGACCTGTTTCACAAGCAGGAGAAATGCCTCTTTATCATCAGATTTTTGCTGCCACACTTTTCCAGCTAGTGCAACGGCAAGCTCGACGATTTCTTCTGAAGCGTCTTCAAGCTTATCCTCAACAGCTTTTCTGGACATTCCAGTTATGCTGTTCGCTTGGCCGATCAGCTCGGCATACTGTTCAAGCGCTTCAGTTCTGCCCAATGCCATACCTTGTTCAAAGCCCTCGGCTTTTGCTTCCTCGATCAGCTTCTGTTTTTCAGCCGCCCAATCATTTTTTTCCTGTTCAATTTGACGGCGAATATTTTCTATATGGCTGTTGGCCTGCTCAGAAATCCGGTCAGCTTCCTCTTTCACCCGCGCCATAAGCGCTTCTGGGTTCTCTTCAGCCTGCAAAAGGTGAGAATGATCAATGTGCACCTCTTGTATAGAGAGTTTTCTTCTATCCTTTTGTGGAGAAAAAGATGATTCTTGTTTAATGATATTAGACAATAATATCGTCCCCTCCGCCTCTTGCTATCACAATTTCACCGGCTTCTTCAAGCTTTCTGACGATGCTTACAATTCTAGACTGAGCTTCTTCTACATCTTTCAAGCGTACAGGTCCCATAAATTCCATTTCTTCTTTGAAGGTTTCAACCATACGCTGTGACATATTGTTGAATACAATTTCTTTGACTTCTTCGCTTGCAACCTTTAATGAAAGGAGCAGATCGTCGTTTTCAACATCGCGGATGACCCTCTGAATTGCGCGGTTATCAAGTGTAACAATATCTTCGAAGACAAACATCCGCTTTTTAATTTCTTCAGCAAGATCGGGATCCTGAATTTCCAATGAATCCAAGATCGTCTTCTCTGTTCCTCTGTCTACCCCGTTTAACACTTCCACAACGGCTTCAATTCCGCCTGTTTGTGTATAATCCTGAGTAAATGCAGAAGATAATTTTTGTTCCAGAATCCGTTCTACCTCATTAATAATTTCAGGTGACGTTCTGTCCATAACTGCGATTCTTCTGGCGACCTCAGCCTGTACTTCGGGATTCAGCTCGGATAAAATTTGCCCGGATTGAACAGGGTCTAAATAAGACAAGATTAAAGCCATCGTCTGAGGATGCTCTTGCTGTATAAAATTTAAAATTTGTTCAGGCTCCGCTTTTCTGGCAAAATCAAATGGTTTAACCTGCAAAGAAGAAGTCAGCCTGTTTAGAATGTTTTCCGCCTTATTCTCTCCAAGCGCCTTCTCAAGAACTTGTCTCGCATAGCTTAGGCCGCCTTGAGAAATATAATCTTGCGCAATGGCTATATTATGAAATTCTTCTATAATTTCATCCTTTTTTTGATGATCGACACTTCGAACCCCTGATATTTCCAGGGTAAGCCTTTCAATTTCTTCATCGGTTAAGTGCTTATATACAGAAGCTGACACATCTAACCCCAAGGAAATCATGAGAATGGCTGCTTTTTGTTTTCCTGTAAGCTTATCTTGATCACGTCTCGCCATTTCTAATTCCTCCTAATCCTCGGCCAGCCAGCTTCTCAGCAGTTTTGCAAAATCTTCTGGCTTGTCTGTCGCCATCTTTTCAAGCTGTTTTCGTCTGACTGTTTCCGCTGTTTCATTTTCCTCTTCGTTGATATCAGGCAGATTGATCGGTTCTTGAGGAACCTCATACTCATATTCCTCAAATTCATCCTCTTGCGTCCGTTTCTTTCTAACCAGCATAATAATGAGAATGATGATGGCAGCAATCAAAATACCTCCTGCAATATAAACCCAAATCGGCACACCTAAGGCTTCTTCTGTATCAGCGTCCATATTTACTTTGCCATCAAAAGGCTGGACGGATAAGACAATTTTATTATTGATGTCCTCGTCGGTAAGCTCCTGGTCTTGTGCATCCTTATCAATAGAAGTTCTGACTACAGTTGAAAGTATTTTTTGAATATCTTCTTGTCTTTCAGCTGAAAGCGACTCGATATTTTTTGCGTCCGGCGGCTCCACCATCACTTGGATTCCCAAATCTCTGACTTTATAAGGGCTCTCTGCGATTTCTTTATGAATCCGGTTAACCTCATAGTTGATTTTTTCGCTGCTTTTTTCATAACCTCCGCCTTCGGTATTTTCCCCGTCAGCTTCGTAATTTGTTACATCATCGTCGCCTGTTCCGGCGATTCCGCCATTGGCTGCACCGTCACCCTGATATGTTTCAGATACCTTTTCCGCGCTGACTGCAATGCCTGCCATGTTTTCTTTATCTACAGGTTCGACAAAGTCTTCTGTGCGATTTTCTTTTGTGAAATCAATGTCTGCTGTAACGGAAACAACGACTTTATCTTGTCCCATCATCGTACCGAGCAGTGTCTGAACATGTTTTTGAACGTCTTTTTCGACTTGAGATTTAATCCCTTGCTGTGAAGAATAACTATCCGCGTAGGACCCTGCATCGCTGTCGGATTTATCGTAGTATGTAGAATTTTGGTCCATAATGACGATATTATCTTCTTTTAGGTTCGGCACACTTTTCGATACTAGATGATACAGTCCGTTAACCTGGCTTTGTTCAAGGGTATAGCCCGGTTGTACCTGCAGGACGATTGATGCGGATGCTGCAGATTGCTCCTCACCGACAAACACAGCGTCTTTCGGGAGGTTAATCATTACTTTGGAATTTTTAATACCGTCCATTTCATTGATCAAATTCGACAGTTCTGTCTGTGTTGCTTTCACTTTGACCATATCAAACTCATTGTCTGTCAAACCAAAGCCGGCATTCTGCCCAAAAAATGAATAATCAATTGATCCGGTTTTAGGAAGTCCTTCTGCAGCCAGCTGCACTTTCAATGAATCAACCTGATCCTCCGGAACACTTATCACTGTTCCGCCGTTTGAAAGTTCGTTTGGCACTTTTTTCGCATCAAGTTCTTCTTTGATGTGCCCTGCTTCTTCAGCAGATAAATCTTTGTACAGCGGCGCCATTTTTGAACTGGAAGCAAAAACACTGATAATAATTCCAAAAATAATAATTGCCGCTAAAGCACTAATCATTAAAATCTTTTGTAATTTAGATCTGTTTTTCCAAAACTCACTCGTTTTGTTTTTCATTTGCATTAGAGTACGATTCATGTTAACCCCCGGTCATTCCACTCTTTCTCTTAATCGTAAGACCCTCTACATTTGCATTCTCATAATCTCCTGATAGGCTTCCACAGCTTTATTGCGGAACTCTGTTGCAGCAGTTAGAGAGACGCTTCCTTTTTGAGCGGCGATCATGACCTCATCAAGATTTACATCTTTTCCTGCAGCCAAGGCATTAGTCATGTTGTCAGAAGCTACTTGGGACTCATTTAACGAACTAATAGAGTTTTTTAAAAGCTCCGAAAAGCTTGTTTGATTTGAAGAATCTGTTTTTTGGCTATTGTTTACTTGATTTGTTGCATTTTGAGTGTTTTGAGTATTTTGAACCTGAAAAGGAGAAATTGCATTAATCACATTCGTTCACCTTACCTTCCGATTTCTAACGCCTTCATCAGGATTCCCTTTGTGGCATTCATTGCTGTGACATTCGCCTCGTATGATCTTGTGCTGCTGACAAGGTCAACCATTTCTTTCAACGGGTCAACATTAGGCTTTTGTACATATCCTTCAGCGTTTGCATCTGGGTTTGCCGGATCATAGGCAAGATTAAAATCTGAATCATCTTCCGCGATTTTAGAAACCTTTACACCGTTTCCGGCATTGCCGCTTCCGCTCATTTTAGAATTGAGAATTGAAGAGAACGATTCACCTTTTGACTGAAGAGAAACCATTTTTCTTCTGTAAGGCACCCACTCTCCGTCCACCTGCTTAGCTCTAGTCGTATCCATATTAGCCAAGTTAGACGATACAACGTCCATTCTGACACGCTGAGCTGTTAAAGCTGATGCTGAAACATTTAAGCTATGAAAAGCTGTCATTATTTCCCTCCTGTTAATACGGCTTTCAGCGAATTAAATTTACCGTTCATTCTTTCAACTAAAGCTTGATAGTTGATTTGATTTTGCGCCAATTCTGTCATCTCTTTGTCGACGTCAACATTGTTTCCGTTTTGCTGATACGATGTATTCGC
Organism: Bacillus sp. 0102A; assembly: GCF_036765155.1. Classification (NCBI taxonomy): domain Bacteria; kingdom Bacillati; phylum Bacillota; class Bacilli; order Caryophanales; family Bacillaceae; genus Bacillus; species Bacillus sp. 0102A. The sequence goes on from NZ_JBAIZW010000002.1 coordinate 322,541, forward strand.
ACTTGTTACAATTGAATAATTCGAATCAGTATCAGAAAAATCAACATGACGATAGTCTGTTTTTGTCGCTTCGAGACGCGAGGATTCTTGATTTAATAAATTTTGGAAAGAGACTTTTTTCGCCTTATAGTTCGGTGTATCTATATTGGCGATATTATTAGTTATGACTTTTTGCTTAATATTCGCTCTGCCCAAGGCATTTTCAAGATTTTGTATCGTTCCAGAAAATAAGCTCAAATCCACTTACCTCCATTTCAGTTTTTTTCACCCTCAATATCCTTGTCGAGAATTGTAAAACTATATGCTTATTGTAAGAAATAACAGGCATAAAGTCTATGAAGTTCGTGTAAAAAAATGTCCTCACAATTATCTATTTTACAACTAGGTATATAGTCCTAGATTATTTGAACTATGTTTTTCACCTTGATATAAGCCTGAAAATAGCGGAATTTCTGTTTTTTCGACATTTTTTCGTTATTTTTGAGTCTTTTTAATGAAAAATGTAAGATTTATTAAAAATATTACAAAGAAAGACTTTCAACCCAGGAAATAAAGCTTACCAATTTCCTTTATTTGAGCATAAAAAAGAACCCCCTTAAAAAGGGGTTCTTTCAGTGATTAATGAGATTTGAGATTTTCTAATTCAATTAGGAATTTGTTGTTAAGCACTTTGATATAAGTACCTTTCATTCCTAATGATCTTGACTCGATGACACCAGCGCTTTCCAGCTTTCTGAGTGCGTTCACAATAACAGATCGGGTAATGCCGACGCGGTCTGCGATTTTACTTGCAACGAGAAGACCTTCGTTTCCGTCAAGCTCTTCAAAAATGTGTTCAATTGCTTCAAGCTCACTGTAAGAAAGCGAGCTGATAGCCATTTGTACGACAGCTTTACTTCTTGCTTCCTCTTCGATTTCTTCTGCTTTTTCTCGCAAGATTTCCATTCCGACAACTGTAGCACCGTATTCAGCGAGAATTAAATCATCGTCATGAAATTGATCCTGTAAACGTGAAAGAATGAGTGTCCCTAATCTTTCTCCGCCTCCGATGATTGGTACAATTGTTGTCAAACCAGCTTGGAACAGGTCTCTGTTCTCAACAGGAAAAGCAGTATATTCACTGTTAATATCCAAGTTAGAAGATGTTTCAGGAACGTTAAACAGATTTTTCGTATATTCTTCAGGGAATTGACGATCCTCAAGCATTTTTTTCATGCGGTCATTTTCAATTTGCTGGTTAATAGAATATCCAAGGAGTTTGCCTCTGCGGCTTACAACGAAAATATTGGAATCAATTACGTCCCGCAGCGTCTCCGCCATTTCCTTGAAGTTCACCGGTTTCCCTGCTGCAGCTTGCAGCATGGAGTTAATAATTCTTGTTTTTTGTAATAAAGCCATGATAAATAATCCTCCTAAATATTCCTCATATTAAATTTTTCACAATATAAATTGACTTACATCTTTATTTTTGGCTATCGTTCCTAGCTTTTCTTCGACATACTGTGGTGTAATCGTTATTTTCTCCATTGTGACATCAGGAGCTTCAAACGATAGATCTTCTAATAGACGTTCAAGTATTGTATGAAGGCGTCTCGCACCGATATTATCTGTGTCCTGGTTCACATGATAAGCCACTTCTGCAATCTTACGAATAGCTTCGTCAGAAAATTCAAGAGATATACCTTCCGTCTGCAATAATGCCTGATATTGTTTCAGCAACGCATTATCCGGCTCAACCAAAATTCTCACGAAGTCGTCTACCGTGAGTTTGCTCAGTTCTACACGAATCGGGAAACGCCCCTGCAGTTCAGGAATCAAATCAGATGGTTTGGCCATATGAAACGCTCCTGCCGCAATAAATAACACATGGTCTGTTTTTACCGAACCATATTTAGTGACAACGGTTGAACCCTCAACGATTGGGAGGATATCCCGCTGAACGCCTTCTCTTGATACATCGGCAGAAGATGACGCGCCGCCGTTTTTTGCAATTTTATCAATCTCGTCGATAAAGATAATTCCGTTCTCTTCTGCTCTCTGAACAGCTTCCTGGCCGACTTCATCCATATCGATGAGTTTACTTGCTTCTTCATTCGTCAGAACTTTTCTGGCTTCTCTGACTGTCATTTTACGCCGTTTCTTTTTCTTTGGCATTAATCCACTCAGTGCGTCCTGCATATTCATGCCCATCTGCTCCATACCAGAGCCCTGCAGCATGTCGAACATAGAAGGCTGCTGCTCTTCGACTTCTACGGTTACATAGTGGTCTTCGAGCTCTCCTAAAGCCAGCTGATGCTCCATGCGTTTTCTTTTTTCTTCAATGTTTGCTTCTTCCTGGCTCTCCGCCTCATCTTCGCCACTCGGCTGGCTGCCGCCAAACAACATTTCAAAAGGATTTTTAACGCCTGATTGTTTTTTCTTCCCAGGAACTAACAGATGAACAATGCGTTTATTTGCATTTTCTTCAGCCTGCTCTTTTACTTCATTGATTTTCTCTTCTTTTATAAGCCGAACAGAAGTCTCCACAAGGTCTCTGACCATTGATTCAACATCTCTGCCTACGTAGCCGACTTCAGTAAATTTTGTTGCTTCAATTTTGATAAATGGCGCACCTGAGAGCTTGGCGATTCGTCTGGCAATTTCAGTTTTCCCAACGCCGGTAGGCCCCATCATTAAAATGTTTTTCGGAACGACCTCATCCTTCAGTTTTTCATCTAGAAGACTTCTTCTATAGCGGTTTCTTAATGCCACGGCGACAGCTTTTTTCGCGTTTTGCTGACCGACAATATATTGGTCTAACCGATCTACAATCTGTCTTGGTGTTAATGGTTTTTTTTCCATGCGCCTCAAGTCCTTTCTATTCAAGTTCTTCCAGTATGATTTGATCGTTCGTGTAAACACAAATTTCGCCCGCTGTTTCTAACGCGGCTCTAGCAATCTCACTTGCAGACATGTTTTCACCGGCATGTTTTTTCAAAGCTCTTCCGGCCGCCAAAGCGTAATTGCCTCCTGATCCAATCGCGAGAATGCCGTCATCTGGTTCGATTACCTCGCCTGTTCCCGATACGAGAAGCAAAGTATCCTGATTCATAACGATTAACATGGCTTCAAGCTTTCTAAGCACTTTATCGCTGCGCCATTCTTTAGCAAGCTCAACAGCGGCTCGTTTTAAGTTGCCGTTGTACTCTTCAAGCTTAGCTTCAAACTTTTCGAATAAAGTGAAAGCGTCTGCAACAGATCCCGCAAACCCAGCAAGAACCTTACCGTTAAACAGTTTTCTCACTTTTCGTGCAGTGTGTTTCATGACAACAGCCTGACCAAATGTCACTTGGCCGTCTCCGGACATAGCACTTCGTCCCTTATGCTGCACGGCAAATATTGTGGTCGCATGAAAAGATGACATAAAGGGCCTCCTTTAATTTTTCTTAAAAGCTCTTGGATGGTGAGACATATATGTGTTTCTCAACATTTCCTTCGAAACGTGCGTATATATCTGTGTCGAAGACAGATTGGAATGTCCGAGCAGTTCTTGAACACTTCTCAAATCTGCTCCTTCGTTTAACAGATGAGTGGCGAACGTATGTCGAAGCATATGCGGATGGATATGTAAAGTGCCGGACGCTTTTTGAACAAGCCCGCTTAAAATATGTCTGATGCCTCGGGCTGTAAGCGGTCCGCCTCTTTGATTCACGAATAATAGATCATGAGGTTCTTTTGCTTTCATCAGCAAGCACTGTCTTCCGCTATTCATATATACCTTCAACGCTTCGCGGGCGTAAGACCCAAAGGGGATATAGCGCTGCTTCTTGCCTTTGCCGTGAACAAGCACAGTGTCCATAAATAAATCAACATCGTTAACAGTTATGGAACAGCATTCACTGACCCTCATTCCGGTGGCATAGAGAAGCTCTAACAGCGCTTGATCCCTCATTCCGGCCGGCTGGCTTATATCTGAAACTTCAAACAGCTCCTCAAGCTCTTTTTGATATAGAAACTTCGGTATCCGTTTTTCTTGTTTCGGCAGATGAACAAGCTGAAACGGATTTTCTTCAACAAGCTTTTCCCGCATCAGAAACTTATAAAAGCTTCTTAATGCAGATATCTTTTTGCTTATCGTTCTTCTCGATAAACCTTTTTCATAGGCTTCCGTCAAAAAAATCCTAGTATCCTGATATGCAGCTTCTTCAAATCCATTTATACCTTGAACGCGCAGGAAAGTCTCGAATTCTTCAATTGAATCCACATAATTCACAATAGTATATTGTGAATAATTTTTTTCAATTTGTAAATATTCTACGAATAACTTTACGAAATTCTTAACATTATCCATACCTAAACCTCCCCAGAAAGGGCTTTTAAATGGTATCACAAATCGCGTTCAGGTTGCAATCAATACCTATATTGTTTTCAAAATTGTTTGAATTGTCTCAATCGCACGGTTCGCGTATTGTTCATTCCGCTCTTTTTTATTTTTAATTTTAACAGGCAATTCTTTTAAAAGCCCAAAGTTTGCATTCATCGGCTGGAAGTTCTTCTGGTTTGTTGTTGTAATATAGTGAGCCATACTGCCTATCGCTGTTTCCTGAGGGAAAGTGACAAGCTCTTCTCCTAGTACAAGTTTAGCCGCATTAATGCCTGCTATGAGTCCTGATGCAGCTGATTCCACGTATCCTTCTACTCCCGTCATTTGGCCTGCAAAGAACAAATCACTGCGGTTTTTAAATTGATAAGTCGGCTTTAACAGGCTTGGAGAGTTAATGAATGTGTTTCTGTGCATCACGCCGTATCTGACGATTTCTACATTTTCTAACCCCGGAATCAATTTGAGAACTTCTTTTTGGTCTCCCCATTTTAAATGAGTCTGGAATCCTACAATATTATAGAGTGTTCCCGCAGCATCATCCTGTCTGAGCTGGACGACAGCATAAGGACGTTTTCCTGTCTCAGGATGCTCTAATCCAACCGGCTTCATCGGTCCGAAAAGCATTGTTTTCTTTCCCCGTTTTGCCATGACTTCAATCGGCATGCAGCCTTCAAAGAAAATCTCTTTTTCAAATTCTTTTAAAGGGACTGTTTCTGCTGATGTTAATGCTTCATGAAAACGATCAAACTCTTCTTCTGTCATCGGGCAGTTCAAATACGCCGCTTCACCTTTATCATAACGGGATTTCAAGTACACTTTATCCATATCAAGGCTGTCTTTTTCTACAATTGGCGCCGCTGCGTCATAAAAATATAAATAGTCTTCTCCAGTCAGCTCCTTTAGCTGGGCAGACAGCGATTCAGACGTTAACGGTCCCGTGGCAATAACGGTAGGACCTTCTGGAATTTCCGTCACTTCTTCATTCATTACGGTTACGTTTGGATGGTTTTTTACCCGATTTGTCACGCTTGCGGCAAATTCATGACGGTCTACCGCGAGAGCACCGCCGGCAGGCACCGAACATTCGTCAGCGGCCGCGATGATGGCTGAATCTAGTGCCCGCATTTCTTCCTTTAATACACCGACCGCATTAGCAAGTGTGTTGGAGCGCAAAGAGTTGCTGCACACAAGCTCGGCAAATTTATCTGTATGGTGCGCAGGGGTTTGTTTAACAGGACGCATTTCATATAATTTGACTTGAATTCCCCGTTTGGCAAGCTGCCATGCCGCTTCACTTCCTGCGAGTCCGGCTCCGATTACATTCACTGTTTGTTGGTTCATCTTTCACATCTCCTAGTTTATTATTCAAGGCCTTCTTTTAACACACAAAGAAGGTGAGCAAGACCCTGCTCACCGCTACTTCTGTGGTTCTTCCTTATAATCGCATTCCACGCATTGGACTTGTATGCCTTTTTTGAGTTTTTTCTCGACAAGCATTTTTCCGCATTTCGGGCATTTTCGTTCAATTGGTTTGTCCCAGGAAACGAATTCACAGTCCGGATAACGGTCACAGCCGTAAAAAACCCGTTTCTTTTTCGATTTTCGTTCAACAATATTTCCTTCACCGCAGCTCGGGCACTTCACGCCGATTTGTTTCACAATCGGCTTTGTGTTCCGGCAATCCGGAAAGTTGGAGCAAGCTAAGAATTTACCGTACCGGCCCATTTTATATACCATTGGAGAATTGCACAATTCACAATCTTCCCCTGCATATTCAGGCTCGATTTCAACTTCTTTCATTTCCGCTTCAGCTTTTTTCACACGTTTTTCAAAATCCGCGTAGAAGTTATCAATAATCTTAACCCATTCGGTATCGCCTTCTTCAACATGATCAAGGTCTTTTTCCATTTTCGCTGTAAACTCAACGTTAATGATTTCAGGGAAAAATTCCATAATCAAGTCAAGAACGATCTGCCCCAGTTCAGTCGGAACAAAACGTTTATTATCCAAAGACACGTAGCCGCGCCGCTGAATGGTATCAAGCGTCGGAGCATATGTGGAAGGACGGCCGATACCGAGTTCTTCAAGAGTTTTAACGAGTCGTGCCTCGGTATATCGCGGAGGCGGCTGGGTAAAATGCTGCTCCGGTTCTATATCTTTTGATAATACCGTGTCGCCTTCTTGTAAGTCAGGCAGCATCCGGTTTTTTTCTTCCATTTGGTCGTCTTTTCCTTCAACATACACCTTCATAAACCCGGAAAACTTGACTTTACTTCCATTTGCACGAAATGTCAAACCATTGTTTGTCAGATCGACACTCATTGTATCGAGAATTGCAGGTGCCATTTGGCTGGCAACAAAGCGCTCCCAAATTAATTTATACAATCTCATCTGATCTCTGCCGAGTACTGCTTTTAATTCACTAGGTTTTCTGAGAACTGATGTCGGACGGATGGCTTCGTGGGCATCCTGGGCACTTTCATTCTTTTTCGCAGGCTTTCGTTTGCCGCCTAAGAACTCTTTTCCGTATGCCTGATCAATAAATGCAGCAGCTTCATCAACCGCCGTATTTGAAATACGGGTTGAATCCGTTCTCATATACGTGATCAGACCGACAGTTCCTTCTCTTCCAAGATCGATTCCTTCATATAATTGCTGTGCAATCATCATCGTTTTCTTCGCTCTGAAATTGAGTTTGCGAGCCGCTTCCTGCTGCAGGGTGGAAGTGGTAAAAGGCAAGGCCGGATTACGTTTACGTTCCTTTTTCGTTACTTTTTCAACTGTATATTTATTGCCTTTAAGCTGAGAAAGAATGTCTTTTACGTCGGCTTCACTATTTAAAGGAAGTTTTTTGCCGCTTTTTCCGAAAAAGCTCCCTTCGAACGTTTCCTGTCCTTTTAAGAACGTACCGTCAATGGTCCAATATTCCTCCGGCTTAAAGTCGTTAATTTCTTTTTCACGGTCAGTAATCAAACGGAGGGCAACGGATTGAACGCGGCCTGCGCTAAGCCCTTTCTTGACTTTTTTCCATAGGATAGGACTGATTTTGTATCCGACAAGCCTGTCTAAAATACGTCTCGCCTGCTGTGCATCCACTAAATCCATATTGATCATGCGGGGATGTTTAAACGATTCCTTAATGGCGTCTTTTGTAATTTCGTTAAACACCACACGGCAGTCTGAATTGAGATCTAAATCAAGGCTGTGTGCCAAGTGCCATGCAATCGCTTCCCCTTCTCTGTCGGGGTCGGCTGCGAGATACACTTTTTTAGCTTTTTTCGCAGCCGTTTTCAACTCTTTTAATACCGGCCCTTTACCTCGAATGGTAATATATTTTGGTTCGAAATTCTGTTCTATGTCAACTCCCATTTGACTTTTTGGAAGATCCCGGACATGTCCCATTGATGCTTTTACTTTATATTTTTTACCTAAGTAACGTTCAATCGTTTTCGCCTTAGCAGGCGATTCCACGATGACTAGATAATCAGACATTTTCATCCCCCTCAAGAGGTGTTCTCTCTCTTTTCAAGTATTTCAATTTTATTTTTGCTGCTGTCTTTATTTGGCTTTCAACATTTCATTCTTTATGATGAACGTCATTATTTAAATAGAAAACAATATGCAACTTTAAATCCTCACTATTATTAAATATTACAATGCCGTTTGTCAAACGATAATTCAAAAGGGTTCCGTATATTGAACGTTTCTTTCAGGAAGCTCCTCGAAAACATCCTCTGCTGACCATATGGCTTTAGCCCCCTGCTGAATCAGTTTTATAGGACCTCCGGCGTAAGGATCAAATAATGAACCGGGTACGGCAAAAACTTCTCTCCCTTGTTCCAGTGCTTGATATGCAGTAATCAGCGAACCGCTTTTTTCTTTGCCCTGCACAACAATAATGCCTTCACTTAATCCGCTGATGATGCGGTTTCTCATAGGGAAATGCCATTTTTGGGGTTTAGTTTCAGGTGGATGCTCTGACAGAAGGATATGGTGTTTTGCCATGTGATTTGCTAACTGAAGGTTTTCCCGGGGATAAATGTGATGAAATCCCCCTGCAATGACGCCGATTGTCCGCCCCTTCGCCTTAATACTTGCCGCGTGGGACATTCCGTCTATCCCAGACGCAAGTCCGCTGACAATCACCCACTCTTTGCGGCAAAGCTCTTTAGTAAGGTGATTGACAACATGTATCCCATAAGCTGTTGGATTTCTTGTACCTACAATTCCAATTTTCCTCCCTTCGGAAAGAAGAGCCATATCACCCTTTGCAAACAGGACGGCGGGGGGATCATAAATGGTTTTCAGCCAGAAAGGATATTGCTCAGAAGAAATCGGGATGGGGATAATGCCTTGCTCATGGTAAGCAGCAAGTACACGCTGAAGCTTTGGATAATGTTTTTCTATTTTGTTTTTTAATGCAGCTGCCTCTCTTTTACCGCGAGTAACAGTTTCTAACACGGGTGATGTCAGCGACATAGATGGATCGGCTTTCCACCATTTTAATAGAAGGGATGGGGATAATAATTGATTGATTCTGCAAATCATTAAACAGGCAGCGGCCTGATCCAATATATTGACCTCCTTTTGACAGAAAAAAGATAGAACAGCCTTGACGGCTGTTCCTTCTTTATTAATGCGTTTTGCAAGTTTCGAACAAGTTCTTCTCTTTCAGCACCTTAATTAACGTTTCGCCCATTACAGAAGGTGTGTCTGCAACTTCGATTCCGCATGCATTAAGGGTTTTGATTTTTTCATCAGCTGTACCTTTTCCGCCGGAAATAATGGCGCCGGCATGTCCCATGCGCTTCCCTGGAGGTGCTGTTTTACCGCCGATAAAACCGACTACCGGTTTTGTCATGTTGGCTTTTACCCACTCTGCCGCTTCCTCTTCGGCAGTACCGCCGATTTCGCCAATCATAATGACAGCATGTGTGTCAGGATCTTCGTTAAACGCTTTTAAAACGTCAATAAAGTTTGTTCCATTTACAGGGTCGCCGCCGATTCCAACAGCTGTAGATTGTCCTACACCGGCTTCTGACAGCTGGTGCACCGCTTCGTATGTTAATGTTCCTGAGCGCGATACAACGCCTACATGACCCTTTTTATGGATATATCCAGGCATAATGCCGATTTTGCATTCTTCAGGCGTGATGACACCAGGACAGTTCGGCCCTATCAGTCTCGTTTTCTTGCCTTCCATAAAGCGTTTTACCCTTACCATATCCAAAACCGGAATATGTTCAGTGATGCAGATCACGAGATCAAGCTCCGCATCTACCGCTTCCATAATCGCATCAGCTGCAAACGGTGCCGGCACATATATAACAGATGCGTTAGCGCCGGTCGTTTGAACTGCGTCAGCCACTGTATTAAATACAGGAACCCCTTCCGCTTCAGTTCCGCCTTTTCCAGGTGTTACACCGCCTACGATATTTGTGCCGTATTCGAGCATCTGTTTCGTATGAAATAAAGCGGTAGAACCTGTAATCCCTTGCACAATAACTCTTGTATCTTTATTAATAAAAACACTCATTATCTGGTCCCCTGCCTTTCATTCTTTCTTAAACTAAGGATACGATTTTCTGCGCGCCGTCAGCCATTGATTCCGCAGATGTAATATTTAACCCTGATTCACTAAGGATTTTCTTCCCTAGATCCACGTTTGTGCCTTCTAGACGGACGACAAGCGGCAATGTCAAACCGACTTGTTTAGTCGCTTCAACAACCCCTTCTGCGATGACATCACATTTCATAATGCCGCCGAAAATGTTGACAAAAATCCCTTTAACGTTTTGATCAGAAAGAATGATTTTGAATGCTTCCGTGACTTTTTCTGCGGTTGCACCGCCGCCCACATCAAGGAAGTTGGCCGGTTCTCCTCCGTAATGCTTGATAATATCCATTGTGGACATTGCAAGTCCCGCGCCGTTTACCATACAGCCGATATTTCCATCAAGGGAAATGTAGCTTAAATCATATTTGGACGCTTCGATTTCTTTCGGATCTTCTTCATCCAAGTCTCTGTATTCCATAATATCTTTTTGTCTATACAACGCGTTGCTGTCGAAATTCAATTTCGCATCAAGCGCCATCACACTTCCGTCGCCGGTGACAACGAGCGGGTTGATTTCAGCGATAGAGCAGTCTTTCTCAACAAACGCTTTATATAGTCCAAGCATAAATTTAGCAGCTTTTCCCACAAGTTCTTTTGGAATATTAATAGCGAATGCAATTTCTCTGGCTTGATAGCCTTGGAGGCCGACAGCCGGATCGATTACAGCTTTTTTGATTTTTTCCGGTGTTTTTTCCGCAACTTCTTCAATTTCTGTTCCGCCTTCTTCAGAAGCCATCAGAACGATTCTGGAAGTAGCGCGGTCAAGCACAAGACCCACGTAGTATTCTTTTTTAATATCGCAGCCTTCTTCAATAAGTAAGCGTTTTATTACTTGGCCGTCCGGACCCGTCTGATGTGTAACTAGGGTCTTCCCTAAGAGCTCTTCGGCATACGCTTTAACTTCGTCTAATGATTTTGCTATTTTTACCCCACCAGCTTTGCCTCGACCGCCAGCATGAATTTGAGCCTTTACGACATAAACCGAGCTGGATAAGTTCTTTGCTTTCTCAACTGCTTCTTCTGCTGTAAAAGCCACTTTACCTTCAGGAACAGATACCCCATAATTTCTGAGGACTTCTTTTCCCTGGTACTCATGGATATTCATTTCCCATCCTCCTAACTTATGTAACAAAACTAAAATAGACTGCGCTTTCATTCTATAATAATACTGGAAGAATTGTCTAGAGTTCGATGCAAAATCTTTAAATCCTTCTAAACATTCAAACTTTTATTTTATTAAAAACATAAATTTCAAACAGAGGATGGGGAATATTCTCGCTATTTTTTGTTTTTCATGCTTTCGTCCAACCTATAAACGAACGAAAAAATCTCGGCCACCGTTTCATAAAGAGCTTCCGGGATTTGATCATCTACAGTCAAATGGCGCATTAATTCGACAAGGGTCCGATCTTCTTGAATCGGAACCCCTGCATTTTTCGCTTCTTTGATAATATTGTCGGCTATATGGCCCTTACCTGTCGCAACCACTTTCGGCGCCTTGTCGTTTCGTTCGTCATAATGGAGAGCCATAGCTTTTCTGACCGGCATCTGCTCTTTCATATTTTCACATCCACTTCCTGATCACTGATGCTTGTTATATATTGATCAATTGCAGTCTTCTCTTCGGTGTGAATCCTTTTTTTAGCGTTTACCCCTGAAAGGCTGTATCCCATTTCCATAAGGCCTTGTTTTAGCACAGGCACCATCGGATCGATCGCTGCCTGAAGATCGAATTCAGTCTCAATTGTAATGGTCATGACTTTTTGCTGTATCAAACAATCAACGACTGTTTCTTTTAACGTATCCAACTGCAGCAAAAACAAAAGGCGGCAATGGGAGGGATCCAGCTTTCCATCCGCTTCTTTCTTTCCTTTAAACAGAACGGTCATGTCCTGAACCCCTGACTTCGAGAACAGCGGAAATGACATCACTATTTGGCTGTATGACGGATGGTCCTGCTGCATGAAAAGCTGGCCGTTTAATTTGTGAAAAAGCTGATCGGCTTCCCGTTTGACAGGTTCGGCTACCTCATGCGACCCTCTTGCGGCCTGAAGAGCCAACTTCATGGATTGTATTTCATCAGGGGTGACCGCGCTTCCTTGTTCAAACGCTTTAATGAATGCAAGCTCGTCCCTTGCGCCGATTGCCATCTTCACTTTGGTTAAGAAAGAAAGAACATCTGCCTTATCAGCCAAACTAGGCGCTGTATGCTGAACAGCCTTTAAAAAGACTTCGGCTTCCTGATCTGTGACTTGTGCAGCCTGTAAAACAGCTGAAGCGGCAGGTGACTTACTATCACCCGATGAAGCAGCCGCTTTCATCCAATTTGCTGCTTCTTTCACAATTTGAAGACTGTTTTTTTCAGCAGATTCCGTCAGCTTTGTCAGTAACTGCCGGGCTTCTTTGATTGGAATGTCTGCTGCGGTTTTAGCTGGCTCTCCTTGTACGCCTCTCTGTTCCGCTGTGTGGTTTACAGGCGGCAAACCGGCCTTTTCGGGAGAGCCGGATGGTGCGCTAAGCTCTCTATTTCCGGCTGGATTACCTGAAGAAGGCGCTTTGGTATTGTCCGTTATAGAGACAAGCTTATCGATCAGACGTTCTGCATGAACATCGATTTCGCTATTAAAAAGTGTTGTAATTGCTTCTTTGAGCTTTGTCATCATTTGGCTCTGCTGAGGGTTTTGGTTAATAGCCTGAAGCAGCTGAGATACGTGCTGATGCAGCGGAACAGGCGATTTCACAGCATGAACACCGCTCAAAACCTCGGGGTGAATGGGTAATTCACGCTTTAAAGCGAACAGAACCGTTTCAATCGCTTTTTTTGTGTCTGACGCAGGCAGCGCATCCATCCAGCGGACAGCTGTTTTGATATCATTTTCTGTTACGGGTGTTTTGCTCTTGAGCATTGCTCCTGTCATCATTAGAGCAGCGTTTGACGGCTTTACTGATATGGCATTCAGGAGCTTTCCCGCTGCTTCCTGAATGGTTTTGGGATTTTGGTTAAAGCTTTGAACGACCTGAAGGCGGCCTGTTTGTTCTGCCGTGTTTTTTTCGTAGGAAAACCAATAGTACGCCTGAGGACGAAGCTGGGTTTCAAGTTTTCCCTGGACAGTTTGATTGCCGACTTGGATCAGCGCATGCTGATCTCCTAATAAACGAAGCACTTTTCCTAAAAGAAGACGCTTCTCCCCGTTTTGCGCTTCGCTGACATTTGCTGATTCCTGCGGGATTGCTGTATTTTTAAAAAGGTGCTGCAGCGCTTTTTGCACATCATTTCGTATATTCATTTACAAGAGGTGCCTCCTTGTCCATTGATTTATCTGATAGATTGAACAGGAGCGAAAGTTTTGCGGTGCAATTCAGTTGGGCCGTATGCAGCGAGAGCTTCAAGATGCTCTTTTGTCCCATAGCCTTTATTTTTTTCAAAGCCATACATGGGGTAGGTTTCGGCATAGACGCTCATCATCCGGTCTCTTGTTACTTTCGCGATACACGCACCTGCCGCAATAGACACGCTTTTGGCATCACCTTTTATAATTGACGACTGAGCCGTGTCGAGCGGCAGTGTCATTGCGTCAACAAGCAAATAATCAGGTGTATCTGACAAATCCTGTATCGCTTTCACCATTGCCATCTTTGAAGCCTCATATATATTGATTTCATCAATCACAGAGGCTTCTACAATTCCTATTCCGACCGCCAGTGCTTCTTTCATAATAAGTTCGTAATATTCATCACGCTTTTTTTCTGAAAGCTTTTTGGAGTCTGTCAGCCCAAGTATTTCACATTCCTTCGGAAGGATGACTGCGCTGGCGACAACAGGTCCCGCCAATGGCCCCCGGCCGACCTCGTCAACACCTGCGATCAAGCGAAATCCTTTGTTTCTTGCCAGCCTTTCATAGGAAGTCATATTCAGCCATTGTTCTTTCAGCGCTTTTTCTTTCGCCTGCTTTTTAAGCCATTGCTCTACAAGCGTTTGAACGCTCTTTCTCGGATCGTTTACGCATTGGGCAAGAAATGGGTCTTGTTCATCCTTCACTTCCTGCAAACGGTCTTTAATGTCCTTTACGGTTAATGTATTCACTTTCTCTTCTCCCTTACTGTATGTATCGGATCGGTCAGGAAAAAATAAAGACCCGCATTTCTGCGCGCCTTTACTTAGCGGGCTGTTCAAATGACAGCCTGCCGAACTTTTCAGTGCGGATATCGCGAATGATGACTTCAGTCGTTTTATCGTAGTTAATAAGCCCTCCGCTCATGAGACAGCCGCGCTTTTCACCTATTGCATCAAACAGCTCTGCAATGTCCTCTGGGATCTCATCAAGGCTGTAACGCTCTTTAAGCCGTTCAGGATAATGTTCTTCGAGAAAACGAAGACCAAACACGGCCACGTCCTGCAGATTGAGAATTGTATCTTTAATAGCCCCGGTGATTGCCAGCCTCAAGCCGACAAGCTCGTCTTCAAATTTAGGCCATAAAATCCCCGGTGTATCTAAGAGCTCTAATTCTTTCCCGACTTTGACCCACTGCTGAGATGTCGTAATACCAGGTCTGTCTCCCGTTTTTGCTATGTTTTTCTTTGCTAGCCGGTTGATAAGTGTTGATTTTCCGACGTTTGGAATACCGATAATCAAAGCGCGAATTGCTCTAGGCTTCACGCCTTTCGCCCTCATCCGGTCAAATTTTTCTTGGAGGATCTCTTTTGATGCCGGCACAATTTGATTTAAGCCTTGTCCGTTTACCGAATTAATGGACAGAGATCGAATCCCCTGATTCTCAAAGTGTTGTTTCCATTGCTGCGTAACTGCCGCATCTGCTTTGTCAGCCTTGTTTAACAGCATAATTCTCGGCTTATTTTTTAGAATGTCCTCAATCATTGGGTTTCTTGATGACATAGGAATTCTGGCATCTACCAATTCATATACAATATCGATTAATTTTAATTTTTCGGTTACTTCCCTTCTTGCCTTTGCCATATGGCCCGGGAACCATTGAATTGTCATGTGACACGAACACCGCCTTTATCTCTTCAGTATGCAAGATTCTTTGTTGTCCTTTATGTATTTTACGATGCCTGTCCGGCATTTTCAAATTGTGTATAAAAAAAGAGCTTGTTACAGGTAACAAGCTCTTTTCGTTCGTTATCATTATCGTCTGATCTCTTTAATACGAGCCGCTTTTCCGCGAAGTTCACGCAGGTAGTAAAGCTTAGCACGGCGTACTTTACCGTAACGTACAACTTCGATTTTCGCGATTTTTGGTGTGTGTACAGGGAAAGTACGTTCAACGCCAACACCGTAAGAAATCTTACGAACTGTGAACGTTTCGCTGATTCCACCACCACGACGCTTGATCACAACACCTTCAAAGATCTGAATACGCTCACGGTTACCCTCAACAACTTTAACGTGTACACGTAAAGTGTCACCAGGACGGAACGCAGGAAGATCAGTACGAAGTTGTTCTTTTGTGATATCTTCAATTAGTTTTTGCATCGTTTTCAACTCCTTCCAACAGATGCTCTTGGCCACAAAACCCGGCACAGCGGAACATCGTTTTCAAGCTTGCAGCGGATAAGCCCGCTTAAGCCACAAGTAGTATCTTATCACAATTTCATAGCCTATGCAATAAAATCTATTCTTTTTCCCATTCAGAAATCCATTTTCTTTGCTGCTCTGTAAGCGGATAGTCTTTCAGAAGATCCGGGCGTCTTACATAGGTTCTTCTGATCGATTCTTTATTCCGCCATTCGTTGATTTTCGCATGGTTTCCTGATAGAAGCGTTTCAGGCACTTTTAAACCTTTGTAATCCGCCGGTCTTGTATAATGCGGGTGCTCTAAGAGGCCGGTGCTGAATGAATCCTCAATATGGGAAGCCTCTTTGCCCAGCACACCCGGAAGCAGTCTAACCACACTGTCTGCAATCATCATTGCAGGGAGCTCACCGCCGGTCAGAACAAAATCGCCAATGGATATTTCATCCGTCACCAGATGCTCGCGAATGCGTTCATCGTAGCCTTCATAGTGGCCGCAAATGAACAGCAAATGCTCTTCCTTCGCTAATTGTTCGGCTTTTTTTTGGGTAAAGCGTTCACCTTGCGGGCAGACGAGAATAATACGCGGAGCAGCGGCTGCCTTTGATGTCAGGCCCTCGACCGCGTCAAAAACAGGCTGAGGCTTGAGAACCATGCCTGCCCCGCCGCCATAAGGATAATCATCAACAGTATTATGCTTGTTATCAGAATACTCCCGGAAATTTACGACTTGAAACTGCACCGCTTCTTTATCCTGCGCTTTTTGAAGAATCGATGAACCGAGCACGCCTTCAAACATTTCGGGAAACAGCGTCAAAAAGTCGATTTTCATTCGTCTATTAATCCTTCCATGAGTTCAACCTCAATTTTCTTTTCGCTGACATCGATATGTTTGACCACTGATTCAATGTAAGGAATCAGCGCGTCTTTTTTCCCTTTTCTCCCGATGACCCATACGTCATTAGCTCCAGGCGTCAAAATTTCTTTAACCTTTCCGATTAGTTGGCCGTCTTCGGTAAATACTTCACACCCAATGATTTCGTGGAAATAAAATTCTCCCGCATTCAGCTCTCCTAAATCTTCTTCAGGAACTTTAATGATCGCGTTTTTCAGTTCTTCCACTTCATTCATGCTTTGTCTTTCTTTAAACTGCAGCAAATGAAATTGTTTATGCAGTCTGTGCGTGTTCACCGTTACTTCCACGGGCTCGTTACGTCCGTCTATAAACAGATACAGCGTGTTGCCCGGCTTGTACCGTTCTTCGGCAAAATCTGTTTTCGAAATCACCCGCACTTCGCCTTTAATTCCGTGGGTATTTACGATCTTACCTACGTTAAACCATCGCTTTGTCATATCATCACCTCTGGCGAATTTCAATTACTTGTCCGTCTTTTATGACGATGGTGTTTGCCGCTGTTTTCTCATGCCAGTTATCCCCGGCTTCAATTGTCAGCAGCGCATCGACTTCCTTTTCTTTCATCTCACTGCCAAGCGGCAATGTATGTACTTGAGCAATTTGAAAATCGATTATTTTTATGTTATCTTTTCGCTTTTCTATTGCCTTTTTAAATTGTTCAATCATATCTGGATTTTGCTGTTCTTTCTCATGTTTTCTAAGCTGAAAATAGAGCTGGCTGCATTCTCGTTCAAGCATTTGTTTCTTTTCGGCAAAAGAAGCTAAAAGCTTTTCCTTGCTGCGCTCGGTTAAGACTTGCATAACGGCTACACGGTGAATAATTTGCATCGCACCAAGCTCCCCGCTTTTAAAACTTTTTGTCGCTCAGGTTTTCAATTTCACCTAAGCTTCTATCAGTTTACCCTTTTTTGCGTGTAAAAAAAGGGGAGGTGCCGGCCCTCTCCCTTTTAGTCAAATATCTCAAATTGAACTTTCTTAGAAGACTGTGCGCCAGCTGCAAATACAGCTGTTCGAATCGCTTTTGCAGTCCGGCCTTGCTTTCCGATAACTTTACCGGTATCTGACTTATGGACAGATAAGCGCAGCGCAATCTTTTGATCGGTTTCTTCTCTTGTGATGCGAATGTCATCTGGATGATCAACAAGCGGCGTCACAATTTTGACAATCAAATCTTCCAAGTGTTGATCAGTCATTACTTGCCTTGTTTAGCGTTGTGGAATTTTTCCATGATTCCTTGGTTAGAGAACAAGTTACGAACTGTGTCAGAAGGTTTAGCTCCAGTTTGAAGCCATTTAAGAGCAAGCTCTTCATCAATTTTCACTTCTGCTGGTTTTACAACCGGGTTGTAAGTTCCGACTGTTTCGATGAAACGGCCGTCACGTGGTGAACGAGAATCTGCTACAACAATACGATAGAAAGGAGATCTTTTTGATCCCATACGTTTTAAACGAATTTTTACTGCCATTTTACTAGCACCTCCGAAAATATTTCAACAAGATAGTATATTAACAATGATAAAAGTGTTTGTAAAGTGTTTTTTCTTAACAACGGTTTTATCATGTATAACCGATTACATAAAAGGTAGCTTAAACCCTTTTTTCTTGCCTTTTGACATGTTTGTCATCTGCTTCATCATTTTTTTCATTTCGTCAAACTGCTTAAGCAGACGGTTGACTTCCTGCACGGATGTCCCGCTTCCTTTCGCAATCCGCTTCCGCCGGCTGGCATTGATGATATCCGGCTGTTCTTTTTCACGAACAGTCATGGATTTAATGATTGCTTCCACATGATTCAGCTGTTTTTCATCAACTTGGATGTTTTTCAGGCCTTTCATTTTACCTGCACCCGGCATCATTTGCAGAAGTTCATCAAGCGGCCCCATGTTTCTGACCTGCCCGAGCTGCTCCAGAAAATCGTCCAATGTGAAGCTCATTGTTCTCATTTTTTGTTCCAGCTCTTTGGCTTTATCTTCATCGACGCTGGCCTGTGCTTTTTCAATCAATGTCAGCACGTCGCCCATGCCGAGAATCCTTGATGCCATGCGTTCAGGATGGAACGATTCTAGCGCATCAAGCTTTTCGCCTAAACCAGCGAACTTAATCGGCGTGTTTGTGACCGCGCGAATAGAAAGCGCAGCACCTCCGCGTGTGTCTCCATCAAGCTTAGTCAGCACAACACCGGTTAAACCGAGCTGTTCATTAAAGCTTTGGGCTACATTCACAGCGTCCTGACCGGTCATTGAATCGACAACCAGGAAGATTTCTTCCGGATTCGCGATTTCCTTCACGCTGGTCAGTTCATCCATCAATTCATGGTCAATATGCAAGCGGCCGGCCGTATCCAAAATGACATAGTCATAATGTTCTTCCTTGGCTTTTTCAATAGCCTGTTTAGCTATTTCTACAGGACTGACCTGATCACCAAGTGAGAAAACAGGCATGTCAAGCTGTTTGCCAAGCGTTTCCAGCTGCTTAATGGCGGCTGGGCGGTAAATATCGGCAGCAACCAGCATCGGTTTGCGATTATGCTTTTTGCGCAGCAGATTCGCAAGCTTACCGCTTGTTGTCGTTTTACCGGCACCCTGGAGACCGACCATCATAATAACA
This sequence comes from Bacillus sp. 0102A, assembly GCF_036765155.1. Lineage (NCBI taxonomy): Bacteria > Bacillati > Bacillota > Bacilli > Caryophanales > Bacillaceae > Bacillus > Bacillus sp. 0102A. Next base: position 341,577 of record NZ_JBAIZW010000002.1, read on the forward strand.
GTCGGCGGCCTTTTCGCGGTGGCGATTTTGCTCTCTTCGCCGCCCATCAGCTCAGTCAGTTCCTCTTTAACAACTTTAATGACCTGCTGGCCGGGCGTCAGACTTTTCATGACGTCTTGGCCTACAGCGCGTTCACTTACTTTCTTGACAAAATCCTTGACTACTTTAAAGTTAACGTCAGCCTCAAGCAGCGCAAGACGAACCTCACGCATCATATCTTTTACATCTTGTTCACTGACTTTCCCTTTTCCGCGGATTTTGGAAATCGTCTGCTGCAGTCGGTCGGCTAATCCTTCAAATGCCATAGTTTGCCGCCTCCTAATCTAATTTCTCAAGCGCTTCAATCAGAGCTGTAATTTCTTCCTCTTCTTTTGAACCGGAAGCAAGCTCCTTCAGCTTATTAAACATCTCTTTACGCTCCTGAAACTTTTTCAAAAGGAGCAGCTTTTCTTCATATTGTTCAAGCATCGCTTCTGTTCGTTTGATGTTATCATAAACAGCTTGTCTTGAAACCTCATATTCTTCGGCTATTTCGCCTAGGGAGAAATCGTCCAAATAATAAAGCGACATATAGCTCTTCTGTTTTGACGTCAACAACGACTGATAAAAATCAAACAGATAATTCATTCTCGTTGTCTTTTCGAGTGACATTTGAGCTCTCCCCTTTGTTAAGTCAAATCCCTTTACGATAACTTAGTTTACATGGTTTTACGGAGACTGTCAAGTTTTTATCTTGTCATAGCAATGATTATTTTTTCCAAAATACACTAAATATCACCCAATTTATTCCGATATTGTATATGAACCCTATTTAAAAGGAGGATTTTTCATGAAAAAAATCGGTTTATTGTTTATGCTGTGCTTGGCAGCTGTGTTTACAATCATTGTCCCGGCACAGCAAGCAGACGCTGCTGAGGCGCCTTATAAGGCTACAATCACAAATATCAGCACGGATGGAGGGGTTTACGGTAAAATCAATTACGGTCAAGGTCAATTTTGGCGAGTGAAGTACAATATCACCATAAGCGGCAAATTGCTCGACCAAAACGGACAGCCGGTGCCAAACGCTCCAGTAAGATTTGAAGCAGATACGAAAGTCGGAAATACAACAAAAACAGCTTCAGGAACAACCGATGAAAACGGAACGTTTGAGGTTCCAATGTATTTGGGACCAGCTGCTGGGTACTATACGTATTACACATCTGTTTCCGTTCATTACTATGACATCATCCCTTTTAGAGCTTATTCAGGAGATTCGAGACTGGTATCCACTGATAACAGCCTTTATCATTTCGCCTATCAAGTGAGAAGATAATAATAGAAAAAGGCCTTTTTAGGGGCCTTTTTCTTAATCCTCGGCTTTTTCAACTAAATCTGAAAACAGGCCGTATACATACGATTCAGCGTTAAATTCCTGGAGATCATCAACTTTTTCACCTAACCCGACTAGTTTAACCGGGATGTGAAGCTCGTTGCGGATCGCAAGGACAATACCGCCTTTTGCCGTACCGTCAAGCTTCGTTAAAGCAATGCCTGTAACGTTTGTTGCTTTAGAAAACTCTTTCGCCTGCGCCATCGCGTTTTGGCCGGTTGTGGCATCAAGAGCAAGCAGCACCTCATGCGGCGCTTCAGGCACTTCTCTTTCGATGACGCGCTTCACTTTTTCAAGCTCTTTCATCAGGTTTACTTTGTTTTGGAGACGCCCTGCTGTATCACAGATTAATATATCAGCGTTTCTTGCTTTCGCAGCATGGACAGCATCATAGATAACAGCCGCAGGATCGCTTCCGGCCGTCTGCTTAATGACAGGCACTCCCGTACGCTCTCCCCATACTTCCAGCTGTTCAATGGCGCCCGCTCTAAATGTGTCTCCAGCAGCAAGTACGACAGATTTCCCTTCTTGCTTCAATTTATGGGCAAGCTTTCCGATTGTTGTCGTTTTGCCGACTCCGTTTACACCTACCAGAAGGATTACATTTAAACGCCCATCCTGAATGTTCAATTCAGAAATTTGCTCATCTCCGCTGTTATAAATCTCGACCAGTTTCTCAGAAATAACAGACTGGACTTCCATCGGATCTTGAATATTTCTGCGTTTCACTTCTGTTTTCAGCTCATCTATTAATTCCATAACGGTTGTAAAGCCGACATCCGCGCTGATAAGAACCTCTTCAAGTTCTTCAAAGAAATCCTCATCCACTTTACGGTAACGGGATACAAGATCATTCACTTTGGTTTGAAAGGAGTTTCTTGTTTTTTCAAGGCCATCCTTAAACTTTTCAGATACGGAATCTGTCTGTTTTGTGATTTTCTCTTTTAATTTTTTAAAAAAGCTCATCTTTTACCCTCTTTCCTCGTTACTGTACGAATTCTTTTGTTTCTTCCAGCTTAACTGAGATTACCTTGGAAACACCGGATTCCTGCATGGTTACGCCGTATAGCACATCCGCTTCCTCCATCGTCCCTTTTCTGTGGGTAATCACGATAAACTGGGTATCACTGCTGTATTTTTTTAAATACTGCGCAAATCGGAAGACATTCGCTTCGTCAAGCGCAGCCTCTACTTCGTCAAGGACGCAAAACGGCACAGGACGAACCTTTAAGATTGAGAATAAGAGCGCTATAGCAGTAAGCGCACGCTCTCCGCCTGACAGAAGGTTTAAGTTTTGCAATTTTTTCCCCGGCGGCTGTGCGATAATCTCGACTCCTGAGTGAAGCAGATCGTTCGGATCGGTGAGCCTTAGTTCAGCTCGTCCTCCTCCGAATAAGGAACGGAAGACTTGATCAAAGTGTGAGCGGATTTGGACGAATGTGTCGTTAAAGCGTTTCGTCATTTCTTCATCCATTTCTTCAATCACTTGGAACAGGGTATTTTTCGCTTCTGTCAAATCTTCTTTTTGTTCCGACAGAAACTTATACCGTTCGTTGACCCTCTCAAACTCATCTATGCTTCCGAGGTTTACAGCACCCAGCTCTTCGATTGCGAGTTTAATCAGCTTCACGCGCTTTCTGGCTTCCTCTGGATCAGCTTCAAGCTGATATGTCTCTTTTGCCCCCTCAAAGGACAAGCTGTATTCCTCCCGCAAGTACTGAAGCAAATTATCAAGCTCAACTTCCATCCGGCCCAGTTTGACCTCTTCATCTTTTAAGAGCGTTGTTTTTTGTTTATACAGCCGTTTCATTTCTTTCAGCTCACGCTCATACGTATCAAGCCCATGCTGAAGCTTGATACGCTGGTCGCGTCTTAACGCAATCAGTTCGATCGTTTTCGTTTTGTCATTCAATTTATGTTTTGCAGCTTCTTCAAGCTTTTCTTCGCCGCTCGAGCTTGATGACATCTCTGACGTTAAGAAGCTCAAGTCTTCTTTCGCTTCTTTTAACGCAAACTCTGTTTCTGCGAGCTCTTTCTTTAGTCTGTCAAGGTTGTCCTCTTCCCCCTGGCATGCCTGCTCTTTTTTGGCCGCTGTGATCTTCAGCTCGGTCAGCTCATTGGAGAGAGACTCTTTCGTTGAGGATTGCGTTTGTTTTTGTTTTGTCAGTCTGTCCATGTCCTCTTCAAGCTGCTTCATCTTTTCGGATACGGCAGAAAGCTCTTCTTCCAGCTTGCGTTTGCGCGTTTTCTTCTCTTCATCGCTTTCTGACAGAGCGGATTTTTCTTGATCATAGAGCTCTAAATGGGTGTTGATATTTTTCTCGGCAACTTGAAGTTCGTACAGCTGGCCTTTTACATCCTGCTGCTTTAATCTCAAGCTTTCCCCTGTTTCTCTTAAATCAGCCAGTTTATTCTCTATATCCTGAAGGGATTGCTTGAGTGTTTTGACTTCTTGTTCAAGCAGTGCTGTTTTCTCTTCCATTTCAATGAGCCGTTTGCTCACATCTTCAAGCTCACGGCTTCTTCCAAGCAGCGAGTTATTTTTCTTTTTAACCGCTCCGCCCGTCATTGAACCACCCGGATTCACGACATCTCCCTCAAGGGTTACGATGCGGTACCGGTGGCTGAGAAGCTTCGCAAGCTCGTTTGCACCCTTTAAATCCTCTGTGATCAGCACGGTTCCAAGAAGATTCTGGATGATGCGCCGATACGCAGGGTCAAATGTGACAAGTTCACTGGCAACCCCGAGAAATGACGAATGCTGCGCTGCTGTTTCCGCGTCCCGGCTTTGAAGCTGGCGGTCTCTGATGACAGAAAGAGGCAGAAACGTCGCTCGGCCGAAGGAATTCTGTTTTAAATATTGAATCGCTTTGCGGGCAGACTGTTCATCGTCGGTCACGACATGCTGGGCAGAAGCGCCGAGCGCAATTTCAATGGCCGTTTCATACTTTCGGTCTGTTGACATCAGCTCAAGGACCGCTCCGCGAATCCCGCCAAGGCGCTCCTTCACTTTCAGCACTTCTTTAACACCTTGATAAAAGCCGGAGAAATCACCCTGCATCGTCTCAAGCATGTCCTTTTTTGATCTCGCTTGCTGAACGTATTGGTATGCCTGATACAGAGCGGATTCATTTTTTTCGTATTGGCGCTTTTTCTGCTCATATTTTGTCTGCATGTCACGATATGCGCCGACTTGGCTGTGAATTTCCTGCTCGATTCGGGCAAACTCCGCTTCACATGAGGCTTTTCGCGCAGAAATATCGCGCCGTTCCTGAAGATGCTTTTCATTGTTGTCTGCAAGCCTCTGTAATGTGACAGCGGATTGGGACATCTGGTCATCCAGCAGCTGGAGCTCATTGCGAATTGAAGCCTGGCTGTTTAACAGCTCAAAGTAATCGCTTTTCAGCTGCTCGATCTTCTCTTCGACATTTTCATTGTGAAGACTGAGAGCCTGCTGTTTTTCTTTCACCTGAGCTCTTAACTGTTTCACCTCTGCCTGAAGCGTTTCGAAGACAGCTTCCTGCTTCGCAAGCTCTTCTTTCAGCACCGTTTCTTTTTGCTGAAACTGAATGATGGCTTCTTCCAGCTGTTCTTGGTTTTGCACAGCGTTTTTCTTGCGTTCTTTCAGGACTTCTTTACGGCCTTCAAGCTTTTCCAGCTCTTCACTCGTCACCAATAAGACCTGCTGGAGCTCATCTACTGATTCATCTAGCGCTTGAATTTTGTCTCTCGCATCTTCAATTTTCGCTTCTTTCGCAGAAAATGCAGACGATTCAGCGAGCTCTTCTTCCTTTGCGAGCTGCACTTTCTCTTTAAGCGTTGACCATTTGCCGTGCAGCTCTTCGATATCATAGGCAGTCAGCGCAATTTCAACATGCTCCAGCTCTTTCTTTTTCTCCAGATAGTCTTTCGCGATTGAAGCTTGAATTTTAAGAGGTTCAACCTGTCCTTCAAGCTCATGTAATATATCTTCTACCCGGTTTAAATTGTCCTGTGTCTCAAACAGTTTATTTTCTGCTTTTTTCTTTCTCGTTTTATATTTAAGCACCCCGGCCGCTTCTTCAAAGATACTGCGGCGATCCTCCGCTTTGCTGCTCAGGATCTCTTCCACTTTCCCTTGGCTGATAATAGAAAATGCTTCTTTACCTAGACCAGAGTCCATAAACAAATCAATAATATCTTTTAAGCGGCACGGCTGATTGTTAATCAGAAACTCACTCTCGCCTGATCTGTATACACGTCTTGTAACACTGACCTCATGGAAGTCAATCGGCAAGAAATGATCATCATTATCAAGAGTAAGTGTAACTTCAGCTAGGTTTAATCGCTTTCTCGAATCACTGCCGGCAAAAATGATATCTTCCATTTTTCCGCCGCGAAGAGACCGTGCCGATTGCTCTCCAAGAACCCAGCGAATGGCATCTGTGATATTGCTTTTTCCGCTCCCGTTTGGACCGACAACCGCTGTAACGCCTTTTACAAAATCTACGGAAATCCGTTCTGCAAACGATTTAAATCCTATAACGTCTAAACGTTTGAGGAACATAGCGATCCTCCTTATGTAATAAGTATTTCAATTCTATCATAAAACATGGATGAAATAAGACGGCATACATACTGAAATCCCCCTGAATGATAAAGGGGGATTTTATTGTCTCGTATGGTGTTTTTGCAATTTAGCTAAAGCTTCCTGAGCAGCGTGCTGTTCGGCTTCTTTCTTTGAACGGCCGTTTCCGACTCCGAGTGGTTCACCTTTTAGAGATACGATGGCTTCAAACTCACGGTTGTGCGCAGGCCCTTTTTCGTTGGAGATTTTATACTCCAGAGAGCCTTTGCCGTCCCGCTGCACGTATTCCTGCAGCTGGCTTTTGAAATCCATCACATGAGAAAAAGCACCATCGTTAATTTTAGGGAACACATAGACTTTTAAGAAACTTTCGACCGGCTCTAATCCCTGGTCAAGATACAAGGCTCCGATAAATGCCTCAAAAACATCCGCCAATAGAGCAGGACGCTTTCTTCCGCCTGTCATTTCCTCACCTTTACCTAATAGGACAAGGTCGCCGAATGACAGTTCGTGAGCCAATGAAACGAGAGACGGTTCGCATACAATCGCAGCTCTCAATTTCGTCAAATCTCCTTCACTCATAGCCGGGTACTTGGCAAATAAGAATCTGGAGATGGTCAGTTCCAAAACAGCGTCACCTAAAAATTCAAGCCTTTCATTATCTTCATACGGCTTTTTCCGATGCTCATTCACATAAGATGAATGTGTAAATGCTTGATACAAAAGCTTTTCATTTTGAAAGTGAACCGAAATCCGTTCTTGAAACTCTTTAAATTGTTCTACTTTTTTATAGAACTTTTTTTTATCTTTATAATGTGAGTGTTTTGACATAGTAACCTCCATAGGCACATCAGGTTCACCGCGCTTCTCTGACTAAACCGGATACAGCGCGCGTAAAAGCGGCATGCTGTAATAACTGCACGAATAAAGGGCTAAAGCCCCGCGTTTCGGCGGGACTTTTAGCATCAGCTTATTGCTGGTTTTGTATGTAGTTCACAGCGTCGCCGACTGTTGCAATCTTTTCAGCATCTTCGTCAGAAATTTCCATATCAAACTCGTCTTCAAGTTCCATAACAAGCTCAACTACATCTAGGGAATCAGCACCTAAGTCTTCCTTGAAAGAAGCTTCAAGTTTGACGTCTGCTTCATCAACGCCAAGGCGATCTACGATGATTTTCGTTACACGCTCTAATGTATCTGCCATAGCAATTCACCTCCCCTCAAGTATTATAGTGGATTCGTTTTTAAAAAACTAGAGAAACTATGATGAAATTTTCGAGAAAAAAACTTACATCACCATTCCGCCGTCAATATGAAGCGTTTGGCCTGTCATATAACGAGCTCCCTCTGAAGCAAGGAACGTGACCACGCTGCTGACGTCGCCAGGTTCGCCAAAGCGCGCGAGCGGAATTTGTTTCAGCATTTCGTCTTGAACATCTTTTGTTAGCTTATCTGTCATATCAGTTGAGATAAATCCAGGCGCAATCGCATTTACCGTAATATTGCGGCTTGCGAGCTCTTTAGCAGAAGATTTTGTTAAACCGATCACGCCGGCTTTTGCGGCCACGTAGTTTGCTTGTCCAGGATTTCCACTGACACCTACGATAGACGACACGTTAATAATACGGCCTGAACGCTGTTTCATCATTTGTCTTGTAACAGCTTTCGTGCAGTTGAAAACACCCTTTAAGTTAATGTTAATGACGTCATCCCATTCATCTTCTTTCATTCTCATGATGAGATTGTCTCTTGTAATTCCGGCGTTATTAACTAAAATGTCAATCGCAGAAAAAACAGACAGCGTTTCTTTTATCATGTTTTGTACATCTTCGGGATTTGATACATCCGCTTTGACAGCAATTGCTTTTCTGCCCAATGATTTGATTTCATCTACTACTTCATTAGCTTTCGCTTCATTGCCGGAGTAGTTCACGACAACGTTTGCGCCGCTTTTTGCCAAGTCAAGGGCGATTGAGCGGCCGATTCCGCGGGATGCGCCAGTGACAATAGCTGTTTTGTCATTAAGCATTTTCATTCTCCTCCTTAAGCGTTTGAATTGCCAGCTCGATCGTTTCCGGATCTGATACAGCAATTGTTTTTAAGCGTCTGTTTACTTTTTTCACAAGGCCTGAAAGCACTTTTCCGGGGCCGATTTCAATAAAAGTCGTAACACCCTCTGCAATCAGCTTGTTAATGCTTTCCTCAAAACGAACCGGAGAGTAGAGCTGCTCAATGAGCTTCTCTTTGATTTCTGCTTTATCAGTCATGGCATTAGCAGAAACATTTGAGATGACTGGAACGTCAGCGTCTTTTATTTCACAGGAGTCCAATACTTCTTTCAGCTTTTCAGCTGCTGGCTTCATCAGTTCAGAATGGAACGGACCGCTTACTTCAAGCGGAATCGCACGTTTTGCACCGTTCTCTTTTGCCCGTTCAGATGCAAGCTCTACCCCTTTAGCTGTTCCGGAAATGACGATTTGTCCGGGGCAGTTGAGATTCGCAAGCTGGACAAGGCTGCCTTCCTCCGTAACTTTATCGGTTACTTGCTTTAATGCTTCAGCATCCATGCCGAGAATCGCAGCCATGGCTCCTTCGCCAGCCGGCACTGCTTCATTCATAAACTCTCCGCGTTTTCTGACGGTATAAACAGCATCTTTGAAAGACAGTGCGCCAGACGCAACCAGTGCGGAATATTCACCAAGGCTGTGTCCTGCTGTAAAATCAGGTGTAATGCCTGATTCTTTAAATTTTTCAAGAACAGCAATGCTTGTCGTCAGCAAAGCAGGCTGTGCATTATATGTAAGCGTTAATTCTTCAGTATCACCTTCAAAAATCAGCGAACTGAGTTTTGTTTCCAATGTTTCATCCGCTTCATCAAAGAGACGCTTTGCAGCAGGGACCTGCTCATAAAGCTCTTTCCCCATGCCGATAAATTGTGATCCCTGACCCGGGAATAAAAATGCAATCTTACTCATGATGTAAAAACCTCCAGACTACTCATCTGTTTTTTCTTCTTTTACTTCTTCCTGAATGAGCGCAGCCACATTTTGGCTGACCATCTCTCTTGCTTGACGAATCGCGTGAAATACAGCATTAGAATCTGAAGAGCCGTGCGCCTTGATCACAGGGGCTTTTAAGCCAAATAGACTTGCTCCGCCATAATTCGAATACTCCATTTTCATTTTCATGTCTTTCATCTTCGGCTTCAGCACAGCTGCCGCGAGCTTTGATGTGAAATTAGACGTCATGACTTCCTTCATCATTTTAAAAATAGACAACGCAGAACCTTCCAGCGTTTTGAGTGTAACATTCCCGGTAAAGCCGTCTGTTACTACAACATCCGCCACATCATCTAAAAGGTCTCGCGCTTCCACGTTTCCGATAAAATGTATATTAGCTGTTTCTTTTAATAATTGAAACGTCTGCTTCGTCAGTTCGTTTCCTTTTTTATCTTCTGTTCCGACATTTAAAAGCCCGACTCTCGGTGAAGTGACACCGCGCACTTGCTGAGAATAAACAGAACCCATGATGGCATATTGGGCGAGGTGCTCCGGCTTGGCATCGACATTGGCGCCGACATCAAGGAGAAGAAATCCATCTCCTGAAATGGTCGGAAGCGTCGGGGCAAGCGCCGGACGGTCAATCCCTTTAATTCTGCCGACAATAAACAGACCGGCTGTCATTAACGCGCCGGTATTTCCTGCTGATATGCAGGCGTCAGCTCTGTTTTCCGCAACTTCCTGCGCCATAAGGACCATAGATGAGTTCTTTTTTCTTCGCACGGCGCGGACCGGTTCATCCGTAGGCTCAATCACTTCATCTGCGTGCAGCACCGTGATGCGATCTGGTGTTGTTGTTAAATGTGATTCTATCGTTGTTTTGTCACCGACAAGTGTGATATGGAGATCATCAAATGCCTCTATACCCTTTAAAACTCCGTCAATAACAGCTTTGGGAGCGTGGTCTCCTCCCATTGCATCTACAGCTATTCTCATGCATGCTCCACCTTTATAATTGTTTTGAACGGTACATGTCAAAATGTCCAGAAAAAACAATTTCTTCGCCAACATAGCTGTTCACTTCGACAACTGTTCTTCCTTTTTCTTTTTCGACCGCCGTCACTTTCGCTTTCGCTACAACACGTTCTCCCTGCTTTACCTGTCTTGTAAAGCGGATGTCTGCGCTTGCAGTCAGTGCCAGCTCGTCATCAATAACTGCCACAGCCAAAGAATTCGCCTGTGCAAACAAATGGTGTCCTCTCGCAATTTGATTCCGGCTGAACACATGCTCCTGTTTGATTTCTAAAATGGATATCGCCTGATCATCCAGCTCAAGGTCAATAATTTCTCCGATAACTTCGTCCAGTGACAGGGATTTCACTTCATCTTCAAGCGTTTTCTCTGCAACGTTCTTAATTCTTTCTCTCAGCTCCGGTATCGATAGCTCTAAGCGGTCCAAACGAATTGTCTGGATGCTCACCCCGAATTTACCCGCTAATTCTTCATCTGTAATAAAGGGGGTTGCTTGTATCGTCTGCTGAAGTAATTCCTGGCGTTCTCTCTTATTTCTTCTCATGTCTAAACACCATCCGGACAATTAAGACTAGGTACTAATAGTAGTATATAATTTCATAGATTGGAATGCAACGATTGTTTCTAGCTGAACACCGAAAACTTCTGGTAACTAGCTTAATTTTTCCCCGTCCATTGCTCCGCTCGTCAGTAATCGCTCTCTCAGCACACCGTATTCCGGCTCGTTCCAGAACGCGTCAGAAGCCACAAGATTCGCAGCATCCTGCCTTGCCGTTTCAAGCGCTCTGTAATCATGAACCATGTCCGCCACCTTGAATTCAGGCATTCCGCTTTGTTTTTTACCGAAGAAATCTCCCGGGCCTCTTAGTTCCAGGTCCTTTTCAGACAACTCGAAGCCGTCATTGGTCTCGGACATAATTCTCATCCGCTCTTTCCCTGTTTCTGATTTAGGATCGGCCATCAGAATGCAAAACGATTGATGCTCTCCCCGTCCGACACGGCCGCGCAGCTGGTGAAGCTGTGACAGTCCGAAACGGTCGGCGTCATAAATCACCATAATGGTTGCATTTGGAACATTCACGCCAACCTCAACAACAGTGGTTGATACGAGGATTTGACAGTGATTCGCACTAAACTCTCTCATGACCTGATCTTTTTCATCGGAATGCAGCTTTCCGTGCATCAGGCCGACATTCCATTTCCCTTGGAAAATGTCAGAAAGCATATTGTACACGTCAATGGCGTTTTGTACATCAAGCTTGTCTGATTCTTCAATCAGCGGGCAGATGATATAAGCCTGTCTGCCCTGTTTTAATTCTTTTTCGACGAATGCCAAAATACGATCCAGCATGTCATGTTTTACCCAATAGGTTTCGATCTGTTTTCGTCCCGCCGGCATTTCATCAATGACAGATACATCCATTTCACCGAACACTGTGATGGCTAACGTTCTTGGGATTGGAGTGGCTGTCATAAATAGAACATCGGGATCCTGCCCTTTGTTCCGAAGTTTTTTACGTTGCTCAACTCCAAATCGGTGCTGTTCATCTGTAATGACGAGACTCAGCGCCTTAAACTCCACCTCATCCTGGATTAAAGCGTGGGTTCCTACAAGAATATCAATCTCCCCCGCGGCAAGACGCTCAAGCAGTTCTTTTCGCCGCTTCCCTTTGACAGAGCTTGTCAAAAGGGCGACGCTGACATTCCACTTTTCAAATAGTGAAACGAGCGAATCAGCATGCTGTTCGGCCAGAATCTCTGTCGGCACCATGAGCGCCCCCTGGTATCCGGACAGGATCGCGGCATACAACCCAATGGCCGCGACTGCCGTTTTTCCTGATCCGACGTCTCCTTGAAGAAGACGGTTCATTCTGTATGGAGAAGACATGTCTGCTGTTATTTCGCGAAGCACGCGCGACTGGGCGTTAGTGAGAGGAAACGGAAGGCTATTGATAAATCTCATGAGTTCTTCGTTTGAAAAACGCTGCCGTATCCCTTGAGTCTGCTCTCTTTCCGCCTTTCGAAATGCCTGCATTTTCAACTGAAACAACAAAAATTCCTCATAAACAAACCGGCGTCTTGCAAGCGTTAACGCTTCTCTTGTTTCAGGCTGATGCATCGTTTTTAACGCCTGCTGATAGTCCGGCAGCTTATAGCGTGTTTTTAGCTTTTCCGGAAGAGGATCCGGAAGCGAGTCTGCATACTGGGTCAGCGCCTGCTGAATAAAGCGTCTCATCATTTTGACGGTAACATTTTCTTTCACAGAATACACTGGTTCAATGCTTTTATCCTCTTGGTGCGGCCCGTTTTTCAACTCCTGAACAGAGATGGTTTGGCGGTGCTTGTCCCATTTACCTGAAATCGTCACGACAGAGCCCAGCGAGAGCTTTTTCTTCAAATAAGGCCGGTTAAAACATACGGCTGTGATTAAATAGCGGCCGACAAGAAGCCTGAATGTCAGCCTGTTTCGTTTTTTTCCATAATAGGTAAGAGAAGGCTCTGAATGAACCTTCCCTTCGACTGTGACTCTTTCATCATGCTTCACTTCTTCTAAATCCCTCAGCTCGTAGTCATCATAGCGATAAGGGAAATAATTCAGAAGATCAGAAGTGTCATAAATACCGAGTTCATGTAATGTTTTTTCTGTTTCCGGCCCAATGCCCTTAATGTTAGCTATACTAGTTTGCTGATGTTGTTTCACGTGAACCTAGCGCTCCTCCGAAAATTTTTTTCTCTAATTCTCTGCCAGTCGGTGTTGCTGCTAAACCGCCCTGACCTGTTTCTCTAAGCGCAGTGGGCATCGTTTGGCCAATTTTATACATGGCATCAATAACCTCATCACATGGAATGCGGCTTGTAATGCCCGCCAATGCCATATCAGCAGCAATCATCGCATTTGACGCGCCCATCGCATTCCGTTTCACGCACGGCACTTCAACAAGCCCCGCTACAGGATCGCACACGAGTCCGAGCATATTTTTTAATGTAATGGCCATGGCCTCTGCGCTTTGTTCGGGTGTTCCTCCTGCCATTTCAACAATAGCCGCAGCCGCCATGCCTGAGGCTGATCCAACTTCTGCCTGACATCCTCCGGCGGCGCCGGAAATACTTGCGTTATTGGCCACGACAAATCCGAAAGCCCCGGACGTAAACAAAAAGCGGATCATTTGTTCTCTTGTTGGGTTCAGCTTTTCTTTTACAGCAAATAACGTGCCTGGCACCACACCAGCAGAACCTGCAGTCGGTGTCGCACAGATGGTACCCATGGCTGCATTTACTTCATTTGTTGCAACAGCTTTCGATACCGCATCTAAAATCAGCGGGCCAGACAGGCTTTTACCTGATCGAATGTAGGCCTGCAATTTAACGGCATCCCCGCCTGTTAAGCCCGTTTGGCTCGTAACTCCCTCGAGTCCTTTCTGAACCGCTGCTTCCATAACAGACAGATTGTGATCCATCTGCTGAAAAATCTCTTCTTTTGTTTTTTCTGTTACTCCCATCTCTTGAGCGATCATCACATCAGAGATGGATATTTGCTTTTCTTTTGTAATCTCTAATAATTCCTTTACATTACGAAACATAACTGGCTCCTCCTGACCTTTCGCTAGTCAGCAATCTTTGTCACTTGAATAATATTCGGCAGCTTCGACAGTTCGTCGAGAACATGATCATCGATATTTTGATCAACCTCTATTGTCATCAGCGCAAGCTGGCCGATATCCTTTCGGGCTACTTCCATATGACCTACGTTGATTGAAAATTTCGCCAGGACATTGGCAACACCGGCAATCGTGCCAAACTTGTCATTATGAACAACTAATATGGCCGGGTGATTTCCTGACAGCCGTAGTTCAAAACCGTTTAATTCTGTGATTTCAATCTTTCCTCCGCCAATCGAAATACCCGTCAGCTCAAGCTCTCCCTTTTCATCAGATATGGTGATTTTGGCTGTATTCGGATGGACGGGGACAGCATCTTCAACCCGAAACTCTATATCAATTCCTTTATCTTCTGCAATTTGTATAGCGGTTTTAATCCGTTCGTCGAATGTATCAAAATCCAGCAATCCGCCGATAATCGCGACATCTGTGCCGTGGCCTTTATACGTTTCCGCAAAAGAGCCGTAAAAGGATACGATGATGCGCTCAGGCTCTCTGCCAAATAAACTTCTGGCCACTCTCCCGATTCTCGCCGCTCCCGCCGTATGCGAGCTGGACGGACCAATCATAACGGGTCCGATAATATCAAAAACGCTTCTGTATTTCATGCTATTCCTCCTTATGAACCAGAGCTTATAAGCGCTTTGCTTCTAGACTAATTGATCATATATAAAATGGCAAGCGGGCGCGTCACAGCGCTGCCGCACTTAAAAGCAGACATAAGAATAGAAGGGCGAATCGCCCTTCTATTCTGCAGAAACTATATACGAATACAGCGGCTGTTTTCCGTTGTGGATCTCAACCTCAATCTCCTCGTACTTTTCACTAAGGAACGCTTCAAGCTCCTCAGCTTCTTCCTGAGACGCATCCTCACCATATAGGATGGTGACAATTTCGTCGTCTTCTCCGATCATTTCTGACAGCAGCATTTTCGCGGCTGACAGCTGATCTTCAGCAGTGCCGATAATCGTGCCATTCAGAATTCCCATAAAGTCGCCTTTTTTAATGTCTTTGCCGTCAATATGGGTATCTCTGACTGAGTACGTCACCTGCCCGCTTTTTACATGCTGAATGGCGTTGAACATATTGGCTTCGTTCGCTTCAGCTTCTTGATCCGGATTAAATGCCAGCAGGGCTGACATCCCTTGCGGAACCGTTTTGGCAGGAATGACAAAAACCTGTTCACCCATTACACTGGCCGCTTGATTAGCCGCCATGATGATGTTCGAGTTATTCGGTAAGATAAACACTGTTTCCGCATTTACGGATTTCACGGCATCGACAATATCCTCAGTGCTCGGGTTCATGGTCTGCCCGCCTTCAATCACAACAGAAGCGCCGATGCTTTTGAATAAATCGGAAATACCTTCTCCCATCGCCACAGTCACAATGCCATACGGCTGTTTTGCCGGCGGTTTTTCGTTGTCAGCAGGTTTACTTTCCTGGCTGATGAGGGAGGTATGCTGCTCTCTCATATTTTCTATTTTAATTTTAATCAATTCACCGTAATGCTGGGCATAATTTAATACGTTTCCTGGTTCTTCCGCATGAATATGAACCTTCGCCAGCGATTCATCCGCAATGACTAACAGAGAATCACCGAACTGGCTGAGATCTTGTCTGAACGTACCTTCGTCGAATTCTCGTTTTGCCTGATCGAGTCTAACCATCACTTCGGTACAAAAACCAAATTCAATATCTTCGGTATTCATCACGCTTTGCGCGCTCTTATGATGCTCTGCGCTGACCATGTCGTCAAGTGACGGAAGAACAGCTTTCTGAGGCACAGCCTCACCTTTTAATGAAGCAAGGAAACCTTCATACACACAAAGCAGGCCTTTGCCGCCGCTGTCGACGACTCCTACTTCCTTCAGGACAGGAAGCAATTCAGGGGTCCGGTTTAAAGACGCTTCTGCTTCTTCTGTCACTGCAGTCATCAGCGCTGTGATATCGGTTTCTTTTTCTGCCAGAGCCATCACTTTTTTCGCAGCGTCTTTTGCAACTGTTAAAATGGTGCCCTCTACAGGTTTCATGACAGCTTTATAAGCCATGTCAACACCCGCTTGCAGCGCAGCGGCAAACTCTTGTGCATTTATTTCTTTTTTTGATTCAATGCTTTTACTGAATCCACGGAACAATTGGGACAGGATCACTCCTGAATTTCCGCGTGCTCCCATGAGCAGTCCTTTAGATAACGCAGAGCCTATCTTACCGATATCATCCGTATCCATTTGCTCCACTTCTCTTGCTCCGGAAGTCATTGACAGGTTCATGTTTGTTCCCGTATCGCCGTCCGGCACCGGAAACACGTTCAGCGCATCAACTGCACTCGCGTTTTGAGACAGATTCTGCGCTCCCGCGAGAATCATCCCGGCAAAAGTTCTGCCGTCTAATGTTCTAATAGACAATCCTACTCCTCCTAACTACGGGTTCGTCACTCGGACGCCTTGGACATAAATATTAACAGAGTCCACTGCCAGTCCGATGGTTTGATTTACTGTGTACTTTACTTTTGTTTGGATATTATGTGCCACTTCAGAAATTTTCGTGCCATAGCTGACAATGATATACATATCAATATGTATCTGTTCTCCTTCTTGGCGAACTTGGACACCTCTGCTGAAATTCTCTTTCCGAAGGATTTCAGTCAGTCCGTCTTTAATCTGATTTTTAGAGGCCATGCCGACAATGCCGTAACAGTCAATCGCCGCGCCACCTGCAACCATCGCAATGACTTCATTAGATATATCAATCTGCCCGTACTTCGTTCTTAATTCAATGGACACACTAGTTCCTCCTTCGAATGCATAGAGTTACAGCTATTCTACTATATGGTTTCCATTATGAAAAGAAAAGACCCGGCTGTCGCTGCCTGTCCCTCTACATATACTATAGCACCGCTGTTTCCGCAAGATGTCAAGTGGATTTTCTTGAAAGATGATGAAACAATAGTTGCAAACGTTTTTTAGCTGTGGTAAATTATTTAAAGTATCCATATCGAAAGCATCTAAGATCATATGAAATGTTAAAAAGTAGATGTTTTGTGCAAGTGAGGAGGGAAACAAATGGCACGTAAATGCGTTATCACAGGTAAAAAAACAACAGCTGGGAATAACCGTTCTCACGCAATGAACGCTTCTAAGCGCACTTGGGGCGCGAATCTTCAAAAGGTTCGTATCCTTGTGAACGGAAAACCTAAAAAAGTATATGTATCTGCTCGAGCTTTAAAATCAGGTAAAGTTGAGCGTGTATAACAAAATGAACGCCTGCCCCGATATGTGGCAGGCGTTTTTATGTGGTGAAAGAGGGCTTTGAACCCCTGGGCTTTAATCTTTTCTGAATGAGCCCAGCATCGCCCGGACAATTCCTCCTAAAAACTTCGGCAATTTAATGGTGTAAAATTTCATTTTTTGTCCCCTCCTATAACGTACCGTAACCGCCTGTTCATTGATTTTAGCAAATGAATGAAAGCACATGCTAATCCGTGCTTCTTATCATTATTAATATGCCTTTTGCAAACGAAAAAGTACCTCGTGAATGAATGAGTTCGTTACTAATACATAGTGTTGAACCGAGCGTAATATGACATTTATTTAGCGGATATTTAAAACCGGTCAGTGTCAGCTCATGTATTTCTTCGGAAAACGGTATGAAGGAGATATATCGCTTGTTTTCATCCTTCTCCATATCATATTCACCAGGAGGGAACATTTGAATATGATTTTGTTTGTCTATCAGCCTAATTTTTATATTCGTTTTTACACCTCTGTACAGAAGCTGAATATTTCCTAAAAAATGATCAGCTCTGCCGCCTGTAATGCCGAAAATCTGAATCATATCAGGCTGCTTTTCCAGCGCCCAATCAAGGGCGAGGTCCAAATCTGTCTGATCTTTTTCTGCTTGATACACATGGAGTGCGGGAGCCGCTTTTTCAATTTGGCGGCGTTCTTGATCTGTTATGCTGTCAAAATCTCCAAAAGCTTCATCAGGAATGATACCGGCATCCAAAAGATTGACGGTGCCTTTGTCAACACCGATCCAAAGGACGTCCTCAGCCGTATAGCCAGTTAAATCGGGAATGAGATCTTTAGGGCCTCCCGCAACGATATTGATTGTCTTCATCTTTGATTCCTTTCTCTGATACAGGAAAAAGAGCTTAGGCGTTGTATGCCCAGCTCTTTTTTTGCTTTTTATTAACTTCCTCTGATTTCAGAAATCGCTTTTTTGCGGTCAGGCTGGCCGTAAACAGCTGAACCGGCAACGAGTAAATTTGCGCCCGCTTCAATAACTAGCGGAGCGGTTTCTTTGTTGACGCCGCCGTCTACTTCAATCAACAGATCTTTTTTTCCTCTTTCATCCGCCATTCGCTTAACTTCTTTTATTTTAGGAAGGACGGAATGAATAAATTTCTGTCCGCCAAATCCCGGGTTCACCGTCATTAAAAGAACAAGATCGAGGTCGTCGAAAACATGCTCGATGACCTGTACAGGTGTATGCGGGTTCAGAACAACACCGGCCTTTGCGCCTTGCTCTTTAATAAGCTGGATGGTACGGTGCAGATGCGGACATGCCTCAGCATGCACAGACAGGATATCTGCGCCCGCTTTAGCGAAAGCCGGGATGTAACGATCCGGCTCTTCTATCATTAAATGAACATCAAGCGGCAAATCTGTTACCGGCCGTACAGCTTCTACAATCAGCGGACCGATCGTGATATTCGGGACAAAATGCCCGTCCATGACATCAATGTGAATACAATCGGCTCCGCCCTTTTCTACATCTTTAATCTCATTGCCTAAAGCGGCAAAATCAGCGGAAAGAATAGATGGTGCAACCTTTATCATTATGCTAATACCTCGGCTTTCTGTCTTTAATCTCCGTTATAAATTCAACATAATGGTCGTAGCGGTACTGCTTTAATTCTCCGTCTTCAACAGCTTGTTTAACTGCACATTTCGGTTCTTTTAGATGTAAGCAGCCTCTAAATTTGCATGAAGAGCTTTTTTCTCTGATATCAGGGAAGGTATAGCCCAGCTCTTCTTCCTCAATGTCTGTAAATTCAAGCGAGCTGAATCCCGGAGTATCCGCAACCAAGCCTCCGGACGTGTGAATCAGCTCCACGTGGCGGGTAGTGTGTTTCCCGCGGCCCAAATGTTCGGAAATCTCGTTTGTTCTTAAACCGAGCTCCGGACTGATTGCGTTGAGGAGCGAGGATTTTCCAACACCGGACTGACCCGCAAATACCGTTGTTTTGTCCTTAAAATGCGGGATAATATCCACCAAAGTGTCTTGGTCCTTAGAGGAGGTGAGACACACGTCATAACCAATATTCCGATAGTCTTCTGCATAGGCTTGTATCGTATCTTTTGTATCTTGATCTTCAATCAGATCCATTTTTGTAACGCATATAATCGGTTGAATATCATTAGCCTCAACGAGAACCAGGAAACGGTCGAGCAACGCCGTGCTGAAAGAAGGCTGAACCGCTGAGAAAACAAGGACCGCTTGATCAACGTTGCAAATTGGCGGCCTGATCAGCTCGTTGGTTCTTTCTTTAATTTCTAACAAATATCCCTCTTTGTCATTTTCAGCCTGATACACAACGTAATCGCCGACGAGAGGGGTAATTTTGTTCTTTCTGAAAATGCCTCTTCCTCTGCATTGCACCACTTTATCTGAATCCTCTGATTCATCCAGTACATAGTAAAAGCCGCTAAGCGCCTTAATAATTTTGCCCTCAGGCATATTTTCCCTCCTTGTTATTCATCTTTCGGATACTCAATGGTTTTGTAGCTGACGACTTTATTGTTTACCATCACTTGATAGTACCCTTTTTGGCCGGATTCAATCTTCAGTTCGATCGTTCGTTCAGTCGGCTCTTTTATCTTAAATTCTTCGTAAGTGTCAGAGATACTGTGATCCGCATCGTCAATAGCGATTTGCACTTCAAGCTCGTCCCCTTCATTTTCTGGCTCGTAGGGGATCTCGACCTTTTCTTTCACTGTTTTCGCAGGTTTTTTCTCAGGTCCGAGAGAGAAAGTCACTTCCACTTCGTTTCCCGGCTTTACTGCCGTTCCTGCTGCTGGTTTTTGTTTGACAACCTGCCCTTCTGGAACGTCATCTGAGTATGCTTCTTTTTCTTTCAGCTTCAGTCCGTTGTCTTCCAGATATCCAGACGCTGCTTCTTTACTGTAAGTTTTCAAGTCTCTAAGCGTAATGTCTTCAGGCCCTATACTGACTGTGAGTTTGACTTGATCATCACTCGGCACAAGCCCAGTCCCTGCTGACGGATTCTGTTCAATGACAGTGCCCGCGTCTTTCTCATCATTCACTTCATTCACCGTGACATGTTTAAAACCTTGGTCTTTCAACGCTTTTTTTGCCTGATCGACCGTTTGGCCTGTAACATCACCGATCTCCGTTTTAGCTTTTCCAGTGCTTTTATAAAGCGTGACCGTTGCGCCTTCTTTGACTGTAGAATCCGCTTTAGGATCCGTTTTTACCATCAGGCCTTCTTCAATTTTCTCATCTGAGATTTCCAAAACCTCAGAATCAACCTGCAAACCGTCTTTTTCCAAGATGTCTGCCGCCTTTTCGTATTCCATTCCGGAGACATCAGGTATTTTGACATCTTCAGGCATAAAAAGCGACGGAAAAACAGTGACAGCAAGAATTCCAGCCGTGATGAATACGACGCAAACCGTGAGCAAAACCCACGGCCACTTTTTTCTTTTGCCGTTTTTCTTTGTTTTATTTTCGTTGCTGGGTGTCAATTCGGCTTCTTTTTCGCCAGCAGCTTTAGCGAGCTCTTCATCTTTAATGATAGGAATCGCTTTTGTCATTTCTTCATCTTCTTGAATCATAAATTTCTTTTCATTGAGTCTGTCGGCATCAAAAGCTGTTTTGATATCAGCTTCCATGTCTTCAGCCGTTTCATAGCGATGAAAAGGATCTTTGGCAGTTGCCTTTAGGATCATGTTTTCTACGCTTTGGGGTACTGACGGATTCCACCTTCTCGCCGAAGGAGTTTCCGCCTGAAGATGCTTTAAGGCGATGCTGACTGCCGATTCTCCATCAAATGGAATACGGCTGGTTAAAAGCTCAAATAGAACGATTCCAAGCGCATAAATATCCGATTTTTTTGTCGCCAAACCGCCCCGGGCCTGTTCAGGTGATAAGTAATGTACTGAGCCCAGCACAGAATTGGTATGGGTGATTGTGGTCGAACTTAGTGCCGTCGCAATTCCGAAATCTGTCACTTTGATATTTCCCATGTGGTCAATCAAAATGTTATGCGGCTTAATGTCTCTGTGAACAATCTGATTTTGATGGGCATGAGCGATGGCTGAGACAATTTGCTCCATGATGTTCAGCGCTTCTTTAGGGTGAAGCGGCCCATTTGCTGTTATGTATTCTTTAAGCGTCATGCCCTCAACGTACTCCATGACAATATAATAAATATCATCTTCCTCGCCCAAATCGTAAATGCTGACGATATTCGGGTGATCGAGGCTTGATGCGGATTGGGCTTCTCTCCGGAAACGCCTGATAAACTCATTGTCATTCACATAGTCAAACCGCAGGATTTTGATTGCGACTTCACGGTCTAGAATCATATCCTCAGCTAAATACACGTTGGCCATTCCCCCGCCGCCTATGACGCGGAGAATTTGGTAACGTCCGCTGATCCGCTTGCCGATTAGCACTGATCTTCACCCTCTTCAACATGTAAAGCAAGCTCAAGCAAAAC
Source organism: Bacillus sp. 0102A (assembly GCF_036765155.1). Lineage (NCBI taxonomy): Bacteria > Bacillati > Bacillota > Bacilli > Caryophanales > Bacillaceae > Bacillus > Bacillus sp. 0102A. The sequence continues at coordinate 362,956 of NZ_JBAIZW010000002.1, forward strand.
TGCTGTAATGTTGTCTTCCCCGCCATTCTGATTGGCTTTGTCCACAAGCAGGTTTACTTTTTCCTGAGGAGCTGAATCGCTTTGCAGGATGTCTTTTAATTCAGTGCCTTCCACTTTATTCGTCAGTCCGTCAGAACATAGAAGCAGTTTGTCCCCGGGTTCGATATCAAAAGAACGTGTGTCAATACTTACTGACAGGTCTGTTCCGAGTGCCTTCGTCAGCACATTTTTTCGCGGATGATGTTCAGCGTCTTCTCTTGAAATCTCTCCAGTGCGTACCAGCTCATTTACAAGCGAATGATCTTCTGTCACTTGAAAAAAATGGTCCTCCTGAAGCAAATAGCATCTGCTGTCACCTATATGAGCAACAGAAACTGTTTTCCCCGTAAAAAGCGCACATACAATCGTCGTCCCCATGCCTTGGCATTCTTCGTGGGCTTGGGCATGATCGTATATTTTGCTGTTTACCGCCAGAATCTGTTCAATGAGCCATTTTTCACATTCTGCGGGCGCAACTGGAATCGCCTCCGCTTCATTCCATTTCTCCCCCATGGCTTTCACAGCCATCTTGCTTGCAACATCTCCAGCAAGATGGCCGCCCATGCCATCAGCGACAACCGCTAATACAAATTCATCTTTCCCCTTGAATACCCCCGCATCATCTTCATTATGCTGGCGGATTTTTCCTGTATCTGATTTTAAGGCTGTTAACAACCCTCATCACCTCGTCTCGTCTTGACGCTCCTTCGCGCGAAGCTGACCGCAGGCTGCGTCAATGTCATGGCCTTGCTCTCTTCTGATTGTGACATTTACTCCGCGAGATTTCAGCGTTTTCTCAAAAGCAAAAATCTGATCACGCGGTGTGCGCACATAGTCCCGTTCAGGCACGTAGTTTACTGGAATCAAGTTCACGTGACATTTGATTCCTTCCAGCAAGTCGGCAAGCTCTTCAGCGTGCTCGACCTGGTCGTTTACGCCTCCGAACAGCCCGTATTCAAAGCTGATTCGGCGTCCCGTTTTGTTAATATAATATTTAACGGCTTCCATTAATTCAGGCAGCTTGTACGCTCTGTTAATCGGCATCAAACGGCTTCTGATTTCTGTATTAGGCGCATGCAGAGAAATCGCAAAGTTAATCTGCATTTTCTGATCAGCGAATTCGTAAATTTTCGGGATGATCCCGCTTGTAGAAACCGTAATATGGCGGGCACCGATATTCAGGCCCTTGTCATGGTTAATGATTTTCAAGAAAGCGAGCATTTCTTCAAAGTTATCAAAAGGTTCACCGATTCCCATGATCACGACAGAGCTCACGCGTTCATCCGTTTCATCAAGGGCTTTTTGAACTTTGACGACTTGAGCGACAATTTCGCCCGCTTCAAGGTTTCGTTTCAAGCCCCCGAGCGTCGAAGCGCAGAATGTACAGCCAATGCGGCAGCCAACCTGTGTCGTTACACATACAGAATTACCATACTCATGTCTCATTAAAACGGTTTCGATTGTATAACCGTCATGAAGTTCGAATAAAAACTTCATTGTACCATCTTCAGAGGTTTGTTTAACGGCCGTTTTCAGCGTTGTTAACACAAAATGAGTGCTTAATTTCTCACGCAGATCCTTTGACAGGTTTGTCATTTCCTCAAAAGAAGATATCCGTTTTTCATATAACCATTCAAAAATCTGTGCCGCGCGGAACGGTTTCTCTCCGTTGTCTGTCAGCCATTGTTTGATTTCATCTAATTCTAAAGAATAAATAGACGGACGCTCTGTCCGCAATTCTTTTCTTTCTTTCGTTTTTTTCATTTCTGCCATTGTTATCCCTTCTTTCTCATGCTGCAAATAAAGAAACCATCTGTTCCGAAATAATGAGGAAGGATTTGCACCCTTCCTTCCCGAACAAAGGGTCTCGCCTTTTCGGGCAGCCGCTTTTCCAGAGACAAATCGGGTTCAAAATCAGGATGTTCTTGTATAAACGCATGTATGACTTCTTCATTTTCTGTCCGGTCCATTGTACACGTACTGTAGACAAGAGTGCCACCTTTTTTTACTAATGGTGCGATTTCCGCCAAGATCGACAGCTGGATTTCAGCAAGACGTGCGCTGTCATCAGGCTTTTTCGTGTATTTCATGTCCGGCTTTCTTCGGATGACACCAAAACCTGAGCACGGGGCATCTACCAATATCCGGTCAAACTGTTCGTTTTCAAACGTTTCTCCTGCTTTTCTCGCATCCATTGTTTCCGCATGAATGATTGTAAGGCCAAGCCGGTCTGCCGCTTCTTTGATCAGCTTCACTTTATGTTTGTGAAGATCAAGCGACGTAACGTTTCCCTTGTTCTCCATCAATTCTCCGATATGAGCCGACTTTCCGCCAGGCGCCGCACATGCGTCAAGCACCGTTTCACCAGGCTTAGGATCAAGGGCACGGGCGACGAGCATGGAGCTCTCATCCTGGATGGACACTTCACCGTTTTGGAAGAAATGAGTTCCAGCAATTGTTCCCTTTAGGAGCTTCACAGCGTCTTCAGCGAGGTCGCCTTTTTCAACGTCGATTCCCTCAGCTGCCATTTGATCAAGCAAATCCGTTCTGTCCGCTTTCATTTGGTTGACACGCAATGTCTGCTTCGGCGGAATGAGGTGGATGCGGCAAATCTTTTCAGCTGCTTCAAATCCATACGCACCGGCCCATTCTTTCACGAGCCATTCCGGATGGCTTGTCTCTGTCGCCAGCCGGCGGACAGGGTCTTCAATGGCGTCAAAGGTTGGAACACCTTCGCGCTGAATGGAACGAAGTACGCCGTTGACAAATGAAGCAATGCCTTTGTGTCCTCGGATTTTCGCAATTTCGACCGCTTCATGAATAGCAGCCCTGTCTGGTATCTTCTCCAAATACTCCATTTGATATAAGGATAGGCGAAGAAGCTGAATCACCCACGGCTTTACTTTTTGAGGCTTATTAACAAACGGTTTGAGCATATAATCGAGCGCGATCTTGTTTTGCAATGTACCGTAGACAAGTTCAGTCAAAAGACCTCTGTCCTGATCGCTCAGTTCATTTGATTTAATAACCGACTTCAGGAGCAGATTGCTGTAAGCCTGATTTTGTTCTAGTTTGATGAGCGCCTCAAGGGCGATATCACGAACACTATTTTTTTTCATTGTTTACTCCTAACATATCGCCTGCTTCAACATGGGCGCCGCGCACAAAGTCCTCGCCTTTCATGCGTTTTTTGCCGGCCGGCTGAAGTTCGATTAATAACAAGGCCGTGCCGTTACCTGTGGCTACTATAATCCCTTCCTTTTCAATCGCAACGACTGTGCCGGGCTCGGCTTTTGTTGGTGCGGGTGTTTTTTTCGACGTCCACACTTTCAAGTTTTGTCCATTAAGAGTCGTATAGGCCACAGGCCAAGGATTTAAGCCGCGGACTTGGTTGTAAAGCTCTTCACCTGTTCTAGACCAATTGATCAGCTCTTGCTCTCTTTTGATGTTAGGCGCGTATGTCGCTTTCTCTTCATCTTGCTTTTCAGGTGATATGCTGCCGGCAATGACGTTTGGAACGGTTTCAGACAATAGCTTCGCGCCAGCCGCGCTTAATTTATCATGCAGCGTTCCGACATTGTCGGTTTCTTCAATGTCCACTTCCACTTTTGAGATCATATCGCCCGCATCTAATTTTTCTACCATATACATAATGGTAACACCGGTTTTTTTCTTTCCCTGCAGAATGGAGTAATGGATCGGAGCTCCGCCGCGCAGTTCCGGTAAAAGAGACGCGTGAACGTTAATGCAGCCGTATTTCGGGCTGTCGAGAAGCTCCTTCGGCAAAATTTGTCCAAATGCTGCGGTTACAATAAGGTCAGGCTTAAATGCCAGCACTTTCTCGATTTCTTCTTTCAATCTGACTTTTTCCGGCTGAAGAACCGGGATGCCGTGACGCAATGCCTCTTCCTTGACCGGAGGAGGTGTCAGCACTTTTTTTCTGCCCTTCGGACGGTCCGGCTGTGTGACGACCCCTACTACTTCATATCCGTCCTCTATCATGTTTCTTAAAACAGGAACTGAAAAATCAGGCGTTCCCATAAATACGATTCTTGTCATCAAATCATCCTTCCATATCCGCTAGTTCATCTTCTGTATAGTATTTGCTTATTTTAGATGTAAACAGCACACCGTCTAAATGGTCCATTTCGTGCAGCACAGCCCTCGCTAAAAAGCCTCGCGCTTCCAGAATGAACGGTTTTCCCTGACGGTTAAATGCACGCACTTTGACGTAATCGGCACGTGTGACATCACCATAGACGCCGGGAAAGCTCAGGCATCCTTCAATTCCGGTTTGCTCACCGCTTTTTTCTACAATCTCGGGATTAACGAGATCGATTCTGCCGCTGTCATCCCCAATGTCTACGACAGCCGCTCTTTTTAAAATGCCGATCTGCGGCGCTGCCAGTCCGACCCCATCCATTTCAAGCATGGTGTCGTACATATCATCAAGCAGTTTTTTTAGCTTTTTATCAAAAACAGTCACGGTTTCCGTCGGTGTTTCCAAAACCTCCGCAGGATGTGTGACGACCTTTTTCACAGCCAATTTGTTACCCTCCAAGACGTGAGATCTTACATCATCATATAAGGATTCATATCAATTGAAATCATTACATGCTTTTGTTCAATTTCGCGTTTATAATGTTCCAGTATCTTCTTCAATAAAGCGGATAACCGGGTTTCCTGTTTGTATTTTATCACGCATTGATAGCGATATCTATCTTTGATCCGGGCTATCGGCGACGCGCTAGGCCCGAGAATTTTCGTGTCAGCTCCGCAGTTTGCTTTCAAAAAGTGAGCGATTTTTTCAGCCGTAACAGCTGCTTTCGCCACTTCCTCATGAGAAACCGTCACAAGAGCCAAATAGTAATAAGGCGGATAGGATTGTTCTCTCCTGTGCGCCATTTCATGCTGATAGAACGTTTCATAATCGTGCGACTTCGTCAGCTGGATGCTGTAATGGGACGGTGTGTACGTTTGAATGATGACACGGCCGGGTTTCTCATGCCTTCCTGCCCGGCCGCTGACTTGCGTTAACAGCTGAAATGTTTTTTCGGCCGATCTGAAATCAGGAATATGGAGCGTTGTATCAGCGCTTAACACTCCGACAAGTGTGACATTGGGAAAATCAAGCCCTTTCGCGATCATTTGCGTTCCGAGAAGAATATCCGCTTTTCCTTCTCCGAAAGCTGACAATAATTTTTCATGGGCGCCCTTCCTTGAAGTCGTATCAACATCCATCCGAATCACTCTCGCATTTGGCAGAACTTTTGTCAGTTCTTCCTCCACTCGCTGTGTCCCCGTCCCGAAAAAGCGGATATGCTCGCTTGCACATTCGGGACAAGTATGCGGGACAGGCTCTTCATGTCCGCAATAATGGCATTTCAGCCTTTGGCCGTAACGATGATACGTCATGGAAATGTCGCAGTGCGGGCATTGCGGGACATATCCGCAATCCCTGCACATCACAAAGGAAGAATAGCCTCTTTTATTTAAAAACAGCACCGCCTGTTCACCCTTGGCAATCGTTTCTTCAAGCTGTTCCATTAATTCAACTGAAAACATTGAGCGATTGCCGTTTCTGAGCTCCTCTCTCATATCGACAAGCGAAACCTCAGGCATCACCTGTTGGTTAACGCGGTGCTTCAGCGAAAGAAGCTCGTACACACCCTTTTGCGCCCGTGCATATGACTCTAATGTCGGCGTAGCACTGCCTAACACAACGGGACAGCTGTGATGCTCAGCCCGCTTGATTGCCACCTCTTTCGCATGATAGCGCGGCATTTCTTCTTGTTTATAAGAGGACTCATGCTCTTCATCGATGATAATCATGCCAAGATTTTCAAACGGAGCAAAAATAGCCGATCTGGCGCCGACGACAAGCCGCACTTCCTTCCGGTGGATTTTACGCCACTCGTCATATTTTTCCCCTGTGGATAATCCGCTGTGCATGACTGCTACCTGAGAGCCGAAACGGCCCTTAAAGCGATTGACCATCTGCGGCGTCAGCGAGATTTCCGGTACGAGGACGATGGCTTCTTTTCCTTTCGCCAGTACTTTTTCAATCGATTGCAAATAAATTTCCGTTTTTCCGCTTCCTGTCACGCCGTGAAGGAGGAACACTTTATGCTCATCATTGTCCAATGTCTGTCGTATTGGCTGAAAGGCAGCGCTCTGTTCGTCTGTCAGCGGGAGCGGCTCTGTTTTTTTGAACATTTTGTCCTGATAGGGATCTCTGTAAACCTCTTCATAGCTTTCCTTCAAAAGCCCCTTTTGGATAAGGGTTTTGATGGTCGCAGAGCTTGCATCCGTTTTTTTGCACAAATCCGCCGCAGGGATTTTTACACCTTCCGGCTCAGCGATGAAAAAGTGAAGAATCGCCTGCTGCTTGGCTGCTTGGCGGGATAATTCCTCTGCTTGCTTGGCAAGCTCTTCTATATTCGCATTTGCCTGAATATGCCTGACCACTTTTTTATTCGTTTTTTGCGCGACTTTATATGTCACGTCAATGCTGCCTTTTTGAACATGCTTTTGAATCAGTTTCAGCGTATCGTGATCGGGTATATCTGAATACAGCAGAGTCTTTGTTTCAGAAAACAGCCGATCCACTTGCGGCGGAAGATCGGCGCCCTGTGTGATTTTTAGTTCTTTTTCATATTTTGCCTTTAATGCGGCAGGCAGCATCACTTGAAGCGCCGTTATTTTAAAAGACAGCGTTTTGTCGGACAGCCATGATGACAAATTCATCAGCTCCTCTGTCAAAACAGGTGTAAGATCTAATAAATCCTCTACTTCCTTGACAGATTTCCCCGAGAGATCAGATGCTTCTTTCACAGCTGTCACAAACCCTTGAATTTTACGGGGGCCAAATGGAACAATGACCCGCATGCCCGTTTTAATCATGCCTTTGAGATGGTCCGGGATTTTATAATCAAAAGGCCTGTCAATATTTTTAGTGCTGACATCAACGATGACCTCGGCAAAATTCATGATTGCTCTCCGGTTTGTTTTGAGAGGACTGCGATTTCCTGAAGGATTCCAAAAGAAACATCGAGCTTAGACATCATCGGAAGCTCGCGTTTGCGCCCGTCTTCGAAAAAGATTGTCACGATATTCGTATCAGCACCAAAACCGGCCCCGTTTGCTTTCACATCATTTGCCACAATCATATCAAGATTTTTGGCGGCGAGCTTTTTGCGCGCATAGTGTTCAACGTCTTGTGTTTCAGCGGCGAAACCAACTAAAAGCTGGGACTGCTTTTTCTCGCCCAATTCTTTTAAAATATCAACCGTTCTTGTCAATTCAAAGGTCATATCGCCGTCTTGTTTTTTTATTTTATGGTCAAATACGGTTTTCGGCGTAAAATCGGCTACCGCAGCTGTTTTAATGACAATATCGCTTGAGTCATACACAGAGAGCACCGCATCGCGCATATCCGCAGCAGATTGAACAGGAATGAACTGAGCCAGACCTTTAGGCTGATCAAGTGAAACAGGGCCAGAGATTAAGGTTACCTGTGCGCCGAGCTGAACAGCAGCCCCCGCTAATGCGTATCCCATTTTACCCGTTGATTTATTGGTGAAAAATCGGACAGGATCAATCGCTTCCCGTGTCGGGCCAGCTGTAATGACCACATGTTTGCCCTCCAAAGGAGCAATTTTTTCTTCAGCAAAATGCTTTTCGGCTAGCTCCACGATATTTTCTGGCTCTTCCAATCTGCCTTTCCCTACATAACCGCACGCTAAATAGCCCTCACTCGGCTCAATAAAACGATAACCATCCTTATACAGAACAGAAATATTTCGTTTGACTGCCGGGTGGTCATACATGTGAACGTTCATCGCCGGCGCGATCCATACGGGAGCCGTTGCCGCTAACAACGTGGTCGTCAGCATATCATCGGCGATGCCGTTTGCCAATTTTCCAATCACATTAGCCGTAGCCGGTGCCACGATAATCAAGTCGGCCCAGTCTGCAGCATCAATATGAGATATGACACTTGGATTCTGTTCTTTAAATGTATCTGTATATACTTCATGGCGGCTCAATGACTGAAATGTCAGCGGTGAGACGAATCGGCATGCTGATTCAGTCATAATCACTTTGACATTTGCTCCTGCCTGAACCAGCTTACTCGTTAACGCACAGGCTTTATAAACAGCGATGCCTCCGCTCACGCAAAGTAACACATTCCGATTGTTAAGCAATGACTTCTCCCCCTCTGCACTTTACAAAAACCGCACGGAAAAAAATAACAACCTACATGATATAGGTTGCTACTTGTGCTACTATTCGCGGTCTTCCTTTTCAAACGAAAGCAGGCCTGCATCAATTTCTTCTAAAGCTTTGCCTACATATTTGTGTGAAATCGTATGTTCAATCAACTGATCTTTTTTGATTTGCATTTCACGCGCACGTCTCGCAGAAACAGTCACGAGCGTGTATTTGGAATCTAATTTATTCATTAATGAGTCAATCGACGGATCTAACATCTGTTATTCAACCTCCAGCATTTTCTTATATCTCGGTGCAACGCGCTCCCGCTTCAAATGTTCAGCGAGAACGATTGCTTTGATTTTGTCGCAAGCCTTTTCGACATTATCGTTTTCAACGACATAATCATAAGCATCCATCATTTCGATCTCAGCTTTTGCGGCTTTCATTCGATTTTCAATCAGAGCGTCTGTTTCCGTTCCCCGTGTCACGATTCTGTTCTTCAGTTCAGAAAGGCTTGGAGGCGCAAGGAAAATAAACAGGCCTTCCGGGAAAGCATTTCTCACTTGAAGAGCGCCTTGAACTTCGATTTCTAAAAAGACATCTTTTCCATCTTGAAGCGTCTGTTCAACATAATCGACAGGAGTGCCGTAATAATTGCCGACATACTCCGCCCATTCAAGCAGCTTGTTGTCTGCAATCATTTGCTCGAATTCTTCTCTCGTTTTGAAAAAATAATCGACTCCGTTCACTTCGCCCTCTCGCGGACTTCTTGTGGTTACCGAGATCGAATATTCAAATTTTGTGTCTTCCTGCGAAAAGATCGCTTGCCGAACCGTTCCTTTACCAACTCCTGAGGGACCTGAGAGAACGATTAATAACCCTCTTTCTTTCATGCGGCAACTATCCCTGCCCTTCATCCATAATTTCTTCTTTAACAGAAAGTCTGTGTGCAACTGTCTCAGGCTGGACGGCAGATAAGATAATGTGATCACTATCCATGACGACAACTGCACGGGTTCTTCGCCCGTATGTAGCGTCAATTAGCATTCCGCGGTCTCTTGCATCCTGGATCATCCGTTTGATTGGCGCAGACTCCGGGCTGACAATCGAAATCATCCGATTGGCGGAGATAATATTGCCAAATCCGATATTAATCAGTTTAATCGTCATCTTCTACGTTCCCCCTGTAAAGTAGACGTCTCTAGTTTAGCCTAGTAAGACCGTCTGTAAACAATACGCACAGTCACTATTCTATATTTTGCACTTGTTCTTTTATTTTTTCAATAGAACTTTTCATTTCGACGACAAGCTTTGTGATCTGATGATCATTTGCTTTTGAGCCGATTGTATTTGCTTCCCGGTTCAGCTCCTGAACGAGAAAATCGAGTTTGCGCCCGACAGCTCCTCCACCAGCTAATATATCACGAAATTGGGCGAAGTGGCTCTTCAGTCTGGTAATCTCTTCAGAGATATCAGATCGGTCTGCAAAAATAGCGCATTCTGTTACAAGCCGGCTCTCGTCTAACACGTCTTCAGTCCATTCTTTTATTCTGGCGTACAGCCGTTCCCGGTAGCGAGATACGACATCGGCTGCCAGCAATTCAGTTTCATTCACCAGCTCTTCAAGCTGATCAATATGCATCAGGCAGTCTTTTGCTAAAAGCAGCCCCTCTTTTTCACGCATTTCACAGAGCCCTTTTACCGCTTCCTCTGCAGCAGCGGTGATTAACGCCTCCAGCTTGTCATTTTGCGTCTGTTCTTCATGAATCTGGACGACATGGTCAAGCTTAAAGAAATCCATTACTTCAGGCTCTGCAGCCAATTGATACCGCTTCTTCATATCTCTCGCGGCTGCGACATATTCATCGAGCAGCGGCCAATCAATTTCAAGCCTTTTCTCAACAAGCATATCGCTGTCAACGGACACGAAAAGTTCAATTCTTCCGCGCTGGATATGCTGCAGAATGGTCTGTTTCAGTTTATCTTCAAAATATAGCAATGGCCTTGGCAAACGAGCGTTCACTTCTTTAAATCTATAGTTCACAGATTTAAGTTCAACGCTTACAGAGAGATCATCTTGTGTTTTGCTTGCGCTGCCGAAGCCTGTCATACTTCGTATCATTTTAAAACACCCAATTCTTCCCTGTTCTATAATAAAAGGGCAATAGACATGCTATTACCCCTAAGATTATATCATATGAATTTATTTTTTTCTTGTCAAAAGTGACCCAGCCAGCAAAAAAGTAGGAATGGCGGACATGCCGATGACGAGCATCCAGTCTCCCGGTGTGATGGCTACCGTATGAAAAATCGGCTGAAGCGGCGGATAGTAGATGACGACAAGCATCAGCAACATGGATGACAATACCGCGCCGATTAAGTACAGGTTTTCAAACGGATTTCTGGAAAAAACAGAGGTCTCGCTGCGGCAGTCAAAAACGTGAATCAGCTGAGCCAGCACCAATGTTGCAAACGCGATCGTCTGGGCGTAAGCCAAATTCTCCGGATTCCGGTGATATACAATGATAAACGCTAAAATAGTGGCAGCTCCGATTAAAAATCCTCTGGAGACGACCTTCCATCCAAGCTTGCGGGCAAATACCCCTTCCTTCGGATGACGAGGCTTCCGCTTCATCACGTCTCCTTCCGGCTGATCCATGCCGAGCGCCATTGCCGGCAATCCGTCCGTCACCAAGTTGACCCACAAAATCTGAATCGGCACGAGCGGCAAAGGAAGGGCAAGCAGCATCGCAAACAGCATGACAAGGATTTCTCCGACGTTAGAAGCCAACAGATACCTGATGAATTTTCTGATATTTTCATAGATGTTTCTGCCCTCTTTTATCGCTGATTTGATCGTCGCAAAATTATCATCCGCGAGAACAAGGGATGACGCTTCTTTGGCCACATCAGTGCCGGTAATGCCCATAGCGACTCCGATGTCAGCTTGTTTAATGGCTGGGGCGTCATTGACGCCGTCTCCCGTCATTGCCACAATATGCCCGTTTTCCTGGTAGGCTTTCACGATTTTCAGTTTATGCTCAGGAGAAACGCGGGCAAATACATACACATCCTCTACGACACCTGAAAGCTCTTCTTGAGAAAGTTCATTCAGCATCTTGCCGTCCATGATTTTGCCGCTTTTCGGAAGGAGGCGCAAGTCTTTCGCTATCGCTTTAGCGGTCTCCAGATGATCGCCTGTAATCATGACAGTCTTGATTCCCGCTTCACGGCATTCTTTAATCGCCTGTCTGACTTCCGGCCGCGGCGGATCAATAATGCCTGAAAGGCCGAGCATCGTCAAATCTTTTTCCGCCTGCTCCATAGACGGTGTTTCACCTGCTTTAATCGGCTTGTAGGCAACTGCTATCGTTCTGAGCGCCTGGGATGCCAAATGTCTTAATACCGACTCTGTTTCTGCTTTTCTCTCATTAGAGAAAAGAGCCGCTGAGCCGTCATAATAAATACGGGAAGAACGCTGCATCAGCACATCCGGTGCACCTTTTGTAATGATATACCGCTTTCTGTCCTGATCCTCTACAATGACAGTCATCATTTTTCGTACAGAATCAAACGGAAACTCTTCAATCACCCGATAATGAGATTCAACAAACTCCTTAGAAAAACCGCCTTTTCTCGCCGCGGTAAGCAGCGCCCCCTCTGTCGGATCTCCGTCAAGCACATATTCGCTGTCTCTTTTCTCAATATTGGAGTTGTTACAAAGCGCTCCGAACAGCAGCATCTGCTGAAGCGGCATATGCTCATTGACACTGATCTCTTTTTCATCCAGTGTGAAGCTTCCATTCGGTTCATAGCCGGTCCCAGTTACTCTCCATGTTTTTCCTCCGGACCAGACATGTGTCACCGTCATTTTGTTTTGCGTCATTGTCCCTGTTTTATCTGAACAAATGATGGATGCACATCCAAGCGTTTCAACCGCAGGGAGCTTTCTTACGATTGATTTTTGCTTAATCATCCGCTGTACGCCAAGTGACAGCGCCACTGTCACAATCGCCGGGAGCCCCTCCGGAATAGCAGCTACAGCCAGCGACACACCCGCTAAAAACATACTGTACAGATCATGGCCCTGAATGACACCGACAGCAACGACAAGTACCGTCAGCAGCAACGCAACAACAATTAAAATCTTCCCGAGCTGCTCCAGTCGTCTTTGCAGCGGTGTTGACAGTGTCCCCGCCGATTCAAGCATATCGGCAATTTTCCCCATTGCGGTATTCATACCTGTTCCGACGACGACCCCGATACCGCTGCCGCGGGTCACAATCGTTCCCATAAATGCCATATTCGTAATATCACCGAGCGAAACATCCGATTTTTTTAATTTGTCGGCATGCTTCACAACCGGAATTGATTCCCCGGTCAGCGCTGATTCTTCTATTTCAAGGCTTTTCGCTTCAACAATTCGAACGTCCGCGCCAATTCTGTCACCGCTCGTAAATTTCACAATATCCCCCGGCACAAGTTCTTTAGAAGGAATCTTTATCCAGCTTCCTCCCCTGAGCGCCATGACATGTGGTGTTGAAAGCTCTTTTAAAGCCTGAAGAGATTGCTCAGCACGCCTTTCTTGAAAGAAACCGAGTATGCCATTCACAAACACAATCGCAATAATCGCAACCGCGTCTACGTATTCACCAAGAAATCCTGAGATTAACGTTGCCGCCAGAAGCACAAGCACCATAAAATCTTTGAACTGCGCGAAAAACAAGAGAAGCGCTGATGTTTTTTTTCCTTCTTGAAGCTCGTTTGGCCCATGCTTGTCGAGGCGTTTTTTCACCTCTTTTTCTGTTAATCCTTGTTTCATGGACGTATTGGTTGCCTCTAGTAAATCTATTTGTCCCATTTCATGAAACTTCATTCCGCTCGTCCACTCCCCTGCTCTTATAGAGATATCACTCTATAAGCATGCTTATTCTGACTCGTCCCATTTCATGCTATAATTATCGAATGCAGGAAGAATGAGAGGGTGTATTGCATATGTCGTTTGATGGCATGTTTACATACGGAATGACACACGAACTTAACGAGAAAATCATGGGAGGGCGAATTACGAAAGTCCATCAGCCATATAAGCATGATGTGATTTTTCACATTCGCGCGAATGGAAAAAACCAAAAACTATTATTATCGGCACACCCGAGCTATTCACGGGTGCACATCACAACGCAAGCTTATGAAAACCCAAGCGAACCGCCAATGTTTTGCATGCTGCTGAGAAAGCATATCGAAGGCGGATTTATTGAGAAAATTGAACAAGCGGGCTTAGACCGCATTATGATTTTTCATATTAAAAGCCGGAACGAAATAGGCGATGAAACAGTTCGGAAGCTTTATGTGGAAATTATGGGACGCCACAGCAATATCATTTTGACAGATGGAGCTGAAAATCTGATCATCGACGGACTTAAGCATTTATCTCCGTCAATGAACAGCTACCGTACAGTACTGCCCGGCCATGATTATAAGCTTCCGCCGGCCCAGAACAAAATCTCGCCGTTCGAGGCGACAGAAGACGATATTTTACGTCATCTCAGTTTTCAAGAAGGACGGCTTGATAAACAAATTGTCGACCACTTTTCAGGCGTGTCTCCGCTCTTTGCCAAAGAAGCGGTCCACAGAGCGGGTCTCGCCAATAAAGTCACACTGCCAAAAGCGCTGCTGGAGCTGTTTGCGGAAGTAAAAGAACACCGGTTCATTCCAAACATTACGACTGTAAGCGGAAAAGAATATTTTTATCTGCTGGAGCTGACTCATTTAAAAGGTGAAGCGCGCCGGTTTGATTCATTAAGCGAGCTGCTCGACCGTTTTTATTTCGGAAAAGCTGAACGAGACCGCGTTAAACAGCAGGCACAGGACCTTGAACGGTTTGTTGTCAATGAACGGAAGAAGAATGCAAACAAAATCAAAAAATTAGAGAAAACACTGGAGTATTCGGAAAACGCGAAGGAATTTCAGCTTTACGGGGAGCTTTTAACTGCTCATTTATATAGGCTGAAAAAAGGTGATAAACAGGCTAAGGTCATCAACTATTACGATGAAGAAAGTCCGACAATCACGATTCCTTTAAACCCGAATAAAACGCCGTCTGAAAACGCACAGGCCTACTTCACGAAGTATCAGAAAGCAAAAAACTCGGTCGCAGTTGTCGAGGAACAAATTAGGCTGGCGCAGGAAGAGATCGAATACTTCGATCAGCTGATTCAGCAGCTTTCGTCCGCTTCCCCTCGAGATATTAGCGAGATCAGGGAGGAGCTTGTGGAGGGTAAATATTTACGCCCTAAGCAGCAAAAAGGGCAGAAAAAACAAAAACCTCACAACCCAGTTTTAGAAACATATGAATCCTCTTCAGGCTTAATGATTTTAGTAGGAAAAAACAACCGCCAAAATGAGTATTTAACGACAAGAGCCGCAGCCAGAGACGATATTTGGCTTCACACGAAGGATATTCCAGGCTCCCACGTTGTGATCAGAAGCAGCGAGCCGGATGAGCAAACAATCATGGAAGCCGCGACGATTGCTGCTTATTTTTCAAAAGCTAAAGATTCAAGTTCAGTGCCTGTAGACTATACAAAAATCAGGCATGTCAAAAAACCGAACGGCGCGAAGCCCGGCTTCGTCACCTATGATAGCCAGCATACCGTCTTTGTCACACCTGATGCTGATACTGTCATCAAGCTGAAAAAAAGCTGAACCGCATGGATAAAGAAAAGCCAGAGCTTTGTATGCTCTGGCCAGCGTGTCGACAAACCCTCGCATTCGTTGTCAGGCCTGCGCGTCGGTGCTCACGAACTCCGAAAGGAACGGCGGCTAAATGCTTAGGCGTCCTGCCTAAACACCGCCGTCATCACATCCTGTGAAAGTCTGCTTAGATGCTCGTCCTTTCTAGACTTCAAGGGTTTTCAATCACGCTGAAAAAACGACAAAACCCTAAAACGAAAACTGTTTTAGGGTTTTGTCAACAATCTGAAGTCAGAGCATTTGTATGCTCTGGCTTATTTCTTTCTTCTCGTCTGATAAAGTCTGTCAACTTCAGCGACAAAACCGCCGTCAACCAGCTCATCCACTTTTTCAGCCAGCTCCTTTGTGTGCTTTGGGCTGGCTCCGTTTGTAGAAACAGATACCGTAACATGCCCTCTTTTTACGATTTTCGGTATGTACACATTGCCAAGCTCAGCATCACTGACACAATTGACAAGCTGAAAAGGCGAAGCGGTTTGAGCAATCTCTTTGTTGACTGCCGCATTATCCGTTGCGGCAATAATCAAAAACGCATCGAGATAATCTTCTTTTTCAATCGTACGGCTGACCCATCTGATGCGGCGATTGTCTGCCATCTGCTTGATTTCCGGTTCAACATCCGGGCTGACAAGCGTAATATCAGCTCCCTCTGAGAGCACCGTTTTCAGTCTTCTGAGAGCGATGCCGCCGCCTCCCGCAATGACAACCTTTTTCTTCTCCAGGCTAATGTGCAGCGGGAGCATATGAACCTCCGTCAAAATCAAATTGTCCTTCAGGGTTTGTAGCGGTTTCTCTCACACGATTCAAAAATGCGTTTTTCACGTGAGGGTGGAAACCGATATAGGAGGAGAGGTAAACATTCGGATTAACAGCCTTTAATTCCTGAAACTCTCGTTCGATTTCATTCATCAGCATGCCCGTAAAGAGCAAATAGGGAACGATAAAGGTTGTTATGCCGTCATTTTCTTTAAGTTCTGAAAAAATCTCTTTGTAATTCGGGCCGCATGCTGTCAAAAAGCACGGGATGACCTCCTTGACCGGAATCATATTTTGAAGAAGATTGGCAATACCGGTTACATCTCTTTTGACTTCGGGGTCTGAACTTCCCCTCCCGATGAGCACGACTCTGGCATTTTCATACGGAACACCTATGTCTTTCATTCGGTGGTATACGGCTTTGACTACTTCTTCGTCAATTCCGATCGGCCTTCCGTATGAAACGCGGACCGAAGGATATCGAGATACGGCACGCGCAATTTCTTCCGGAATATCATGTTTTGCATGCGCAGCTGTTAAAAGAAGCAGAGGCACCACTGCGATATGAGTGGCGCCTTGTTTCACACATGCTTCAAACCCTGTCTCAATTGTTGGCTCCTGAAGCTCTAAAAAGCTGATTTCCTGTACAGGCGCAGAGACGTGCGCCTTGCATCCTTCCAAAAAGGCCGCGGCTTCTTGCTGCGCCTTTTTCACCCGGCTGCCGTGGCCGACATATAAAATTGCTTGTTTCATTTTTACAACGCCTCGCTTAAATCTTGTTTTTTCAGTTCAGACTTAAACCATTCCAGCTTATAGTGATAATTTACAACATTTCCAACGACAATTAAACTCGGATTTTTAATGTCCTCTTTTATCACCGTTTCTGAAAGGGTATCAACTGTACAAAAAACAGTTTTTTGCTTGTCCGTTGTTCCCCAGTGAATAAAGGCTGCCGGCGTAGATCCGTCCCGGCCGTTTTCAAGGAGCTTTCTTTCAATCTGCTGTATGTTTTTGATACCCATATAGATAACAAGTGTATCAATTCCTGTAGCCAGCGCTTTCCACTTTTCCTCAAAATCCTCTTCTTTTTTATAATGACCCGTTACAAAAGCGACGTTAGAGCCCGCATCACGATGAGTAACAGGAATCCCGGCATAGGCAGCTGCCGCAATTCCTGACGTAATGCCGGGGATGATTTCAAACGGAATTCCGTTTTCTGAGAGGCATTCCGCTTCTTCTCCCCCTCTGCCGAACACAAAAGGGTCACCGCCTTTCAGTCTGACAACAGTTTTTCCTTTTTGCGCATACTTCACAAGAAATCGATTGATGGTTTCTTGCTTCATCGTATGAAAATCTGGAAGCTTCCCGCAGTAGATCAGGTCTGCTTGCTCTTTGGCATATTGTAAAATCTCTTTATTTACTAATCTGTCATATAAGATGACATCAGCTTTTTCAATGGCTTTCAGCGCTTTAATTGTCAGCAGATCAGGGTCTCCGGGACCCGCTCCTACAATATATACTTTCCCCATCGTATTTCCCCCGATCTATTCGAGTTCTTCCAGAACATTCGCTGTAATGTTGTTCTCGCTTGCATTCCGGCATCTGAGAAGAACACAGCAGATCATACTAGCTCAATTTTTTTTGACAAACTCGATCAGCTGGTTTTTACACGCTTCACGGTCATGCTGTCCTGAATCAAGAACAAGCTCCGGTGCTTCCGGCTCTTCATAAGGAGAATCAATTCCCGTGAAGAAGGGAATTTCCCCGTTTCTTGCTTTTTTGTAGAGCCCTTTCGGATCCCTTTGTTCACAAATATCGAGGTCGCATTTAATGTATACCTCATTGAATTCGCCTGCTTCTACAAGCTGGCGAACCTGTTCTCTGTCCTCGCGGAAAGGAGAGATAAAAGCAGTGATCACAATGGTGCCCTGCTGAACAAACAACTTTGCCACCTCTCCGATTCGGCGGATGTTTTCTTTACGTTCTTCATCCGAAAAACCAAGATCCTTATTTAAGCCGTGACGGATATTATCCCCGTCCAGCACAATGACTTGGTAGCCCAGCTCAAACAATTCTCTCGCAGCGGCATTGGCAATGGTTGATTTGCCTGAACCGCTTAACCCTGTCAGCCAAAGAATAGAGCTTTTATGCTTGTTTTTTTGCTGGTACTCTTCTTTTGTAATAGAGGCTTCATGCCATACGATATCGCGATTTGTCACTGCCAGTCCTCCTTAAAATACGCCTGCTTCTTCTTTTTTCTTCATCCCTTTGATTAACACTTCTACGACTTCTGCGCGGCTGAATTCAGCAGGCGGCAGCACACCGTCTCTCAGCATGCCTCTTACCTTAGTGCCTGATAAAATCACGTGATGCTCTCTGCCGTGAGGGCAAGTTTTCGCGGTTCCCATATTCCCGCATTTTTCACAGAAGAAGCTGTGCTCGAATTTCAGCGGTGTAATCCCGAGCTCTTCAGGTTTAAATGTGTCAAACAGCTCCTGTGCTTCGTATGTTCCGTAATAGTCACCTACACCCGCGTGATCGCGGCCGACGATGAAATGCGTGCAGCCGTAGTTCTTTCTGACAAGCGCGTGGAAAATCGCTTCTCTCGGTCCTGCATAACGCATCGCCGCTAAGAAGACGCCGAGGAACACGCGATCTTTCGGATAATAATTGTCAAGAAGCACTTGATAGCTTTCCATCCGCACATCAGCTGGGATGTCATCAGATTTTGTTTCACCTACCAGCGGGTTTAAGAACAAACCGTCTACTGTTTCAAGAGCCGTCTTTTGAATGTATTCATGTGCTCTGTGAACAGGATTTCTTGTTTGGAAACCGACAATTGTTTCCCAGCCATTTTCCGCAAACTGGCGTCTTGTTTCTGCCGGTTCAAACGTAAATTCAGGGAACTGTTTTGAAGCTTTTTTAATCAATGTGATCGGTCCGCCGACATATGTATCGCCGCGGCTGAACAGCTTTTTAACACCCGGGTGTTCCTGATCATCGGTTTTGTACACATTGACCGCTTCTTTTTGTTTGTCTGGCACGTACAGATCTTCAATTTGGATAACGCCGTATGTGTCTCCTTCATACGTTAACTTTACCGTTTCACCGACTGACAGTTCAGCTGCTTTTTGCGCGCCCACCGGGAGCGTGATCGGCAGAGACCAGACAACACCGGAAGAAAGACGCATGTTTTCAACAACAGATACGTAATCCTTTTCATTAAAGAAGCCTTCGATCGGGCTGTAGCCGCCGATTCCAATCAACTCTAAATCGGCAAAAGAAATTAAATCAAGTTCAATTTCTTTTTGAATGCTGCTTACATCATATGATTCATCTACTCTGTTTACTAATGTTCCTCCGTGAGGTGCTAAGTTCATAATATCTATTTCCTCCTAGTTAACATATAAAAAAACTCAGATTAATGATCAGATTCCCCCACCTTGTTCGTGGACAGAGCGTCTCTCTTTACGTATGGCCTTCATCAGGCTGACGGCACCGACCGTCGCTAAGAGCACACTTACCATAATAAAGATTGAATAATAATCCGCTTTTAAAAACAAGGATACAAGCATATAAGAAATCGATAAAGATAAAAACGGCGATACAATCCATACCTTCAGCATCGTTTGAACAACTTGTTTATGGAACACATTCGGACCGTTTTTTGCCATGCCTATTCCGATAATAGACGATGAAGTGACTTGCGCCAAAGGCACCGGCATCCCAAATACCGAACTGATGATCACCAGTCCCGCTCCCGTACCGGATAAGAGAATGCCTTCTCCTTTTGAAAATCTCGTAATTTTCTTCCCGTTTGTTTCTAACACACGCCGGCCTAATAACAGCGCGCCAAGAGCAACAAAAGCTCCTCCGTACAAAGTTCCTTTCGCGACATCCAGCACACCGGCCGCCACTAACGGGCCAACGGCATTCGCCACGTTGTTCATGCCGGCAGAGAAAGCTTCGAAAAATCCGGCACCTAACAACGCAATACCAAGGAATTTTTGCTTTTTAGAAGATTTAATTTCAATCTTAAAATAACGAAACAGCTTAAATACGAAATAGGTGAAGCCGAAAGCGAACAGCGGGACAAAAACCCAAAACGACACAATGACCAAAAGGCTGTTCACAAACAATACTTTGTAAGCGACTCCCACGCCGACAACAGCGCCGACTGTTACTTCACTTGTCGACAAAGGAATGCCGAGCAGATTAGCCGTAAAGAGCGACAGCGCAGCGGCTCCAATAATAATGCAAACAACCGTCAGTGTAATCGTCTGCTCGGGGATAATTCCGGAACTGATGGTTTTTACAACCTCCCCCCCGCCAATGACCGCCCCAGCTAGCACACCGACTGCGCATAGGATCAAAGCGTAGGTTTTCTTTCTGATGGCTCCAGAGCCGTAAGCAACTCCCATCGAAGCTGCAGCGCCGCTTGCACCAATATTCATCGCGAAAAACAAGCTAAATAAAATAGCGGCTAGTTCCATTTTGCAGCTCCTTATTCATGCAGTCCGCATTCTGTTTTCGCCATGCCATTCCATCTGCCTGAGCGTAAATCCTCTGCGGTAAAAGCAGGAGCCGTACAAGGCGCGCAGCCAATACTTGGATAACCTTGGTCATGAAGCGGGTTGTAGTCCAGCTCATTCCGGGATGTGTATCTCCAAATGTCTTTCCAAGTCCAATGGATAAGCGGGCATACTTTTACTGATTTGAATTTTTCATCTTTGTTTAAGAAATTCGTATTGGCACGGCTTGGCCCTTGATCGCGGCGCAGACCGGAAAGCCAGGCCGGATGTCCCGAAAGCGCCTCTCTTAAAGGAACGATCTTTCTGAGATAGCAGCATTGATTAGGTTCTCTTTCCCACAGTTTGTCACCATATTCACCGGCTTGCTGTTCAAGGGTAAGGTCTGGTTTTTTCAGGATGATATGAAGACCGGGATAACGCTCTTTCACTCGTTCAATCGTTTCATATGTTTCTTTAAAATGAAGCCCTGTATCAAGAAACACAATCTCTGCGTCTTTTTTCACTTTATAAATTAAGTCAATCAAAACGATTCCTTCAATTCCGAAACTGCATGCATAAACAAGCTGATTGCCGTAATGGCCGTATGCCCACTTTAAAACTGACAGCGCTCCTTTATAAGGATCGTCTTCCGGAAATGTAATCGTTGGTTCTTCCCAATTATCGTACGTTAACATTTCTTCTTTCCTCCTTTCGGAGACAACAGTAGCTTTCTGCTGGTTGTCTTTTACCAATTGTATTGCGCGGCTGCGGTTATCGCAGTCAGCCTTTTTTCCTCTTAAAATAAAAAACTTTCAATCCGGCGGAAAGAAAGACAGGAACAGCATGTAGCCCTTATCTTTCAAAATGGAATTCATTTTGCTGGAAGTAGCACCTTACAAACTGTGCAGGTTGCCGGGCTTCATAGGTCCAGTCCCTCAGCCGCTCTTGATAAGTTTTTAGATTTGTAGTAAATTTTAGCACAATTCTAACATAAGTCAACCCGACTTTTTTTATAGGATTAATAAAAAAACAGGCTGCAAGGCCTGTTTTCAAGTACAGAAAGGCTTTGGAGCCCTTGTACATCACCAAAATTTATTTGTTATTTTTTAAACCAATCTTTTGACTCGGGATTTTGTTTCCACGTTTTCAGCTTTTCTAAATCGCCTGAATGAATATTTCCGTTTTCAAGCGCGACCTGTGTGAGCGTATCATAATCAGTTAAAGAGTAGTATGGCAGCTCTGCCTTCGCAAACGCTTCCTGCGCTTTAGGCAGTCCGTACGTAAAGATTGAGACGACACCAAGCACTTCACAGCCTGCCGCTTGTAAAGCCGCCGCAGCTTCAAGCACACTGCCTCCTGTGGAAATTAAGTCTTCGATCAAGACCGTTTTTTGGCTTTTTTGAACAGTTCCCTCAATCTGATTGCCTTTTCCGTGCGTTTTCGGCTTGCTTCTCACATAACACATCGGAAGATTCAAACGGTCAGCCGCCAGAGCAGCATGAGGAATACCGGCTGTTGCTGTTCCCGCAATCATTTCAGCTTCAGGAAAATGCTCTTCGACAAGCTTGCTGATGCCTGAAGCGACATCATTTCTGACCTCCGGGAATGATAGCGTAAGGCGATTGTCACAGTAGATGGGCGATAAAATGCCGCTAGCCCATGTAAATGGCTCGTTCGGGCGTAAAAATACAGCTTGGATGTTTAATAGATGTTTTGCGATGACTTGTTTCATGATTTGATCCCCTCCCATTCGAGTCTGACAGCTTCATAGGCTTTTACCGGGTCTTTCGCTTTTGTAATCGAGCGTCCCACCACAATCGCTGATGAACCTTTCTCTCTTGCAATTGCAGGTGTCGCTACGCGGATTTGGTCATTCGCAGCGTCCTCTGACAGCCTGATCCCCGGAGTAACAGTCAGAAATGAAGGCGATACCGCTTCGTAAATGGCTTTTGCTTCATGAACAGAGCAGACCACTCCATCCAGCCCGCTTTCTTCCGCCAGTTTGCTGTAGTGGACGACCGTGTCGATCAGAGGCTTTTCGATCAGCAGTTCATCTTTCATGAGTTGTTCAGATGTGCTTGTCAGCTGGGTTACCGCGATAAGGGAAGGGCGTTTTTGTCCGGCCGGCGTCCCTTCTTCTAAGCCTTCCAGAGCTGCTTGCATCATTTTTTTGCCTCCTGCCGCATGAACATTGACGAGGTCTACTCCGAGACCGGCAAGGCGCTTCATCGCTTTGTTTACAGTGGTCGGGATGTCATGAAGCTTTAAATCTAAAAACAGCTCGCAATTTCTTTCTTTTAGTTGTTTGACGATAGATGGTCCTTCTTGATAAAAAAGCTCCATCCCAACCTTTACAAATAACGGTCCTTGCTGAAAAGGCGCTAAGAATGCAAGTGTTTCTTCAGCTGTTGCAAAATCAAGCGCGATGATGGGCAGGTTGTTTTTCATGGTTCCAGCTCCTTCCGATGCATTCTTCAATTGATTGATAGCCGTATTGGCGCAAAACAGCTGGGAGCTGGCCTATAATGTCTGGGCATGCAAAAGGATTTACAAAGTTTGCTGTTCCGACAGCGACCGCGCTTGCTCCCGCAAGAAGAAATTCCAGTGCATCTTCGGCCGTCTGCACGCCTCCCATTCCGATAATCGGGATGTTGACCGCCTGACTGACTTCATACACCATGCGAATAGCAACCGGCTTCACAGCGGGACCAGAAAGCCCCCCTGTTTTATTCGCTAATATCGGCTTTCCTGATTTTAAATCGAGTCTCATCCCGATTAATGTGTTGATCATCGTAAGACCGTCCGCTCCCGCCCCCTCGATCGCTGATGCAATTTCTGTGATATTTGCCACGTTCGGGGAAAGCTTCACATAAACGGGTACATCTGAAACCTCTTTAACCGCTTTCGTCAAATCAGCAGCCATTTTAGGGTTCGTGCCAAAAGCGATTCCGCCTGTTTTCACATTCGGGCAGGAAATGTTCAATTCAAGTGCATGAACGTTGGGCGCTTTACTGATATACTCTGCGACTTCTACATAATCCTCGATCTGAGAACCTGCGACATTGGCAATGATCGGTGTTGCAAACTGCTCAAGCCACGGCAGCTCATTTTGCAAGACGCTTTCCAGCCCCGGGTTTTGCAGACCGATCGCATTGAGCATTCCAGCGCCAGTCTCAGCTACCCTAGGCGTTGGGTTCCCGAAGCGAGGCTCCTTCGTCGTAGCTTTGATCATGATTGCTCCGAGACAAGATAAATCATAAAAACGCGCAAACTCTTTTCCAAAACCGAAGCAGCCTGATGCAGGAATGATCGGATTTTTCAAATCTAGTCCAGGCAATTTCACCTCTAGCATTACAGCGCCACCTCCTGAGCTTTAAATACAGGCCCGTCGAGACATACTTTTACGTAGGATGTTTCACTTTCGTTTGTATGGCACACACACGCGAAGCATGCGCCGATTCCGCAGCCCATTCGTTCCTCCATCGACAGGTAAACTTCTTTATGGGCATATTCCTGTTTTAACGCCTTCAGCATCGGTGTCGGCCCGCAGCTAAGAAGGATGTCAAACTCTAGGTTTTTCTGTTTTATCACGTCTGTGACAAATCCGGTTTCCCCATAGCTTCCGTCAGCTGTTGCCACATAAGTGTCTCCGTACTGCCGGCACGCTTCTTCGTAAAAAACATCCTTTGCCGATTGGAATCCTAAAACGTGTATGACTTTGACCCCTTTTTCGTTCAAGCGTTTCGACAGCTCTTGGAGAGGGGGCACACCAACACCGCCTCCCACCAGCAAAGCCGTCTTTCCGGGTTTGACTTCATTGACAGGAAAGCCATTTCCCAAAGGCCCGAGGACATCCACAAGCTCTCCCTGCTGCTTTAGCGACAAGAGTCTTGTTCCTTCCCCATCTACTCGATAAATGATGGTGACTTCATTTTTTTCAAAGTTGACGTCGGCGATGCTGATTGGTCTTCTCAATAGAGGCGTAACCGCTTCGCTCACTTTAAGATGAAGGAACTGTCCCGGGGTTGTAAACCCTTGGACAAGCTCCCCTTTCAAAACCATTTGATACACCCGGTCCGCAATTTGCTGGTTAGAACATACTGTCAAATACGCTTTTTTCATATAGTGACTGCCGCCTCCTGATTTGTGTTAACTTCCGGCATTTGATCAGCACGGAAGGTCATGCTTTCCAGCACTCGCAATATCGCTTCTGCCGTATCTAAAGATGTTAAGCAGGCAACACCGTTTTCTACTGATTCACGTCTGATTCTAAATCCGTCTCTTGCCGGCTGCTTTCCTTTTGTCAGCGTATTGATGACAAACTGCGCTTCTCCGTTTCTGATCACGTCAAGCAAGTTCGGGCCGTCCTGGCCGATTTTTCCGACCACCTTCGCAGGAATTGAAGCTTCTTTCAGGTAACCTGCCGTTCCTTCCGTCGCTAAAATGTTGTAGCCGATCGCATGGAACCGCTTAGCGATGGCAAGCCCTTCTTCTTTGTCCTTATCAGCCACTGTTAAAAGCATGGAACCGTAGTTAGGGATTTGAATGCCTGAAGCGATCAAGGCTTTATAGAGCGCCTTTTCAAGGGTTGAATCTTTCCCCATGACCTCACCAGTTGATTTCATTTCAGGCCCTAACGTAATGTCCACTCTTCTCAACTTAGCGAAGGAGAAGACCGGCGCTTTTACAAATACACCCTGCTGTTCAGGCTGAAGGCCCTCTGTATAGCCAAACGCTGCCAGCTTTTGCCCGAGAATGACTTTTGTGGCTAGGTTCGCCATTGGGATACCCGTAATTTTGCTTAAGAACGGTACGGTTCTGCTTGATCTCGGATTCACTTCGAGCACGTACACTTCGCCTTGTGACAGTACGAATTGAATGTTGAGCAAACCGACAATGTTCAGCCCTTTGGCTAATGCGATCGTATATTGTTCAATTTTTTTCTTAATGTCTTCTGTGAGTGACTGAGGCGGATAAACAGCGATTGAGTCTCCGGAGTGAACACCCGCCCGTTCAATGTGCTCCATAATTCCCGGGATTACAACTGTTTCACCGTCAGATACTGCATCCACTTCAATTTCTTTCCCTGTTAAATATCTGTCAATTAATACTGGGTGCTGCGGATTGATTTTGACTGCGTTTTTCATGTAATGAAGCAGTTCTTCCTCATGATACACAATCTCCATCGCCCGGCCGCCAAGAACATAGGACGGGCGCACCAGTACCGGATAGCCGATGTCACTCGCGATGCTTACCGCCTGATCAACTGATGTCGCTGTTTTGCCAAGCGGCTGCGGAACACCAAGTGCTCCAAGCGCTTGTTCAAATTTATCCCGGTCTTCCGCACGGTCTAAATCCTCTAATGAAGTCCCAAGGATCTTCACTCCGCGTGCAGAAAGCTCATCAGCAAGGTTAATGGCAGTTTGTCCGCCAAACTGTACGACAACGCCCATTGGCTGTTCGAGGTCAATGATGTGCATCACATCTTCAATCGTAAGCGGCTCAAAGTACAGCTTGTCCGAGATACTGAAATCTGTAGAAACGGTTTCCGGGTTGTTATTGACAATAATGGCTTCGTAGCCTGCCTGTTTGATTGCCCACACAGAATGAACAGTGGCGTAATCGAACTCAACCCCCTGACCGATTCGGATCGGACCGGAACCCAGCACGATCACACTTTTCTTATCCGTAACGACTGACTCATTTTCTTCTTCATATGTGCTGTAGAAGTATGGCGTTTCCGATTCAAACTCCGCCGCGCACGTATCTACCATTTTGAATACGGGCGCAATTGCCGCTTGTTTTCTCAAGCTGTAAAGCTCCGATTCTTTCATTTTCCACTCACGGCTGATGTACTTATCAGAGAATCCGAGTTCTTTTGCCCGTCTCAGCACATCCGTATCGCCCACATTTGCCTTCAGTTCTTTTTCAAACTTTACGATTCCCAAAAGCTTATGCAAGAAGAAGACATCGATAGCGGAAAATTCATGGAGGGCTTCTACCGTGTAGCCTCTTCTATACGCTTCAGCTAAGTAGAATAAGCGTTCATCACCGGCCTTTTTAATTCGTTTTTCAAGAAGCTCATCTGAAATGTCGGCAGCGTCTTTCAATTCCAAGTGATACACATCTGCTTCCAGTGAACGCACAGCCTTCAGTAATGACTCTTCAAGCGTGCGGCCGATCGCCATGACCTCTCCTGTCGCTTTCATTTGCGTGCCAAGCTTTCTGTTTGCTGATTCAAACTTATCAAACGGCCAGCGCGGAATTTTGGATACGACATAGTCAAGAGCTGGTTCAAATGCTGCATATGTTTTTCCTGTCACTGGGTTCATCATTTCATCTAATGAAAGGCCGACTGCAATTTTAGCAGCGAGCTTTGCAATCGGATATCCTGTCGCTTTTGATGCAAGGGCAGATGAACGGCTGACACGCGGGTTTACTTCAATAATGTAGTATTGGAAGCTGTCTGGATCTAAAGCGAGCTGGACGTTACATCCGCCTTCAATTCCAAGCGCGCGGATCAGTTTTAATGATACATTCCGCAAGAGTTGATATTCGCGGTCGCTGAGCGTTTGGCTCGGCGCGACAACAATGCTGTCTCCAGTGTGGATTCCGACTGGATCAATGTTCTCCATGTTACAAACAACGATGGCGTGATCCTGGCTGTCTCTCATGACTTCATACTCGATTTCTTTATAACCGGCGATGCTTTTTTCAAGCAGACACTGGTGAACCGGACTTAATTTTAAGCCGTTCTCAACAATTTCTTTCAGCTCGGTTTCATTCGAGCAGATGCCTCCGCCTGTTCCGCCTAATGTATATGCCGGGCGGACAATGACAGGGAATCCAATTTGACTGACGAAGTTTTCTGCTTCTTCTAAGGAGTGGATGATTTCACTTTCAGGCACCGGTTCATTCAGTTCGTTCATTAATGTTCTGAACAAGTCGCGATCTTCAGCCTGCTGAATCGCAGACAGCTTCGTGCCAAGCACTTCGACGCCGCACTCTTCCAGCACGCCTCTTTCAGAAAGCTCAACCGCAAGATTCAAACCGGTTTGGCCTCCAAGAGTAGGAAGAATGGCATCCGGGCGCTCTTTTCTGATGATTCGAGTCAGGAATTCAGGAGTGAGCGGTTCGATGTAAACCCGGTCAGCCATTTCAGTATCTGTCATGATTGTGGCGGGGTTTGAGTTGACAAGAATGACTTCATAACCTTCTTCTTTCAAAGCAAGGCAGGCTTGCGTTCCCGCATAATCAAATTCTGCTGCTTGGCCGATGATGATCGGTCCAGACCCGATTACTAAAATTTTGTTAATGTCTACGCGTTTTGGCATACCGCTTCCCCTTCTTTCTCCGTTGTTTCAATCATTTCGATGAATCTGTCAAATAGATGGTTGGCATCCTCTGGGCCAGGTGAAGCTTCTGGATGATATTGAACCGTAAATGCCGGCAGTGTTTTATGCTCCAGCCCTTCAATCGTATCGTCGTTAATTGCGATATGCGTCACTTCCAGTTCTGTTTCGCTGATGGATGACACTGTATAGCCATGGTTTTGAGATGTTAAGGCCACTTTTCCGGTTGCCAGCTCTTTTACCGGGTGGTTTGAACCCCTGTGGCCGAATTTCATTTTTTCAGTATTCGCTCCGCACGCCAGCGCGAATAATTGGTGGCCGAGACATATTCCGAATAATGGCACTTTACCGAGAATACCTTTGATCATTTCAATCGCTTCAGGCACATCTTTCGGATCTCCAGGTCCGTTAGAAAGCATGATGCCGTCCGGTTTCAGCTGAAGCACTTCTTCCGCTGTAATGTTGTAAGGCACAACGATGACGTCACATTTCCGTTTGTTCAGCTCTCTTAGAATCCCGTGTTTCATGCCGAAGTCAACCAAAACGATGCGTTTGCCTCTTCCCGGGCTCGGATATGCTGTTTTGGCTGATACTTGAGATACTTGATTTCTCGGCAGTTCAGTTTCATCAAGCCTTTTCAGCACTGCTTCGATATCTTCATCAGGTGAAGCGAATGTTCCTTTTAGCGCGCCTGCCGTGCGGATCATTCTTGTTAGCTTTCTTGTATCAATTCCCTGCAGTCCGGGAATGTTTTTCATTTTTAAATATTCGTCTAAGGTGTATGCTGAACGCCAGTTGGAAGGCAGTTCGCATAATTCTTTGACGACCAACCCTTTTACAAAAGGGGTAATGGATTCAAAATCATCACGGTTAATACCGTAATTTCCGATAAGCGGATACGTTAATGTTACGATCTGCCCGCAGTAAGAAGGATCAGATAAAATTTCCTGATAGCCTGTCATCCCAGTGTTAAAAACGACTTCCCCCATGCTGTTTTCTAAGCTTCCGAAGGCTTTCCCCTCGAATACCGCTCCGTTTTCCAGTACTAATCGTCTCTTCATTTGACAAGTCTCCCTTCTTCATAAGCAAGCATCCCCGCCGCAATTGTAGCGACTGGCCAGCCGGTGCAGCTGATGCCGTTGAATGGTGTATTTTTTCCTTTTGACAAAAATGTCTCTTTGTCTATCACTGCTTCTTTTTCCAAATCAATTAACGTAATATCAGCAACTTGCCCCGTTTGTAATGTTCCGTATGGGAGACCGAACGCTTCGCATGGTTTAATTGTCATATAGTCAATCAGCTGTTTCAGCGACCAGCTGCCATTTTTGACAAAGTGTGTGTATAGAAGCGGGAACGCTGTTTCTAAGCCGACAATTCCGAATGGCGCCAGCTTCATTTCTGTATTTTTCTCTTCTTCTGTATGCGGCGCATGGTCTGTTGCGATAAAATCAATCGTTCCGTCTAAAAGACCTTCGATTAAAGCAGCTCTGTCTTCTGCGCTGCGGAGCGGAGGATTCATTTTATAATTTGTGTCCAGCCCCGGAATGTCCTCATCACAAAGCAGCAAATGGTGTGGTGACACTTCTGCCGTCACTCTGATTCCTGCTTTTTTCGCATCACGTACGACCCTGACAGACTCTTTCGTGCTGATATGGCATACATGGTAATGGCAGCCTGCCGCCTCAGCCAGCAATACATCGCGGGCAATATGAACCGATTCACACACAGAAGGAATGCCGTTGAGCCCGTTTGCTTTTGAGAATGTCCCCTCATGCACACTTCCTCCGTAAATTAAGGAGTTGTCTTCGCAATGTGCAACAATCGCTTTGTCAATTGCGGCTGCCCGCTTCATCGCTTCATACATCATTCCTGCTGTCTGTATACCGACGCCGTCATCTGTAAAAGCAAATGCTCCGGCTTCTTTTAAAGCTTCAAAGTTTGTCATCTCATCACCGATTTGTCTGATCGTAATGGACGCATATGGAAGAACTCTCACGCATGAGGTTTCTTTAATTCTGTTTTGCACCCATTCCATCTGCTCCTTCGTATCAGGAACCGGCCGCGTATTCGGCATTGCCGCCACAGTTGTATAACCGCCGCGCGCCGCTGCTTTTGCGCCGGTTTCAATGGTTTCTTTCTTCTCACCGCCTGGCTCTCTGAAGTGTACGTGGAGATCAACAAACCCAGGTGAAACGAGCAATCCTTTTGCATCAATTACCGTTTCTTTATCCGCTGCATCAAGCTTTCCGATTTCGGAGATGATTTCTCCTGTCACTCGAATATCCGCTTCTGTTTTTTCACCATTTTCGTTAAGTATCCAGCCGTTTTTAATGAGATATGACATACGCTGCTTCTCCTCTTTTCACATTGGTTTGTAAGGCACGCTGTATCACTGCCATTCTGATAAATACACCATTTTGCATTTGCTTGAATATTCTTGATTTATTACTTTCTACTAAGCTGTCATCAATCTCCACTCCTCTGTTTACCGGAGCCGGATGCATAATGATCGCATGCTGCTTCATACGCTCAGCCCGTTCTACTGTCAAGCCGTATTTGTTTAAATAACCTTTCTGGCTGACAGCGGACTGATGTCTTTCATTTTGAATGCGCAGCAGCATCACGACATCGGAAGACTCAACTGCTTCATCCATTGAAGCAAACGTACCGAATGTGTTTTCTTCATCCTGCCATTCCGAAGGACCGGAAAACAGGACGCGGGCACCCAGTCTTGTCAAAACTTCCGCATTTGACCTTGCCACTCTGCTGTGCTTAATATCGCCGTGAATGGAGACGGTAAGCCCTTTGAACGTATTGAACTCTTCATAAATCGTCATGACATCAAGCAGTGATTGTGTCGGATGCTGGCCGCATCCGTCACCCGCATTCAGAATCGGGATATTCACCTGGCTGACAAGCTCTTTATAGTACTCATCCTCACTGTGCCTGATGACGCACACGTCTACACCGATTGATTCGAGCGTCCGGATGGTGTCATATAGGGTTTCGCCTTTTTGCACGCTTGTGCTTGTTCCATCAAGATTCAGGACATTCATGCCCAGCTTTTTTTCCGCGACTTCAAAGCTGAACCGCGTCCTCGTGCTCGGTTCAAAAAACAGGTTCGCTGCAAATTTCCCCGCAAGCCCATTGTCTGTGTTTCCGCTTTTGAGGTCGCGTGCTGTTTGAAGCAAATCTTTGATTTCCTCAGTGCTGAGTTCACTCATTGTCGTTAAATGCTTCATGTTTTTTCCCCTCTCATTTCAACTTTAAGGCTGAAAAAACCCCGGTCTAAGATAGACTCGGGGTATGGTTAAATAGAGGGCAGCATTGAAGCTTCCTTCTCTTTATAACCCTTCCAAGCCTCTCTGGACTTTCATTAAAAGGTTTTAGATATGATGTTGTTCAGATGTGTCAACCTGCTCTTCCTTCGCCTGCGGAAGAATCAGGTTTAAGATGACACCGACAATTGCGGCAAGCGCCATTCCCGACACTTGGAATCCTCCTTGAGACACTTGGATAAACGCGCCTCCTACACCGATCACGAGGATCACCGATGTGATAATAAGGTTTCTGTTGTTTTCATAATCAATTTTGTTATCAATCAGCATTCTCAGACCGCTCGAAGCGATGATTCCGAACAGCAGGAAGGAGACGCCTCCCATGACCGCTGACGGCACTGAACTGATCAGCGCTGAGATTTTGCCGATAAAACCGAAGCATAAGGCAATCACTGCCGCGCCGCCGATGACAAAGACGCTGAATACTCTTGTGATGGCCAGCACGCCAATGTTTTCCCCGTAAGTCGTTGTCGGCGGACCGCCGATCAGGGAAGCAAGGATTGTCGCCACGCTGTCACCCATAATAGAGCGATGAAGCCCCGGCTTTTTAATGAAATCTTGTCCGACAACTTTGCTCAGCACCATTTGGTGGCCGATATGCTCTGACATTGTCACAAACGCGACGGGAACCATTGCCGCTGCGATGCCAAGTGTGACTGACGGTGAATAGTCTTTGAACGGGATGATAAACTCAGGCACTGCAAACCATTTCGCGTCAAGCACAGGCTGGAAGTTGACAATCCCTTGAGTAAGGGCAAACAAGTATCCGCCGATGATGCCGATCAGAACCGGAATCAGGCTTAAAAACCCTCGTAAGAAAGTCGCGCAAATAATCGTAATCGCCAACGTAACGCCTGCGACACTGAAGTGCTTTAAGCTGTAAACCAATTCACTCGCGTTCGGATCAGCGTACATCGCCATGTTTACCGCAGTGCTGGCCAGCCCGAGCCCAATGACGATAATAACAGGTCCTACAACAACAGGAGGGAGAACCTTCATCAGCCATCCTGTTCCAAGCTGTCTGATCAATAAGGCAATCAGCCCGTACACTAACCCTGCAAGAAACGCTCCGACCATTGCCGCTCCCGGCCCGCCGGTCGCTTTGACCAGTATGATCGGAGAAATAAAGGCGAAGGATGAACCGAGATACGCCGGAATTTGCCCTTTCGTAATAAGCAGATAAGCGAGTGTCCCGATGCCGCTTGTCACCAATGCCACAGCAGGACTCATTCCAACCAGCTTCGGAACCAAAATTGTTGCGCCAAACATGGCAAATAAATGCTGCAGACTGAATGAAACCCACGAGAAAGGTGTCGGGACATCCCTGACTCCTAAATTCACTTTTTTCTTACTCATGATGATTTTCCCCCTGATAGTTGACTTTCATTTTAGGATGACTCAATGACTGTATAAAAAAACCTCTTTGCTATTTTTTACGCAAAGAGGCATACAAAGATCCGCCGTATACTTTCGGGGCTTTGTTGTGCACCTCTTTGCAACCTCTCTGGATTGCCTTTAAAAAGGTGATCTATTATTCATTCATTTTGATAAATGGCCACGAGATCGTTTTGATCTACCTCATGAAGCTGAACCATAACCTTTTCAGCCTTTGATGTCGGGATGTTTTTCCCGATATAATCCGCTCGGATCGGCAGCTCCCGGTGTCCTCTGTCAACAAGCACAGCAAGCTGAATGGAGGAAGGCCTGCCTACATCAACAAGCGCATCCATACCGGCTCTGACCGTTCTTCCGGTGTACAGGACATCGTCAACAAGAATGACTTTTTGATCGTTGATGTCTACCGGAATATCTGCACCTTTCACTAGCGGTTCTTCGTTGCTCGTTTTTTTGGAAAGATCGTCTCTGTAAAGGGTAATATCAATCTCACCGACTGTTACAGGACTTCCTTCAATCTGCTCGATTCGTTCCGCAAGGCGTTTCGCCAAGTAAATCCCTCTTGTCTTAATGCCGACAAGGATGCAGTTATTCATTCCTTTATTGCGTTCGATCATTTCGTGAGCAATTCTGGTCAGCGCCCGTCTGATTGCCTGTTCGTCGAGAATGACAGCTTTTTGATTCAATATGTGACACCTCACAGTTCATTTAGAAGAAAAAACCCCTCTTGCCAGAGCATAGAGGGGTTTTGGGACAAGGTGCGCGCATATACACGCATCCCAGTCTATCCGTTATCCTTCTCAGCCTCTCTGGACTGTTTTAAAGAATCTATTCAGCTTCGTTTATTATTTCAGAAAAGAAATAGTCTGTCAACCATTTCTTCTAAGGTTTTCGATTAATTCTGCCATATCCTCCGGAAGCGGCGCTTCAAATTCGATATATTCGCCAGTGCGGGGATGATCGAAACCTAAAATTCCGGCGTGAAGGGCCTGACCGTTAAAATCGATCGTTTTTCTCGGCCCGTACTTTGGATCGCCCGCCAATGGAAATCCAATATATTTCATATGCACACGAATTTGGTGCGTTCTCCCAGTTTCAAGCTGGCATTCCACCAATGTAAAATCCTGAAAACGCTCAAGCACATGAAAATGGGTGACGGCGTTTTTGCCATCACGCGCCACAGTCATGCTTTGACGGTCTTTCTTGTCCCGTCCGATCGGAGCGTCAATTGTGCCGTCATCGTGAGAAATAAGCCCGTGGACAACTGCCGTATATTTGCGTGTGACCGTTTTGTGGACCAATTGATTTACGAGTGACTCATGCGCCATATCATTTTTCGCCACCATTAGTAAGCCGGACGTGTCCTTATCGATTCTATGAACAATTCCCGGACGCATCACGCCATTGATTCCGGAAAGATCCGTGCAATGAGCCATAAGGCCGTTTACAAGTGTGCCCGTAAGATGCCCTGGGGCTGGGTGGACAACCATTCCACGAGGTTTATTGACAACCAGCACATCCTGATCTTCATAGTAAATATCCAAATCCATAGGTTCTGCCAGTACGTCGAGCGCTTCCGGCTCAGGTACAGTGACGGTCACCTGATCACCCGGCTGAATTTTATAATTTGATTTTACGGGGCTTCCGTTCACGACAACTTGTCCGTCTTTCACCCATTGCTGAACCTGGGTTCTCGACCAATCATTCTCAGTCGAGGCCAGAAATTTATCAATCCGCTCACTTTTTTGTTCTTCTGAAGCGGTTATATCAATTTGATTCATGCTATTGCTCCTTTTTCTTTTTCCCGCTGTCCAACAGCATTTGTATAAATAAAAGCATGACGCCGACACATAGTGAAGAGTCCGCGATATTAAAAATCGGGTAATTGTAATCCACAATAATGACATGGATAAAATCCACAACTTCCTGTCTGAAAGCCCTGTCGATGAAGTTGCCGATGGCACCGCCGAGCATAAGTCCAAGAGCTACGCCAAGAAGCCTTTGTCCTTTAGTATAACGCTGTATGTAATAAACAATGCCAATAATAACCGCGGTTGTAATGAGGTAGAAAAACCACATCTGACCGGCTAATATCCCCCATGCAGCACCCGTATTGCGATGGGAGGTGATATAAAATACCTGATCAATGATCGGAATGCTTTGGCCAAGCTCCATGTTCTTGACGACAAACCATTTTGTCAATTGATCGGCTGCAATAATAAGTAGTGCGATGACATAATACAGCACAAACGTTCCTCCAGTTTACGGTAACTTTAATCCATTATGCATTTTATCAATAAAAAGCACTGGAGTAAAGAAATATCAGGCATATTAACCGGCCAGACACTGTTATTCATACAGTGCCTGACCATATTCGATATCTGTTGACTTCCAGAGCGGAAGCGTTTTTTTTTCAAATTGGACAGAGTAAAGAAAATCGTCTGTAGTGCGGGCAGTCGGCAGCACAGCAAGCTTTGAAAGAGGAATGGGAGCCCCGGTTTCTTCACAATATCCGAATGTGTCGTTTTCGATTTTGGACAATGCGAGGAGAACGTCTTGAAGCTCTTCTTTAATGTGATAGATCAGAGTTGCTTTTTGTTTATGATTGATTGCTGCTTGCGGGCTTGTGGAAGCCTGAAAGCAAGAATACTCAAATAATCTCGACTGTAATTCTTCTTTCATTAGAAGAAGTTCCGTATAAATTGCGGTCAGTTGATCATTCATTCATCACAACTCCTGCTCTTAACGTAGTACTTATATTGTTGCCTGTGAATGATGATCTAAAGCCCATAAGATTTTTCCTTTCGTTCTAAACCATGTCACTCTTGGCACAAAAAAAGCCCGGCTTTTACGCCGGGCTCTCTTTTTCATTATTTTTGATAGTATTTTTCAACGATTTCAGCGTTTCGCAATGAAAGGGTAGGATAGTTCGGATTTGCACCCACATCTTTTGAAATCACACGAGATCTCTCACACATTTCGCCCTCGGCTTTCTCGACAGCAATTTTGCCTGTCGTAAAGCTTTGCGCATCGTTCGGCGCTTCATTTTCTTCGCTGATTGTCAGTTCAGAAACAATAAACAACTGAGAAAGATTTTCTTTTATGGAAGCTAAGAGCTCTTTGTTTTCTTTGTTTGGATACAATTTCAAGTTTGCTTCCAATGATTTGCCGATAATTTTTTCGTTCCGCGCGGTTTCTAACGCTTTTAGCACATCGTCACGGAAAGTCAAAAAGCGGTCAAATTTATCTTCTGTCGCTTCGCTGTTTGGAACCGTGATTGTTTCCGGCATATCTGTCAGCTGAACGCTTTGCTCTTCAACGAATGTTAAATGAGACCATAATTCGTCAGCCGTATGAGGAAGGATAGGAGCCGAAAGCTTCACTAATGCAAGCAGCGTCTCATAGAATACTGTCTGCATGCTGCGTCTGTCCGGATGATCCGCATGCTCGATGTACACAATATCTTTTGCGAAATCAAGATAGAATGAGCTCAATTCGATTGTGCAGAAATTATGGATACTGTGATACACAACCGCAAATTCGTACTCGTCATACGCTTTTTTCACTTTATCAATCAGTTTGTTCAGCTTAATCAGCATATACTGATCCACTTCGCGAAGATTTTCGACAGCCACCGCATTCGTTTTTGGATCAAAATCGAATAGGTTTCCGTGAAGAAAACGGAACGTATTGCGGATTTTACGGTATACTTCAGCAACCTGCTTCAAAATGGCGTCAGACACGCGAACATCCGCCTGATAGTCAACTGAAGATACCCATAATCTCAAAATATCGGCACCAAGCTGTTTCATGACTTTGGCTGGAACAACGACGTTACCGATTGATTTACTCATCTTACGTCCTTCTCCATCCAGTGCAAACCCATGGCTGAGCACACCTTTATATGGCGCTTTTCCTGTTACGGCTACCGCTGTAGAAAGAGACGAGTTAAACCAGCCGCGATATTGGTCAGACCCTTCTAGATATAAATCAGCCGGGCGAACGAGGTCTTCACGCTCTTCAAGCACCGCTTGATGGGAAGAGCCTGAATCAAACCAAACATCCATGATGTCCTGTTCTTTTGTAAATGTGCCATTCGGGCTGCCAGGATGCGCAAAACCTTCCGGAAGAAGATCCTTCGCTTCTTTTTCAAACCAAATGTTTGATCCGTGCTGCCTGAACAATTCAGAAACATGTTCGATGGTTTCATCTGTAATAATCGGTTCTCCGTTTTCAGCGTAAAATACCGGAATCGGCACACCCCACGCACGCTGTCTGGAAATACACCAGTCTCCGCGGTCACGAACCATGTTGTGCAAACGCTGCTCGCCCCATTCAGGAACCCATTTGGTTTCTTTAACGGCATCCAGCAGGTCTGATCTGAAATCTTTAATTGAAGCAAACCATTGCGCTGTCGCTCTAAAAATGGTTGGTTTTTTTGTTCTCCAATCGTGCGGATAAGAGTGAGTAATAAATTCTAGCTTCACAAGCGCGCCTTTATCATCAAGCTGCTGGGTGATCACTTTGTTCGCATCATCATAGAACATGCCTTCAAAGCCTGGAGCTTCACTTGTCATGACACCTTTTGCATCAACCGGGCATAGCACGTCTAAACCGTATTTTTGGCCGATGATAAAGTCATCTTCCCCGTGTCCCGGCGCTGTATGAACACAGCCTGTTCCGGCATCAGTTGTCACGTGTTCGCCAAGCATAACAAGAGAGTCTCTGCCATACAGCGGGTGTTCAGCAATAATGTTCTCAAGGTCTTTCCCTTTGATCGTTCTTGTCACTTCATATTGCTCAAACCCGCATGCAGACGCAACATTTTCGACTAAAGCACTTGCTGCGACAAAGCGGTCTTCACCTACTGCAATCACGCTGTACTCAAGATCAGGATGCACTGAAATTCCGAGGTTCGCCGGAATTGTCCAAGGTGTTGTTGTCCAGATAATAATACGCTCGCCGTTTTCAAGAACGCCTTTGCCGTCTTTTACACCAAAAGCCACGTAAATAGATGCTGAACGTTTATCTTGATATTCGATCTCTGCTTCAGCCAACGCAGACTCACTTGAAGGTGACCAGTTAACCGGTTTAAGACCTTTATAAATGTAGCCTCGTTTTGCCATCTCACCAAATACGCGGATTTGCTGCGCTTCGTATTCCGGTTTTAATGTCACATATGGGTTTTCCCAGTCACCGCGGACACCAAGGCGTTTGAACTGCTCACGCTGTCCCTCGATTTGCTTCCAAGCGTACTCTTCGCACAGTTTGCGGAATTCCGCTACTGACATTTCTTTGCGGTTGACTTTTTTGTTTTTTGTGAGAGCCGTTTCAATCGGCAACCCGTGTGTATCCCAGCCAGGTACATACGGCGCGTTGAAGCCGCTCATTGATTTATAGCGGACAATGAAGTCCTTCAAAATTTTGTTAAGCGCATGCCCCATATGGATGTCTCCATTTGCATACGGAGGTCCGTCATGTAAAACAAATTTCGGGCGGTCTTTCGTCCGTTCCTGCACAAGATGGTAAATATCCTCTTCTTCCCATTCCTTTTGAATGTCAGGCTCACGGTTTGGCAAATTTCCTCGCATCGGGAAATCTGTTTTCGGCATTAAGAGCGTGTCTTTAAAATCCATTTTCATTCCTCCACTGCATTTTTTCAGAAAATAAAAAAAGCCCTCTCATCCCATAAGGGACGAGAAAGCTTATCTCGCGGTACCACCCTTTTAGAAAAAGCCAGCATACGCTTTTTCCTCTCGAGCATCGTAACGTGATGAACGTCCTAACCTACTGTGAGTTCAGAAAGGAAACTTAAGGGCTGATCTACATGATTCCGGCCATCCCGGACTCTCACCATCTCCGGGTCGCTATGAAGGCCTGAAGGAAACATGACTGTCCCTTTCAACCGTCTTTTCATCTGGATTTATGAACGTATTATATTCGACAAGCTAAGAAAATGTCAAGATGATCAGAAAATTTATTCCTTTTCCTCAAATACTGCGTCGACTTCATACTCAAGCAGATGGTCCCAATCGTCATTTTTCAAAAGATCGAGCTGTGCTTCAATCAGCATTTGGAAACGTGTTCTGAAAACTTTAGACTGTTTTTTCAGCTCTTCAATTTCCATTGCAATTTTTCTTGATTTTGATAAAGATTCGTTGATAATGCGATCCGCATTTTTCTCCGCTTCCCGAACGATCAGCTTTGCTTCTTTTTGAGAATTACGTTTTACGTCTTCAGCCGCTTCTTGAGCAACTAAAATCGATTTATTCAGCGTTTCTTCAATATTGGCAAAGTGTCCGATTCTTTCATCAAGTTCATTGACTTTCGCTTCAAGCTCAGTTTTCTTACGGAGAACAATTTCGTAATCTTTTCTGACTTGCGCTAGGAATTCATTTACTTCATCTTCATCATATCCGCGAAAACTTTTTGTAAACGTCTTGTTGTGAATATCATTTGGCGTTAATGGCATGATGCCACCTCCATTTTTACATTTCAGTACGGTTATCTAGTTCACAT
Organism: Bacillus sp. 0102A; assembly: GCF_036765155.1. NCBI lineage: Bacteria > Bacillati > Bacillota > Bacilli > Caryophanales > Bacillaceae > Bacillus > Bacillus sp. 0102A. Next base: position 401,839 of record NZ_JBAIZW010000002.1, read on the forward strand.
TATAAAACAAATTTCGCACAGATGGAGAAAAAAACTGAAAAACCGACTATTTTTGTCGTTCAAACGTAACTCTCCATTTGTCTTTTTTGGTTTTTCCTTCGATTTTTGTCAAGCTGCACCGGCCAAAGCCTCTGATAGACAGCATGTCCCCTTCTGCCACCATGTATGAAGGATCTTCAACTACCTTCCAGTTCACTTTCACGAGGCCGTTTTTCACAAGCGTCTGTGATTTCTGGCGGGATTGCCTGCTCATAGAGGCGCAGACGGCGTCAAGCCTTAAAGAAGAAACCGTGTCATCTCTTATTTCGACATCAACTGCGGGAATGTTAAGGTCTGACAAGTCAATTTTCTCTAAGTTGACCGCAGCTTTGCCTGCTTGGGTCAGCTGTGCAGCCACAAAATCTGCGGTATCGGCTGAGACAATCAATTGCACTGATGTCTCAGAAAACACGATGTCACCAAACTTTTGCCGCTTTAAGCCTATGCCCATTAATGCACCAAGCAGAGAACGGTGATCTACTGAGACAAATTTTTCAGCATAACGGACGTTAAACGCCTGCAGTTCAAAATCCGACTCTTCCGGCGTGATGTACTCTGGATACAGAATCGCCCGTTTTCGCTCAGCTCTGCCATAGCCGCCGGAAAAAGCAAGCCCGACGTCTGCCTGTCCCGTAACAGCAGAGAGGATGACCTGCTCTCGGGGGTCTAAAAAGTCGGTCAGCTTCATCCTGTACTGTTCCTGGACAATGCTTTTCCATTCGAGCGCCTGATCAATAAAGGCCCGCTCGTCTTTTCTGAAGTGCTGATATATATCGCTCATCGTCTTTCCCTTCTATGTAAAGAGGCTTGGCTGCTGCCAAGCCCCCTATCAAACTGTCACTTTAAAACGCAATCATGCGATAAAGCCCCCACAAGCCGGTTGTCGCAAACCGAAGCACAAGAATAGCCACGATCGGTGAAATATCCAGCATTCCGATTGGCGGGATGATTTTTCTGAATGGTTCGAGATATGGTTCACAAATCGAAGCTAAAAAACGCCCGACAGCTGTTTCCCTCGTACTCGGCACCCATGACATAAAAATATATATGATCAGGGCAAATGAGTATATTGTGATTAATAAGCTTAAAACCGAAAAAACTTGATAAAGGATCATCTGGCTTTACCACCTCTGATGTTCGTCTTCAGATATGAGCTCAGAAATTGTGCCTGATACATCTACGTTATCAGGCGTGCAGAGGAAAATATCCGAGCCGATTCTTTGAATGTCGCCGCCGATGGCATAAACGGTTCCGCTTAAAAAGTCAACAATCCGCTTAGCCTGGTCATGCTGGATCCGCTGAAGATTGACGACAACTGCCCGCCGATTCTTCAAATGATCGGCTATTTCCTGTGCCTCCGCATAAACGCGCGGCTCACTCAACACCACTTTAGAGGATTTCTGAACACTTTGCAAGCTCACTACATTCTGTTTGCCCGCAGGTTTATGAGCAGCGTAAGCCGGCTTTTCTTTGTGCTCCTGCTGCTCCTCGTCAGATTCCCGCTCTGTCTCAATATATTCATATTCGTATTCTTCATCTTCCATTGAGAAAAAGTTTTTCAGTTTATTTTTCATACTCATTGCTGTACACCCCCTGTTTCATTTCCGACTAACGATGAGCCGATTCTAATATAAGTAGCCCCTTCTTCAATTGCAATTTCAAAATCATTTGACATGCCCATCGACAGTTCTGTACACGGAGCGTTCGGCTGTTTCAGCTCCTGAACCTGATGACAGAGTTCTCTCAGCGACCGGAAACAGCTTCTGACCTGATCTTGCTCATCAGTCAGCGGAGCCATTGTCATCAGTCCGGCCACAACGATATGTTCGAAACCGGAAAGCTCCTGTATGAATGGTATGACTTCTTCTTTTTTCATGCCGTGTTTAGAAGGCTCAAGAGAGGTATTGACCTGCACAAAGCACTTGACAGTACCTTCAGCCCGTTTTTCAATTTCTTTCGCTAATGAGAGCCGATCTAAGGAATGGATATAGGAAACCGCATTGACAACGGCTTTTGCTTTTCTTGATTGCAGACTGCCGATAAAATGCCATTCCGGATTCCCTTTTATGATTTCCTGTTTTCGGAGCAGTTCCGTATCCCGGTTCTCTCCGAGGCAGGTGATGCCCGCATCCACTGCCTCCTGTGCTCTTTCAGGCGATACATATTTTGTGACTGCAATAACCGTAACTTCATCGGAGCTGCGGCCCGATCTGTTACATGCTTCGTTTATTCGTTCGTTTATATGTCGTAAATGATCAACAACACGCAAGATCTTTTATGCCTCCTTCATTCCGATAAAGGACATCATTCGTCCAGTTTTCCCCTGATCGCGGCGGTGAGAATAGAAAAGAGACGGCTCACTTTCCGTGCATAAACCGCTGACAGAAATCTGTTCAGTTGCCAAACCGCTGTCGATCAGTATAAGGCGGTTCAGCTCTTTCAGATCAAGCTGATATTGTGCCTTTTCCGTCTGATTAACGGCACGTCCTGCCGAAACCGGCAATGCCCGGACAGCATCCATAACACGGTCGTCTACCGTATAGCATGCTCCGCTGATAGACGGTCCAATAACAGCATAAATGTCTAAGAGATTTGACCCTTCCTGCTCGGTCCATTGCTTCACCATTTCTCTGCCAATCTGTTTGACAGTGCCTTTCCACCCGGCATGGGCGACCCCGACAAGCGATTTAACCGGATCATAGAAGAAAAGAGGCACACAATCAGCAAAGCATAATGCCAAAAACACATTCTTTTCATTTGTGTAGAGCCCGTCCGTTGCTTTCAGAGCCGTGTGATACTCACGGGCGCCTTTTCCCCTATCTCTCTGCGTCACTTTTTGAACGCGATTATCGTGTGTCTGATCAGCAAATACCCAAGACTGCAAATCAATATTAAACATATCGGCAATATATTCGCGATTTTTAACTACATCTGCATCTTTGTCATGAACGTGCAATCCTGTATTTAACGATTCAAAAGGCTTTTGGCTGACACCGCCGTTTTTCGTCGTGAACCCGGCAATGACTTCTCTGTTGTTTTGATTCGTTTGTGTCCAGTCTTGTATCATGAGTGTCGAGGGTGTGGTAAGACTGAATGGGTGATATGTATTCATGATGATCCAACCTTTCGACAAACATTTAAAAAAGCGGAATTTCCCACTTATTTTACCACATCTTTCTGCATTCGTTGAGCGCCGATTTGCATATTTCTAAATGAAATGTGCCGGAAGAATCGAGACTTCCGGCATTTGCCAATCTGCGGCAGACAAGCAGGTTATGCATGCGGTTCACTTAATCGGACCAAGATCACATCTTCCCCGATTTTTACTATATTTCGCCATGGAATGACTAATTCCTCTTCTTTTCCAAAAAATCCGAGAACTTTCCCATTCCCCCCTAATATGATCGCCTGAATTTTACCAGTAGTCACATTGATATCGATATCGCCAATGCTCCCCAGCTTTTTACCGTTTGAGACATTGACAACATCCTTCACCTGAAATTCTGAAATGCTGATCATTCCATCACGTCCTTTTTCCGTCCTTTTTTCAAGTATATGAATGGGCGGGCTGAACCTTGTCAGCAAGAAGAAATTTTCATGGTTACTGTTCTTTTTTACCGCTGCACCATCTGATGATAAAATCGAGCATGATTTTTGTGTAATCCACCAGCTGCTCAATCGATACCTCCTCGTTCACAGAGTGTGCATTTTGCAGATCGCCAGGACCGTAAATCACGCTTGGTATGCCGGCATTATACAGCCAGCCTCCGTCTGTAACGGATTGAGAAACGTCAATAACCGGACGCTCCCGTTTCACTTCCTCATGAGACGCTGTAAGCGCTAAGACGCCTGGGTGGCAAGGGTCAACTTCCAGAGCCGGAAAAATTTCTCCTCTGTCTTCAATCATAGATGAGCCTCCCCACTTAAAAACAGGACGGTTTTCCCTAAGCCAAATATCACTGTCGCTCAGCCGGTTGATGTAATCTTCTATTTCAGCTGCCACTTGGTCATGGGTTTCATTCGGGTAAAAATGGACCGTAATCCACAGCCGGCACACGTCCGCTATAAAAGCCGCATGTCTGCCGCCTTCAATAACAGCCGGATTAATGGTATTTGTGCCGGGTTTAAAGCCATGGTAACTTTTCATAATGGACCAGTGGCGCTCAAGTTCACCGAGTCCCGCAATGATTTTTGCCATTTTTTCAATTGCGCTTGCCCCGAATGTGCCTCCTCCTGCGTGAATCATATTCCGCCTCGTCCCATCATGAAACGTTTGACTGCTTTTGATTTCAATCCAGCCTGTAATGACACCTCCTTGGCCTTGAATATGCATATCGCTCGTATCCGCGACAACTGCAAAATCAGCATGATAGCCCCTCTTGCAGCATTCAAGCGTGCCGGCTTCTCCGACTTCCTCCCCAATCACCGATTGCAAAATCAAATCTCCGGGAAGTTCAATGCCGGCTTCACGAATCAATTTGACCGCAAACAGCACACACGCCAACCCGCCTTTCATATCTGAAGCGCCTCGTCCGATTAAGAAACCGTTTTTTTCAATTGGGTGAAACGGATTATGCTCCCAATCCTCATTCTCTTTTACCTCTGCAACATCTACATGGCCATTGATGATCAGGCTATGATAACCGGCTGAATCCATTCCTCTTAGAAGACCCACTACATTGGGATCTCCCGGGTACACGTCCCATTTATCGATCGAGAATCCCATGTCATGTAAAAACCCTGCAATCCATGACTGGACGCCGTCTGTATTCCTTGCAGGCGGAGCAGGTGTCTGATAAGAAATCAGCGTTTTTGCAAGCTCAATCAGGTCCTCCTTTTGATCTTCCGCCTTTTTGATCAGAGAGTCTATTTGTTGATTCAATGTGATTCGCTCCTTTTCTTGAAAATCAAAAAGCCGTTTCATATGTTATGAAACGGCTCAATCAAAACACACAGAGTCCTATGTACTCCGCTTTTCACCGCTTCCCTCCGCTGGCATGATCCAGATCAGGTTAAAAGGGTTGAGACAATGTCTCTCTCAGCTTCGAAAAGCACCCCTAGGATGAGTCTGTATGTGTTTGTCAGGCATGTGTTATCGGCTCCGCTCTTGTTAAAAACGGCCGATCCTGATTCCATAATACATGGATTGGCGTATCAAAAAAAGCCGAAAGTATGTGATCAGTAAGCATTTCCTTTATTTCTCCGGATTTAAAGACCTCTCCCTGTTTTAACAAAAGGGCTTTGTCAAAGACCGGCAAAATTTCTTCCGCATGATGAGTCACATAAAGGATCGATGGCGCATTTTCTTTGTTTGCAATGTATGTAATCGTGTCTAACAATTTTTCCCGGGCAATAAAATCCAGCCCTGTGACCGGTTCGTCCAGTATCAGCAGCTCCGGATCCGCCATTAGCGCTCTTGCAATCAAAGCTCTTTGTTTTTCTCCTTGAGAAAGGGTTTCATAGCGGCGGTCGGCATATTCAATCGCTCCCAAGTCCTCTAACAAACCAATCGCTTTTTCCCTGATTTCCGCACTTGGCGTTTCATACAATCCAATTGAAGCGTAAGCGCCGCTCAAAGCAATTTCAAACGCTGAATCTGCCGGGTGCAATTTTTGCTGAAGAGCCGCTGAGACGAGGCCGATTTTCTGCCTGAGCTTCTCCCCAAGCTCGGTTTTGCCAAATTCATGGCCAAGCACCTGCATCTCGCCTGATGTTGGAAAATAATATGAACAAAGCATATTTAACAGTGCGGTCTTTCCCGCGCCATTCAGTCCGTAAAGCACCCAATTTTCCTTTTCTTCCACCCTCCAATGGATATCCCTCAGTATCCATTTTCCATTTCGTTTTAATGAGACATTATCAAGCTGCAAAATCATCGTGGTCCTCCTCTTTACTGCCTTCTATAATTGTTTAAATTTTCATAAAACTTCGTACGAACTAGGATACCTTATTTTTTCCAAAACGTAAACCGCCCGCAATCAATAGAAAAGCCTTTAAAACAAAAATTGTTTTAAAGGCTTTTCTTTATTGATGAATATTCTTATTCATTTGTTTGATAGCCGCTTTTTCTAGCCTGGACACCTGCGCTTGGGAAATCCCGATTTCCTCGGCTACTTCCATTTGTGTTTTTCCTTGGAAGAACCTCTTTCGCAAAATCATTTTTTCCCTATCATTCAGTCTTCTCATGCCCTCTTTTAAAGCCAGCTCTTCAATCCATTGTGAATCTTTATTGCGCTCATCACTAATTTGGTCCATCACATAGATAGGGTCTCCGCCGTCGTTATAGATCGGTTCAAATAGAGAAACCGGATCCTGAATGGCATCAAGCGCAAATACAATTTCTTCATGCGGTACTTCAAGAACTTTTGCGATGTCTTCTGCAGTCGGCTCCTTGCTTGTCTCACTGATTAACCGCTCTCTTACCTGAAGTGCCTTGTAAGCGATGTCCCGGAGTGATCTTGAGACACGAATCGGGTTATTATCGCGTAAATACCTTCGGATCTCTCCGATTATCATAGGTACAGCGTATGTTGAAAACTTAACATTGTGGCTTAGGTCAAAATTATCAATGGATTTCATTAGTCCGATGCAGCCGACCTGAAATAAGTCATCAACATACTCTCCTCTGTTATTAAATCTTTGAATGACACTTAAGACAAGACGCAAGTTCCCGTTTACAAGCTTTTCTCTCGCTGAATCATCGCCTTCATCCTGCAGCTGCCTAAACAGCTTTCTCATCTCTTCATTCTTGAGTACTGGTAATTTGGAGGTATCCACCCCGCAGATTTCGACTTTATTTCTCGACACTTTTTTCCCTCCCTACAGGAGCTGCTGTACAACGTTAAGTATCTCCTTGGGTGGGAAAAATATGCACTGCACTCAGATCGAAAAACAGTCGAATTCAGGAAATCCCTGTAAAATCAAGGGTTCTATACTATAAAAAATTTTACACCATTTTGTTGAACTCTTTTCTCAATCTTTTTATTATTCTTTTCTCCAGACGTGAAATATAAGACTGGGAAATTCCCATCATATCCGCTACATCCTTTTGGGTCTTTTCTTCTTCGCCGACAAGCCCAAACCGCAGCTCCATGATTTGCTTTTCCCTCTCATTAAGCTGTTCAAGCGCTTTTTTCAAAAGCTTTTTATCTACGTTAGCTTCTATGTCTTTTGTGATAATGTCATCGTCCGTGCCGAGCACATCAGAAAGCAAAAGCTCATTGCCGTCCCAATCAATATTAAGCGGCTCATCAAAGGAAACCTCTGACCGGATTTTGTTGTTTCTTCTTAAATACATCAGGATTTCATTTTCTATACAGCGTGAGGCATAGGTCGCCAGCTTGATTTTCTTTTCTGGATTAAACGTATTCACAGCTTTGATTAATCCGATGGTGCCGATGCTGATTAAATCCTCTATATTAATTCCTGTATTTTCGAATTTACGGGCGATATAGACGACCAGACGCAAATTGCGTTCAATCAAAATGGCGCGAGCCGCCTGATCGCCGTTTGGAAGCTTCATTAACAGAACCTGCTCCTCATCTTTAGATAATGGAGGAGGCAGAGCTTCACTCCCGCCTATGTAATAGACTTCATCACTTTTCAGCCCAAGTTTCATCAGCAGCTTATACCAGAGGTGCGTCAATCGCAATTTCAGTTTTTTCATCTTCCTCTCCCTTCTAAATGTCACGTCGTTTGAGTATGATAAGTAACGGACATTTGCGAACATTATGAGACGTGTTTGATGGTCTTGCCCGAAAGCATTTTCGGATGAATAATGGCGTCAAACTCGCCATCTGCAGATAGCTTTGTTGTGCTGATGCCGATTAAGCATTTATCCGCAGAAATCATTTCTTGTTTTGTCATAATCGTTACGTGATCCGGTTTAACGCATAGTAAAAATTGATTTTGCTGACCTACTCCCCTGTATGGAATCAGCCTCATTTTATCCAAAAAGCGAAATGAATCATCGAGCTGCTGAGTGGCTTCCAATGGATCTGTGTTTCGAATAATCATCGTTTCGGCTGCTCCGAAAATCGGTTCCAGTTTATCAAGGTGAATAATCATGACAGGCGTTTTAGTAAGCGGATCGTACAGCTGATTACCGGAATCAACCAGCCCTCTGACATGAAGCGTTTGGCCGCCCAAATCAGCCTGTACGCTGACTCGTTCCTCATATTGAATGTTCTTTGTTTCAATCTCTTCAATTCTTCTCTTAGAAAAAAACCATAACACTGGAAAGCCAGCAACAATAAACAACCAGCTGATCGGGTCTCCAAACCCTGTTTGATTCGTCATCATGACACCGTTTCGAACAACGGAATTGGTCTGCAGCAAAGAATGGGCTCCGATCATTCCTCCCCCCATTAAAAAAGTCGCAAAATAAAAGGAAAACAAATTTTGAAAGAAATAACGAAATCTTTTAAAGCCAAATGTCACCATCACAATAACAACTGAAAAAGCCAGCTTACCGGCCGGATGTTCAACGATCGGCGAAAAAGGAGTAAACATCAATAGAACAATACTTGAACCGATGAACGCTCCGCCTAGCAGTCTTCTTTTTTTCACATGCCGTTTTAAAATAAATGCCGTGAGCAAAAGCAAAAGTGCGTCAAAGCAAAAGTTCAATAGCCAAATGACATCCAAATAGATTTTCACATCTGACTCCTTTCTTTCTTGCATCACGCTGTTCCCCTTCTTGTTTCATAAGTATAAATCAAGCTCTGTGGGAAAGTCTGTCAATTAATGTTGAGAGGAAAATACAATTTTTCAGGGATAACTGCTTAATTTGTCGAGGGAATAAATGAGAGTATACATAAAAAAGCTGCCCTTGACGGCAGCTTTTTTACACTTAATTTCCAGTGTTGATATAGAGTTTTCCGTTCGCTGTTTTTCTTGTTTCATTTCCATAATCATCACGTACAATCACTTCTACTTTTGCTCCGTTTGCTTTAATAGAAGAAGTGGCTGTCCAATAGCCTTCATATCGCCCCGGAGAAATTTCTCTTAACGGGAGCTCGGTGGCGTTTTGCACACTCGCTCTTGCATTTGTCAGCGGCATACGAATGACGAACGTTGCATCCAAATCTTTAGCGCTTGAGAAAGCGACTTTCACAGATTCACCGGCTTTTAAGATTTTGTCCTCTCCCGGGATCAATCCGGAGATGACAGGCTGGTCATAGTTGACATCAATGACAGCCTTTTTCTTCGTTTTGTTACCTGCTAAGTCTGTTGCCGTCACCTTGATTTCATTGCTTCCGTTCTCCAAAAGAATACGGGCTGAGTATGAACCAGCAGTGACCGTTGCTTTTTTGCCATTCACTTTGACTTCTTTCAGATTGTCATCGGATACAGACCCTTTGACAGTCAGCGCTTCTTTATTTATTTTCTCGCCATCCTTTGGATTGTCCAGCGTCAATTCTGGCTTGTCTTGATCAAGCGTGACCATGACAGGGCTGGAAGCATCCGTAGTCCCGTTGTCTGTTGATGCCGTGGCCGTCAGCTCATTTTCACCCTCGCTGAGTGATACGCCTGCCTGAAACGCGCCATCCGCCGCAGCTTTCGTCTCTCCTGCTTCTTTCTTTCCATTATAAATGTGTACCGTTGTTCCCGGAGAAGCTTTTCCTTTTACGGTGACGTTCTCCTTATTTGTGTATGATTTGTCTGCCGGTGAAGTGATCTCAGGTACAGCCGCTTCATAATCAACTAATGCGCGGATCATATAGTTGCCGTCAGCTTCGTCACCCGGCTGCCATTCTCCGTCTATATACTGCCAGTTGCGGCCGGAATTCTGACTGGTTTCATCCATTGCCAGTCCTGGTGAATATGGATCTGGTTTCGACTGGATATATACGAGATAAAAGTCTTTATCGACCATAATCCCTTTTGAACTGAGATCTACCTTGGTCCATTCGCCATTGCGAAGGGCTTCAGCGTTAAATGGCCCGGCAATTTTCTTGCCCGGTGCGCCATCTTCTCCTGTAGCATCGTATACCTCAACCTTAAACTCTGTGCCGCCAGGATCAGGGAACTCTGTATCCCAGAATCTAAACAGTCCTCCTGTAAGCATGCCTTTGTCTTTGCCGTCAGCCAATGTCATTTTGACAGCCCATCCATTACCAGCTGCAAAATAGGAATTGGCATTCTCCGCCGTTCCATCATCATATGCAATCTCACCCGGATAACCGACGAAAGGCTTCAGTACAGTTTCCTTCGTAACATTACCTTTTAAATTAACGGAAAATTCATCGCTGTAATAACCTGGTGCAGCGACTTTAATCGTATAGGCGCCTTCATAGGCCTCAAGCGTATATTCACCTTTGTCATTTGTTGTAGCCGGTTCAACCGCGGCATCCTCCACGACATAAACAGAGGCTCCTTTTACCGGCTCTCCTGTCGTTTTATTGATGACCGTGCCTTTTAATGTGCCCTTCTTCATTTCTTCTAACGTAAAATTAGCTGGTGTCGTCTGATCTGCCTGCAGAGAAACCTTTTGTGTTTTCGATTGATAGCCGTATGCTTCTGCCATAAGCGTATAGCCTCCCGCTTTGTGCGTCAGCGTGTACTGCCCTGTGGATTGATCTGAATATGTTGATTTTCCTGTTTCCACAACACTGACTTGCGCCCTGAGCGGCAAAACTTGAGGCTGTATCTCTTTACTCTGGTTTTTTACCGCTATGTTTGCAGATGGCTTAGCTTTTTTCGGATTCACTGGCTTTTTCTTTTGCTTTCCAGACGGCTTTTCAACACCCAGCTTATTCTTTTTGGCTGTTTTTCCGGCCGATTTGTCAGAAAGCACTACATCATCAATGTACCAGCCCTCTTTTGCAATGCTATCATCGGATTGAAGATTAAACATGACTTGAATGTTTTGACCTTTATAAGCGGATAAATCAATTTCTTCGTCCATCCAGCTTGATGTCTTTCCATTATAGACGCCAGCCTGCTCCCAATTCTTCTCACCTTCAGGCAAAACAAAAACATAGCCATAATCAAAATCATTCTCTAAATTGTGCCAGCTTTTAAATTGGAGAAACAGGTTTCCTGAATCCGGCACTTTAAAAGGAGGCATCACGAGATTCATATTTGCTAAGTTGCCATAGTTTCCTGCCAGGTCTGTTCCGTATACTTTTTCTCCGGAAGCTGCTGTATTTGGGCCTGCTGACGGAACTCCCCACTCCCAGCTATTATTTGTGCCGCTCGCAATCCAGCCGCCGGGTTCAGTTTCAAAGTCCTGCTTATAGCCCGCCGTGATGCTTGGTTTCACTGTTACATCATATGTGTCAGACTCAACGACATGGCCGCCAAAATCCTGAATCATCCACTTATAGCTTAGTGCAGCTCCTTTTACGTTTGGGATCTCCGCCTGATACGTTCCTTTCAGGTGATCTCCGCTGATTCGTTTAGCCGTTACTTCAGTCCACTCGCCTTGATCCCGCTTATAGGACAGTTTGACAGATGTCACACTTACATTGTCTTCAGCTGTCAAAGTCAGCGGCAGGTTCGCGCCTTCATAGGCTTCTGTTACTTTCTCATGCTGATAGACAGGAGGCTCTTGATCATCTCCCTCTACAGAAACCTGTCCTTCTGCTTTTCCTAAACCATCTGTAACAGCTGATACAGCGTCAAAAGCGTTCACCAAACCATGGCCGTATCCGTTATTCGGAGAATCAGGAAATGTTGAATCCGTCAGCGGTTCAGCCGTGCTGGTTAAAATATCCTCCATCTCATCAACAGAAAGTGAGGCATCCGCCTGTTTAAGCAATGCGGCAACAGCGGACACATGCGGCCCTGCCATTGATGTGCCATTCCATCCGTCCTCGTATGTCTGGCCGGGAACGGAAGAGCGAATATTAACGCCAGGTGCAGAAATTTCCGGCTTTATTTCATCATATGGAGATGGCCCTTGGAGAGAAAAGTCAGCAAGCTTTTTGTTAATATCAGTCGCTCCAGTTGCAAACGATTCCGGATAGTTTGCTGGGTTTGCGATAGAACCAGGCCCGCCCGGAATAAAGATATCTGTATTTCCCGCTGAAAACTCAGGGAAAATATCGGCCGCACGCCAGGCATTGACCATGTCCCTGTACCATTCATCAAGTCCTGAGCCCCCGCCCCATGAATTATTGACAACATCAGGAGCCATTTCCGGGTGAGGATTTCCATCTGCGTCCTTTGGAGCTAAAACCCATTCACCGGCCTCCAAAATGTCAGCATCAGTGCCGCCATCTTCGGAGAACGCTTTAACAGCAATCCATTTTGCGCCTGGCGCTACACCGATTTGATTTGTTCCATCGGGTTCAGATCCCACCATCGTACCTGTCACGTGGGTTCCATGAGCCAAATCATCATAAGGACTTGCTTCGCCTGCTACGGCATCATACCAGTTCATTTCATTATCAGGCTCATCAGGATTTTCCGGATTATATCCGCGATATTTCTCTTTTAATGCCGGATGGTTCCATTCCACACCTGTATCAATGGACGCGACAACCGTGCCAGTGCCGTCATATCCAAGTGCCCAAGCTTTCGGAGCGTCGATTTGGTCTACATTCCATTCCACACCGTCAGTTGCTTTGACAGATTTTTGCGCTTTTTTCATATTGAATGGGGAGGATGACTTAAACAGCTGCCGTTTCTCATTTGGAAGCACTTTTTCCACTTCGGGAAACTGCGCCACCTTTTCCATCACTTCTTTTGAGGCATGAACAGCGATCCCATTCACTACATAATAAGAGTGAATCTGATCTGCATTTCCTTTATTTTTCTGACTCTTCAAGTATGTTAAAACGTCTCTCTGAGATTCATTGGCTGTGACTTTTAGAGATGACACAACGGCGGAACGCTTTTGATATTCCGTCTTAGCGGACGTCAGCTTCTTTGATTTCGCTTTTTTAACAGCCGCTTTTGCCGCTTTTTTTGTGTCAGCTTGATCTTTAAATTTAATCAGAAAGGTCGTTTTTTCTTTCTTTTTAAAGCTTTTCTTTAATGAACTAGAGATCTTGTTCTGAATGGATTCAGCAGATTGAAGCTCCTGTTTAACAAAAGTTGAGGCGCTTTTGCTGCTTGCTCCGGCTACACCCGGAAAAAGCATTGAACCGATGACAACCGTACTTAAAACAGAGCTGATGAGTCTGTTTTTCGTTTTTTTCCTCATTTTTATCCCCCTTTTTCAACATGCTTTGAAAAAAAAAGTCGTCCCTCCTTATAAAAATGAATGGTTTGTCAGAACATCGCTGTACGTTAACTGTAGACAATCTCTATTACAGATATTGTCGTTTTATGTCACCTTATTTCCATAAATATGAAAACAATAAAATTGTCATGGGATTTAAATGAGTCTAATGACCTGATTTTATTTTTATGTGAAGGAAGGCATAAGGAAAAAGACTTTATATAGAAGAAAGGTTTTGGAGAAAAACAAAAAGGACAAAATCGAAAACGATTTTGTCCTTTACATTAGCCGCGTTTATTTCGGTTTCTTAAGAATGTCGGGATGTCAAGCGTATCATCAGCCGGCTGTGAGGTATGACGGCTTACTGTATTTTGTTGCTGCTGAGGCTCCTCACGTTTTGGCTCACGCTTTGGAGCACTTTGATTATTTGTTTTGATACTTTGGTTTAAGCTTGGACGCTGAGATTTCGTCACGTCCTTCTCTTGTTCAATGAAACCAGTCGCAATCACTGTCACCACAATCTCGTCTTTTAGATTTTCATTGATAACAGAACCGAAAATCATATTTACGTCTTGGTCAGACGCAGAAGCGACAATGTCTGCTGCTTCCTGAACTTCATATAGGCTGAGATTTGTACCCCCAGTGATGTTCATGAGAACGCCTTGCGCACCGTCAATGGCCGCTTCAAGAAGCGGGCTGGAGATTGCCTTTTTCGCTGCCTCTGCCGCGCGGTTTTCTCCAGTCGCAATACCGATACCCATCAAAGCAGATCCTTTGTTTGACATGATTGTTTTCACATCAGCAAAGTCAAGGTTGATAAGACCAGGTGTCGCAATCAAGTCTGAAATACCTTGAACCCCTTGGCGGAGTACGTTATCCGCTTCACGGAATGCTTCAAGCATCGGCGTGTTTTTATCAACAATTTCAAGGATCCGGTCGTTCGGGATCACGATCAGTGTATCCACCGCTTCTTTCATTGCTGTGATTCCGCCTGCAGCCTGAAGCTGTCTTTTACGTCCTTCAAATGTAAACGGTCTTGTAACGACTCCGACTGTTAATGCGCCTAAGTCTTTCGCGATTTGTGCGATAACCGGTGCGGCACCTGTTCCTGTTCCGCCCCCCATACCAGCTGTCACGAACACCATGTCAGCGCCTTTTAATGCTTCTTCAATCTGCTCTTTGCTTTCTTCAGCGGCTTTTTTTCCGACTTCAGGATTCGCACCTGCTCCCAATCCTCTAGTCAGTTTTGCGCCGATTTGCATTTTCACTTCTGCTTTTGACAGGTTAAGAGCTTGAGCGTCCGTATTTACCGCGATGTACTCTACTCCTTGCACTTCATTTTCAATCATTCGGTTAACGGCGTTGTTACCGCCGCCTCCTACTCCGATTACTTTAATTGATGCTAAGCCGTCTATGTTTGTTTCGAACTCCAACATGCTAAATCCTCCTAATCTGCCGAATGACTATCTATCTATTCCCAAAACATGCTTAATAGTTTTTTCATTTTGCTCTGTTTATGATGTTCGGCTTGTGTTTTTTGTTTTCCTTTTGGCCGCTGCTGCACCTCATTTTGGTAATGATGCTGCTCTTGTTCCTCTGATGATGAGACTGCGATTTCCTGTATCGCTTCTTCAGGCATCTTGAAGCCTATTTTTCTGCCTTGGATTCTTGCATTTCGGCAGGCGAATTGGATCATGCCCACTCCCGTCATATATTGAGGATCTCTTACACCGATATAATTCGGGCTTGCCACTCTAACATTGTTTTGCAGCACATCCTGTGCCAATGACATGACACCCGGCATTGCTGCTTGTCCCCCTGTCAGCACGAAGCCTCCCGGCAGATCGGTAATTCCCATACTGCTAATCTCTTCTGAAACAATTTCAAGAATTTCTTCTACTCTTGCTTCAATGATGTTCGCTGCTTCCTGCTGTGTAAATGTTTGTTTTTGATTGGTGCCGATAACGGTTACCTCAAATACTTCATCTTCCGAGGCTTCGTCATAGTAGGCATGTCCAAATTGCTTTTTCACGCGTTCTGCTTCTTCTGTTGACGTTCTCAATCCGATGGAGATATCTTTGGTGATATTTTCGCCTCCGAGTGGAATAACACGGGTAGAAGTCAGATGTCCGTTCTCGAATACGGCAATGGTCGTTGACCCTCCCCCTATATCAATGAGAGCCACTCCAAGGTTTTTCTCGTCCTTTGACAATGCAGCAGAACCAGTTGCCAGCGGCTGAAGACAAATATCAGTTATTTCAATACCGGCTCTTTCAACACAGCGAAGCAAGTTATGTAAAATTGTTTTTGAACCGGTGATCAAGGTGCCCTCTACTTCTAAACGCACACCAAGCATTTTTTTCGGGTCGGTGATTTCATCTCTTCCATCTACGATAAACTGTTTAGGAATGACATCCACAATCAGCTGTTCGTGCGGTACTGACACAACCTGTGCCGCCTCCATGACTCGGCGCACATCTTCAACCTGAATTTCTTTATTTTCACTGGAAACTGCTACAACACCGTTTGTATCTTGAATATTGATATAATTTCCATTAACGCCGACAATAGCTTTTCTAAGCGGAAAACCTACCATTCTTTCAGCTTGGTCAAACGCTTTTCTTATAGAATGAACAGTTTCATCTATATCAACGATTGAGCCTTTTTTCAACCCTTCAGACGGTACATTTCCCACACCGATAATATTTAGGGAATCATCTGTCATTTCTCCGACGATCACTTTTGTATTGGACGTACCGATGTCAAGACTGACGTAAAGTTCATTGTTGTTCATTCTATGGCACCTCCTCACATTTCAATCATTTCTATTCTATTATTTGCGGAACAACAATACAATGAATGTGGCTTTACAAGTGTGTAACAAAAAATAACAACGGAATATTCCTTATGTGCTCTTCACATTTTATGTTTATTGAAAATATTCGTTATATCCTATGTATATCCTCTTTTATATCACATTTTTTTTATTTTTTTTAGAAAGAGTCCACTTTGTTAGTAGATTTCTTCTGATCACGGCAATATTCTGAAATAATCTGACTCCAAATGCGAATATACCTGCTAAATACAAGTCTACACCAAGATGGACTCCCAGAAAAGCTAAACTTATTGCCAATATAATATTAAAAAAGAAACCGGAAACAAATACCATTTCATCATATGCACCTTGTAAATGCGCCCTGATTCCGCCGATTAATGTATCAAGCGCGGCAAGCACCGCAAGCGATAAATAGTTTGAGTATTCACTCGGTATCGTTAAGTTTGTCATCAGTCCAAGCGCAATTCCGAGCACCAGCCCCAATACGGGCAGCCACATGACGGTTCTCCTCCTTTTCAGTCTTTAAGCGGTTTTAGCCGTTGTACATCCAATGGCCTGTCATATGCTTTTAATGTCAGTTCGCTTTCAGATTTACCGGCTTTTAATGCTAAATTTTCAGATGCAAAGAGATCCTCAAGGCCTGATCCCTTCACTCTGCTGTACAGCATGACCGGATCTTTGGCAAGCACATTTACTGTTAAAGGATAATCGTCAAGGCCGTATCCGTCTATTTTCGTTGTGCCGTTTATATCCCTTATGACTGTATGATTCACAACTCTTCGCTCATTAATAGAGATTTGTTCTGCACCGAAGGAGTTGAGTTCATTGATCAGCTTCTTCAGCAAATCCGGAGGCGGATTTTTGATCGGCTCTCCTGTTAAACTTTCAGAAAAAAGCGGAGATATGGTGATGACAATTCCGCTACCTGTTATATCGGTCATGCCGGCTGTTTTTTTTAAGGTTTGCAAGGTATTATTGAGCGCGGTTTCTTTTGTCATTTCTTTCGTTTGCGAATAGCTATTCAGCAATTTATCATATTTGTTTATTTCATCCAGCAGCTTTTCCTGCTTCTTCTGCTCTGAAGTCAGCTCTTCCCTTATATCCCACATATCTCTCGTGTCTCGGACTTTGGGGTGCTTTAATGAGTTAAACTGAACAGCTATCATGATGCCGAAGATGATCATAAGCACACTGATGCTTATGAAGGAACGCTTTATTTTCAATCTGTTTCACCCGCTTTTTCAGTCATTCCTTCGTTTTCAGAATCGGTTTCATTTGAACGTTTTTCTCTTTTTCTGCGGAAACAGAAATATGATCCATTGACAGCTGATCGATCAGGCCTCCTGCTATATTTAACGAAGGCAGCAGAACATCAGGATCTCCAATAGCTGATATCGTAAACGGAGCGGGATGCTGCACTCCGTCTACCGTTACAACGGGACCGTTGCACTTGATATAGGAATCATGTGTCAAACGCTGGCCATTAACGGCAACAGCCGCCGCACCCGAAATATACAATTCGTTTACCACTTGAAAGATATGGCTTTCGTGAACGATGTAACTGTTCACATTCTCCCCTTCCGGTATGTACGACGCATCTTCCAAGGTCACCTCAACGCCCCCTCCCTGCACACCGACTTCCCCAATATACATTCTGTATTTTTCTGTATCTTCAAGGACGTTATAGTATTCCGTCTTTTCTTTTTTCAGCTTATTTTCTGCCTGACGGACTTTATTTTGCTTTTGATACAATTCTTTTTCAAGAGTCTTATTTTCTTTCTCCTGTTTCAACAGTTCATCTCTCAGCGCATATTCTTTTTTCCACTCTTCTGACTCAGCCGCTCCTTTTTCATTTTCTTTAGTCATTTGAAAAGAAAATGAAATCAAAAAGCCTGCGATAAGCATGATCAAAGAAAGAAGGACTGCTGATTTGCCCCTCAATTTTCATCTTCCTTTTTAGCAGATTTATCGTTTTTTCCAAACTCTTCAAAATAGGTGGCAACCTCTAAATGAATAATTCCCTTTTTACTGCTGCTAAGCTGTGAAATGATAGAAGGATACGTTTTCATTCGGTCTGCAAAGGTTTTTATAGACGCAGTGACAACATAACCGTCGTTCATGTACAATTTAATACGGTTTTCATCCATTTTTACAGGTGTATAGTAGATTTCTGATATTGACTGTTTTAACGAATTTGACAAAGCATTAAGCTGCTTAGCCATTTGAGACCGTTTTTTTGCGTTAGTCCAATTCACCAAAATCGGTCCGGCATCATCCGGCGTTACTTCGTTTGGCAGAACGGAACCATTTTCAAGCACTTCATAGTACACATTGTCTTTTTCTAAATAAGCAATCGCTTTATATTCTTCGATCGCAATGTTGATTTTATTAGGAAGCGATTTGCTGATCTCCGCTTTTTTCACTAATTTATTTTGCTGAATCTTCTTTTCTGTTTTTTTCTTGTCCAAACTCCAAAACTCGGTATCTCCACTGTTGATATCGGAAAGGTGAATAATTTCCTTTTTGGATACATTCTCATTCCCTGTTACAGAGATTGTCGAAACTTTACTGATTGGCGTCTGAAGATACACAATGATCAACACCATCATAAAAAAAAGCATAATAAATGAAATGAGACGGCGGTTTGCCTTCTGTTTCCGCTGCTCTTTAATTTTAGGAATCCGTTCTTCAATGTTTACGATTTTTTCTCGGTCATGCCCCGGGTTCATTGCCTGTTCACCTCATTCAAATGAAACAGCTGTTAAAAGTCTGTCTATTCCAAAACAAACGGCATACTATGATGCCGTTTGTCGTTTGCTTACAGTATATCATATGAACAGCTTCAGTCAGAACTTGAATCAGCGATTTTCGCCGATGATTTCAACCTCTGTATGCATATCAATCTCGTATTTTTCACGAATTGTCTTTTTCACATGGTCAATAAGATCAAGCACATCTTTTGCTGATGCTCCGCCCGCATTGACGATGAAGTTTCCGTGCATCTCCGAAATTTTTGCACCGCCGATTTGATATCCTTTCAAGCCTGCTTTTTCGACAAGGTTTCCGGCATGATTCGGAAGCGGATTTCTGAATATGCTTCCAGCACACGGGCTTGAATACGGCTGTGTATTTTTTCTGTAGTCTTTATTGCTTTGCATTTGCTGAACGATTGATTCCTTATCCTTCTGCTCCAGCTGCAGAACAGCTTCAAGGCAAACGCCCGGACGTTTCTGTTGCAATACAGACGTTCTGTAGCTGAAATCCATCTGCTCATTCGTCAGCCACTCAATTGTGCCATCTTCAAATAAAATATGCGCTTTGACGAGGATTTCGCTCATATCAGAACCGTGAGCGCCGGCATTCATATAAACCGCTCCACCGATTGATCCTGGAATACCCGCAGCAAATTCCAAACCGGACAAGCCTTTTTTACTCAATGATGTAGCAAGACGGACCACTGAATAACCGCCTCCGACCGTTACTTGTTCTCCGTCAAGCTCCAAATGGTCAAGGCCTGCCCCCAGCTTAATCACTACGCCTCTGATTCCCTCATCTAAAACAAGAAGGTTTGACCCGCGGCCGATGACTGTCCACTCCACATCATATTTTTTAATAACGTCCATGATATTTTTGACAGCATCTACACTGCTTGGAATCACCAATACATCCGCAGGGCCGCCGATTTTCATCGTTGTATGATTCGCGAGCGGTTCATTTGCAAGAACCTTGCCGACTTCGCGTTCTTTTAATTCCTGTATCACTTTCTCCATCGTAAACCTCCGCATTCCATTTGCTTTTCTATTATTTTTTCAATTCTTCGAGTACGCTGTATAAACGGGCAGCCGCGTCAGGAACACCGAGTGACTTTGTCCGTTCGCTCATTTCCTTTAACGTTTGCTCATTCAGTACAATCCGGTCAAGCGCAGCAATCAGCTTTTCCCCGCTGAGCTCTGTTTCTTTCAGAACAATCGCCGCATCATGCTGGCCGAGAGATCTCGCATTGACCTCCTGGTGATTCGCTGTTACATATGGGCTTGGGATCAGAACACTTGGGATTCCGAGAGCAGTAATTTCGGCAATCGTTGTCGCCCCGGCTCTGGCCACAATGACATCTATGGCCTTTAAATACTCCGGCATTTGATGAAGAAACGGCTTGGTGACCATATTATCAGCGGCACCCTTGCTTTTCAGCTCATTCATCACTTTTTCATAGTGAACTTCACCGGTGATATACAGCACTTGGTAGTCTCTAGTTTTCAGCGCATTCTGCATGTCAATAACAGCACGGTTAATCGGTGCGGCGCCTCGGCTTCCGCCGAAGATTAAGACCGTTTTTTTCTCTTCAGAAAGCCCAAATTCCGCCATCGATCGGCCCGTCTTTATTGAGACGACTTCAGAGGCTCTCGGGTTTCCCGTAAATACCACTTTCTCGCTAGGAAAATGTGATTTTGCTTCTTCAAAACAGATCGCTACTTTATTAACATATTTTGAAAGAAACTTATTCGTGATGCCCGGCAGGCTGTTTTGTTCATGGACAATAGTCGGAATTCCCATTTTCGCAGCGGCATAGACAACCGGCCCGCATACGTAACCGCCCGTTCCGATCACGGCATCAGGCTTAAATTCCGCTAAATACGATTTGCTCTTTTTTACGCCCTTCAGAAAACGCATCACAGTTTTGACGTTTTCAAATGACAACTTTCTTTTAAAGCCTGTAATTTCAATTGAACGAAACGGTATATTCTCCCGTTCAACAATTTTTTTCTCCAGCCCGTTTTCTGTTCCGATATATAAAAATTCCACTTCAGGATGACGGCGCTGCACTTCTTTAATAAAGGCAAGAGCAGGATAAATGTGTCCTCCTGTACCGCCTCCGCTTATTGCAATTCGCATATCTCTTCCCCCAGTCTAAGTTTCTCTATAACATAGCGATAACCCTGTTTTGTTGGACAGGGTTATCGCATCAATTGTTTCTCAGGCTTCCTGTTCACAGGACGCTCGGCAATACATTCATTAATACCTCGAGTATCGGCTCACGTTCAGCAGAACGCCGACGGCCATCAGCATCAGGGTCAATGATGAGCCTCCGTAGCTCAAAAACGGCAGCGTGATGCCTGTTACCGGAATAAGGCCCGTTACTACACCAATATTAATCATGACTTGAATGGCAATCATTGAAATAATGCCGACTGCGACAAAGCTTCCGTACAGATCAGGTGCGCCGAGGGCAATTCTGATCCCTCTCCACAGCAGAACGCTGAAGAGGAGCAAAATAAGGGTCCCCCCGATAAAGCCAAGTTCCTCTGACAATATGGCGAAAATAAAGTCTGTTTGCGGCTCAGGCAGATAAAAGAACTTCTGTCTGCTTTGTCCTAGCCCCATTCCGAACAATCCGCCGGGCCCCACCGCATAAAGCGATTGAATGATTT
Organism: Bacillus sp. 0102A; assembly: GCF_036765155.1. Classification (NCBI taxonomy): domain Bacteria; kingdom Bacillati; phylum Bacillota; class Bacilli; order Caryophanales; family Bacillaceae; genus Bacillus; species Bacillus sp. 0102A. Next base: position 423,314 of record NZ_JBAIZW010000002.1, read on the forward strand.
GAAAACCGCTGCCGAGCGGATCTTCCCACGGATTTAAGTAGGAGGTAATCCGCTTAATTCGGTATGGAGCCGATAGTACCAGTCCAACAAATCCGCTGAGTCCGATCAGCCCGAGAAAAACGAAATGGGCGATGCGCGCGCCGGCTACAAAAATCATGACAATACAAGTCCCAACCATTACTGTCCCTGTTCCAAGGTCAGGCTGGCACATGATAATCAAAAACGCTGAAAACACGATGCCAAGTGCCGGGATAAATCCCCGTCTGAATGATGTTATGTTTTTTTGCTTTTCAGAGAGAAATTTAGCAAGGAATGCAATCATCGCAAGCTTCATAAACTCTGAAGGCTGTATGCTGAATGCCCCGACCCCGATCCAGCTTCTTGAGCCGTTCCGCACCATGCCGACGCCTGGTATCAAAACAAGCATCAGGAGGAAAAAGCAAATAACCATCAATAATTTGGACCATGTCCTCCACGTCCAATAATCAACATTCATAATAAAAAACATGGCAATAACGCCGATTCCCGCAAACAGCAGCTGCCGTTTCGCGAAAAAGAAAGAGTCGTCAAATTTATAATCCGCCCATACGGCACTCGCACTGTACACCATAATTAATCCGATTGTTAATAATAATAGCGTAATGATGACCAATAACAAATCAGGCGATGTTTTTTTAGTAGTCAAAGCAACCGACACCCCAAGCTTAAAGTCATTAGGGCTGCCGATTTACTTCAAGACAAGCCCTTACTTAAGCATATGCACGGCATCTATAAACATGTCACCGCGTTCTTCAAATGTTTTGAATTGATCCCAGCTCGCACACGCAGGTGACAGCAGGATGACATCGCCTTCATTTGAGAGCGCAAACGCCGCAGATACTGCTTGTTCAACATTATCGACACGTTTGACATGTTGTATTCCCATCTCATTGCCGAGCTTCTCGAGTTTCGGCGCTGTCTGGCCAAATGTAAGCACTGCTTTGACATGCTTCATATACGGTTTCAAATCGTCAAAACCATTTCCGCGATCCAGTCCGCCCGCAAGCAGAATGACCGGTTTGTCAAAAGCTGAAAGCGCCTTGGTTGTCGCCAAAATGTTTGTTGCTTTACTATCATTATAAAACTTGCGGCCTTGCACTGTTGTGACATATTGGAGACGGTGCTTGACGCCAGTAAAGCTTGTCAGCACCTTTTTGACTGCTTCGTTGGACACTCCTGCCGTTTTCACAACTGCAATGGCAGCTAAAATGTTCTCCATGTTATGTGCGCCGGGCAGCACAACCTCTTCCAGAGGAAGAATGGCTTCGCCGTTGAACATCATCATACCGTCTTTTACATAAGCGCCCTTTTCAAGCGTTTTGCTGACTGAGAATGGGATGACTTCGGCTTTTCCGTCTTCAGCCAGACGCACGACAGTTTCATCATTCTGATTAACAATGGCTTTATCTGAAGCTTTCTGATGAAGATACACTTTCTGTTTCGCTTTTTCATAGTTTTCTCGTGTATGGTGATAATCCAAATGAGCGTCAAATATGTTTAAAATCAAGCTGATTTCCGGCCTGAAAGCGTGTGTTCCCATCAGCTGAAACGAAGAAAGTTCAGTAACGATCCATTCATCCCCATCAGCATGATAAGCAACTTCGCTTGCGACAGTGCCGATGTTTCCGGCAATCAGCGCTTTTTGCGAGTCAGCTTTAAGCATTTCATAAATCAGCGTTGTCGTGGTTGTTTTTCCATTCGATCCGGTAATCCCGATAAACTTGGCGTTTGTCAGGTAGTAAGCGAGCTCAATTTCCGTCCAAACCGGGATGCCTCTTTTTTCCGCTTCCTGAACCATGATATTTTCATAAGGAATGCCGGGGTTTTTGATTAGAACCGTGATTTGATGCTGATCGAACAGAGAAACAGGATGCTCTCCGCAAACAACCTCAATGCCTGCTTCAGAAAGCTTTTGCGCTGGTTCGTTTTCTACAAAAGGTTTTTGGTCATTGACCGCAACATACATGCCTTTTTCATGAAGAATAGATGCCGCCGCATACCCGCTTTTCGCGAGCCCAAGGATTAAAAAATGCTGATTCTGTAAAAATTGATCGTTTTCCACTTATAACCACACCTCGATGTAAATTCCTAAAACGGCAAGCAAAAGTCCCGCAGTCCAAAACGTCACGACGACTCTCCATTCAGACCAGCCGACAAGCTCATAATGGTGATGAAGCGGACTCATTTTAAAGATTCGTTTACCTGTCGTTTTAAAGCTGATGACCTGCAGAATAACGGATAATGTCTCAATAACGAATACACCGCCGATGATAACAAGCAGGATCTCTAATTTCGTTAAAATAGCAATGGTAACGATGGCTCCTCCCAATGCCAGTGATCCCGTATCTCCCATAAAGACTTTGGCCGGATGAGCATTAAATACAAGGAAGCCCAGCACCGCACCGACAACGGCAACTGAGAAAATCGCTACGTCATATTGAGACTGATTCCATGCCAGGATGGCAAAGGCGCCAAAAGCAATCGCAGCCGTACCGGATAATAAACCGTCAAGACCGTCAGTCAGGTTAACCGCATTTGACCCGCCGACAAGCATAAAGAGCACCAGGATAAAGTAAGCCCAACCAAGATCAAATGATAAATCAGTTCCAGGCACGCGAATATCCGTCGCGAAATTGTAGTAATGGTACACGGCATAAAATACAACCGCAATGATAATTTGTCCGATCAGCTTTTGCTTTGACGTCAATCCAAGGTTGCGCTTCATGACGACCTTGATGTAATCATCTAAAAAGCCAAGCAAACCGTAGCCGAGCGTAACAAACAGAAGCAGCACCATTTCCGGGCTTATTTCTGAAAACTTCTGTGTCATCACAATTGTTGTCACAATGATAGAAAGTATGATCATGACCCCGCCCATTGTCGGCGTCCCTGATTTTTTCTGATGTGATTTCGGTCCTTCTTCTCTAATACTTTGGCCGAATTTTAATCTTCTTAAAAACGGAATAAGAATCGGAGAGAGCAGAACACTAATTAAAAACCCCATTAAAATTGTAAACAGAATGACTTGCTCAAGCATTGTCCTTTTCTCCTCCTGTTTCTTTCAAACGACATACGTAGTTATCATATTCATGATCTTTTTCCATATGAAAAATCTTTTGAAGCTCCATTATTCAATAACATCTCTTTCCTATGAATTTGTCTTATTCTTATTGAGTTCGACAATCGCTCTCGCCGCCACTTCAGCATCGTCAAAATCGAAGGTTTCGTTTCCGATCTGCTGATAGGTTTCATGCCCTTTTCCTGCAATGAGAACAACATCGCCTTTTTTGGCATTGGCAATCGCGAAAAAGATCGCTTGCTCGCGGTTTGCAATGCTATGGTAGTATGCATTCTCTACTCCAGCTTCCATATCTCTTAAAATCGCGCGGGGATCTTCGCTTCTCGGGTTATCTGAAGTGAAAATCGGTTCGTCAGCCAGCTCCGCAGCGATTTTAGCCATTTTCGGGCGTTTTGTCTTATCTCTGTCTCCCCCGCAGCCGACAACGACAAAAAGCTTACCTTCTGTCATGTCTTTGCATGTCTTCAGTACATTTTCAAGGCTGTCCGGCGTATGCGCGTAATCAACAATGACTGGAAACTCCTGCTGCTGATTAACCAATTCAAAACGGCCTCTTACGCCATGCAATTCTTCTACCGCTTCAGTGATCGTTTCAAACGGTATGCCTGCTGCAATACATGTTGCAACAGCCGCCAGCACGTTATACACGTTAAACTGTCCGACGAGCGACATTGTGATATGTTTAGTGCCTTTGTTTGTCACAAGATCAAATCTTGTGCCCTGTGCCGTGATATTGATGTTCTTCGCCATCACATCAGCGTTGTTTTTTATTCCGTATGTACAAATATGCGCTGCGGTCACCTTTTCAAAATAAGCGCTCGCCTCATCGTCAGCGTTCAGTACGGCACGCTTTGGATGTTCATGGTCGAAAGCCCCGCCAAGCTGAGAAAAGAGCAGGCTTTTTGCCTGTCGGTACTCATCCATCGTTTTATGATAGTCCAGATGGTCCTGCGTTAAATTCGTAAACACGGCAATATCATAATCACAGCCATGAACACGACCTAAAGACAATGCGTGAGAAGAAACCTCCATGATGGCAGTGTCAACTTGCTTGTCATTCATTTTCTTAAACGTTTTTTGCAGCGTGACGCTTTCAGGTGTCGTGTTTTTAACGGGAAGTGTTTCTTCGCCGATTTTCATGTACATTGTGCCGATTAAGCCTGTGCGTTTTCCCGCTTTTTTCAGAATCTCATCGACCATGTGGGTCGTTGATGTTTTTCCGTTTGTGCCTGTGATCCCGATCAGCTGAAGCTTCTTCGTCGGCTGTCCGTAAAACGCATCAGACAAAACGCTGAGCGCTCGCAGTGACTGCCGGACAATAATGACAGGCACATCCACATCAAGCTCTCTTTCTGCCACAATAGCCGCTGCGCCGCTTTCTGCTGCTTTTTGCGCAAAATCATGGCCATCCACCGTATACCCTTTTACACATACAAAAAGACTCCCTTTCTTTACTTCCCTGGAGTCCATCTCAATTGAAGTTATTTCAGGGTCTTGTGAGTCGTTTACAGAAGGTTCGGTTGTTAAGTATGTAAGCAGCTTTGTCAGTTTCATCGTATCAAACCTCTCAACATTCTAATTCGTTCTTTTTATCATTGAAGTCACGTCAATTGATGTGATAATGATTTTAAAGCATACAGTTCATATTTTAGCGTAAATAAAAGGATACATCCAGCTAATCTTGAAAGATCATAGCATTTTTCTGCAATAAAATATAGGCAGCCCGAATCAATCGGCTGCCTCCTTTTCATCCTCTTCAGTCAAATAAACGCGTATCTTTGAGCCCTCTTTTACTTTCGTTCCGGCAGCTGGCGATTGTTTCACGATTTTGCTTCCTTTCCCGGAAGCATCGACATTGAGATTCACCAAAAGTGACTCAAGTTCTGAGATAGACATCCCTACAACATTCGGAACTTCTACTGTTTTTGTGTCGTTCCATTTGTATTTTTTCTCGATTTGATTTTTCCGAGGCTTGACACCAATCTCAGGCAGGCTGTCTCTCATAATATTCCCGACAATAGGCGCTGCAACCGTTCCGCCAAACTGAATCGTGCCTTTTGGGTTATCCACCGCGACATAGACGACAAGACTCGGATCGTCAGCCGGCGCGAAACCGATAAATGATACAACATGGTTGTTTTCAAGGTATTTTCCATCTTTAACCTTTTGTGCAGTTCCCGTTTTTCCGCCGACACGGTATCCTTCTACAAATGCGTTGCGGCCGGTGCCTTCTGCGACGACGCTTTCTAAAGCGTAGCGGATTTGTTTGGAGGTTCCCTCTGAAATGACTTGTTTCTTGGCGATTGGCGATTGTTTTTTAACCGTTTTTTTCGTTACAGGGTCGATCCATTCCTTTGCAATATAAGGTGTGTAAAGCGTTCCTCCGTTTACAGCGGCAGATACGGCTGTAACCTGCTGAATCGGCGTGACAGATACCCCCTGCCCGAAAGCCGTAGTTGCTTGTTCGACCGGACCTACTCTGTCAAGCGGGAATAAGATTCCTGTTCCCTCACCTTGCAGATCAATTCCTGTTTTTTGGCCGAAACCAAAGTCTTTGATATATTTGAAAAGCTTATCCTTGCCTAGGCGCTCGCCCAATTCAACAAACCCCGGGTTGCAGGAATTCTGTACAACTTCTAGAAACGTCTGCAGCCCGTGCCCGCCTCTTTTCCAGCACCGCAGTCTCGCTCCGTCCACTTCCACATGCCCTTTATCATAAAATTGATCACGTTTCAAATTTACTTTTTGCTCTTCAAGAGCTGCTGCAAGTGTAATAATTTTAAAGGTAGATCCCGGCTCATACGTGCTCCATACCGGCAGATTCCGATTGTAGACGGACGGATCGACTGATTGATAATCAGCAGGGTCAAAGTCAGGCCTGCTGGACATTCCCAATATTTCTCCGTTTTTCGGATTCATGGCCACGGCAATCATACCGTCTGGATGATATTTAGCCTCAGCGTTATCAAGCTCTCTTTCCATTATCGTTTGAACCTTTGAATCAACTGTCAGCTTCATATCAAGCCCGTCCTTAGGCGGAGTATAGTCGTCCGCTTCATCAGGCATCTTCTTTCCTTTGGCATCTGTATAAAACTTAACAGAGCCCTTTTCCCCTTTTAAATCATCATCGTAATAAGCTTCTAGACCAAGGAGACCTTGGTTGTCAATTCCGGCAAATCCAAGCACATGAGACAAAAAGCTGCCGAACGGGTAATGGCGGATACTGTCCTCAGCAACATACACACCTTTTAAATCGAGCGCTTTGATTTCTTTCGCCTTTTCATTTGAAATCTTTCTCCCTTCAGGAGTGATCTTTTCGATTGACGTTTTTTTGGTCACGTGCTTATATACTTTTTCTTCTGACATGTTTAAAACCGCCGCAAGCTGCTTGCTCGTTTTCATCGGATTCTGAACTTGGCGCGGCACGACGAATACGGTCGGCGCACTTTTGTTTGTTGCGAGCTTCACACCGTTGCGATCAAGGATCTCGCCTCTCTCCGGCTCGAACGGCAAATTCCTGCTCCAAGAATCCTTTGCCAGCGAAGTCAGTTTCTCACCCATCACAAACTGAACATATCCCAGCCTTGTATCAATGATCAGAAACACGATCACGCCAAAAAGCAAAACAAATAATAAACGTTTTCTAACCGTTACATTCGAGACGCGCAAGAGACCGTTCACTCCTTATTTAAGCTTGTTTCATTTTATGCCTGAACTTGGACAAGTAGAACGATGCTCCTCTGAAGGTATAAAAAAAGAAAGCCTGCATAGTAGGGAAATCCCCGGCAAGCTTTCTCTCTATTTAATCAGGATTTTTAAACGTTACCTTGATGACGGTTTTGTCTTTTATTTCTTTGTCTTTCTTAACGCTTTGGCTGACAGCATAGCCCTGTCCGCTTACTTCAATGTGAATTCCCGCCAGCTCGGCGTACTGAAGAACCTCTCTTCTCGACCAGCCTGTCATATCAGGCATTTTGATTTTACCGCCCGTTTTCAGGAAGACCTTCTGATTGGTCAGAACCTCCTCATCCGCTTTCGGGTACTGTTCTTTTACAGCGACATCACTGCCGATGACAACCGGTGTGAGATTTTCTTCTTTTGCTTTCTTTTGAGCACCGGCTACCGTTTGGTCTGTTAAATCAGGCATCGTCTGCGCTTTTGTTTCTTCATTATCCGAGTCAGATTTTTCAGTTGGTTCGATGTTCAGGTAGTGCAGGCTGTTTTTCATTGTTGGGTTGAAGATTTCTGATACTGGATCTGAACTGCTTTGCCCTGCTTTTAACTGCGGCTGCTGTACAGCAACATAGATTAAAAGCTCAGGGTCATCTTTTGGCGCCATACCCATAAACGAAAAGATATAATTATCTGAACCGCCTAAATATCCGCCTTTACCTGCTATTTGTGCAGTACCTGTTTTTCCGGCAACATCAAACCCTTCGATTTTATAGGGCTTCCCTGTTCCGATTTTCGATGTAACGACTTCTCCCAAAATATCTCGCACCTTTTTCGCAGTGCTTGCAGAAATTGGAGTTCCAGCTGATTCAGGCTTATTTTGATAAACGGTTTTATCTGTATCTGGATCAACAATATGGTCAATGACATACGGTTTCATCATTTTGCCGTCATTCGCAATTGCTGTTGCGGCCTGAAGCTGCTGAATCGGTGTAACAGCAGAAGCTTGTCCATATGCGGTTGATGCTTTATCAAATTCATACTTAAAGTTGATTTTACTGGAGACTTCTCCAGACAAATCAATACCTGTTTTTTGATAAAAGTTGAATTTGTGTAAGTACTGATTGAGGCGGTCGTAACCCAGCTTTTCTTTCGCCAGTTTCGCAAATGCAACATTCGACGATCTTAGGACGCCGTCATGATACGTTGTCGGCCCCCAGCCTACACCCTGATTATGATCCTTCACAGGTTCCCCGCCAACTTCAAACGTACCAGATTTGTATTTTTCATTCGCCTTAAACACATTTTCCTGCATCGCAGCAGCAAGTGTAAAAATCTTCATCGTTGACCCGGGTTCATATGCATATGAAATCAAATCATTATAGTAGTTTGTCACATCGCGGGTGTTCGGATCAAAGCTTGGGCGCTGTCCCATGGCAAGCACTTTGCCCGTTTTCGGATCGACGACTGCTGCCATGATTTTTTTCGGATTGTATTTTTTCGCCACTTTTGTCATGCTGTCTTCCAAAAAGGTTTGGATTTTCTGGTCAATGGTTAAATAAACATTGTCACCATTTTTTGGTGCTGTAATTTTATTTTTGCTGTTCGGGAGCTCCCAGCCGGATTTGTCGCTTTCATAGGTCACATATCCGTCCCGCTCCTTCAAATACTTATCCAGCACTTTTTCTAGTCCCATCGCGCCGGAAATTTCATTTGTGTCTTCATCAACCTCGGCATACCCTACTAGATTGGATGCAAAAACACCATTTGGATAGTAGCGTTTGGTATCCCGTAAAAATGAAATGCCCGGGAGTTTCAACTTTTCGATTTCTTTCTTTTGCGAATACGTAATATCCCGGCCCGCTGAACCGAACTCCACTTGCTTTAAATCCTTGTTTAAGATATCAAGGATATCAGCCTTGTCCATCTTAATCTCTTTAGAGAGCGCTTCCGCCGTTTTTTCTTTGTTTTGAACATGCTGAGGATGCTTTTTATCAGTGGTCATTTTTTTATCAAGAACGGCAATCAGCTTATACGTTGCTGTATCTTCCGCAATCACTTTACCGTTTCGGTCTAAAATCGAGCCGCGGCTTGCTTCGATGGGCCGTTTCTTTTCATGCTGCTCTGTCGCTTTTGTCGCAAGCACCTCGCCATTCGCTTTTCCGGTTATTTGAATATATGCCATTCTCCCAAGGATAACAAAGAAAAAGAGAGCGAAACAAATACTTAGAATCGCTGCTCCTCTATTCATAAATTTATTCTTTTTTGGCATTTGAATCATTCCTGTATGTTTTTCACTTTTTTATCTTTTAAATTCAAGCCGTTCTTTTCCGCAATGTCCATAATGCGCTGCGGTTTGCTTAAATCAGCAACGTTTTTTTCGAGGTCACCAATTTGCTTATTTTCGGATGAAATTTGCTCCTCAAGCTTTTGCACCTCAATATTGGTTTGATATGCCGCATACGCCTTTGATACGATCAAAAGCGATACGCTGAGCACCACCGCAGCAAAGAGGACAAGAAGCACTTTTTCTCCGAGAGTAATGGAAGCCCTTTTCTTGACAATCACTTTTTTCTCAGGACTGATCGCATGCCGCTGCTGTTTCTCTGGTTGGTAAGCTAAATTGCTCATAGGCTGATGACCTCCTTTTTATTTTGCGTTTGTGTTTCGTTATTTTCTTTTTTCGGCAATCCGAAGCTTCGCAGAACGAGCCCGGTTGTTTTCTTCAAGCTCTTCCTGAGATGCCGTAATCGGTTTTCGCGTGATGAGTTTAAGTTCTGGTTCAAACTCTTCCGGTATGATAGGAAGACCCGGAGGAAGTTCCGGAAGTGACGACTTTTCTTTAAAAGTAGATTTACAAATTCTGTCTTCAAGCGAGTGGAAGGTGATGACTGATACCCTTCCCCCTGGTTTCAGAACCTCTATTGCCTGCTCCAAAGCCTCTTCAAACACCTTAAGTTCATCGTTCACGGCAATTCTGATTGCCTGAAACACGCGTTTAGCGGGATGTCCTCCGCTCCTTCTCGCTGGAGCGGGAATCGCGTCTTTTATTAGATCGACCAGTTGGCCCGTAGTTTGAATAGGAGATTTGATTCTTGCCTCTTCAATTTTTCTGGCGATCTGTTTGCTGAACTTCTCTTCGCCGTATTTAAAGAAGATACGGACGAGATCCTCATAGCGCCACTCATTAACGACTTCTTTCGCCGTAAGCGTGGCCGACTGGTCCATCCTCATGTCCAACGGTGCGTCATGATGGTAACTGAATCCGCGTTCCGGTGTATCCAGCTGCGGGGAGGATACCCCTAAATCAAATAAAATACCGTCTACTTCAGTAATACCTTGTTCATTCAAACATTCTTTTAAATACCTGAAATTGCTTTTCATCAGAATGAGCTGTCCTTTATAATCGGACAACGCTTCTTTGGCATGCTCTAATGCCGTATCGTCTTGGTCAAAAGCGATTAAACGCCCCTTCTCGGATAATTGCTGCAATAAGTATGTACTGTGCCCAGCTCCGCCGAGTGTGCAGTCTACATATGTACCGTCCGGTTTAATATTAAGCCCGTCTACGGTTTCACGAAGAAGTACTGTTTTGTGTTGAAACATATTGTGTTGGTCCCACCTTTTATCAGGATGAATTGAAATTGTTTTTAGAGTGTTATACACGAAGAATCATTATATATCAAACCCAATCATGTTTTCAGCAATTTCAGCAAATGAATCTTCTTGCTCTTCTGTGTATTGTTCCCAAATTACTTTACTCCACAATTCAATTCGATTAGAAACCCCGATAACAACACATTCTTTTTCCAGTTTGGCGTAATTCAATAGAGATGATGCGATATTTACCCTGCCTTGCTTGTCCAGTTCGCATTCGGTCGCCCCTGAAAAGAAGAAACGGGTAAACGCGCGGGCATCTTTTTTAGTGAGAGGAAGTGCTTTTAGTTTTTCTTCAATTTGTTTCCATTCGTGCATAGGGTAGCCGAAGAGACATTGGTCAAGCCCTCTGGTCAGCACAAACTGCTCGCCAAGGCCTTCTCTGAATTTAGCGGGTACGATCATGCGGCCCTTCGCATCGATGGTATGCTGATATTCACCCATAAACATGATCTCTTGCCCCACTTTCTCTCCTAAACTCACCACTATCCACCACTTCTCTCCACAACTTCATTTTACACTGTTTACCCATAAAAAAAAACCCTGAACTAGTCAGGGTTCTTTAAAACTTTATTTCAAAGTTTGACAACTTGATGTTGATTTTGAAAAGAAAATGGCAGATTCTTGAATGATGTGAAGAATTTTGGACCGTACCTGTTCAAATAATACATGATATTCCAAATTCGCTCTTGCGGCGCAAGCAACGGCTTAATGCTATTTTGGATTCTCTCATAATCCTTCAAGACGCAGCCTTCTTTTTCTTCAATTCGTTTCGTCACTGTCCGCTCTAAAAATTGAAGCTGATCCTGAATAAAAGCGGCGTTCTTCAGGAGTAAAGGTTCCATGCTTTGATCAACCTTTAACGCCTCGTTCCTTACCGTTTTGTGAACCGCTTCAATTTGGCTTTTCGCCTGATCCATCACCGCGGTAAACTCTTCCGGAATCTGATGCTCAAAGTATATCTCTCTTTGATTCTCCGTACCGCGTTCAATCGCATCTTGTAATGAGATATCCCGTTCAAGCAATTTTTTCTCAATATGCCGTTCAAGTATCGTAATATTCAGCCTCGGCATAACCGGAGGCATTTTAAAGCCCATCACCGTAAAGGCCTGTTTAAGCTCACCCCAGTAGTTAATTTCTCCAGGCCCTGCAATAAAGGCTAAAGTCGGAATGAGGTATTCCTGCATTAACGGTCTCGTTACCACATTATTGCTGAAGCGCTCAGGATGTTCTTCTATATGTGTATAAAGTTCATCCATCGTCCATCCCATATCAAGCTCATTGATGACAAAACGGCCGTTGTCTTTTCCAATTAAAAAACGCTCTTCTTCATATTCATAAAACAGATTCGCCTGCTCTTTTCCAGACTCGATAATCGGCTTGTAGCCAGCTTCACGCATGAAGGCCTGCTGATCTGAAACAGCAAGGGCGAGTTCATCATTTTCCCGGAGAATCTTTTGGAACATGGCCGTTTCAAGCTTTTTAATCCCCGGATCTCCAGAGTTTAATAAAACTAACCCCTCCTCTTGGAACAGATCCGCGATCAGCAGTTCAAAGAAATCAGTGAATGTAACAGATTCACTTAAACATCGCTTCACATTGTCGAGAAGTGTATTCGTATGGTCTGTTTCTTCAAAAGCGGCAAATACACCATCTATCCATGCGGCGCATTTTTCCTGATCAAGAGTTGTGCTCGCTGCCGAAGATTTCTTCCAATAAGACTGGGGCAGCTTTGTTTTCACAGGACCATTCTCTTCAGATGTATGGACAAAATTAATCTCATCCAAATCGTGGTCTTCTCCGGCCACCCAGAAAATCGGTATGACAGGCACTTGCAGCTGCTTTTCTTGTTCCTTTGCTAACACAATGATTGAAATGATTTTATGTATAGTATAAAGCGGTCCTGTTAAAAGTCCTGCCTGCTGTCCGCCGACAACAGCTGCGCTTGACGGATCCTTCAGCTTCTCAATAGCAGACTGCATGGCACTTGAACCGAATTTATGATGGTAAGAGGATAAGTATGCCGCCAACTCCTCTCTTGCGAAAAACCGGGAGGATAAGTCCTTCAGTCTGTCGCGCCACATGTCCTTATGATGAATGCTGTAATCAAAAAAAGAAGACATTTCTTCTTTGCCATCTATATAGTGCTGTACAAACACATTCTGATTTTTGATGGAAAGTTCAGTTAGCTGCATCTTCTAGAACTTCCTTTCTAAATAAATAGTTAGTTATCCGAAATGAGTATAGCATGTTACAGAAAAAGCTCAAAAGACTTTGTTTGTATTTCGCTCCAAAGCTTTAATGCTCCCGTATAAAAACTCGAGGTGGACAGCATCAAGGCCGCGAATGCTAGCTTCCTTCAATAAATATCCGATAATGGCGTCAGCTTCCGTCTGCCGGCCTTCGATAACGTCAACCAGCATAGAAGAGCGGTTTTCTTTCGTTTGCCCGCAAACGGCCCGAACCCTCTCCCAAGCCTCTTCTTCGTTTTCAAGCCTTAAAATGCGGGACGCCTCCTGAAAAACCAGCTTCATAAAAGCGAGATAAGCCGGCGCTGTCAGCAGTTCTCCATTTTTCACCTGCAATAACGCGGTTAACGGATTGATACAAACGTTAACAATCAGCTTGCCCGTCAGCAAGCGGTACCAATCCGCCTCATAACGAATCGGAAAATCCGAATGGTTGTGCTGAAACAAAATGTTGAGCCGATCTGGTTCAGCGTCATCGAACGCGCTCCATTTTATCGCACCCAAACCCGTATGATCAACAGCTGTATCCGATTTCCTAACAGCTCCGTGCTCAACAATTCCAACATAAATGGAATGGCCAACGCGCCATTCTTTCAAGTCGTGGATATGCCCCATACCGTTTTGCAAAAATAATATATTCGTTTTCCTGATCCGTTCAAGCGACGGAAAAACAGACTGGAGCTGATGCTGCTTTACTGTCACGACAAGCAGATCAAAATCCGAATTGATACTCGTGTCCGCACTGCAATCAGCACTGAATTCTTCTCCGCCTTTATCCAGCTGGATCCCTTCAGACTGAATGGCCGCAGCCTGCTCTTTCCGCCTCGTCACAACAGTCACCTCGTGATACAGTGACAAATAATAGGCGCATAAAAGACCGACAGAGCCTCCGCCGATAATCCCAATTTTCATGTTGTCACACCCAATTAACATTTACGTATTATCATAGCAGAAGTACGAACAAATTACTTCTCAAAGGTTCCGTGTGCTTAAAATTAAAGTTTTAATATTTGGATTTTTTAAATAAAGCGTTTACAATATATGTAGAAACAACAAAGGGGGAGATTGCATGGTAAAGGTAGAACGTCTGCTCGTCAACTATAAAACGCTTGAAGAATTCAAGAAGTTCAAAGAATACGGCATTCAGGAGCTTTCAATGCTTGAAGATCTTCAGGATAATATTATTGAAAATGACAGCACTTCGCCTTTTTACGGGATTTATTTTGGGGATAAACTTGTAGCTCGAATGAGTTTATATCAAGTTAATGGCAAATCGAATCCTTATTTCGACAATCATCAGGATTATTTGGAGCTTTGGAAGCTTGAGGTTCTTCCGGGCTACCAAAACAGGGGATACGGGAAAGCGTTGGTTGAATTTGCTAAATCATTCAAAATGCCGATTCGGACAAATCCGCGAATGAAATCAGCGGAATTTTGGAATAAAATGAACTTTGAAACTGTTAAATATGATATGGCGCGGGACAAAGGGGAAAACCCGCTCATCTGGCACCCTGATATGGATCAAGAAATGACACCGGGAGAATCTGCATAGAAATAAAAACAACCGGCCTATTCACACTCTACGGCCGGTTCATTTCAGGCGTTTATTACGTTTCTTGAGCCTTTTTTTTCATTCTTCCGTCTTCCTTAGAAACAACCATTTTTCTGGCCCGGTCCATAATATCGATCAGCGCCTTGTAATCCTCTTCTGTCATCTCTAGCTGGTTCCTCAATGTTTGATTTTCACTCCGTAAATCCTCAAGCTCCTTTTGCAGCGATTGGATTTGCCTCTTCAATTTTTCCCTTTCGAGCTGAAATTCATGTGCAGACGGCGTTTCTTTGAATTGTTCGAGAAATTGAATGACATCCTGAATGGACAAATCTCGTTTTCCTTCTGTTGACGCTGCCGCGGCGGTCTGCTTTACGGAATTCGGCAAATTGACCGAATGAACGCCGATTTGTTTTCTCAGTTCTTTCCTCTGCTTTTTTGCAAGCTCTATGCCTGATTGGTATTGTTTTCTCACATACGAGTTCCACCTGAACCCACAGGCTGCTGCGGTTCTGGTCAGCGCTCTTCCAACCTCCTCAAAGGCTGATAGCTGTGTTCCTCCCTCTCGAATATGGCGAAGCACCACTTCTGCCAGCAGCAAATCCTCATCCTGAGTCCAAGCATCTTGTCTTGTAATGGTCAAATTTAATCTCCCTCCATGTCAGCTTATTTATCTCATACATATGCCGGTAATAGATTAGATAGACTATTTGCACTTACAAATTTTCCGCAAGCTGACAGGAAGAGAAAAAGAAAAAGCGCAGGGCTTTCACCCTGCGCTTTTCTTATTAGTTACTTTTTACATTTATGTCTTTGCCGTTGTATGATCCGCATGCTTTGCATACACGGTGAGACAATTTCATCTCTCCGCATGACGGACATTCTGTCATACCAGGTACATTAAGTTTGAAATGTGTACGGCGCAATCTTTTCTTCATTTTAGAAGTTCTTCTAAAAGGTACAGCCATTATTCCCACCTCCTTAAAGAGTTAAGATTCATCATCTTGTTTTAAGAGCTTTTCGAGGGCTGCAAGTCTCGGATCAACTTGATTCTTCTTGTCTTCCTCTGAAATGACTTGCCAGTCCTTTCCTTCTTGAGGAGCAGCTCCTTTTTCTTGTTCAGATTCACAAAAGATTTGCATAGGGATTTCTAAAAGAATTTCTTCTTTCACGATCGGAGTTAAGTCGATAGTATCGTCCTCAACAATGTGAACGTCATCATCTTCTATATCATCCGTCTGATGAAATATAAACAGTTCTTTTGTTGAAATTTCAAATGGATACGCAACATCAACGAGTGTTCTTGAGCATGGCAAAACCATTTCGCCTGAAATCGTAAAATCAAACGAAACCTGTTTCGATTTAATATCCGCTCTGCCCTTCACCCGAACGGGAGAAATGCGGCGGATGTCAGAATTCAGCTTTGTCAGCTCATTTAACTCAACTGTTTCATCAAACTCAAAACTTTGGTTTGGCATTTGATGCAGCTGATAAATCGTCCATTTCATTTGTATCACCTCATGAAAGCAACAAACATGATTATAGCTTTTAAGATTGTTTTTGTCAATATTTTTTCTTTACAGCATAATGCTGCCATTCAAGTATCGTTGACAGCGGTATATGCGATGCATACACTTAGAATAAAAATAAGACGTAAGAGTTTCCATTTGCAAATGTACCATACGTTTTTAAACATAGCAAGAAAGGCGGAAAAAATATGAAAGCTGTCGGATTGGTGGTTGAATATAATCCCTTTCATAACGGTCACCTTTATCATGCCCAAACAGCAAAGCGGCAAACCGGATGTGACACGGCTGTTGCTGTAATGAGCGGACATTTTTTACAGCGCGGAGAACCGGCTGTAGTGTCAAAATGGGCCCGAACAAAAATGGCGCTGCAAAGCGGAGTCGATCTTGTCATTGAACTGCCTTATCTTTATGCGGTGCAAAAGGCGGAGATTTTCGCACGCGGCAGTGTTTCCATCCTGAACAAACTTGGATGCGAGGCGCTTTTTTTCGGGAGTGAAGATGGTGATATTAAGCCGTTTATAGAAACAGCAAAGCTTATTGATGAGCATAAGCATACATTTGATCAGTGTATCAAAGAAGAACTTAAAAAGGGGGCCAGTTACCCAGCCGCGGCAGCTATCGCCTTCAGATCCATTTTACATACAGAAAATGCGCTTGATTTATCAAAGCCAAACAACATTCTGGGATATCATTATGTCACTTCCATTCTTTCCGGGGGATATCCAACGAAACCTTATACCACAGCGCGCATTTCCTCGGACTATCATGATGCCGACCTTCCTGAAGGCGAAAACCATATCGCAAGCGCCACAAGTATCAGAAAAGCGATGTTTGAACAGAATCTTGAAGCCTGCCTTCGTTTTCTTCCTGGTACATCCGCAAGTGAATTAGCACATTACCGAAAATCTTTCGGATTGTGGCATACACCTGAAAGCTATTTTTCTTACTTAAAATACAGCCTGTCGACTGTAACAGCACAGGAATTACAGCACGTATACGAGGTGGAGGAAGGCTTAGAACACAGAATTCTTCGTTCGATCAGAAAAGCCAGCTCCTATCAGGAATTTATGGAGCTGCTGAAAACAAAACGTTATACGTGGACAAGGCTCCAGCGGATGAACACGCACATTTTAACCAGAACGAACAAACAGGAGATGCATAAGCTGCTTGCCGACGAAGAGGTGCCTTATATTAGGCTTCTCGGCATGACGAAAAAAGGACAGGCTTATTTATCGGAAAAGAAAAAAGCGATGTCCGTTCCGCTTGTCAGCAAACTGTCCTCTTTCTCCCATCCCGCACTCGATCTGGATATAAAAGCAAGCAGAATCTACAGCCTGCCGATAGAAGAACCGCTGAGAACTGAGTTTGACCTGCAGGAATACGGACATGCACCAATTCGATATGACGAGGATGAACAACGTTTTTTAAATATATAGAAAAAGCACCTGAGTATCAGGTGCTTTTCGCTTTCAGCTTATTCAAATAATCAATCGCGTCTTGCATCGTATCAATAGGCACAATCTTCATATCTGAATCAATATCTTTTGCTGTTTTCACTGCGTTTTTATAATCGGAATTGCTGGCGCCGTTTTGATTTGGGGCGAAGAAAATGTCTTTTCCGGCTTTGTTCGCGGCGACGACTTTCTGATCGATGCCGCCGATCGGGCCTACTTTTCCGTCAACATCAATGGTACCGGTTCCCGCAATCTCGTAGCCTTTTGTTTCGTCTGGTTTTGTCAGCTGATTATAGATTTCCAGAGACATCATTAACCCTGCTGACGGGCCGCCGATATTTTCGATTTCAAAATCAATATCGGGCTCCACTTTTACGTTTCTGTCCGTATAGAGCGAAACTCCGATGCCTGCCCGTTCCGGCTCATCAGGAAATTGTTTTAATGTAAGGGTGATCATCTTTTCTTTTTCTTCTCTTTCAATTTTTAACCGGACTTTATCTCCCGCTTTTTTGCTGCTGATATAATCAATCAGCTTTTCAGCAGACTGATAGTTTTTGCCGTCTGCGCTAATAATTTTATCACCGACTTCTATTTTTCCTTTTGCGGGCATGTTTTCTACAACTGAGCTAGCGTATATGCCGTTAAAGGAATAACTGACTTTTTTTCCTGCCTTTTGATAGGCCGCTATGACGGCATTTTCTTGCGAGCTTTTCATCATTTGGAGCTGCCTTTTCATATACTCCTCATCTGATTCGCCTTCTTCCTTGATGCTTTCATCAGGAACTATTTCATAATAAGAGTGTACCTTCGCCCACACATATGTAAACGGATTAGCCGGTCCCACTTTGACAGTCATTAAGGACAGACTACCTGTTTCCGGGTAGCCTCCCTCCACTTTTATCAGTGAAGCAAGCTCTGTCGCTTCTCCCGGTTTTGTAATATAGTATGGAAGTTTTACAAATGATAAAACGGCAATCAGGATGAGGATGACAAGCATCCAGCTAAAATGTTTTTTACGCAGCAAATTATGAGCCCTCCCAATTCTCTATTTCTTTTTTTATCTTGCTGATCATTCGGTCTGTCGCTTCCTCGCCTGCCGATATCATTGCTTCAATATTAGCAAACGAGCTGGAGCTGTATGTTTCAAGAGAAGGGCGAATCATGATATCCGCGGCAATCGTTTGATGTCGCACCAATTCATTTTGCAGTATATCCATACTTTGCATAATCACATCAAAAATATGCGCCGCCGTTTCGGTTTTTCGAACCCTAGAGACATCCGAAGCGATGATAATATCAGCCCCCATGCCTTTGACAACAGAAACCGGGATTCGGTCGACGACCGCGCCGTCTACAAGAAACCGTCCGTCCAGCTTCTGCGGAATAAAGATACCTGGTATGCTGATGCTGGCCCGCACCGCATCTGACACCGAGCCCTTGCGGAACACAATCTTTTCTCCTGTCTGTAAATCACACGCCACAATGCCCAGCGGGATTTGAAGCTCTTCGATCGGTTTTCCGAATGTATAAGCATGCACAAGCTGCCTGACGCGATCACCTTTTAAAAAACCGAGCCTCGGAACCGTATAATCAGCATAAAGCCTCCGTTTAAAGGCTTTAGCGACTTTCTCCATCGTTGCCACATCGTGGCCGGCGGCATAGAAACTACCTACCAAAGCGCCCATGCTGCTCCCCGCAATCATATCCACTTCAATTTGATGCTTATGTAAACTGGAGAGCACACCGAGATGAGCGAGCCCCCTGGCCCCTCCCGATCCTAACGCTAACCCGATTTTAGGTTTAACCAAAGCGTTAACCTCCTGCCTGAATTCCCTGTATACCGAATTCTATGGTCTAAACTGAACCCCTATGCTCGTATATTAGTACAAAGATTCAAAAGGACAGGTACTGCTTGGCCGTTTCGTGTCATACATATTTTATCATGATATACATGTGATTGGGCATTTTTAGCATCGGGGAGGTAAGAATGAACTTGTCGAAGATTCATACACTTTTAATTGCTTCGTTTTTTCTTTTTTTAACAGCGACTGTCATCTCACATCCGCAGGCCTCATTCGAAGCCTCTAAAACCGGGCTTTCTATGTGGTGGGAGGTTGTGTTTCCGTCATTGCTGCCATTTTTCATTCTGTCTGAACTCTTAATCGGTTTTGGCATTGTGCGGTTTGTCGGTGTTTTGCTTGAGCCTTTTATGCGGCCGATCTTTCGCGTGCCGGGTGTCGGCGGCTTCGTTCTTGCAATGGGAATGGCATCAGGAAACCCAGCTGGAGCAAAACTCACTGCCCGTCTGCGGCAGGAAAAACAGATTTCAAGAGTAGAAGCAGAACGGCTTGCGTCGTTTACCAATTCTTCAAATCCGCTCTTTATTTTTGGCGCTGTTGCCGTCGGTTTCTTTCAAAACGCGTCATTAGGAATATTATTAGCTACCGCACACTATTTAGGGAATCTGGCTGTCGGTTTAACGATGCGTTCCTATGGACGCAAAGAAGAGCAGCATCTCAGAAATAAGAAAACGATTCCTTTTCCTTCGATCAAAGATGCTTTACACGCTCTGCATACCGCCAGACTAGCGGAAAAACGGCCTCTGGGAAAAATTTTAGGCGACGCCGTGACATCTTCTGTTCAAACGCTTCTCATGGTAGGCGGGTTTATTATTTTGTTTTCTGTCTTTAACAGGCTGTTATCCGTGGTGCAGCTGACTGATATTCTGTCTGTATTCACAAAAGGCGCGCTGACCTTGTTTCAGCTTCCGGCTCAATTGGACATCCCTCTATTATCAGGAATGTTTGAAATCACGCTGGGAAGCAAGCTTGTCAGCGAAACAGACGTTACTCTTCTGCAACAAGCCATTATCGTCAGCTTTATTCTCGGGTTTAGCGGCTTTTCTGTTCAAGCTCAAGTGGCAGGTATTTTATCGGAAACCGATATCAGATTTAAACCATTCTTTATCGCGCGTTTGCTGCAGGGCGTTTATGCCGCCGTCTTCGTCATGCTTTTATGGAAACCTCTATACACGGCATGGAATGATCCATATCAGTATGTTTTCAAATCTCTTCATAGCGGAGAAATGCCAACAGCACTTATAAACGGCTGGAATCAGCTGGTGCAGATTGGACCTGTTGTCACATTATGCGCACTGTTTACGTACATTATCATTTGTTCTTTCAGACTGACAAACGGCACAAAAAAAGGATGAGTTAAAACCCTCATCCTTGTCTGAATTTTTGCTGAAGCGCCAGCTCTACTTCCGGCGGCACAAACTCTGATACAGTGCCATTGTATCTTGCCACTTCTTTGACAATGCTTGAACTTAAAAACGAATATTGATTGTTTGTCATCATAAAAAACGTTTCAATGGATTCATCAAGCACACGGTTTACAGATGTCCCCTGCATCTCGTATTCAAAATCAGACACCGCTCTCAAGCCTCTTAAAATCGCTTTCGCATTTTTTCTTTTTGCATAATCAATTAATAGCCCTTCCGACGTTTCAACTGTTATGTTCGGGATGTCTTTTGTCACTTCTCTCAAAAGCTCACACCGTTCTTCTACACTGAACAAAGGTTTTTTTGAAGAATTATTCAACACACACACATACACTTGTTCAAAAATATGCGCCCCGCGTCTGATGATGTCCAGATGCCCGTAGGTCACCGGATCAAAACTGCCGGGACAGACAGCTATACTCGCCACAACACTACCCCCTCTTTTTATAAATCGCTACACCTGTAAGTCCATAGGTTTCTTTTCTTGTCATCACAAGATCTCCTACGGCTTCGGGAAGCTCGACCTCTCTGTCATGCTCAGTAATGATAAAGCCGTCTTCTTCCAGCATTTGATATTCGTCAATCATCGTTAAAAGCGCTTTCAGCTTTTGTTCCTTATACGGCGGATCAAGAAAAATGCCTCGAAAGGCAGTTTCTCTTTTTGCAGCAGCGTGCAAAGCCCGTTCCGCATCATTGCGGTATACCTGTGCATGTTTTGTAAGCTCCAGCGTTTTTAAATTTGATTTTACCGTTTGAATCGCTTTAAAATCACGGTCAACGAATATACAATGCTCAAACCCGCGTGAAAGCGCTTCGATTCCAAGTCCTCCGCTCCCCGCGAATAAGTCCAGTCCCCTGCCCCCGTCAAAATAAGGGCCGATCATATTGAAAATGGATTCCTTCACTTTGTCGGTTGTCGGTCTTGTTGATGTTCCCGGCACGGCCTTTAGGGAACGGCCTTTTTTTGATCCAGAAATTACTCTCATATTCCACACCACTTTTTCTAAAAGCTATTTTGTTTCTTTGTTCGGCCGGACGCCGCTATGTACATCGAAAAAAATCAATCCTATCTTAACATAAAGCATTCTTGCAAACAATGAACGTAATCTTGTTAAAACAGGTGTATAGGCAGACTGCTCCTTGTCCATACTATAAACAACAGCATCTAGAGGATGTTGTTGCCAACCGCGGAGAAGACTTACGTTTCCCCATAAGTTCTTCCTCCGGTTTCTCCTCTCCCTTTGCCTTCTCCTTAACTTGTTAAGGAATAGAAGGACCCCGCAGAAGCCTGCGGGGATTTTTTTATAGAGCTATATGCCGATTTTATAATCGTATTCTTTTGCTTTATCAAGCTTTGACTCGAATTCCAATTTTAAAAACGGTTTATAAGAAGGCTCCACTTTTTTCACAAACGAGTAAGAAGCGATCTTGTCCATTGTTTTTTCAATTTGATTCATATCGCAATACAGCACGACATATTTTAAGCGTTTTGATACATAGTGCACATTTCCGAACTTCCTCAGCATTTTGCTTTGTTTTAGGGAATGCAGATACACAACCATACCCTGGCGCCTATTCTCCAATACAATCACCTGCCTGATTTCTCTTATATGTAAAAGACGAGACGGCCAGTCTCGTCAGGACACTTTGCATCCGCAGCCTCCGCCCGAACCGCAGCCGCCTCCGCACGAAGACAAACCATCAAAATAAGGGTTCCCAGTCGGAACTTTAACATGCTCTGAAACAGCTGTTCCAATCTCGACGCTAACCTCATCAAGAATAGACTGGAGCTCATTTTCAGCTCTCTTGAAGTCAGCCACATTATCGTTCAGATCCAGCTCCCGCTTGATCTCCCTCATTTTCCGGGATATTTCTCTATAGTCAGGATGATATTTGCCAAAACGCTGTACATCCTCATACTGCTCTTTTATTTGAATAAAAGAACGAATAATCCGCCCTGCCTCTTCATCTTCCTGGAGACGCTTGTAACAATTGCGGTAGTTCTCAGCCGTCTCCGACTGCAGAATCATCTCGGCAAGCTGCTGAGCTTCACTTTGAAGCCGCACGGATTCCATCGTCGCATACATAACACGCACCTCCAGTTGTTAGTTTACCATGAAACCAGCCAATTGGAAAATCCTTAGCCGAAGCCTGAAAACAATCTCCCTGCATTTACAGCATGAAAAAAGACCCTCTTTCGGGCCTTTCAATCTTTTGTCCGCATCGCTTGAAACATTTGCATCATCATTTGCGCCATTTGAATCCCATTCGTAAACTGGTTCACCCGGTGCGGTATAGTTATTTCATAAAAGTTCATCATCTCAAGCTGAAAGGAGGACAGATCATCCGGTTTTCTCGAAAGCCTGCGGTACCATATCGGCTGTTCTCTGATGAATCGTTTCCGTTCTTCGTTTGCTGAAATAAATTCCTGAACCTCTTTGCGCATATAAGCTCCCCTTTTTTAATCCTTTCGAAAAGAAAAAGGATGCTGTCCAGAGCCTGGCTGAGTTTGCTTTTGGCTGCTCCCGGAAAATGTATGAAGAAGACTTTGCAATGATGAAATTGACTGGCTCATTTTATTGATTTGTTCGTTCATTTGATTGACATCCATTTTTTTCACCGCTGTTACCATTTTAGAGACAAAATCATTTTTTTTCGCCGTTTCTGGCACAGCATTCGCACCTTCTTCCGGTTCCCGATACGGATCCCAAATCGGGTCGCTCTCCCCGAAGAGGACCCAATTTTCATAGACGTCCTGCCAGCTTCTTTGTTCTTTACGCACTTCTTTTATCAGCTTGGGATGCTTTTTGACGAATTGTTTAAAGTCATTGATTGAATGATTGGCGTGTTGGTTCGCCACAATCCTCACCCCCTCCGAAAATGATACCTACTACAATGTATCGTTTTGTGAGGCATTGTGTTCGCCTATATTCACACCAATATCTTCATTTATTATCACAGGGAGCGTAGAGCAATTTGAGAGTCAGAATACCGCCGTGCTGCTCCGTTTTTTAAATATCGCACAGATGGCTGCTATCAGGATGGAATGTTTCTAGATTTGCCCCAATACAATAAAGGTGATCGAACGCAGGAAGAGTATCGGCCTCCTCTGTACCATCACATCCAGACCAGCCGATTATGTAGAAATAAAAAAGCCGCGGAACCAACCGTTCGCGGCTTTTCATTACCATCGCTTAATAAAATTTTGGGTGTAATATTTCCGGTCTACTCCGACACCTAGATGCGTATAATCGGAATTTAGAAGCGCTTTTCGATGGCCTTCACTATTAAGCCAGCCTTCTACAGCGGCCGGACCGTCCACATAATTGTATGCGATGTTTTCTCCCGCTTGCTGAAAGTCAACATCCCCTTCTTCTAAGCGGTCTTTCAGCGTCCCGTATTTTTTAGAAACATGGGAGAAATAGTTATTGTCCTTCATATCCTTGCTATGTCCAAAAGCTACTTCCGCCGTCGGCTGGTCCCACTCAAGCTTCGCAAGTCCATACTTGACACGTATGACATTCGTCAAATCAAATATTTGCTTTTCGCTCGTCGTTTGGATCTTTTCCCACTTATCATCTGAAACATCTTTGGATTTCATTAATTCACCGCGGTACACAACCTCATAAGGTCTTTGCTTTACAAAGGCTTGCGCATCAAACGCCCTGATGCTGGATAGCTTCCCCTCAAATTTGTCCATATACAGCTGGACATACATCTTTCCTACCTTCACAGTCGGTCTGGTATTGATATCCTCTTCAGAAAACTCAAATCGATAGGAATTTCCTTTATACTCTACATTCACAAACGGCGCCACCTGGGTCGTCTTGAATACTTCTCCGGTTGATTCGCCAATTTTGAAAGGCTTTGCGTTAATATCATTCCCAGCTGCAAATAATGTGACCACTTTATTATTTAATACTCCGATTTGGATATATTGGTCCTTTCCTTGATTGTAAACCCACCAATCGTAATCATATGCGGAAGGGTCAATGCGTTCAGGTTTCCCAAGCTTTTTTGTTACATCATCGGCGGACTTGCCCATAAAGGACAATAACCCTGAAGTCGGCATATGTATTCGTTTGCCGCTTTGCGCTTCCTCGTTAGACACTTGAGGCTCGCTGTCATTGGATTTTTTTTCAGGAACAGATCCGTATTGAATAAACAGAACATAAGTTCCGCAGATAATCAAGAGGATAACCAGTGCTCTCAATATATTTTTCAATCTATCACCCCCGTGCGATCACGTGTCTTGCCTTACATCTCATTACAATACAGCCTATTTAACATGTCAAAGATTTATGTGTTAATGAAAAAAGCCTTCTTCTCTGTCATCACCCTCGGAAATATCCGATAAGGCGCTGCCGGCACGTTCATTCGTTTGCTCAGATAAAGAAAGATCACCAAGCGTGACGATTCCAGTCAGCTTTTTGTTTTTTGTAACGGGTATCCTTCTGAGCTGATGTGATGCCATCAAATGAAGAACCTCATCGACTGAAGCATCTTCCTGCACACTGACAGGTTTTTCGGTCATCGCGTCAGTGATTTTTTGCGAATTCGGTTTTTTTATAGCGATACCTCTTAACACGAGATCCCGGTCGGTCACGATGCCAACGAGGGTTTCTCCATCCTCATCTACTACCGGAACCGCACCTATATTCGCGTCCTTCATCTTTACTGCAGCTTCATATACATTATCTAATACCGTGCAATATTGCAAGTCGGCTGTCATCAGATCTTTTATTTTTGTCATCCGTATAATCCTCCTTTAGTCTAGTGCTATTTTCGTCAAAATTTATTTTTTGCATACTTTCAAAAGAAGAAGATTCATTGAAAGTTTAACGCTTTCATACTATGATTGTCAGGAAAGGTAATTTTTATAAGGAGGGGTCAGTGTTGAAGTTTACTGAAAGCGGGCTTGAAGGAGTAAAGGCTGAGCTCAGCTGGCTAGACGACTTGATGGAAAGCAAAGGTCTCATCAGAGCGGGTCAATGGGATTACGAAAGAGTCACCTATGACAGAAAGTTTTCGACGATTGAGGGTACGTTTTACCTGCGGATACCAGGCATTGCGGCTGAGGGCGATGTTGGAAGCGGCCGCGCCGTGATTCAATTAATGCCCCCTCTCTTAGGAAAGCATTACTACCCGCACGGAGTAGAATATGGAGAAACGGAAGAGTTTCCCGTACAGGTTGTAACAAAAAGCAAGGCACTGATTCAGGACATATCCGACATGTTAAAAACAGTTCAAATGTAATGAAAAGGAACAGCATCTTCTGCTGTTCCTTTCAGATTTGTTGACAAAATGCAAAACGGTTTTGATTTTAGCACTTTGTCATCTTTTCAGCGTGATTGAAAACCCTTGAAGTCTAGGAAAGGCGAGTATTGGAGCGGAGCGAATGTTTTCATTCGTGAGCGCCAACGCGCAGACTTGACAACGAATGCGGGGGTTTGTCGACACGCTGAAAAGGTACAGCATCTTCAGCTGTACCTTTTATGATATCGTCTGTTGAATATACGGCGGTTCCTCCTGCCCGTCCTTTTCTCTTTCTTTCTTCACCCATTGAAAAAAAACAAGCGCCAAAAAAGTGCCGTACACAATTTCCTGGATGATTTTCATCATGACTGCTCCCAGCTGCTGATCCTCCAACAAAGGGAGTGTATTGAACATCTCCGGTCCTGTTAATGGGACCTGCCCCATCATATCCGCAGGTACACAAAGCTTCATTGCCTCAGCCCATGCAGACGGGTCTGTATAGGTCGCGTATAACGGCGCGCCGCTGAACATGATCAGCGCGCAAGCAGGCGTGAGCAGCATACCGTCCGCCATAATATATCCCAGCTTCATCAAGCCGCTGAGCTGCCGGAGACGCTCTACCTTATGAACAAGCGGCCACCACATCAAAAACGCCAGCACAAAGATGAGCCAAGTCATTAATGTATGATAAAACGGATCCGTTTTGACAGTATCAAATATAAGCGGAACATGATATAACGAAAAAATGCCGTTAAACAAAAGCAAAGCAATTAAAGGTGTCGAAAAGAATGAAAAAACCGGTTTAATAGCGGGCTTGAAAATGACTTTTTCCCAAAGCCATGCAGGAATTCCCGCAATCAATAGCGGCGGGACGACCAAATACAGGACAGCCATCTGAACCATATGCGCGCTGAACATAATATGTCCGAGCAGGTCAACCGGGCTTCCCTCGGCTGCATATAAAAACAGCATCGCCGACAGAAAGCACACCATCTCTTTACCTGTTATCCGTTCAGGCTTTGAAGACATTCGCCAGTAAAAATAGAGATAAAGCACCGTAATACCCAACAGGATACAAAAAAGATAAGGGCTCCACATCGCGCGAAACCCAAACACGTCTAACTGATTCATTACTTCACCTCCGGCAGCTGTTCAAATTACCACCATATAATTGTGACAAACGCAAGCACCGTAATAAACGCGACAAACATGCCTGAATACAAAAACAGTGCCGGCGCCTCATGCCCTTTTTGATTCATATGCATGAAATAATACAGTTGGAAGATGACTTGAATTGCAGCAAGCAGAATAATGAAAGGAATCGTAAACCAACTGGCGACACCGTCCGTTGCCACAGTCAGAAAGGCAACAATCGTTAGTCCAATCATTAAGCCAAAAGACAGAACCTGATATTTCATCTCCTGAGCATGCTTCTTTTTCTTAAATTCAAGATCGCTGTTGATATGCCCCCTGCTTTTTTTACCGACCATGTTTATCCCACCATCCCCATTAAGTATACAACGGTAAAGATAAAGACCCACACGACATCAATAAAGTGCCAATAAAGACTGGCAACATAAAACTTAGGCGCCGTATACAGGTTCAGTCCCCTTTTGGCATTGCGTATCATCAGCGTGCTGATCCACATAAGCCCAAATGCCACGTGGGCGCCGTGTGTACCGACAAGCGTGTAAAACGCGGAACCGAGTGCAGAGCTTGTGATGGTAAAGCCAAACTCATGGGTGTAATGCTTAAACTCATAAATCTCCAATGCTAAAAAGCCCGCCCCCAATAAGATCGTAATTCCCAGCCAAAGCTGCATTTTGCCGAAAGAAAAGTTCTTCATGTGGTACATCGCATACACGCTCGTTAAACTGCTTGTTAATAAAAGCATTGTGGCGATAAACACAAGCGTCACATCAAACATTTCCGTCGTAGGCGGGTCACCGGCGTTTGAATTCCGAAGTGCGAGAAACGTTGCGAAGAGAGACGCGAACAGAACTGTCTCTCCTCCAAGAAAAAGCCAAAAGCCTAAAAATTTATTTTTTCCTTCCAGTGTTGCTTTTTCGGGAGAAGCTGGAAAGGTTTCTGCAGTGAATTTTTCTTCAATTTGCATTATGCCTTCACCCCTTTATCATCGTTCGGCAGTTCTTCTTTATGAATATGATAGCCGTGATCATCAATGACTGAGCGAAGCAGCATCGTAATAAATGTGATACCGAGTCCGATAAAGATCACCGGCAGGCCCCAAGCGTGATCTGTTCTGTACATCAGCCCGAAAGCTGCGACAAAGAGGCCGAAAGAAATAATGAGCGGCAGGATTGAGCCGTTCGGCATATGAATATCATCAACCGGTTCAGCCGGCGTCATTGAGCTGTGCCCTGCCTGCTTCTCAATCCAAAGCGGATCAAGCCCTCTGACAAAAGGAAGCTGTTTAAAATTATACTCAGGCGGCGGTGAAGAAACAGTCCATTCAAGCGTACGTCCGTCCTGCCATGGATCGGCTCCGACATATTCTCCTTTTATCGATGTCCAGATGACATTGACCAGCAGAAGAATAACTGCCGCCGCCATAAAAAACGCCCCGATTGTACTGATCAAGTTGCCGGTTTCAAGACCCTGGCCTGGTAAGAACGTATAAACCCGGCGCGGCATACCCATTAAACCGACAAAATGCTGTATGAAAAACGTAAGGTGAAAGCCGATAAAAAACAATACAAATGAAATTTTCCCCATCGTCTCATGCAGAATTTTACCGAACATTTTCGGCCACCAGAAATGCACACCGGCTAAAAGGCCGAATACCACACCGCCAATAATGACATAGTGGAAATGCGCCACCACAAAATACGTATCATGGAACTGATAATCAGCAGCAGCCGCTGCCAGCATAACTCCCGTTACACCGCCGAGCACGAAGGACGGTATAAATGAGACGGCATACAGCATAGCGGTCGTATACTTTACATTTCCTCCCCAAATCGTCAAAAGCCAGTTGAAAATTTTAATCCCGGTCGGAATCGCGATAGCCATTGTGGCAACCGCAAAAATCGCATTTGCAATCGGTCCGAGACCTGTTGTAAACATGTGATGGACCCAAACCATAAAACCTAGAAAGCCAATAAGCACGATGGCAAAAACCATTGATGAATACCCAAACAAACGCTTTCTGGCGAACACAGGAATGACCTCTGAAAAAATACCGAATGCAGGCAAAATCAGGATATAAACCTCCGGGTGGCCAAAGATCCAAAATAAATGCTCCCAAATGACCGTATTCCCGCCAAGCTCTGGATTAAAGAAATTGGTGCCGAACAGCCGATCCAGCATCATCAGAGCCAATCCGGCCGTAAGCGGCGGAAATGCAAACAAAATCAATGCCGAAGCCACAAATGTCGTCCATGTAAACAAAGGCAGCCTCATGTACGTCATGCCGGGCGCCCTCATGTTGATAATCGTGGCCAAAAAATTAATCCCGGCTATCAGCGTCCCGAGCCCCGATATTTGCAGTCCGAGGACGAAAAAGTCTATGCCATGCCCTTCAGAATGAAGCGAAAGTGAGGCGTATGACGTCCAGCCCGCATCTGGCGCTCCGCCCAAAAACCAGCTTAGATTTAAGAAGACGCCCCCGAAAAAGAAGAGCCAAAAACCGAGTGAGTTTAAAAATGGAAACGAAACGTCACGAGCCCCAATCTGCAAAGGCACGACCGCATTCATCAAGGCAAATAAAAGCGGCATCGCAGCCAGAAAGATCATCGTCGTCCCGTGCATTGTCATGACTTCATTGTACGCTTGAGCACTGAGAAAAGCATTTTCCGGCTTTGCAAGCTGAATTCTAATAAACATCGCTTCAATTCCGCCGACAAGAAAGAAAAATCCCCCGGCGATTAAGTAAAGAACCGCGATTTTTTTATGGTCCACCGTCGTCAAATAATCCCAAAGTATAGATCCGCGCGTCCGCTTTTCTGTAAGCGTATTCAACATATGCGACCTCCCCTAATATCTCCCTTTCTTCCCTACTTGCTTTCCGTTTTTAAGCCTTTTAAGTATTCATAAAGCGCATCTGTTTCACTGTCTGAGAGCTTCGGATATGTTCCAGTCATTTTGTTCCCCGGTTTTATGCTCTCAGGATCCTTCAGCCAATCCTTCACATTTTCTTCGTTAGCGTCTTTCACCCCTGCCACTTTTGCCCTTTCACCGAAGGTCGCTAAGTTGGGGGCCGTTCTTGCTGCTTCTGCCCGCTTATCATTCGGCTCGACCGCATGGCAGCTCAGGCAGTTCTTCTCTTTAAACAGTTCTTCGCCCTGCTTAGCCAAATCACTCTCTGCTGTAGACTTATAGTTTTTCATTTCTTTTGTCCAGCCCTGAAATTCTTTTGCAGACATCGTCTTTACTTTAAAATCCATCAGCGCGTGTGAAGGGCCGCAAAGCTCTGCACACTTTCCAAAAAACATATCTCCTGCCTCTTTGCTTCGTTTTGAATCAAATGTCAGGAAAAACTTATTTTCATTATCCGTATTCGTATCAAGTTTTCCTCCAACTGAAGGAATCCAGAAGGAATGTTTTACATCTGAGGCTTTTAAATTAAAATACACACGCTGGTCTGTCGGCACAATCAGCTCCTGACTTGTGATAATTCCGTAATCAGGGTATTCAAACTCCCACCAATATAAATTTGCCCGAACATTGACTACAAGAGCATCTTCAGCTTTGCGGCTTTTCTTATCCATTGGTGATGTATCTGCTAGCTCTAGCGTATATAGTACGACAGGGATCACAAGAATAATGAGCAGCAAAATCGGGATCACGGTCCATGTGATTTCTAAAAATTTGTTCCCCTCTACCTGTTTCGGTATCGTATTCTCACCGACCCGTGATCTTCTGAATCTCACAATCACATAAAAGAAGATAACAGATACTACTGCAACAACAACCACCATAATCAATGTGCTGAGCACTGTCAGGTCATACTGTTTATCAGCCACCTCGCCAGCAGGCTTGAGCGTGGATAAAAAAGGTTTTCCACATCCGCTTAATAGAAGCGGCACTAAGGCTAATAATGAAATAAGACGCCAATGCTTTACCATTTCACCCAACCCCTTTTCTGGTCAATACAAAGGCGGAGAGCAGATCGAAATTCGTCGCAATCCAGCCTATCCCCAATAAAGCACTTACATTTCCACTTCTCTTAAAATATGAGTTTTTTGACTCAAAATGCCATCTATGTATAAAAGTAAAGCCGCCTGATTAAACAAAAGGTCAAGGCGGCATTTACTAGTTGTCATCGATTATTTTGAAGCGATAAAACAAGCAATGTATCTATTTTTTAAAAAAGAGTCAAGACAACCATGGCAACGAAATAGATTGTCATGTAATTGAGCGAGTAAATGAACATCTGCGTTGCCCACTTCATGATATTTTTGGTGCGGAGGCCCATCAAGCCGAGAATCAGCCAGCCGATATTTAACAGCAAGCCGAGAATGACAATCGGCAGGCCCAAGCTTCCAAGGAAAAACGGAAGCGGCATCAGGCACGCAACCCACACAATAATTTGTCTTTTTGTCACTTCAAATCCGTATACGACAGGAAGCATCGGAATATTTGCAGCTCTGTAATCCTCAGTTTTCTTAATAGCCAATGCTAAAAAATGAGGGATCTGCCAAATAAATAAAATCATGAATAATACCCATGCCACGACACCGATATGCCCTTCCACTGCCGTCCATCCAATAAGCGGCGGAACAGCACCGGAAACACTTCCTACTACTGTGTTAATCGTATAGCGGCGTTTCGTCCACATTGTGTACAATACAACATACGTAAAGACTCCGATAAAACCGATAACAGCAGCCATGACAGTTGTCATCAGCAGCATGATCAATCCTAAAGCAACCAGCAAAATTCCGGACCATAACGCCTGATTCGGCTGAATTTTACCCGTAACCGTCGGTCTTACTTTCGTGCGCTCCATCAGATGATCGATATCCCGGTCATACCAGTTATTGATCGCGCAAGAGCCCGCAATAATCAGAGATGACCCGATTAATGTAAGAAGAACGGTGTTTATATTGCCTAAAAAACTCAAACCGGAAATATGCAGTGCAAGCCACATTCCAGTAAAAGTCGTGATGAGATTGGAATTGACGATCCCTATTTTAATAAGGGACAGAAAATCTTTCCATGCCGTTGTTTCTTCAATTTGTCCGTCTATAGCTGTATCATTTATGATTCTGGAGTTAGCCATAACGTAAACCTCCCTTACAAACCTAACGCAGGACAATAAAAAACCTGCAACTCTATCATACAAGATAACATCTTGTAAAAAAACATCCTATTAAATATTAAACGACAAACAGGAATTTATTTGTGAACTTTTTATGAATTTTACCAAAGAAAAAGGCAATCGCGAAATCGGCAGTGCGTTTACCTTATTTCTATCAGACCCGGCCTGAATAATCAAGTGTACATTTTCCGGAAGCCGCCATTCTATTATATTTTTGTGAACAAAAGGCTCTAAGAATTGCCTCAAAACACATATTCGCTTACACTTGGAACGTATATAAAATTGCAGCAGTATGTTAAGAAGGTGAATTAAATGAATAAAGCATTAAAAGCTCTCGGTGTTCTGACAACATTTGTCATGCTTATTGTTTTAATCGGGGGAGCCCTCGTTACAAAAACAGGTTCCGGCCAAGGATGCGGCAGACAGTGGCCGCTGTGTCACGGCCGTTTTTTCCCTGAAATGAATCCGGCTTCAATTATTGAATGGAGCCACAGATTCGCAAGCGGGATCTCTATTATCCTTGTGTTAAGCCTTGCGTTTTGGTCATGGAGAAAAATCACGCCGATTTTCCGTGAAACAACGTTTCTCGCGATCATGTCTATTATCTTTTTATTTCTACAGGCACTGCTTGGCGCATTGGCCGTCGTATTCGGTTCAAACGCGCTGATTATGGCGCTTCACTTCGGCATCTCATTGATATCTTTCGCTTCAGTGCTTATTTTGACGTTGCTTATATTTGAAGCTGACAAATCAGTTAGAAAACTGGTTAAACCGCTTAAAATCGGCAAAAGAATGCAATTTCACATGATAGGAATATTAATATATACCTATATCGTTGTGTATACAGGCGCATATGTAAGACATACAGAATCAAGCCTGGCATGTCCTGATGTGCCGCTGTGCAGTCCGCTGAACAATGGACTTCCGACTCAATTCCCTGAATGGGTGCAAATGGGCCACAGAACAGCAGCATTGCTCTTGTTTGTATGGATTATTGTGGCCGCTGTTCATGCTATTACTTCCTATAAAGATCAAAAGCAGATCTTTTGGGGCTGGATCTCATGTCTTATTTTTATTACATTACAGGCACTGTCCGGTATTATGATCGTGTATACTGAACTGGCTCTGGGATTTGCTCTTGCCCACTCGTTCTTTATTGCCTGCCTGTTTGGCGTTCTATGCTATTTCATATTATTGATTGCACGGTTCCGTTATGAATCCAGACAATCATAAAGATTTTAGACCAAAGCTTCCAGTGCTTTGGTCTTTTTTATGTCATATTTTTTGCCGTTTCATATGTTTCAATGGCCGGCCTCCGCTGAACTTGATGATCAATGAGCGGCTTTGGATAATCCTCGCCGATGATGCAGGATGAACTCCCTTCAATTTGAGGCGTCATTTTCCATGGCTCGTGAAGAAATTCATCCGGAATATGTTTCAATTCGGGAATGTATCTCTTAATAAACAGCCCATCCGGATCAAACTTCTTAGATTGGGTGACAGGATTAAATATCCTGAAGTACGGCACAGCATCCATCCCGACAGAAGCAGCCCACTGCCACCCGCCAATGTTAGATGCAGGATCGTAATCAATTAATTTATCAGCAAAATATGCTTCCTCGAGACGCCAATCGATTAAAAAGTCCTTAACGAGAAAAGAAGCAGTGATCATGCGAAGCCGGTTATGCATCCAGCCTTCTTTGTTAAGCTGCCTCATCCCCGCATCAACGATCGGAAAACTAGTGCACCCTTCACACCACGCTTGAAACAGCTTGTGATCATGATTCCAGCTGATGTTGCAGAACCTCTCATCAATTTCCGTCTCAGCCATGTGCGGATGAGCGGCGTATACCATGTTGTAAAAGTCGCGCCAAGCCAGCTCCTTGATAAAAACGTCCTTCGCTCCTTGCGGCGACTCATGCTGCAGTACTGCATAATATACCATACGCGGTGACAAGACGCCGGTTTTTAGAAACCGGGACAGCTCGCTGGTGCTATTTGCAAAAGGAATGTCTCTATTTTTATGGTGCATTGACAGCTTTTCATCTATAAATCGGAAGAGAGCCTCTTTTGCAATGGAGGCATCAACATGCACCCAGTGTCTTTTGCTGGACTGCACAAGATGTTCCAGCACCCGTTCGCCCTGATTAGATAACGACTGATTTCTAATCATCTGTGTTGAACATAAAAAATGAGGATCGATCTCCAACATTTTCGGCTTTTCAGCCTTTGACCATGATCTAAAATATGGCGTAAACACCTTATACATACTGCCATCTTGTTTCACGATGTCATCCGCACCGTGAATATGTGCATCTGTCCACGGCGAAGGATAAATCCCGTTTTTTCTTAAAAACGCTGATACTTCATGATCCCGCTGCGCTTCGTATCCTGCGTCATCCTGATTATAAAAAATCGCATCAATTTCATATGCATCCATCAGCCTGCGAAACATATGTATCGCTTCAAGATAAAAGATGTGCAGATAGAGTCCCTTTTGTCGCGCTTCATTTGTAAAAACAGATAGTGTCTTAAAAAAATATTCTGGCTCATATCATACTTCATATCTACAAAGTGAGGATCGACCTGAAAGATCGGAAGCAGACCAGCCTGTTTTTGTTTTGAATAGGAAATAGCTTTTGACAGTGCTGTATTGTCTTCAAGCCTTAAATCTCTTCTAAACCACACAA
This sequence comes from Bacillus sp. 0102A, assembly GCF_036765155.1. Lineage (NCBI taxonomy): Bacteria > Bacillati > Bacillota > Bacilli > Caryophanales > Bacillaceae > Bacillus > Bacillus sp. 0102A. The sequence goes on from NZ_JBAIZW010000002.1 coordinate 458,054, forward strand.
TGACAACTTTCATTTGTTTCACTCCGCTTTTTTCTAAAAAACAAGAGTGTATATCAAATGATATACACTCCGGTTTATTATGCTTTTTCAATTTCGATAAGCAGATCTCCCGTTTGGATCGGCTCGCCATTTTTCACATGAACCTGCTTGATTGTTCCTGAGAAAGGCGCCTGAACCGTTGTTTCCATTTTCATCGCTTCATTGATCATCAAGTGATCACCTTTATTGACTTTTGCACCTGCCTCAGTCAATACCTTAATAACCGTTCCAGGCATGGAGGCAGCGATGTGGGTTGGGTTTGTCCGGTCCGCTTTCAGCTTTTCCTGAACGGAAGACTTAATGCTTTCATCTTTAATGACAACTTCACGCGGCTGCCCGTTCAGTTCGAAATAAAGGACGCGAGTGGCATCAGGCTGAGGCTCGCCGATTGAAATCAGCTTAACGATCAGCGTTTTTCCGCGCTCAATTTCCACTTCTATTTCTTCACCTAATGTCATGCCATAGAAGAATGTCGGTGTATCTAATACCGAAATGTCTCCATAGCTTTCTGCCGTTTTCACATAATCAGAGAAGACTTTAGGATAAAGGGCATACGCAATAGTATCTTGATCTGAAATCTCCAAGTTATGCTGCTCTTTAAATTCCTGTTTGATCGCTTCAAATGATACCGGCTCAAGCAGTTCTCCAGGTCTGACCGTAATTGGCTCCTGCCCTTTTAAGATCAGCTTTTGGAGTTTTTGCGGGAACCCACCATGAGGCTGGCCGATATTTCCTTTGAATAGCTCAACAACTGAATCAGGGAAATCCAATGATTCGCCTTTTTCGTACACGTCCTTTTCAGTCAAGTTGTTTTGTACCATGTAGAGCGCCATATCTCCAACGACTTTTGAGGAAGGCGTGACCTTCACGACATCGCCGAACATATCGTTGACGCGTCTGTACATTTCTTTGACTTCATTCCAGCGGTCACTCAGGCCTACTCCCTTGGCCTGCTGCTGCAGGTTGCTGTATTGGCCTCCAGGCATTTCGTGTTCATAAATTTCAGTATGCGGTGACTTCATTCCGCTTTCAAATTCGCTATAGTATTTACGCACTGACTCCCAATATTGGGACAGCATTTCAACACCTTGGACATTCATTTCCGGGCGGCGGGCGTTGCCTTCCATCGCATGATAAAATCCGCTCGCACTAGGCTGAGACGTTAACCCCGCCATTGCGCTGACCGCCACGTCTATGATATCAACGCCTGCTTCAACAGCTTTTGCATACATATAAATACCGTTTCCGCTCGTATCATGCGTATGCAGGTGAACCGGAATGTCAATCGTCTCTTTCAATGCAGAAACGAGTTCATATGCAGCCTGCGGTTTTAACAGCCCTGCCATATCTTTAATCCCGAGAATATGAGCTCCGGCAGCCTCAAGCTCCTTCGCCATCGACGTATAATAAGCAAGATCATATTTCGTGCGATTCTTGTCAAGGATATCACCTGTGTAACAAATCGCAGCTTCTGCCACTTTGCCGGTATCCCGAACAGCATCAATGGCTAATGTCATCCCTTTTACCCAGTTTAAGCTGTCGAATATACGGAACACGTCAATACCGGATTGAGCGGATTGTTTCACAAATTCTTTAATCACATTGTCCGGATAATTCGTATAGCCGACTGCGTTTGATGAACGGAGCAGCATCTGGAATAAGGTATTCGGCACTTCCTTTCGAAGGTCCTCCAAACGCTTCCACGGATCTTCTTTGAGGAATCGGTAGGCTACATCGAAGGTCGCGCCTCCCCACATTTCCATGCTGAATAGCTCAGGCCATAAAGCAGCCGTCGGATTCGCGATTTTTTTCAAATCATGTGATCTGAATCTTGTTGCCAATAAGGATTGGTGTGCATCCCTGAATGTTGTATCAGTTAAAAGGACAGATTTCTGTTCCTTCACCCATTTCGCAAGACCTTCAGCACCTTTTTCATCAAGGATTTGCTTCGTTCCTCTGGCAGGCTCCTGATCAACGCCTGCTTTTACGTGTATCGGCTTGTCAAACGCCGGTTTTTCTTTTTTCCCGATTCCAGGGAACCCGTTCACTGTCACATTGCCGATGTACGTGAGCATTTTCGTGCCGCGGTCTTTCTGTTTAGGGAAAATAAATAGCTCAGGTGTTGTATCAATGAAGGACGTATCATATTGTCCTGTCAGGAATTTATCATGTTTTGCAACGTTCTCAAGGAACGGAATATTTGTTTTAATGCCTCTGATTCTAAACTCCTGAAGGTTTCGGACCATTTTGGCCGCCGCCTGTTCAAATGTTAAAGCCCAAGTTGAAAGCTTAACGAGAAGTGAATCGTAATACGGGGTAATCACGGCGCCTTGGAAGCTGTTGCCAGTGTCTAGCCGGACACCAAAGCCGCCGCCAGAGCGGTAAGCCATAATTTTTCCTGTATCGGGCATGAAATCATTCTGCGGATCTTCAGTCGTTACCCGTGACTGAATTGCATAACCGATTGTAGAAATGTCCTTTTGCTGTGGAATATTTACTTTTTTGCTGTGAAGACTGTGTCCCTGGGCAACAAGGATCTGTGTTTGGACAATATCGACACCGGTAATCATTTCTGTAATTGTATGTTCAACTTGAACGCGCGGGTTTACTTCAATGAAATAGAACTCGTTGTTCGCGACAAGGAACTCAACCGTACCGGCGTTTATATAATCCACATTTTTGGCAAGCGCAACTGCCGCTTCGCAAATTTGATCTCTCAATTCAGGTGACAGCGAGACACTCGGCGCTACTTCGATTACTTTTTGATGGCGTCTTTGAACAGAACAATCCCTTTCAAAAAGATGAACCACGTTGCCCTGCTTGTCCCCAATGACTTGAACTTCAATGTGCTTAGGGTTTTCAATCAGTTTCTCTACATATACTTCGTCATTGCCAAAGGCTGCTTTTGCCTCTGATTTTGCACGATCATATGCTTCTTTTACTTCACTTTCACTTCTGACAATTCTCATGCCGCGTCCGCCGCCGCCAAGAGAAGCTTTAATAATCATCGGATAACCGTGCGTTTGTCCGAATTGTTCGACGGCTTCAAGCGTTTCTGCAGGACCATCGCTTCCCGGGATTACAGGAATTCCGGCTTTTTCTGCCTGTTCACGCGCTTTCACCTTATCACCAAACATATTTAAATGTTCAGAAGTAGGACCGATGAACACAATGCCTTCTTCTTCACAGCGTTTGGCGAAATGTATATTCTCAGATAAGAAACCGTATCCCGGATGGATTGCATCCACTTTGTTTCTTTTCGCAATATCAATGATACCCTCAATATCCAGGTAAGCATCAATCGGTTTTTTTCCTTCGCCAACCAGATACGCTTCATCTGCTTTATAACGATGATAGGAACCGGAATCTTCTTTTGAATAGACCGCAACTGTACGAATATTTAATTCTGTACAAGCACGGAATATACGGATTGCAATTTCTCCCCTGTTTGCTACTAACACTTTTTGTATAGATTGCTGTGACAAACTTTTTCCCCCTTACCCGAAATGGAATATAATCTATCATAAAGGAATATCCTTCCCATGTACACACTTGTTTTTTACAGATAAACAGTTTTTTCAAGCTGTTTCTTCTTCATTCCCTTTGACGCCACGGGCTCTTTCTTTTTCTTATTCTCTGAATATTTCACGAACATACTGATATTGGCTAATATTCCCATACTCGCCAGCAGCAGCACTAAAGAAGACCCCCCGTAGCTGATAAACGGCAGCGTAACTCCTGTAATGGGAATTAATCCGCTGACACCGCCAAGGTTAACAAACGATTGGATGGCAATCATGCTTGAAATACCGATCGCTAGAAGACTTCCAAACGGGTCCTCGCATTTTCTGGCTATATAAAAGCCTTTTATGACGATAAACCCCAATAGAATAATCACAAACAATACCCCAAAAATACCAAGTTCTTCGGCAATGACAGCCATAATAAAGTCAGTATGCGATTCAGGAAGATAACCGTATTTTTGAATACTTTCACCTAGTCCCATACCGAAAATACCGCCTGATCCGATTGCATAATAGGAATTAATCACTTGCAGGCCAGATGAATCCGCATATTTAAACGGATCTTCAAGGCTCTCAAAACGATCTAAACGCTTTTCTGACAGGATTTTATCCTTGTTTAAATAAATAATCGGACTGACCAAGAGTAAAACAATCCCCCCCAGTAAAATAAGCCTTGCCAAAGTCTTCCCGCTGAAACCGGAACACAAAATCATGCAAGCCGCAATTAATCCGATAATCGCCGCAGTTCCGAAGTCAGGCTGCATAGCGATCAAACCGCAAAGAATGATTGTCATCACCACCGGAGGCGCAACTCCCGTTAACAGATGATCAATATAGCTTTGTTTTTTGGCGTATACGGCTGCAAGGTACAATATGACCACTAGCTTGACAAATTCGCCCGGCTGCATGCTCAGTCCGCCAATTTTAAACCAGCTTTGCGCGTTTCCGGCAACATGTCCGAATACGAACAGCGAAATGAGCGCAAAAACAGAAACAAGCAGCATTCCCTTCTGAAACTTTTGGTGAGCCAATGCTTTGTAAGGAAACAAAGCCATGAGAATAAAAAGAGCGCCACCCGCAATTAAAGCAAACAGCTGCCGCATGAAGAAAAAATTACTGCTTACGTTATAACGAGAAACAGCCGTAATCATACTTGAACTGTATACCATCACTAAACCGAATCCGCATAATAAAACAATTGCGAATATCAGTGAGTAATCATAAGATTTCAGCATTTTTTTTAACATAACATCCTCTTCCCTGCTTCCAACTTCCATTATCTATGGTTTTTATGTATTGATCTTTTTTATTTTACTACAATTTATCAAACAAGATGAAGAATCTCTATACGATTCGGAAGGAATGTGTAAAAAAAGACCGTCTCCGAGAAGGTGGGAGAAAATGTGCGGTTATAAAAAAACCCAAACTGTTAACAAGTTTGAGTTTTATCATTTATTTACCTGTAAACGCGTCATGCAAAGCAGACAATTCGCGCTCCAATGTGTATAAAAGGTCTTTACCGTCTTTTTCATCAACCAATCCCAGGCGGACAGCAAAATCGATTTCCCTCGAAAGCCCGAACATTTGAGTATCTAATACCTCTTCATATAGAGGACATTGAGGCATCGTTAAGTTATCCATTTGTACTCGGATCAGCTTCAAAATCTTCTCAGCGTCAACTTTTAAGAGCTCAAAAGCTTTTTGCCGATGGTCAACTATCATCTCTGAAGCCAAAAGTATCCCTCCGTTCCCCAGGCGAGTACCTAATTCTTCTATTTATCATAAAGGGTATCAGCAGAAAATGCAAGAGGATTTAAGCAGATGACATAAATTAAAAAATACTCAGTTTGTACATTTCAGACATGATTTCCAAAAGCTTCACACCCGCAATGCTGTTCCCTTTTTCGTCCAATGCCGGGCCAAAAATACCAATCCCGAAATCGTATGGCGAAATGCCCATAATCCCTCCGGATACGCCGCTTTTCGCAGGAATTCCGACCTTAATCGCAAATTCGCCGCTTGCATTGTACATTCCGCACGTCACCATAAATGTTTTGCAAATTCTCGCAACATCTTTTGAGATAACTTGCTCCCCAGTCTCGGGGTGTCTGCCGTTCAGCGCAAATACAGATCCGATTTTCGCCAAGTCCAGACTGTTCATTTCAATCGCACATTGCTTCGTGTATAAATCCATTACCGCTTCTACATCATCTTCAAAAATCCTGTACTGTTTCATATAATAACACATTGCCCGATTAATCATCGACGTGCTGTATTCGGATTCAGCCACTTCCTGGCAATATGTAATCTGTTGGTTGTTTGTCAGTTTTCTGATAAAAGAAAGTAAATAATCAAGTCTCTCTTTTACCGTTTTCCCTTTAATCAAGCTGGTCACTACCAATGCACCGGCATTGATCATAGGGTTTAACGGCTTGCTCGGATTCACTGTTTCAAGCTTGATAATTGAATTAAACGGATCACCAGTCGGCTCCTGTCCGACATAGCTGAAGACCTTATCCTTGCCGTATTCCATTAACACCAAAGCAAGCGAGAGCACTTTCGATATACTTTGAAGCGTAAATGTTTTTTCCACGTCACCCGCTGACAGACAAGTAGTATTGGAATAATAAATCGCCACTGACAGATCGTGTTGATCAGCTTTTGCCAAGGCAGGAATATAACTGGCTACCTCCCCCTTGTCCGTCATCTTTTTCGCTTCGTTCACTAAGGTTTCAAGCTCGTCATTATGCCGGCATACCATGCAACCACCCTCGCTCCCTGAGCATTTCAATACACATAATTTGTACACAAAGTGACAATTCATGCGAAAACTTTTATAATTTTGGGAGAAGGGGGTCATAACCATGAGTGTTATACAAGTAAAAGGCAATGTTACATATCCGATCACCATCGATCCGAGCGTATGGATTTTTGATGACCGCAAATTTTCGTTTGAACGCAAAGGGGACAGTCAAGATATACATTCACAATCAGTCGGGGATGAATCCGCTCTTGACCCTGAACGCGTGATCAGAGAGGGCCGGATTGCACCGCCGACATTAAAGACGGAAAAACAATACGAGAAGCAAAAACTAATGAACGGCAGTTTTGCCATGAAACTTGGGACTGTCCTGAAAAATGCTGAGCCTCTCAGCTCCGCGACACAATGCGTATTTGTCACAAGTTCGAAAAAGGCCGCCGTTCCTCTGGAAACCGCACTGAACAGTATTGTCCATTTCAGTGAGGCAGGCAAGCCAATCCAAGAAGGCGGCCCCGTTCATATTTATTTTGAAGATCCAGTTGATCACGATCAGCCGATCACCGATATAAAAGAAATTGAAATCATGTAAGCTTACAGCAAGTCAGCGGCAAGCTGGGCGAGACCCGATCTCTCGCCTTTTAGCAGCTTCACGCTGCCTGAGATGGGTTGTCCTTTAAACCGCTCAACCACGTAGGCTAAACCATTGTTCAGACTGTCTAAATATGGGTGATCAATTTGTTCTGGATCGCCCATTAAGACAATTTTACTGCCCTCACCGACTCTCGTCAGCAGCGTTTTCACCTCATGCCTGGTCAAATTTTGAGCCTCATCAATAATAATAAATTGATCCGGAATGCTTCTCCCCCTGATATAAGTCAGCGCTTCCACCTGAATTGAGCCAATACCCGCCAGAATGGCCTCAAGCTCCCCCGGTTTTTTCGCATTAAACAGAAACTCCAAATTGTCAAAAATCGGCTGCATCCAAGGCTTTAGCTTTTCCTCTTTTTCGCCGGGCAAATATCCAATATCCTTGCCAACAGGAACAATCGGCCTTGCGACGATCAATTTTTTATATATTCCCAAGTCTTCTGTCTGTAATAGCCCCGCCGCCAATGCTAAAAGCGTTTTGCCGGTTCCTGCTTTTCCGATTAGGGTGACGAGCGGAATATCTTCACGCAGCAAAAGCTCTAATGCCATTGTCTGCTGTACATTTTTCGGCCTGATTCCCCATACATGTTCATCGTCAAAAACAAGCCTTTTTAAGACCGTGCCTGTTTTATCCGCCATTCCGACGGCTGAAGAGGATCCTCCCAGCTCATCTTTCATTAATGCGAATTGATTCGGATAAAATGTGTGCTGTTTCATTTCATTTACTGTAATTTGATTTTTCCCATAAAAAGAGCTGAACAGCTGCTGGCTGATATATAAATCCTTATAGCCGTTGTACATTTCATCATTGTCCACAACCCGGTCATTTAAGAAATCTTCAGCATGCAGTCCGATCGCGTCCGCTTTCACTCTGACCAATACATCCTTGCTGACGAGAATAACCGGCCTGCCATCTTCCTTCGTTTCTTCCTCGAGGCTTAAATTTTTCGCAACAGCCAATATACGATTATCGTTCGTTTTTTCAATAAAGATCTCTTGCAGCTGGTGAAACGAACGATGATTCAGTTCAATTCTCAGTGTACCGCCGGTGTCGAGCGGGACCTGCTCATGCAGCCTTCCCTTTTGCCTTAAAGCATCGATCAGCTTAGATACGTGCCTTGCATTCCTCCCAACTTCGTCCATATACCTTTTTTTCGAATCAACTTCTTCTAATACAACAGCAGGGATGACAACCTCATTTTCTTCAAAAGAAAATATCGCGTTAGGATCCTGTAATAACACATTCGTATCTAACACATAAATTTTACTCAAGTCTCAGCCTCCTGATATAAAGGTCAAAGTTCTTCCTGCTTCTCTTACGATAAAAAAGGTGAATGCCTGCTAAAATATATGTTTTTGTGAATAAAGATAGAAGGTTAATTCAACAATAAAATTAATGAATGCATTTCAAGGAGGGAACCCGCAAGTGCGAATTCTTTTCATTATGATACAGCTGACGCTTATCCTGTCCGCATGTGCCTACCAACAAGGAAACCAGGATCAGAATGTTGAAAAAGAATCAACAAGGCAGCAGGAAACCAAACCGATTCACGTAAAGGACACAACTCAGGAGACAAAAGACAATGGGACAAGAGCGGATATTGCGAAGCATCTTGTCAGCGTTGCTGAAAAAATCCCCGATGTTAAGGATGCAACAGCCGTTGTGCTGGGAGGTTATGCCGTTGTAGGGATTGATGTCGATGATACTTTGGACAGAAGCAAAGTGGAAACCATTAAATATTCTGTAGCACAGGCTCTGAAAGATGATCGACACGGTGCCAACGCAGTTGTCATTGCTGACCCGGATACGGTCAGCCGCCTGAATGAAATGAGCAGAGAAATCAGTGAAGGCCGGCCGGTGACAGGCATATTAGATGAATTGGCTGCAATTGTCGGCCGAGTGCTTCCGGAAGTGCCTAACGATGTGATTGACGATGAAGATGAGCCGCAAACAAAGCAGCAAAATGACCAATTAAACAGAAAGCAGCAGCAGGAATTGGAACAGGAGCAAAACGATCAATCTGATCATCATATGAAAAAATAATAATCATGAAAAAGCTATAGCCTCGCGCTTTAGCTTTTTCTTATTTTGGACAGCTTCTGATCCGTGCTATAATACATGTTAGTGAAAGAGGTGATATGATGAGGGTCCAATGTTCTATTTGCGATAAAATTGAAACAATTGATGATGATACCCTGATCGCGAAACGGCTTCGAAACCGCCCGATCCATACATATATGTGCCAGGAATGCCACGATCGGATTACCGAAAAAACAGAAGAACGGCTGAAAACGGGAAAATTCGCATTTCACCCGGGACAGCAGAAGAAAGAAAAAGTCAAAAAATAAAGCGGCAGCTTTACCATACAGAACAAAAAGACTCAGCTCTTCAGCTGAGTCTTTTTATGATTTTGCAGACTGTCCTTTTTTCGACTGATACAGCCGAATTTTGTAAATGATTAAAATCAGCGCAGCGACGACCAATCCCTCTGCCACAGGCAAAAACACTCCTAAAAAGGTTAAAACAGTGCAGCCCAAAGCCAGAAATACATACACCACTGCTGATTTTAATACCGGAAGCCGTTTAGCAAATCCAAGCTTAAATACAATAACGGCCAACACAAAAATCGTGCCGTACAGCAGCCACATGCCTGCCGCAGGCTGCCGGTCTACTTGATATAGAGCGGCGAAGAACGACAGGCGTTCGCTTACGTCATTCAAAAAGATTCCCTCCCCTGTAAACGTACGGGTTCTATCTTTTCAAATTCTGCAAGAGATTAAGACAATCCTGCTGTTTTTTTCTTTTTAGCCGCTTTTTCACGTTCGTTTTTATTGAGGATTTTCTTTCTTAAACGGATGGATTCAGGCGTTACTTCACAGTATTCATCTTCGTTTAAGTACTCTAGAGACTCCTCAAGAGACATGATGCGCGCTTTTTTAATTGTAGTTGTCTGATCCTTTGTCGCAGAGCGGACGTTCGTCTGCTGTTTCATTTTGCTGACGTTAACAACAAGGTCGTTGTCACGGTTATGCTCTCCAACAATCATTCCTTCGTATACTTCAGTACCTGGCTCAACAAAGATGACACCACGGTCTTCAATTCCTTGAATACCATAAGATGTCGCTTTTCCGTTTTCCATTGACACAAGCACACCTTGACGGCGTCCGCCGACTTGGCCCGCCTGCATCGGCTGGTAGCTGTCAAACGTATGGTTAAGAATACCAAAGCCGCGTGTTAATGATAAGAACTCTGTGGAGTACCCGATCAGTCCGCGGGAAGGAACAGTAAAGATGAGACGGACTTGGCCGTTACCATTGTTGATCATGTCAATCATTTCGCCTTTGCGGGCACCCATTGATTCCATGACAGAGCCTGTATGCTCTTCCGGTACATCGATTTGCACACGCTCAACAGGCTCACAGCGTACACCGTCGATTTCTTTGATGATAACTTCAGGTTTTGAAACTTGAAGTTCATAGCCTTCACGGCGCATATTTTCAATCAGAATTGACAAGTGGAGCTCACCGCGTCCGGAAACAACCCAAGCATCAGGAGAAGCTGTTGGCTCAACACGCAAGCTCACATCCGTCTGAAGCTGTGAATGAAGACGCTCTTCAATTTTGCGGGCCGTTACATATTTACCTTCACGACCTGCAAACGGACTGTTATTCACGACAAATGTCATTTGAAGTGTCGGTTCATCAATGCGAAGCACTGGAAGCGGATCTTGATGGTCTACAGGACAGACCGTTTCACCAACATTAATATCTTCCATGCCGGAAACCGCAACGAGGTCTCCCGCTTTTGCTTCTTCAATTTCCACCCGCTTTAAGCCTTGGAAACCGAAAATTTTTGTTACACGGAATGACTTAGCCGTTCCGTCAAGCTTCATAAGAGAAACCTGCTGACCGACTTTCATCGTACCGCGGAATACGCGTCCGATTCCGATACGGCCTACATAATCATTGTAGTCAAGAAGGGCAACTTGGAACTGAAGCGGCTCCTCTGCATTTTCAACAGGTGCCGGAACATGCTTAATAATGGTTTCATATAAAGATTCCATGTTTTCATCCTGCTGTTTCGGATCAAGACTCGCTGTACCATTAATCGCTGAAGCATATACCACTGGGAATTCAAGCTGCTGTTCATTGGCATCAAGCTCAATGAACAGATCAAGAACCTCATCGATTACTTCCTCAGGACGAGCAAAGTCACGGTCAATTTTGTTGACAACAACAACCGGGTTCAGGTTTTGCTCAAGGGCTTTTTTCAGAACAAAACGAGTCTGAGGCATACAGCCTTCATATGCGTCAACGACAAGCAGTACGCCGTCAACCATTTTCATAATCCGTTCTACCTCTCCCCCAAAGTCTGCGTGTCCAGGGGTATCCAAAATATTGATGCGTGTATCTTTATAGTTAATCGCTGTATTTTTCGCCAAAATTGTAATGCCGCGTTCGCGTTCAAGATCATTAGAGTCCATTGCGCGTTCAGCAACCTGTTCGTTGGCACGGAACGTACCAGCTTGATGTAAAAGCTGATCAACTAGAGTCGTTTTTCCATGGTCAACGTGGGCAATAATCGCGATGTTGCGAAGATCGTTTCGAAGTTTCACTTTTTCATCTCCTAAAAAAATTAGATAACTTTCATATTATACCACACTTCCTCTTTAAAAGCGTCACGTTTTTCAGTAAACTTACTATAAGACGTAAAAGGGGATGGAAAATATGAAAAAAAAGAATTGGCTTTTCCTATTATTTGCATTTGCAGCAGTTTTCAGCATTATGCTGATCGGCGTCTTTATCGCTGAAAAAAGCGCCATAGGCATTGCAGGGAGCATTGTACTTGTTTGCGCCGTTATGGGCGGCGGATTTACATTAAAAAAGAAAATGCGCGAGCAGGGCTTGCTTGATTAAAAGCATTGCCCCGCAGGAAATATTATAATCAAAAAACACCGCAAAGAAAGCAGTGTTTCAAATTGTTGACAAAATGCTAAAATGGTTTTCATTTTAGCATTTTGTATCTTTTCAGTGTGATTGAAAACCCTTGAAGTCTAGGAAGGGCGTGCATCGGAGCACAGCCAATGTTCGAATTCGTGAGCACCGACGTGCAGCCTTGACAACGAATGCGAGAGTTTGTCGACACGCTGAAACACCGCAAAAAAGCGGTTTTTTTCATTTTATTAAGCCTTATCTCCCCTGTTTCTTAGTCTGGAAGATGTAAAACAGCATTCATACATAGACAAACGTTCTCATGATGACTCATGTGACCGGTAAAAAATAGTCCGGCAACATATACATAAAAGTCCATAGAGCCTATTTCTCCTCCTCCAATCTCTCCCTATAATGGGATTCGTAGCACAATTCATAAAAGGGAGAGAAGAAACATGAAGAAAACATTTGTAAAAAAAGCTATGCTAACAACTGCCGCAATGACCTCAGCTGCTCTATTCACGTTCGGCCCTGATGCAGCCAGCGCAAAAACATTGACTGATAACACTGCTGTTCATGTTCAGCATCAGACAATCACTAACGAAGATCTCAATACATTCATTGATATATTAAATCAATGTATATACGAACAAGACGGTGTGTATTATTTTGACAGTGAAAAAGCTGTCGAGTTAGGAATGACAAAAGAAGAGGCTCAAGTAATTTCAACATTATGGGAATCGACATCAGAATTTTTCAGCGTTGTTTCACAATGTGTGTATGCCGAAGATGGAAATTACAAATTTGATACAGAAAAAGCAATTGAACTTGGCTTCACAGATAAAGAAGCACTCGCACTTGAACAATTTTTCTCCGCTGTTTCCTTAAAGATTCACATTCTTCAAGCAGCAATTGTATTACAAGAAGGTGTGTACAGCTATGATAAAGATGCAGCCGTACAAGCAGGGGCGACACCTTCGCAAGCTGATGTTTACGGCAAACTCTTCAGTGCTCTGCCACAAGAACAGCTTGCCGCAATCTACGATATGATCCATCCTGAAGCTTAATCTAAAAAAGCGCTTGCCGCAGTCGGACAAGCGCTTTTCTTTATATGAGCAGTTTGATGATCAGCATCACGGCTACCGCCGCTCCGAACCAGCAGGCAGCTTTAACGATCAGCAAACCATAGTACCTCTGTTTGAACCGCATTTCTTCTTCCGGCAGAAAAGCCTCCTCAACGGCCTGTCCACCTTCCAATTCAAAAGGCTCAACCATCATGTCATACATCTCTCTGCAGCTGCTGCAGGTCTTTAAATGTTCTTCAATGACGTGTTCCGTTTCACTTTTACAATCACCTTCAAGATACAGAGGAAGCAGGTCTCTTACTAGAAAGCAGGTCATATCCGCTCCTCCTCTCTTCTTTTCGCCATGTTTTTCTTTAGCTCTAATCTGGCCCGGTGCAGTGTGGTTTTCACCTTTGAAAGACTCCATCCTAATATCTCAGCGATTTCTTCATAAGAAAGCTCTTGGAATTCTCTTAAAATCAAAACGGATTGATGCTGATCTTTTAACAGCAGGATCTCCTGCCGCAACGTTTCGCTTTTTACCGTCCGTGACAGATACTGTTCAGGCTGCTCATAAGTTGTTTGCGTTAATCCTTCATTTTTGCTGATATCAGTCAATTGGTATTTGACATCCCTGCGGTACCAATTGACAAAGGTATGATGTGCAATGGTGTAAAGCCACGTTCTGATGGAAGAATGCCCCCTAAACGAAGCCAGGCCGTTAAGAGCTTTTACAAACGTGTCCTGCGCTAAGTCCTTGGCTGTTTCAAGATGATGAGTCCTTCTGAATAAATAATTTAAAATTTCTCGGTAATACTGTCGATACAAGTCCTCAATAGAATCCCTATGCTTCATTAGAAATAAAACCACACCGTCATCCAAATAGCCAATAAAATGAAACAGATATACATGGCAGACAGGTATACTTTCATATGTCTGATTTGGCTCTCTTCTTCAGCACCCGGGCTTCTTTTTGAACAAGATTCACTCTTTAAGCCTTCCGCATTCTTTTGAAATAACGGCTCTTGCTGTCTCATCCATTCCATTGATTCATCCTCTAGCACTCCTTCTTTATATAGGTCATATAAATCTAAAAATACAGACGCTTTTTCTTTATGATTCATATAGGCTTTCCACCTCTTGTGTGTCTCCATCCACCACATAAGCATCATGGCGGTTTGAGCCAAACGGCTGAATAATGATCAGCCATGCATAATGGCGTTCATTCCCTCTTTGAACGATAATTGGACGCATACGTTTTTTGTAAATGACATCCTGGTATGCAGAAGCTACTTTTTCATAAGCCAATTTTCCATCACGATACGTATATGGAAATGCCCTATCGAGTGTATCGCTGTACACATAAGCGTTTAGCTGACCTTGATCTTCAAAAAGCTCATATGTTTTAGAAGAATCAGTAAACATCACCATGTCACTCTGCCTGCTTTTTTTCTTCATTTCTGATACATCAGCATTGAAGACCGATAATATCTGCCGCTGCAGCTTGTTGTTTGTCAGTGAAATATTCTTTTTCATTGGAAGCGAAAGACTATGTAAACAACCAGATTCACTCTCGAATTCCAAAACAATTCCATCTCTCGTTTCAACGCGCACCAAGCTTCCAAGCAGGCTGTCGCTTTCAATATCAGTGATCTGATAAGGCTGTTTCGGTATGTTTAAAGCTGTAAACACTTCCTTCACTTTGTCTTGTATGTCTTGTTCTGTTACATGAACATGCAGAAGAGAATCAAGCTGATAAATTGAAGGGTCTTCACTAAAGCCCATTAGTGTTTCCTTTTCCCAATAAAATACCGTTCCATCATCTTCATGATCTTTTTTATGAAGTTGATTTTTCAGATATATACGAACGACTATCTGGCCGTCTTCTTTAGATACCGTTGTTTCGATGTGATCTTTATTTAACATACGGCCGTGTCGCTCAAGGAAAGCGATGGACTTCCGCATGTATTCCTGATCCGTCAGCGTTTTCCCCCGCGGCTTTTTCAAGTACTGATAATTTTTAATCAGCTGTGATACTTCATCCACTTCAGCCTCATAGCTCAAGTTTTCAAATGAATAGAAATAATGCACATCCATCTTTGTATCATGTAAATACAATGTCTCATCCGTAGGAAAAAATGACTTAATAATTTGTTCCGCTTTTTCAGATGAAATGTGCTCTCCTACAAAATTGAATGAGTCATGAACATTTGCCGGCTTTGATACAGCGAAAGCAGCCGTTGCTACGTTATATATCGGATTTAAGAGAAAGACAAAAAACAGAATGACAGCCATCGGCAGCCACTTATTCACACGCGCATAAACCTTGCCTGACTTTTGGAACAGATGATAGCTCATCAAAAATCCCGCCATTGCTAAATAAATCGTATATGGCATTACTGCACCATAATCTATGGAGATTTGATTGGGATATGGCGTAAGCAGCAGGACGAGCAGTCCGATAATCAGCGTATAAAATAAACCTAGTAAAATCTTATTTGTTCTCCAATACAGCTTAAAAAACAGTACATTCAACACAATAGGAAGAATGATGATGAAAAACAGGAACACGAATTCAATTGGTTCGATCCCAGTAGGATATTCATTCCAATACGAAAAGAAACTGAATATCATTTGTACGATCGGCAAACTGACAACGGCGAGATCGAACGTATAAAACATACCTTTTCCGCCATGATCACGAGGCATCAGCATATAGTGAAAAGCCGTCAGTAGCACATACCCGTATAACAAAAAATGCACCAGCGGTAGCAGTTCATTGCCGTCCTCTCTTAAGTAAGCGCTGGTAAAGTTTGTTGCTTGCACCTGATGAATGAGTTCAACAGACACCCCGGCCAGCAACACAATCCGCAATGAGACACCTGCCAAGAAAATGGTGCGGTACCGGTTTATCTTGGGATGGTGCACCAAAACATATAAGCCCGCCAAAACTACAATTGCCCATTGAATCAGCAAGGTGCTTTGCCTGCTTAATATAAAATAACGTTCGAAATGCAATACATAATGACTGAATAAATCCAACACGAACAACAATCCTTTACTTCTTATTAAGGCCTCATTCGGTTAGACAGCCGGCTTGCCCAAAAGTTTCAATAAGAAACAAATATTTCTTTTCTTCCCCATAACTCTTGCAATGAGCCATCACATGACACTTGACTCATCTGGATATTATTCAGCAAAAATAAACACAGGACATTTCTATCAATTTTGTCTAGTTATGTTAGTTTTTGTTGAGTATTCCAAAATGCTAGTTTAATATAACGATATAAATATTTTTCAGTATTTTCAAAAAAAGGGGGATTTATTGTGGGTTTAGGTAAGAAATTGTCTGTTGCTGTCGCTGCTTCGTTTATGAGTTTGTCAATCAGCCTTCCTGGAGTTCAGGCTGCTGAAAATCATCAGCTTAAAGAGAATCAAACTAACTTCCTCTCCAAAAACGCAATAGCTCAATCAGAGCTCTCTGCACCAAATGACAAGGCTGTCAAACAGTTTTTGAAAAAGAACAGCAACATTTTTAAAGGTGACCCTGCCAAAAGGCTGAAGCTTGTCGAAAGTACTACTGATGCCCTTGGGTACAAGCACTTTCGATATGCGCCTGTAGTTAACGGAGTGCCTATTAAAGATTCACAGGTGATCGTTCACGTTGATAAATCCGATAATGTCTATGCGGTCAATGGTGAATTACACAATCAATCTGCTGCAAAAACAGAAAACAACCAAAAAGTCTCTTCTGAAAAAGCACTGGCACTCGCTTTCAAAGCCATCAGCAAATCACCAGACGCTGTTTCTAACGGAACAGCCAAAAATAGTAATAAAGCCGAGTTAAAAGCGATAGAAACAAAGGATGGCAGCTATCGTCTTGCTTACGACGTGACGATTCGCTATATCGAGCCTGAACCTGCAAACTGGGAAGTCTTAATAGATGCCGAAACAGGCAGCATATTAAAACAGCAAAATAAAGTGGAACATGCTGCTGCCACTGGAAGCGGAACAACTCTAAAGGGCGCAACTGTTCCTTTGAACATCTCTTATGAAAGCGGAAAATACGTTCTAAGAGATCTTTCAAAACCAACAGGCACGCAAATCATCACATATGACTTACAAAACAGACAAAGCCGCCTTCCAGGTACGCTTGTCTCAAGCACAACTAAAACATTTACATCTTCATCACAGCGGGCAGCCGTTGACGCCCACTATAACCTCGGCAAAGTGTATGATTATTTTTATTCAAACTTTAAACGAAACAGCTATGATAACAAAGGCAGTAAAATCGTTTCTTCCGTTCACTACGGCACTCGGTATAACAATGCTGCATGGACAGGCGATCAAATGATTTACGGTGACGGCGACGGATCATTCTTCTCTCCGCTTTCCGGCTCATTAGATGTGACAGCACATGAAATGACACATGGCGTCACTCAAGAAACGGCCAACTTGATTTATGAAAATCAGCCGGGGGCATTAAACGAATCATTCTCTGACGTATTCGGTTATTTTACAGATACAGAAGACTGGGACATTGGTGAAGACATTACAGTCAGCCAGCCTGCTCTCCGCAGCCTGTCCAATCCGACAAAATACGATCAGCCAGACAATTACGCTGACTACCAAAACCTTCCAAACACAGATGAAGGCGATTATGGCGGCGTACACACAAACAGCGGAATTCCAAATAAAGCCGCTTACAATACCATTACAAAACTAGGTGTATCTAAATCACAGCAGATCTATTACCGTGCGTTAACAACGTATCTTACACCTTCTTCAACGTTCAAAGATGCCAAAGCAGCTCTCATTCAGTCTGCCCGTGATCTTTACGGCTCAACTGATGCCGCAAAAGTTGAAGCAGCCTGGAATGCTGTTGGATTGTAATGTTAGGAAAAGCCTGAGATCTCTCAGGCTTTTTTTCGTTACATGTATTGATTTCCTTTTCTGTTGTAAGCATAACCATTACAACGAAAGGATGATACCATGAGAATCAGCACCCGCTTCACGATAGCCGTACATATCGGTTTTACCCAGCATCATACTCTTAACATTGTAAAAGATTTTTTTAACTGCTATCTAAAGAATGAACGTATGCATATGAAATAAAGGAAGTTCATACGACTGAAGATAGAGCAAAAACATTTACAAAAAATTTTATTTGTGCTATAATTTACCATTAATATATTTGTATGTATAATAAGATTCTCCTGGCCAGGGGAATCTTATTTTTTTATGGAGGATCATTTCATGAGGAAAAATCAGTCCAGCTTAACGTCTTTGATTTCAGCTTTTGCCCGAGCGTATCACAGCCGATATGACACGCCTCTCATTTTTGATGATTTTATTGCAAAAGATCTTATTAACGAAAAAGAGTTTTCCAACATCAGCGAGAATATGATTCAAGGAATCACGTTTTTCAACAAAGAGATTGCTGAACGCCTGCAAAATGATCCCGAAGAAATATTAAAATGGGTTACGCAAGTCCAGCTGTCACCCACGCCCTTAGCACGTGCTTCGTATTGCGAAAAAGTCTTACACAACGAATTAATGCTTGGAGCAAAACAGTATGTCATTCTTGGGGCCGGGCTGGATACTTTCTGTTTTCGGCATCCTGAATTGGAAAACAGCTTAGAAGTTTTCGAGGTTGATCATCCGGCTACACAGCAATTCAAAAAAAATAAGCTGAAAGATGCAAAGCTGACCATCCCGGAGCACCTTCACTTTGTTCCTATGGATTTTACCAAAACGTTTTCCTATCAGCCTCTTATAGATGAAGGATTTGAAAACACAAAAACATTCTTCAGCCTTCTGGGAGTGTCTTATTATTTAACACGAGAAGAAAATGCAAGCTTGATCAGCCATTTATTTTCTCATGTCCCCTCAGGGAGCTCTATCGTTTTTGATTATGCCGACGAAACACTCTTTACTGCAAAAGGAAAGTCAAATCGAGTTGAACATATGGTGAAGATGGCTGCTGCAAGCGGAGAACCGATGAAATCGTGTTTTACTTATCAAGAAATTGAACATCTGTTAGAGTCAGCAGGTTTACTCATCTATGAACATCTATCACCCGACGACATTCATGACCTTTTCTTTGGCAATCGAACAGACGAGTTGTCAGCGTTTGAAACGATTCATTATATTCATGCGGTTAAAAAATAATGTTTCTTTTATCACAGATTCGCCTCTCATTTTTGGGAGGCTTTTTATGGTTAACAGCTTACAAAAAATAAGCTGCTGTTATCATACAGCAGCTTCCGCTAAAGGCTTCACCAGGATCATAAATGATTTGCCTCTATCATATTTCTCCATTTTCAACTGTTCAAACCCGCATTGACCCAAAAACAATATCCATTCACTGCGATCAATAGAAACTGCCGCAAACATCGCTTTATGTTTGGCTCTGAGCGATTTGCTGATCCGTTCAATGATCATCCTCGCATGCCCCTTTTTTTCTTCATCCGGGTCTACAAGCACCGTTCCCAGCCACGGCTTTCCGTTGGAAGGCGCCCATTCGAGATGATAGCTGAGGGCAACAGGCCGACCGTCTTTTTCCCATACAAGCCAGGATCCGTTGTACATGGAGTAGGAGATCATATAGCTTTCAGCATCTTTCTCCCCAAATTCCTCCTCTTTCCATACAGGATGAGCCTCCGCGAGCGTTTCTAACAAGCTGAGGTCGTCCTGTTCAAATAACCTACTTTCCAGCACGAAGGTACTCTTCAAATACTGTTTTATGTATAGTTGGTTTTCCGGCCAAAACACTGTGATTTTCTAAAAAGGTAAACGGCTCACCCTCAATGGTCGAATAAATGCCTCCCACTTCATTTAACAGTACACAGCCGGCCGCGTAATCCCATGGCGCAAGCCGCATCGTAATGTATGCATCTATTCTTCCTGCCGCGACATTCGCCAGCTCTAAAGCGGCAGAACCGTAGGAACGTGTGCCTCTAACTCTTTTCACAAGGGGCGCTAACACACTTGAATCAATTCTTCTGTTTTCCGTTATCCATGTCGCATTAATGCCAAGAATGGCTTCTTCAATAACGGTTTCTTTCAAAGGAGCCAGCTTCGTTTCATTCATATAAGCTCCTCTGCCGCTAAATGCGTGATAAAGTTCATCATGCACCACATCATAAATTAATCCGATTTTCCCTTCTCCGTTTTCAAAAATTCCGATTGAAATCGCAAAATTTCTTTGCTGGTGAACAAAATTCATCGTCCCGTCAATCGGGTCGATAATCCAGACGACTCCCTCCAATGAGTGGAGTTTGTCTCCTTGCCCTTCTTCGCCAAGTATGCGGTGTCCCGGAAACGTTTCTTGAATGCGGTCAATAAAAAACTTTTCCGTTTCTTTGTCAATATTGGTGACTAAATCATTCGGATTTGATTTTGTTTCAATTGTCAGGCTTTCATGCATGGAGTGTTTAATTCTCGCGCCTGCTTCCCTTACCCATTTTTTTGCAATTTCATCAATTTCCGTCCAATTTGTCATTCTTGTGTACCCTCTCTTCTATGTAGACCTTTATTTTATAGGATACTGATAACGGTGGTGAAAAAGCAAGGAAAATGAAAAATATCCCTTCTCATGTAAAAACGAACCATTCATGCGGTTCGTTTTCACTATCGCTTTTTACCCGTTAAGACGAATCCATTCTTTTCTGAGTCGCTCAAGTTTGTTTTTGCTTTGTTCAATTTGTTCTTCATTTTCTTTTTGAATTGCTTCATACAGGGTTGCCAATTCATAATCTACCTCTAGTCTCCAGACAGCTACACGATTGTTTTTCTCTTCCTTAAAACCCTCTTTCACAACTTGCCTCATTGTCTTTCGCCCCTTCCAGAGATCATTTGTTTGTAAAAAAGCATCCCATTTTGCCATTCAACAATGATTACTTCTTATATCGTATGATTGTTCTATTTACGCGTAACATGATTCTGAAAATTGTGTGTTTACCTATTGGTTTATTACCACATTTCCCCTTTCTTCAAACGCGTTCAATCTTTTTGACGCTCGTATGAACTGTGATAAAATATGTTTACTTGCATGAAGGAGGAAAATCATGACACAAATGCGTTTTACAGAAGAAGACTTTAACACATTTACAATAGAAGGCTTAGACGCGCGCATGGAGGTATTAAAAGAGACGGTCCGTCCGAAGCTTACAGCTCTAGGCGAACATTTTGCCCCGACTTTATCAGCTTTAACCGGAGATGAAATGTTTCCGCATGTGGCAAAGCACGCAAGAAGATCCGTCAATCCCCCTGCTGACAGCTGGGTGGCGTTCGCAAACAGCAAAAGAGGCTATAAAAAACTGCCGCATTTTCAGATTGGTTTATGGGAAAGCCACGTATTTGTGTGGTTCGCGATTATTTATGAATCCCCTATCAAAGAAGAATACGGCAAATGGCTTGAAGCGAATCAGGAAACCATAACAAAGAATATCCCAGACAGCTTCGTTTGGTCCGCAGATCACACAAAACCCGGAGTACATAAGCAGTCTGAAATGGATAAGGAACAGCTGAAGACGCTGTTTGAGCGTTTGCAGACTGTAAAGAAAGCCGAGCTGTTATGCGGCATTCAGCTTCAAAAAGAAGAAGTGCTGAATATGAATAACCAGGAATTCCTTCAGCGTATCGACGATGCTTTTCAGCAGCTTGCTTTCTTGTACCGCTTCACCCAAAAGGTATCACAATCATAAACAAGAGCCGGGGCAGGAATTGCCTCCGGCTCTTTCTTACATCTTAATCTTCGCCTGATCAGATTCTCTCGCCTGTTTCACCGTTCGATACGGAGAGTATGTACTTTGTTCTTCAAACTCGCCGCATAGCTTTTTTTCCTCGGCCTTCCCCGGTACAATTTCTTTAAAACGGCGGTAAACTTTAAGAAGCTCTTCGCGATCTGCGCCTTTTTCATATGCAAGCTCAACCTGCTGGAAAAACGCAATCACATCCACTGCTTCTTCAGTTGTCCAATCTTCATTCATTGGGTATTGATATCCCATTTTCTTCACTCCTTATAGATTTGCTCCCCTTAAGAGAAAGCATCTTCATTTGATCATAAATTGTTCTTTACATTCTTTCAAGTTCATAATATAATTCATTTGTTTTACGTCTAAAAAACGGTTGAGAAACTGATTTTAATACACACTATTATGCAGAGGTATGATTACAAAGGTGGGAAAACAATTGTCGCAACATGAAACACCCTTATATACAGGACTGAAAAAGCACGCAAGCAGACAGCCTGTTCAATTCCACATTCCCGGCCATAAAAAAGGGGCAGGAATGGATCCAGAATTCAGACAATTTATCGGTGAAAACGCGTTAAGCATAGATTTAATCAATATTGAACCATTAGATGACCTGCACGCGCCTAAAGGCATCATCAAGCAGGCACAAGATCTGGCGGCTGAAGCATTTGGCGCGGATCACACATTTTTTTCTGTTCAAGGAACAAGCGGCGCCATTATGACAATGGTGATGGCTGTATGCGGACCTGGAGATAAAATTATTATTCCAAGAAATGTGCACAAATCAATCATGACAGCTATTGTATTTTCCGGAGCAATTCCAATCTTTATTCATCCTGAAATTGACAATGAATTGGGCATTTCTCACGGCATTACGCTTGAGTCTGCTAAACGGGCGCTTACCGAACATCCAGATGCAAAAGGGCTTCTTGTTATCAATCCAACTTATTTCGGTGTTGCAGCCGACTTAAAAAGCATTGTTGAACTCGCTCATTCGTTTGATGTGCCCGTTCTAGTTGATGAAGCACACGGCGTTCACATTCATTTTCACGACGAATTGCCGCTTTCAGCCATGCAGGCAGGAGCGGACATGGCAGCTACAAGTGTACACAAGCTGGGGGGATCACTGACGCAGAGCTCTATTTTAAATATGAGAGAGGGTCTTGTTTCCAAAGACAGAGTGCAATCCATCCTGAGTATGCTGACAACAACGTCTACTTCTTACTTACTTCTCGCCTCTCTGGATGTTGCCAGAAAACGTCTTGCGACAGAAGGCCATCAGCTTGCTGAGGAGACACTGATGCTTGCCAACCAGACGAGAGACCGCCTCAATCAGATTGAAGGCATTTATTGTGTCGGTTCTGAGATTCTTGGTTCGAAAGCAGCTTACAGTTATGACCCGACAAAATTGATTATCTCTGTTAAAAGTCTTGGACTCACAGGTCATGATGTTGAAAAATGGCTTCGTGAATCCTTTAATATTGAAGTTGAGCTTTCTGATCTGTACAATATTTTGTGTATTTTCACCCCTGGTGACAGCCAAAATGATGCAGACCGGCTTGCAGAGGCTTTAACAGAGATTGCACATCATATGTCAGAAAAAGATATAATGCACCAGCAAACTGAAGTACTGCTTCCAGAAATTCCTTTATTGGCAATGACTCCGCGTGATGCTTTCTACGCAAATACGGAGGTCATCCCATTAAAAGAAGCATCCGGACGGATTATCGCTGAATTTGTAATGGTATATCCTCCTGGCATTCCGATCTTCATTCCAGGTGAGATTATTACAGAAGACAACATCAGCTATATTTTTAAGAACCTTGACGCAGGTCTACCGGTTCAAGGACCTGAAGATTCGACATTAAACATGATCCGGGTCATTAAAGAGCAAAAAGCGATTCAATAAATAAAAAGCATGCGGGCTCAGCCGCATGCTTTTTATTACTCTTCATCAACAGGACATTGACATTGTCCGCAGCATGATCCATATAATGTTGTCACTTTCTCATCTTCAAAGTAATGAATGGCTTCGTTGCAATCTTGGCAAACAATCGTTCCCATCTCTTATTCCCCATTTCTTTGAATTTTGAAAACGCTTAATTTCTCTTGTTGCTATTATATTAATATGTCACATTTAAAATGTCAACCGCAAACTGTATGTCACATTTAATTTTTATTTCGTTATATATAGTGTTTTTTTATTTTTCACCATACAATATCTTCTTCACGAAACAGCTTTAATCGATACATATGCAAAAATACATCCCGTGATTTCATGTTTTCTTGAACTTTTATGAACGAACGCAGCAATAAATTCTGTATACCCCCAGAATGGCATTTTAAACGATTGATATACTATGTAATCTCACTTTAAAAACGGTTTCAATTATATAACAATTAGGTAACAAGGAGCAGATTCAGCCGCCTCTCATGATAAACTAAAGCTAGTTTACTATTGTTTATACAGAGGAGAAGATAGATGCGATATCGCGCGGTATTCCCCATACTGATAATAGTATTTGCTTTATCGGGCTGTACGCTTTCCACCATCAATCCGATAAAAAAAAGCCGGATTGACAACATTCATCATACACAAATTTTGTTTTTTTCTGATGAAAACCAAATTAACGAGGAAGCGCCATATTACGATGCACTGCTTGATTTAGAAAAAGATTATCCTGAGCAAATAGATAAAATGAAGGTTTATGATAACAAAGAAGGCTGGGAAGATGAGATTGAAACCGTCCCTACCCTTATGGTTGTTGATCAGCGCCATGTCGTTGTAAAAATCGAGGGATGTGTGAAAAAGAAAGAAGACATCATTAAACCATTGCAGCATGTACTGTCAAAATAAATAAAACAGCCCCGCATTGAGCGAGGGCTGTTTTTGGTATGAGCATTATTTTACGATGTGAATCGGACTTCCGATTGCCACTTCAGCTGCTTCCATTGTGATTTCGCCCAATGTTGGGTGAGCGTGAATTGTCATCGCGATATCTTCAGCAGTCATGCCGCCTTCGATCGCTAAGCTTAATTCAGAAATCATATCAGAAGCACTTGCACCGGCGATTTGTGCACCGATTACAAGACCGTCCTCTTTACGAGTGATCAGCTTCATGAAGCCGTCTGTTTCGTTAAGAGAAAGGGCACGGCCGTTTGCTCCAAATGGGAATTTAGCAGCAACAATATCAAGGCCTTCTTCTTTCGCCTGTGCTTCAGTGTAACCAACTGATGCAAGTTCAGGCTCAGAGAAGACAACCGCAGGAATACCAAGGTAATCGATTTCTGCAGGCTCTCCAGCGATAGCTTCTGCTGCGATTTTACCTTCATAAGATGCTTTGTGAGCAAGCGGAGGTCCTTCGATGATGTCACCGATTGCATAAATGTTAGGTACGTTAGTGCGGCACTGTTTGTCAGTTTTCACAACACCGCGGTCCGTCATTTCAATACCGACTTGCTCAAGACCAAGCTCATCAGTGTTTGGACGGCGTCCTACTGTGATCAGTACGTAATCAGCATCAACAGTTTTTTCTTCGCCTTTTACTTCAAAAGTAACTGTTACGCCGTCTGGTTTTTCTTCAACGCCTTTAGCCATCGCATTTGTATGGATTTCAACGTTGCCTTTTTTCTTCAGTCTGCGTGTAACAAGAGAACTCATTTGTTTTTCGAAGCCAGGAAGAAGTTCATCTCCGCCTTCAAGAATCACAAGCTCAGTGCCGAAGTTAGCATACGCAGTTCCGAGCTCAGTTCCGATGTAGCCGCCGCCGATCACAACGAGCTTTTTAGGAATTTCTTTAAGAGCCAAAGCGCCTGTTGAATTTAGGACACGCTCAGTATATTTGAAGTTTGGCAATTCGATAGGACGAGAACCAGTTGCAATGATTGCGTTTTTGAACGTGTATGTTTGAGCAGAATTCTCATCCATGACACGAACTGAATTGCTGTCTACAAAGTAAGCTTCGCCTTTTACAACATCTACTTTGTTGCCTTTAAGAAGGCCAGCTACTCCGCCAGTAAGCTTGTTTACAACAGAAGCCTTCCATTCTTGAACTTTTGTGAAATCGACTGATACGTTCTCAGCAGTGATTCCCATGTCGTCAGAATGCTTTGCATTCTCATAACGGTGGCCTGCATTGATCAGCGCTTTTGAAGGGATACATCCAACGTTCAGACAAACGCCTCCAAGAGTACCTTTTTCAACGACTGTTACTTTTTGTCCAAGCTGTGCAGCGCGGATGGCAGCTACATAGCCGCCAGGTCCCGCACCGATTACAAGAGTATCTGTTTCAATAGGGAAATCTCCTACTACCATAACATTACGCCTCCATTAAAATTAATTGTGGATCGTTCAGTAAACGCTTGATGTGATTTAATGCATTTTGCGCAGTTGCTCCGTCGATCATACGGTGGTCGAAGCTGAGAGAAAGAGCTAAGACTGGAGCTGCTACGATTTCGCCATCACGAACAATCGCTTTTTCTGCAATGCGTCCGATACCAAGAATCGCAACTTCTGGATGGTTGATAACCGGAGTGAACCATTGTCCGCCGGCAGAACCGATGTTTGTAATTGTGCAAGATGCGCCTTTCATTTCAGCTGGAGCAAGCTTGCCTTCACGAGCTTTTGTTGCAAGGCCGTTGATTTCATCAGAAATTTCAAAGACAGATTTACGATCTGCATTTTTCACAACCGGTACAAGCAAGCCTTTTTCAGTATCAGCAGCGATACCGATGTTGAAGTAATGTTTTTGGACTACTTCTTCTGTTTTATCGTCAATTGACGTGTTTAAAACAGGGAATTTTTTCAGTGCAGATGTCAGAGCTTTTACAACGTAAGGCAAGAAAGTCAGCTTGATTCCTTGATCAGCAGCAACCTGTTTGAACTGTTTACGATGTGCAACAAGGTTTGTTACGTCCACTTCATCCATTAACGTTACGTGAGGAGCAGTGTGTTTAGAGTTAACCATCGCTTTTGCAATTGCTTTACGGATACCGCTCATTTTTTCGCGTGTTTCTGGGAATTCGCCCTCTGGAGCTGGTGCAGCAGCCGGTTTAGCAGCTGTTTCCTGCGGTGCAGCTGTTTCTTGCGGTGCAGCAGCTTCTTGCGCTCCTCCGTTTACAAAGCTGTCGATATCTTCTTTCACAACACGTCCGTTATTGCCTGAGCCAGTTACTTTACGGATGTCTACGCCTTTTTCACGAGCATATTTACGAACAGAAGGCATAGCGATGACGCGTTTGTTCGGGTCAACTTCAGCTTGATCCTGCTGTCCTGCGCCAGTTGCTTTTGCAGGCTCTTGAGCTTGCTCTTCTTTCGCAACGTCTTGTCCAGCTTCTGCAGTTGATTGAACTTGTGCTTCAGTTTTCGCATCGTCTGACTCTTCGCTGCCTTTAAATTGAAGGTCTTCGTAACCAGGTGCATCAAACGTAATGATCGTTTGTCCAACAGTTGCAACCGTTCCCTCTTCAACTTTTAATTCTAATACTTTTCCTTTAACAGGTGAAGGAATTTCTACTACTGCTTTATCATTTTGCACTTCAGCCAGTACATCATCTTCGTCTACCTCATCGTTAGGCTTGACAAACCATTTTACGATTTCGCCTTCGTGGATACCTTCCCCGATATCTGGAAGTTTAAATTCAAATGCCACAGTTTTCGACCTCCTAGTTTGATTAAGCAATTTTAACGTTTACATCGTAAGTAACAGATATATAATGGAGGGAAAACGCCCATCTTCCCTCTGAATTATGCAATTTGATTAAAATTCAAGTACTTTTCTTGCTGTTTCAAGAACGTCTTTATGGTTTGGAAGCCATACGCTCTCTGCTTGGGAGAAAGGAAATACTGTATCAGGCGCAGCCACGCGAAGTACAGGTGCTTCCAAGCTCAAGATCGCACGGTCATTAATTTCTGCTACCACATTAGCAGCAACACCGGCCTGTTTTTGCGCCTCTTGAACTACAATCGCGCGGCCTGTTTTTTCTACAGATGCGATGATTGTATCGATATCAAGTGGACTGACAGTACGAAGATCAATTACCTCAGCAGAAACGCCGTCTTTCTCAAGCTCCTCAGCAGCTTTTAATGATTCATGAACCATTGCGCCGTAAGTGATGATTGAAAGGTCAGTACCTTCACGTTTCACGTCAGCTTTGCCAAGCTCAATTGTGTATTCTTCTTCAGGAACTTCCTGACGGAAAGAACGGTAAAGCTTCATGTGCTCTAAGAAAACAACAGGATCATTGTCTCTGATTGCAGAAATTAAAAGTCCTTTGGCATCGTAAGGAGTTGACGGAATGACAACTTTGATACCAGGCTGCTGTGCAATAAGACCTTCTAAGCTATCAGCATGAAGCTCAGGAGTATGAACACCGCCGCCGAACGGAGAACGAATGGTTACAGGTGAAGTCCAGCGTCCGCCAGAACGGTAACGAAGACGGGCCATTTGTCCAGAAATAGAATCCATTACCTCATAAACGAATCCAAAGAATTGGATTTCCATAACAGGACGGTAATCCTGCAAACCTAAGCCGAGAGCAAGCCCGCCAATTCCAGACTCTGCAAGCGGCGTATCAAATACGCGATCCTCACCGAATTCTTTTTGAAGGCCTTCAGTTGCCCGGAAAACGCCCCCTGCAACGCCTACATCCTCTCCAAAAAGCAGAACGTTTTCATTGTTCTTCAGTTCTGTGCGTAACGCATCAGTGATCGCTTGAATCATTGTCATTTGCGCCATGGCTTATTTCGACTCCTTCTCTTTGTAAATTTCAAATTGTTCTTTTAAGTTAAATGTCGGCTCTTCGAACATATTCTCAATTAACTCTGTTACTTTTGGTTTTGGTTCGCTGTCAGCTTTTTTGATGGCCTGTTTGATTTCTTCTTTAGCCTGTTCGATGACTTTGTTCTCTTCTTCTTCAGACCATAGCCCTTTATTCTCTAGGAACTTGCGGAAGCGTACGAGCGGGTCTTTAAGTTCCCATTCGTTTTCTATTTCTTTTGTACGGTACTTAGTCGGATCGTCTCCAGACATTGTATGTGGTCCGTAACGGAATGTAAGAGTTTCAATCAAGGTCGGACCTTCACCGTTAATTGCACGTTGGCGCGCTTCTGCTGTTGCAGCGTAAACAGCAAGGGCATCCATTCCATCAACTTGAACACCTGTAATACCGGCTGCAACTGCTTTTTGGGCAATTGTCTGTGCTGATGATTGCTTTTCTACAGGCGTTGAAATCGCATATCGGTTGTTTTGCACGACGAAAATCGCTGGCGCTTTAAATGCTCCGGCAAAGTTCATCCCTTCATAAAAGTCACCTTGTGAAGCTCCGCCGTCTCCTGTATAAGTGATCGCTACCGATTTTTTACCTCGCTTTTTAAGTCCTAAAGCTACACCTGTTGTTTGAATGATTTGTGCGCCGATGATAATTTGAGGTGATATCGCATTTACTCCCTCAGGCATTTGGTTGCCTTTAAAATGGCCTCTTGAGAATAGGAACGCTTGGTATAAAGGAAGTCCGTGCCAAATCAGCTGAGGGACATCTCGATAACCAGGAAGAATAAAGTCATCCTGCTCAAGGGCAAAGTGTGATGCAATTTGAGAAGCCTCTTGACCTGCTGTAGGCGCGTAGAAACCTAAACGTCCTTGACGTGATAGAGAAATCGAACGCTGGTCTAAAATGCGGATGTATACCATTCTTCTCATTAATTCTTTTAGTTGATCGTCTGAAAGATCGGGCATTGCCTCTTTATTTACGACTTCTCCTTCAGCATTTAAAATTCGAAACGTTTCAAACTGCTTATTAATAGCGTCAAATTGTTTTTTGCTATCAACAATTGAAGTTTTTGTCTTTGCAGCCATCTTTTAAACCACCTCTTCTTTTGTTTAAACGGGGTTTGATACCGTTCATAATCCGTATTAAAAACACTCTTATCATGCTCTGCAATTCTAAAATTAATCATTCAGAAAATCACAAAAAATAAGCAAAGATAATGACGTTTAAACTGTACTAATAAAAATAACTTTTTCATTAGTACAATAATCAACAAACATAGTTTACAGCAATTCCACAGAGCCGTCAATTATTTATAAACTAAAATTGAAACCGCTTTGAAAATAGGGAGAGTGCGAAAAAAACTGTACTATAAAAGATGAAAAACTGTATTATAAAAACAGAATGTTGTAATACAGTTAAAAAAGTAAAAAAATAAAATAAGTTTTTTAACGAACTGTTACAAACCGTAAAGTGTCGGGGAAGTAAACGCAGTGTGAATAAAGAGGAGGTATTTTTGGGTTCCGCCTGCTTGGCAGGCGGAACCCAAAAATACTTTTACTAATTTTAATCTGTTATCCGTTTATTCAATGCCAGCCCACACAATGTTCAGCGGAGTTAAAACAGCATGAGGATTAAACTCTGAAATCGGCGTGAAAAACACATACGTAAACTCTTCTGCCGGATCTGAAAAAAGACCGCACCACCCCATTCCGAGATGCGAAAAGGTTCCTTCACTCATAAAATAATGTTCCCCGGCAGGCCATAGATTGATTCCTAAACCAAAATCCCCTTTTTCTCTCGGAGCTCCGAAGAAGTAAAAGGGAAGTCCCTCCTTTATTTGATTTCGCAACATAGACTCGACTGTTTTTTTACCAAGTAGTTTCTTCTCTTCAAACCGGCCTTTATTTCTAAACATTTCTGCCAGCTTCCAAATGTCTTTCAATGTCGAATACAGCCCTGTAGTCGCTTTATTCGGAAAGTAGGGGTGTCGTTCTTCAACCAGCTGCTCACTCTCGTTATTATTGATAATACAAACTTCAGATTTTAAAGCATTAGGGACATAAAAAAATGTTCTATCCATACCAAGCGCTTTAATAATATGCTTTGTCACATACTCTTCGTAAGACATACCGGTTACTTTTGAAATGATTATTCCTAAAATAACAAATCCAGTTCTGGAATAATTCCAGGCCTCATCAACTTTGTACTCTAGAGGCGTATTGACCAGATAAGCGACCCATTCATTCTCATTTGTTAAGTCAATGCCATTTGCCTTTTGAAGATCCAGATCAAAAGCCAATCCTGCCGTATGAGTAAGCAGATGAAGTATTTTAATTTCGTTAAATCCAGGTTTATCAAATGCAGAGAGAAATAGTTTAATAGGCATTTTTAAGTCGAGCAGTCCCTTTTCTACCAGCTGCATAACAGCAATTGCGGTAAAGACTTTTGTTAGAGAACCAATTTCTCTGATTGAATCAAGTTTGAATTTTTTCGTCTCATTCTCTTTACCCAGAAACTCTCCAAGCGAATCGGCTGCAAAGATTTCTCCGCCCCTTGACATAATGTAACTTGCACATTGTAAGTCTCCATCATCTATCATAGTCTGATAGTGACGGCGCAGCGCGTCAATTTGCTTGGTATCAAAAGCTGGATTACTCAATGTATGTTTCACAGTTGTTTCTCCCCTTATAGAATTATCGTTTTAGACTTTCTAAATAAATATGTTCAATTCTTTATAAAATCAATGACAGTCTTATTAAATTCTCTTGGATGTGTAACATTAGAAAGATGTCCCGCTCCTTCGATTTCCTTTGAAACGGCATTTGTAAGATATTTCTGAAGCAAGTTTGTCTCCTCTAGGTCAACAACCGCTTCATTCTCACCTGTAAGTATAAGCGTTCTTGTTTTAATCTCCTTTAAGAAACTTATAGTAGAATAACCTTCTCTATTATGAATCTCCATAAAGTGCTCAATAGATGCATTTAAAAATTGATTGCTATATAACATTTCATATTCATTCAATCTTCCGATGTTTGCAAAATCCTCCTTAAGCTTCTCCACCACACTATGGTCAGGATCTTCTTTATAGGTGGTGTAACTGCCTGATAGAGTTAGTGTTTTCACTTTTTCAGGATATTCATAGGCTATTCTTTGCCCTACCATTCCTCCCCAAGAAGCTGCTGCAATGTGAATTGGCCATGTTACTCCTATATCTTCTAACACCTCAATAAAAGCACTACTTAAACCACTCAATGTAAAATCATCACTTCCTTTACTCAATCCATAACCTGGGGTGTGTATGACGATTACATTAAAATGATTCGCCCACTCCTTTATTTGCTCTTTCCACATATAAGCCGTCGTTGCAAAACCGCAAATAAGTAAAATTGTTTCTCCTTTTCCGCTCATCACTATTTCCATATTACGGACATTTGCAGTGTTTATCAGAAAATGAACTGTCTCCATTTTCCTGTTCTGATAAAATGAGATCAGTTTTTTAGCGGCATCTATATGATGATTTTGCGAAGGAACACCTTTTTTTATTCTGCTCCAAAAGTTTAAATAATCATCAAGATCGCTGTTGTCTGCTGTGCCCAGTAATTGAACGGCAGAGCCTGTTTTTTCGGGAATGTACGATGAAGCATCTATATCTGCTGCTATCGATGAGTCTCTTACAAGCACTACCCCTGAACTGGAAGGTAACGGTTGAAAGTATGTTATTACTTTTTCTTTTTTTCCATATAACACAATCATTTGATGGCCGGTCTGAGCAAGCGACCTTTTTATAGCTTCTATGCCGTAAAAAGTTTCAAGCGGGTGCAGACCGAGATGGGTTTTCATAATTTTCTGTACTTCATTATCTATTGACATACCTCCGTTTTTCCAAAAAGGCCAATTTACAGAGATTGTTTTACCTTGTCTTCCTGCTGTCTTTCTTATACATTCTCTCCATTCTGCAAAATTGTCTAAAAAACTATTGGCATATGCGTAATCTGCTTGCCCCAAGCTTCCTATTTCCGCGGAAATAGAGGAAAATAAAATAAAAAAGTCTAAAGGCATATCGGCGAGTGCCTCGTCCAAATGAATGACTCCGCTTATTTTAGATTGAAGCACCGAATGTACATCATCGTCCGTTTTATTCATAATAAAAGAATCTCTGATTACACCGGCACTATAAAAAACGCCATTAATTTTCGCAAAGTCTGAATAGACTTTTTCGAGTAATTGGGTTACTTGTTTTTTAACTGTCATGTCAGCTTGAATATAGGTGATTCTTATACCGCGGGAACGAATCTTTTCTAATTTTTCTTCCATCTTTGGAGTCAGTTCTGACCGGCCAGCAATAACAACATTGGCGCGAATATCTGAATAAATAAATTTTGAAAATATCCAGCCAATGCCCCTTAATCCGCCAATTACAAGGTAGACCCCGTTTTTTATTAATGTTGCTTCTGTCTTATGCATTGTTACTGACGGGACTTCTCTATATTTTGAGACAAATCTTCTATTGTTTTCATACTTAACGGTTTGATTAAAATCTCCATTTATTTCATCGAGTAATACAGGTGCTATTTGGATGGTTTGATTTGTTGTAAACTCTATTGTTTTGCATTCAATATTCGGCTGCTCTGCTTGCAAAGTTTTAAAAAAGCCTGAGACAGCCGCATAAGACGGATTCGTATATTGATCTTTGCTATACATGTACAGAAATTTTAATCTGCTGGTTAATTTTTGACTCAGTAAAGCTTTACTTACATAAAGAACAGAATAAAAACTGTGTGTTAAATCCGGATCTAATCTGTTATCCTGGGTTTCTTTTGACAAAAAGTGAATAATTGTCTCGGGAAATAGTCCTGATAACTTTACATCATTTAATATTCTCATGTAATGCTCAGGATTTTCAGGATGGAATTTGTAATGCCTATCACTTATTTTAAGATACTCGGAATCGGCTTGTGCATAAATAACAGTTTTACTGCCTGCATGCTTTTGAATATCATCACTCATAGATCGTTCAAAATCTAAAATTAAAATATTACCTTTAGGAACACCTTCAGATAATAAAGGCGACTCGCTCCACTCTTTTTGCATATATATATTTTCCAAATGCCCTGCATCAGGTGCTTCCTTGCTTTGTTTTTTATCTTCTTCTGATTCCGTTTGTGTTAGCATCTCATATTTTTCTTCTAAATAACTTGCCAAATCATGAATATTGTTATAATCAAATAATAAAGTCGGGTATAACGAAGCACCAATTTTTTCTTCTATCATTTTAGATATCTGCAATAGCTGTCTTGAATCAAGACCCAATTCATAAAACGACCGATATTGGTTTACTTCATATGCTGAGGTCCTTGTTAAATCACCAATAATAAACGCCAACTCATTGGATAAAGTTTCTTTGAGATCTGTTTTCGTAACAGATGCTGCAGGCGGCATGATTTTGTCACCATATTTCCCACACAGGTATTCAGTTAATTCTCCAATTGTAGAGTAATCAAATAATAATGTTGGATACAGCTTGGTCTGCAAGAGTTGTTCTAATGTTTTAGACAAGTTTAATAACTGTTTAGAGTCTAATCCAAGCTCATAAAATGTGATATCAGTTTTGACAGATTCTTCGGGCTTTTGAATCATGGCCGCTACCTGTTTAATAAGACTCTTGTCGAGAGAATCATCCGCAATTTTAATGACTCTATCCTCTTCATCTTTTATTCCCTTGTATTCCAGCCTTTGTATTGACTCCTCGTTCCTAACTCTTTTCACACCGAACCGTTCATAATAAAACGAAAGTTCCCCATCCGAGTTGTATACTTGTATGTCCGCATATAAAATGTCTTTAGAAGATGGCTGCGTGATATTATTTTTATCAATATAAACAAAACAAGTCTCACCCGTCTTATTCAGAGAACGAAAAGTTTTAATATAAATCGGAATAAACGCATCGTTTAATGCATCCGATTCAGCAGACGCAAGCACTCCCAGAAGGCTTAAAGAGCCATCCAGAAAAGCGGGATGCAAATAAAAATCATCAATATACTCTTTTGCAAGTCCGCTTAAACTGACCTCTCCCAGAATATAATCTTTCCCTTCATACACTGTCCCTTCTAGTTTCATAAACTCTTTATGGATTAAGCCGCCTTTCCGCAAATTACTATAAGCGGTTTCAGCATCTGTTGTTCGGAGTGCCCCTTTCTTTAAATCCTTAGGCCGGATTTTTTTTTCGCTTACCTGTTGCCCTCCGCTGGTGATTTCCGCCTGCAAATTGACTGACACTTCATGATCTGCAACATTTCTATCGATCCATTTTCTGCTAACTGTTTCAACTAGCCATCCATTCTTTTGTTCCGTAAACTGAAAGGTAACTTTTTTATCAAATTGGGCAGAAGTTGCAACCGGTTCCTGAAATAATACATGTTTGATTTCAAAGCTTCTAGTGTTAATCCCTTTTGCAGATAAAAATCTTGTAATTAAATCTAAATATGTAACGCCGGGAACGGTGTGCACCTGATGAAGGACATGGTCTGTGACTATATAATCGTCATTTTTGACTAATACGCTGAACCTCATGTAATTCGACAACCTTTCTCTTTTGCAATTAAAAGAAACAGAGTGAGTGTCACTCTGTTTCATCAATAATCTCAAGAAACTGCTTTTTATGCTGTTTCTTTTGTTTATGCGAATAAGCTTTAGGCCAAAACTCTCTTTTATTGAATACGGCCGGTGTCAGCGGTTTTCGAACAATATTGTGCAATTCATCATACCCACTGACCAAAATGTGGGCGTTTGTTCCGCCAAAACCGAAAGCACTGATGCCTGCTCTCCTTTTTTCTTCTTTCCATTCTTTCAGCCTTGTATTTGGATAAAAAGGCGACTGCCCGAATTCAAAGCGAGGGTTTGGCGTTTCGCAATTCAATGTAGGCGGGATTTTTTTATGCCATAGTGACAAAATCACTTTAATAAAACTAGCCGCTCCGGCTGCGCTTAATAAGTGTCCCACATTTGTTTTCACACTGCCAACTCCGCAATATTGAGTTCGCCTTGTATTTTTTTGAAATACTTTTGTTAACGCCTGAAGTTCAATCGGGTCTCCAATCATAGTACCGGTTCCATGTGTCTCAATGTAGCTGACTGAGTCAGGCTCTATTTTTGCTTTTTCAAAGGCATCCTGAATCACTTGCTCCTGCAGTTTTGGGTTAGGAGTTGTAATGCCCATCGTTGCACCGTCATTATTAATAGCGGATGCATCAATTATACCGTATATCTGATCACCGTCAGTTTTCGCTTTTTCCAGCGGCTTTAATAATACAGCTCCAAAACCCTCACCAGGTACAAAACCGTTTGCCCTTTCGTCAAAGGTAAAACACTGACCGTCCGGAGAAAGGGCCCCGCCTTCGCTTAGCATCAAGTAAGGAACTTCATCCAGCAGCAGGTCTGCCCCGCCTGCAATTGCCATCTCTGAATCACCTTCTTTTAAACTTTGGCAAGCCAAATGAATACTCACTAACGAAGAAGAGCAAGCTGTATCCGATACGATGCTTGGGCCGTGAAAATTAAAGAAATGCGATACATGTGCGGCAATAAAGTTCTGGCTGAGACCAACTATATTATGAGTGTTTTCTTTTCGTAATTTATGACCGTACCCCCCCATTCTTGAACCGACAAACACACCGATTTTCTTTCCGGATAATTCTGTTTCTTCATAACCCGCATCCCTGACAGCCTGTACACTAGTTTCTAAAAAATGTCTGATTAATGGGTCAGTTTGGACGACTGTTTCCTCATGCATCCGGAAAAAAACTGGATCGAAACTTCCAATCCCATCAATAAAGCCTCCCCATTTACTAATGCTTTTTCCCTTTGTCTTTACAGGGGAATAGTATTTTTCAATGCTCCAGCGGGATTCTGGAACTTCCTTTATATGCTTTCTTCTTTTTTTTAAGTTAAGCCAAAACTCTTCTTTATTCGCTGCGCCTGGAAATTTGCATCCGATTCCAATAACGGCTATTTTTGCAGATGACGTTTGCAGCTTTTCATGTTTTTCCATGTGTCTTCTTGATTCGGCTACTTTTTCAAAGACATTATGAACAGAAAAAGAGTCAAGTTGTGCCGTTTGTTCCTTCAATTGAAATCCTGTTCCCTTTACATATTCTGCAAGTTTATGAATAGTGTTGTGTTCGAAAAGTATAGTAGGATCCAAGTTCTTCTGAATAATAGCTTCTATACGATGGATAATACTTACAAGAAGTATAGAATCTACGCCATATTCTTGAAAGACAACAAACGGGTCTAGCTTTTCAACCGGGATGCTTAATTCTTCGGCAAAAATGCCTGACAGCTCTCCAACAAGAGCATCAGTACGGTTGTTAGAAATATCTGAAATCTCCGCTTTGCTGCTAAAAACCGCACTAAGATCACTCTTATAAACTTTCAGAAGCGTGTCTGCCTTAAAGACTGCACTATTTTTCACAATAGGCATCATAGCAGCTGTTTTTTTGCAAAGTGCATTGCGTAAAGTTGCCATTCCTTCTTGCGTCGATAGTGAACCCAATCCTAAATCATTATATGAAGGACTCGTTACCCTTCCCATCCCCACCTCTTTCCAGCTTGGCCAATTGATAGATGTAAAATAGGATTTTCCCATTTGAAAATGATAAGCCGCAAAATAGTCCATATACGCATTGGCTGATGCATAATCAGACATCCCTTTAGATAGTTGCGGGACTTGAGCTGCAATTGATGAAAATAGAATAAAGAAATCCAACGGATCATCTTTAAAAATCTGATGCAGATTTTGCAGACCGACGATCTTTGGTCCGTAAACTGTTTTGAAATCTTCAATGCCTTTATGAATAAATGCTGGATTTCCGTTGCTGTGCTGGCCGGCACAATGAATCACTCCGCATATATCCCCGAGGTCTTTTCTGGCTTCAAGAAAAAACGAACGCAGTTTCTCTTTATCTGTAAGAGAGCCGCTGTAATACCGATAGCTAATGCCTCT
Organism: Bacillus sp. 0102A; assembly: GCF_036765155.1. Taxonomy (NCBI): domain Bacteria; kingdom Bacillati; phylum Bacillota; class Bacilli; order Caryophanales; family Bacillaceae; genus Bacillus; species Bacillus sp. 0102A. The sequence goes on from NZ_JBAIZW010000002.1 coordinate 495,553, forward strand.
CTCTTCAAGATTCATAAATAGTTTAATATTGTCGATGATCTTTTGATCTATACTTGCATCCTCTAACAAACCCGCCCATTCACTTCGCAAAGGTAATGGGCGCGTGCCCGTAAGCACTAGTTTTGTTACTCCCCGTTTTACCAGTTCATCTATTATCTCCCTGCCAATGCCACCTGTTCCGCCAGTTATTACTATGGTTTTATCTAAACGAAATGAAAAAGACTCACTCGGTTGAACCCTATCTTCTTCAAAAAACGGAATATACCTGATACCGTGGCGATAGCATACTTCAACCTCTCCAGCATGATTTTCTTGTTCATTTTCTATCATTTGCTTCAGCTCATACGAATTCTGCACACTGTCTGTATCAATTGTTTTACCATTAACATAAGTGTATTCTGAAGAAACAGATTTTAAAAGACCGGCTAATTCTGCTCCTCTCATTCTCGGCTTCTCTGTTTTAAAAATTTGAAGGCCATTTGTCAATTGAAGAACCGATAACGGAGATTCCTTTTTGCTCCGTTTAATAAGCTCTTGAATAATAACAATTTTCCCATACGGTATAAGATTTTGGCTATCGTTGAGATTGCTGATATCAGAAAAATCGAATAGGTTCTCGATCTGCTGCTTCCGGCTCATCAAAATTTCATTGACAGCGGTGTATGCTTGTTTTTCATCTAAAAAAGAACAGTCATACAAATAATCTGATTGTCTTATAAAAGAAGAATTATGCCTTATAATAATAAGATTTTTCTCCTCTATCTCTGAGCATACAGAACGAGCAATTAATTCGGTATCATGATGCACCAATGCTATTGTTAGCCCCAAAACCGGTTTTTCTGAGTTTTTTGCAATATTAAGCTCTCTCCATTTTTTTTGCAAATGGATTTTCGGAGCTGAAGCTTTCACCTCTGAGTTCTTCTCAATTAGACCAGGAACCCAATAGGATTCTTTTGCAAACGGATATGTAGGGATGGAAATACGTTTGCCTGTTTGCCGCGAATACTTTTGAACTATTTTCCAGTCGATATCCGCGCCCCATGCCCACAATTGAGCGAGCTTTTCCATTTCACCGTACTCAATCACGCTTTTTACAAACTGCTCACCGGCTTTACCTTCTATCAATGCCTTCATTTGTTCAACTTGCTGTAGAGCATGCTGATTTAAATATACGCCAGAAATACGTTGAACTTCTAGACAAACATCGTTTAATTTATCCTGTATCTCTTTCAGTGTTGAACCGACAATTGCTAATCTGGATTCCATGGCTTCCCTGCCGACTTGTGTTGTGTAAGCCATATCTCGTAAAACTATTTCGTCCGTTTGTTCTTCTCCATAGCCTTCCTTCGGAAAGAGTCTGCTAACCTGCCCAGTATACTTTTTCAATAAGTATTCCGTTATAGATTGTATTGAATGAAAATCTGTTAAATGATGCATGGAAAGCTCTATTTGAAACGTTTCGTTAATAAAACCTGCAATACTGTTTAACTCTACAGGCCCAAATCCAAATTCCGCAAGATTCTCTATCGGATCGATTTCTTTCGGATTGACATGAATCAATTTTGAAACAAATGGTTTCAGTATTTCATTCACCTTTTCAACCATATCCGGCTGTCCGCTTCGCATTGCGGGTTTTAGAGAGTTTTTGATATACTCTTTCATTTTATCTGCATACTCGAGAAGCCTTTCGTTATTTTTTGCCGATAACAGAACGACGTGCGGCTCTTTTTCAAATTGTTCTGCCGATTTGTTGGCTTCTTCATATTCTTCCAGAATCACATGAACGTTTGTTCCTCCCGCCCCAAATGAACTGATCCCCGCTCTTCTCGGAACCGAAACCTCTTTTCCGCTTTCTTTCAGATTAGGTTTCTCCCAATCTTGCAGTGACCGTTGCACATAAAAAGGCGACGCTTCAAAATCGATATTCGGATTTAATGTCTCTGCATGAATAGAGGGGAAAAGCTTTTTAAGCTTCATTTGTATTAGAACCTTTGTCAGACCTGCAATACCTGCAGCAGCCTCAAGATGTCCGATATTCGATTTAACAGAACCGATCGAACAATATTGAGTCCGGTCCGTATATTGGCGGAACGCTTTCGTCAATCCGGTTATTTCAATTGGATCTCCAAGAGAAGTACCGGTTCCGTGTGCTTCAATATAGCTGATCGTTCGAGGATCAATATCAGCTTTTTTCAGTGCGGCTCCTATCAGTTCAGATTGAGCATTAGGATTAGGAACAGTAAATCCGTTTGTTTTGCCTCCATGGTTTACTGCCGTTGCTTTTATCACCGCATAAATATGATCTCCGTCATTTATTGCATCTGCGACCGGCTTTAATAGAACAGATCCTACTCCTTCGCCCGGTACATAACCGTCGCCGCCTGCACCAAATGTACGGCACCGCCCATCACTCGCAAAAAAGCGACTTTGTTTCAATAAAGTATACTTATTTGGATGAAGCGTAAGATTGACACCGCCTGCAACAGCAATGCTGCTTTCTCCCCGCAGAATACTTTCACAGGCTAAATGAATAGCATTGAGAGAGGATGAACACATTGTATCAACCGCCATACTAGGTCCCGTAAAATTGAAATAGTACGAGACTCTGTTTGCAATTGCAGAAAAAGGAGAACCTACGGCTAATTCATTTCCATTCATAGATTCTTCAACGCCGAAAAATTGATAACTCCCGTATGTGACTCCTGCAAATACCCCGACTTTCTCCTGAGCCAAATCTGACTTTGTATACCCCGCATCCTCTATAGTGTTCCAGACTGTTTCTAAGAAAAGCCGTTCCTGGGGATCAAGATAAGCTGCTTCTTTCGGTGATATCCGGAAAAACAAAGGATCAAATCGATCTACATTTTTAAGAAATCCCCCCCAGTTATAACAGCTCCCTTCCAACATTTTCTTTCGATCATCGGGAATTTTACTAATGCAATCCCGTCCATTCAGAAGTACATTTTGAAAATCCCTAATACTTTCTGCGTCAGGATATCTGCCGCTTACTCCAATAATGGCAATATCAGCAGAAATTGAACGCCTCGGAACTTTCTTTTGTACGTTCTCTTTTATAGAGTTTGGAGCATCGGTTTTTACTGATGTTATTCTTTTCTGACGCAATTCATGTTGGGGTTTTGCAGCAATAGGATTCAACAGTTTCAGCATACGCTCACTATGGTGGTTCAGAAAATAATCCGCCAATTCAGTAATCGAGTGATATTCGAAAAATAAGGTTTTTGATAGTTTGCCGATATTTTGCTCTAACTTTTTGGTTAGACGCATAATCATAATTGAATCAATACCGTATTTCTCAAGATATTGTTTTTCATCAATGAATGAAGCCGATAATTTTAATTCTTCAGACAGCAGTTTTTTCAAATAATGAATAATTTCTTGTTTTAATTCATCGTTGCGTTCATTTTTTTCATCTCGCTGTTCAAAAAGGCTATTGATTATATCAGCACGGTTCAACGCGTCGTCAATTTTTTCTTTTTGACCTTTTACTACAATCAGCTGTTCAGATGTCTGGCACAAGCTATCTTCTAAGGCTCGCAGCCCAGCACTTTCATCTAAAGATTCAAGGCCGAGTTCCCTTCTCATTATTTGTATTCCTTCATAGTCAATATTCATCCCGCCGGCTGCCCACAGCGGCCAATTGACGGAAACTGTTTTTTGGGCATATCCTTTTGCTGAAATAACTGCTGCATACTGATCTAGAAAAGCATTGGCAAAGGCATAATCACATTGGCCGATTGAACCGAAAATAGATGATGTTGAAGAAAACAATACAAACAAATCAAGATTTAATTTTTTTATTTCATTCGCCAGCCATACCGTTCCGTAAACTTTCGCTGCTGTTACCTGATCGATTTCTTCTTTTGTTTTTCTTAAAATAAACGAATCGCGGAGCACTCCGGCGATGTGAAAAACACCGTTTAAATGACCGAATTGATCTTTTACAAAAGTAAATACCCGCTCTGTCTCATCTTTTTTTGAAATATCTGATTGTATATACTCGATGTGAGAACCTGAGCTTCTCAAATCATTAATCTTCCGAGACTGCTCTGCAGTTAAAGAAGAACGTCCGGTCAAAATGAGGTTAGCCTTCCATTTTTCCGTCAAATATTTCGCAATAATATAGCCGAGCCCGCCTAATCCTCCTGTAATTAGATAACACCCCTTACGTTTAAGCGGCTGAGATAATCCGTCAATGTTTGCGCTTTTATAATGTTTCGTGAATCGGCTACCATTTTCGTAGCGTACTTCGAATTGCGAAGTTTGATCGCCTTCACATTCTTTTCGGTAAATATCCGCAATCTCTGAATAATTGTCGACACCCATATCCTGTGCATTATTGACATTGATGATCTGATAGTGAAAATTTGGATACTCCTGATGAACCGTTTTAACAAAAGCGCCTAAAGCGTGATGTAATGGCAGTTGAGCCTTATGTTCAGTTTGAAATATATGTTTCAGCTTTACAGTATTCTTGCATTTCATCTCAATCAATGCCTGTGTAATGTATAGAAGAGAAAATATACCGCTTTCCAGTTGTTTTTTTATTCCTTCTTGGCTTATATTATCCTGACTGTCAGACCATAAATGAAGGATATTCTCAGGCAGCATGAATTGATCTTGGATATACTTAAAAAGTTTTATATAGTCTGCTTTTTTCGCTGGATTAATAGTAAGCACATTGCGATTGTTGGTAGAAAATTTTTCTCCTCGACAAACAAACAAAAGGTTGCAATCCACTAATGAATCGCTTAGTTCTTTTATTTTCCAGTCATTTTCAGCAAAAATAAGAACTAAGCCAGACAAGTCTGCATTTTTCGTATTCGGAATATTTGATTCTATCCATTCAGGCTTATAATATAAAGGCGGATTATCAGTTGCTAGTTCGCCATTGTCTTGAATAGATTTTACACGGGCATATCCTTCGTCAGCCGTTATATTTCCTGTTTCGATCAGCTCAAGAATTTCGCTGATTTGTTCACGTTTTCCCCTCATGATTCTTCCCCCATTAGTTGCTTCAATACAGCCGTTTGATCAATGTCATTTGCCTCCAATTTGCGAAGCAAACAAATTAATTCATCATCGGATTGATCAGCTTTTTCAGTATAGCTATTGCTAAACACTAGCCCTCTGCATTCAGCCAGGATGCTGCCATTTGTGTCTGCAAATGTAATATGGCACGTCAAATCAATATTGTTAGATTGTTTTTCAATTTGAGTATAAATATAAAAATCTTGAGTAAAAACTTGATAGATGGTCACTTCATTCATTCCAATCAGTTCAGCAGGGGTCCCGCCGTTTACAAATAGACCGGATGTCTGAATCGCAGACTCAAATGCAAATGGAAGAAAAGTGAAATCTCCACTGTTTTCATAAAAGTGATCCGGAATGAAAAATAGTGACAGCATTTCACTGTTGTTTTTTGCTGTTTCAGACGCATAAGGTATTGCGAAACCATGTTCAAGCATATCCGATTTTACTTTCGAGATATCTAATAAAGAAGGGAGTAAATCGTTTTCTTTTTGCTCGACAATATGCGCTTTTCCGTGAACAAGCCTTATTTTGTTCTTACTTGAGCTTTTTGCGTATATTTTGAATTGCGCAAAACCTTCTTGAGGCGTTAACTCTATGATTAGCTCTTGTATGTCAGCGGCGTCGCAACTGCCTTGATTCCAAGATATTTCAGTTATTTTATTGACGCTATACCCAAATGCCTCTGACGCATTTGCTGCAGCCATTTCGATTAAAGACACAACAGAGAAAAAGGCCTTTCCGTATTCTGTAAGACTCATTACAAATGGATTGTCCCTGTCGATTGTTTTCGTAAAACTGTACTGATTAAAAGTAGACGTATTAACTCCTAAGAAAGGGTGCCTTGGTTTAAGCTCCCTATTTAAAACATATTCTTTCGTCTGTTCTTTGATCCAGTACCGCTTCTTAATCAACGGCTGCCCCGGGATAGAGACTCGAAAAGAATGCCGGTTTTCCTCAAAAGCCTCCCAATCTATTAGCTCACCTTTTACCCATCTCCGTGCAACTTCTTCATAATCTTTATGAATGCGGGGAGCTTCAGCTTTAACCTCACATTTTAAAATATTACCTGTATAGCTTGATTCACTGGTTTCCCCTCTGGTATAGCCTAAAAGTTCTTCAGCGATCGACAAGCTTGAATCTGCTACTATTGCAAGCCTTTCCTCCATATGCTCACGTCCCGTTTGCAGGGTATAGACAATATCTTGAAGTTTCACACGATCATTCTCGTTTTGCATTTCATTTTCAGATAAAAAGCGGGCCATAACCTCCGCATACTTTTTCAAACGGTTTTTATCTTGTGCAGACAAAATAAAAATAACTCTGCTGCTTTGAGGTTGATTAGTATTTAAGGATTCATATGCTTCCAGAATGAGGTGTGCATTGGACCCCCCTGCCCCAAAGGCACTTACACCTGCTCTCAGTGGATAAACGGTTTCACTGATTTCAGCACCTTTCCATTCAGCTGCGTTCTGCTGCACTTGAAAAGGAACTTGATCAAAATCTATATATGGATTGACAGTATCGGAATGTAACGAAGGAACAAGCAACTTATGCTTCATCTGAAGAAGCACTTTCGTTACTGCAGCTATACCGGCTGCCGATTCTAAATGACCGATGTTTGATTTAACAGATCCAATGGCGCAAGGATGATCCAATTGATAAGAGTCTCGAAGGCCTTGAATTTCAATAGGATCGCCTAATGATGTACCTGTGCCATGCGCTTCAATATAACTGATGGAATTTGGATCAATATCAGCTTTACGAAGCGCTTCTGAAATGACTGTTGTCTGCGCATCTGGATTCGGAATAGAATATCCGCTTGTTTTTCCGCCATGGTTAACAGAGCTGCCCTTAATCACACCATATATTAGATCTTGATCTTCAATGGCTTTTTTCAACGGTTTTAACAAAACAGCTCCTATTCCTTCGCCCGGCACATAACCATTCCCATCCTTCCCGAAGCTTCTGCATCTGCCATCACTTGATAAAAACTGTCCCATACTGAGAAATTTATATTTATTAGGGTGTAATGACAGATTCACTCCTCCGGCTAACGCCATATCGCTCTCTCCGCAATGTATGCTTTGGCATGCATAATGAATAGAAGTCAAAGAGGAAGAGCACATCGTATCAAGAGCTAAACTAGGACCTTTTAAATTAAAGTAATAAGAAACCCGATTAGCAATTGAAGAGTAGACAGAAGCAGGTGTGAAAGACAGTCCGTTTTCTTCTCCTTCAAATAATTGATACTGCCCCCACATTGCACCTACAAATACACCGACTTTCATTTTTTCCAGCTTGTTTTTTTGGTATCCTGAATCTTCAAAACATTCTTTAGCTGATTCTAAAAAGAGCCTTTCTTGCGGGTCCATTAGTTCTGCTTCACGAGGTGATATATTAAAGAAGAGCGGATCAAATTGATCAGTTCCGTTGACGAAGCCGCCCCACTTGCTGTATGACTTCCCTATCACGTCTCTTTCTTCGCTGAAGAATCCATTCAGCTCCCAACGATCAGATGGAACTTCAGTGATACAGTCTTTCCCCACTTTTAAATTCTCCCAAAATTGATTAAGATTATCAGCCATTGGATACTTTCCGCTTAAGCCGATAATGGCTATATCTTGGTCTCTCACAACCGCAGGTTCAACTTTTTGTGTATCACCTGCTTTATCCTTCACAAATTTCTCATGAAGGGCCGCCTTCAATTTTTCTTTGTCACCTTCAAATACAATTAGCTGAGGCAGACGCAGATAAATAGAGTCATAAAAGGCTTTAATCCCGCTGTTTTTCCTAAGGGGAATCATACCGATTTTTTCCTTCATCCAGTCTTCGGTTTGTTTATCCACTTTCATGCCCCCGTCTTCCCATAGCGGCCAGCTAATGGCTACTGAGATACCAGACCGTTCTTTATTTTGTCTCAGTCCTTCCCGCCAGTCAGCAAAAAGATCAACGAAACGATTGGCTAACGCATAATCTGTCTGACCAATGTTACCGAAGATTGAGCTGCTTGATGAAAACATTATAAAGAAATCAAGTGGTTCATCTTGCAACAGGCTGTCCAGTAAAACGGTTCCATATATTTTCGGTTTAAGCACTTTTTGAATTTCACTTTTTGTTTTCTGTATTAAAAATGCATCATTAACTATCCCTGCACTGTGTATAACACCGTCAATTTTCCCGAACTGCCGTTTAATGTTCTTTATCATTCGTTCAGCATCGCGGCTATCCGAAATATCGCCTCTAATATATTGAACTGACGACCCGCAGGCTTCTATTTGTCTGATTCTGTTTTTTTTGCTTTCCGATAGCTCCGAACGGCCAGCTAAAATAATACAGGCCGTTGTTTGTGCGGCAATATGTTCTGCAAATAAAAGTCCGAGGCCTCCGACGCCTCCAGTGATGAGATACACTCCATTTTCTTTAAATGCGGAGTAGGATTTATCTATGGGTTCAGCCTCTCGGAGGACACGGACAAAGCGTTCTCCCGCTTCGTAATAAATGTCAGTTTCCTCTGAAAGCACTTCAACGGATTCATTAACGATTATTCCAGCTTTTTCTTGAACTGAAATCGGTTTACCTGATAAGGAAATGCCTATTGTTTTAAAAACCATTTTCGGGTTCTCCAATGATATTGACTGTCCGGCGCCATGTACTGAAGCGTATAACGGCTGAGCGCTTTTATTATCCGCCGGATAAAGATAAAGGGACACAATCTCCTTTGATGCCTTGCTTCGCATTAAAGCCTTGCTGAAAAATAAAAGCGGGTAGACACCTATAGAAAGCTGTTCATTTATTATGCCGGCACCGGGCGCAAACGATCCATCCGGCCATCCGTAGATCACGACGTCAGGTATTTGCTGTTTTTGCTTTAGTTCAGATGTTAATCTTTCAAAATGGGCTTCCTCATTGTGATCTATTTCATATACACCACCGCCATGATAGTGAAAAGTGTCTCCTGACAAAACTAATATAATTTGTTCGGTATCGTTATTAAAATCACTTTGCATGTTATCGAACAGCGCCCTGTCATGCTGAAACAGCAAATACGTTTTTTTAGCTGTTTTAACGTTATAACCTTTTATATGAATATCTTTTCGTCTCCATTGCGGCGTTAAATAAGTTGTAGCTGTAATATGGTGGTCTTTCTCAGGGTTTTTGATCGCCGAAAGCTTCTCATTATTTGCAGCAAAGTAATTTGCCAGCTCTCGAATTGTTGTATATTCAAACAGCAGAGTAGGGTATAACTCCCTGCCCGACTTTTTCTCTAACGCCTTAACAACCTCCAGAAGCGTTACAGAATCTAAACCCTGCTCATAAAATCCTTTTTCAATAGAAAGGTTATCAGGGGTTATTCCTTGAACATCTGCAATCAGTAGCTGAATCTCTCTCTCTGTCATATGCGGTGAACATAAAGCTTGACCGGATGATGATGCTAAATTTTCTTGTGCATTAGGAATTTCAGCCAATATCTCAGGAGTTGAGAAATGGTTATTCATTTTTTTATTTTCTTCAATATAAGCGGCCAGTTCCCGAATTGTTTTATACTCAAACAGGAGTGTCGGATACAGCTGTTCCCCGGTTTTACGCTCCAGTTCTTTGACGATACTCAACAAAGATGCAGAGTCCAACCCCTGTTCATAAAAACCGATGTCAGCCTTAATGTCATGGCTGCTGATATTCGCTGTCCCAGCTATTAGTCCCTTCAGCTCTGATTCAATATCATTAATCCGCTTTTTGTTCGTTTCTTTTATTGTTTGATTGTCTTTCAGTTTATGGATTGAATTATTTTGGAAGTTGCCTGATGTCTTTTTAAGATTTTCAATTAATTCTTTAGATCGGATATGCTTAACAGATAGCCGGGTAAATTGTGCGATCTTATTTCCCGATACATCGTATAAGCCATAGCTTACTCTGATAACATCTCCGGTATCATGATTTTGGTCTTGTTTCTCGATGTACACATAGCATGTATCCGACAGACGTTTTACCATTTGAAATGATTCAATATGAATAGGAATATACGTTTTGAAACGGCTGGCAGCCGCTCCTTTTGTGAAATATTCCGGACATGCCTGATATAGAACTGTGATAATGGTGGATGCATCAAGAAAAGTAGGATGCATCTGAAAGTAACCGACATATTGTTTCGCTATCTTGCTGAGTTTTAACTCGGCAAGTACATAATCTTCCGTTGCATAGACTGTTCCGAGACTTTTCATAAATTCAAAATGCTCAATGTCGACTTTTCTTAAATAGGCATAGCATGTATCCATATCAGAAACACGCTCAGCTGTATTTTTTATCCTGTCAATATCTATTGAAATCAAGTCGCTGCCTGTTTTCGGCATTAGGCGGCATTGCATATTTTTATCCCAATTTTCGTTTAAAACATGTCCGTCTTTCACTTTTCTGCTTTTCGCTTGAATCTCCCATCCCTGGTGTGAACCTTGAAAGGAAATAAGAATTTCTCTGTCAAAGGTATTAGATGTTGCTACGGGCTCTAAATAGAGAATATTTTGACACTCCAGTTCTTCAATAGGCAAATCTTTGCTAAGTGCCATTCGATAAATAATATCTAAAAACGTAACACCAGGTATGATCCGGGTGCCATGCACCCGGTGATCTCTAACAATATAGTCTGTGTGTTTTATTGTTAATGTGAACTGATAGTTTTGATTACTAGCCACCTGTCTCATCCCTCTTTGGTCTTTTTCATCATAGTTCTTTAAACTCTAGTAGAGGTAAAAGCATGTCTGCTTCTTCCTCTTTATGAGAATGCCTCTTATCCATCCAACACCGTTTTTTATTGAAGACAGCTGGCGGGAGCGACTGTCTTTTCGGCTCTGTATATCCCATTGTAAAATGCATGTTGCTCAATAACATGTGTGCATTTGTTCCGCCAAATCCAAAAGAACTGATTCCAGCCCTCAACACTCCTTTTCTAGGATTCCAATCTTTTAAAGCAGTGTTCGGGAAAAAAGGAGATTGATCAAATTTAAATCTAGGATTCGGCATTTGGCAATGCAATGTTGGAGGCAGCTTCTGACTCCAGATGGATAATGCCACTTTAATAACGCTTGCTATTCCAGCTGCACTCATTAAATGTCCAAAATTCGTTTTTACGCTACCTACACCGCAAAATTGCTTCTCTTCCGTTACTTCCCGGAACACTTCAGTCAGTGCTTTTAATTCAATCGGATCGCCTATCATCGTACCAGTGCCATGTGTCTCGACATAACTGAGTGAAGAAGCGTCGATCCCTCCGTTTTTCAACGCTTTTTTGATCACTGCACTTTGCGCTTTCGGATTCGGTGTTGTCATTCCCATCGTCTGTCCATCGTTATTTACTGCAGAGCCATCAATTACCGCATAAATTCGGTCCCCATCAGTGAGAGCTTCATCAAGCCTCTTCAGCAGAACGGTGCCGCATCCTTCTCCCGGTACAAATCCATCCGCCTTTTCATCAAATGTACGGCATTTTCCCTCAGGTGAAAGCGCTCTGGCTTCACTTAACATTAAGTAAGGCTTTTGGTCAAGTAAAATATCAACCCCTCCTGCTATGGCCATGTCCGATTCTTTTGATATCAGGCTTTGACAAGCAAGGTGAACGCTGACTAATGAGGAAGAACAAGCCGTGTCCACAACCAAATTCGGCCCTTTTAAATTTAGAAAATGCGAGATATGAGCTCCGATGAAATTTTGTCCAATACCCACTATTGTATTTTTTGAAAGTGAACTTATTCTAGACATGAACGTCCCTGCCCGTGAACCGATAAAGACACCAACCTCTTTGTTTGACACCTCTTCTTTTCGGTAGCCGCCATCTCTCAGTGTCTGTACGCTGACCTCCAGACATTTTTTAATTAATGGATCAAGCTGAGATGCTTCACTTTCACTCATATTGAAAAACACTGGATCAAAATGTTCAATATCCTCGAGAAATCCGCCCCACTTACTGATACTTTTTCCTTTCTTGTAAGTATCTGAGTAATATTGAGAAGTATCCCAGCGTGATGTTGGAACTTCGCGGACACTATCTTTCCCTTTTTTGAGATTTTGCCAAAACATCTCTTTATTTTCGGCATCCGGGAAATCACAGCCTATCCCGATAATTGCGATTTGATTCGATTTTTTTTGCTTCTCTTGAAACTCGTTTTGTTTCGGAATCGTTTTCTTATTCATGCGTGTTTTAAAGCCTAGTAAGCCATTGCTTTTTAATGAGCCGTCCTCCAGCTTTACTTCTCTTTCATTTCCCAGAGCGTCAGAACTATGCTGCATGGATACATCCTCATCTTCAAATAATTGATTTAAATAGTACGCAAGCTGTTTGAAGTTGGGGTATTCCAGGAAGGCTGACGGTTCAATTTTTATTTGGAAAGCAGCTTCTGCTTTTTTCACAAGCTGAACTAGCAAAATAGAATCTACCCCGTATTCCGAAAAAGAAGTATCTTGATCTAATTTCTCGCAAGGAATTTTAAGCTCTGTTGAGAAAATATCTTTTAAAATACTAATAATCGCTTCGTTATCAATATCAACAGAGAACTGTTCGTTTACAGCCGATGACTCATGAACACTGGTTTGAATTTTTGTGAGAGGCAGCTGTTGTAATGAGAATTTCTCATGGTTTGCCTTAACCGGAATAAGGCATGGATATCCAGTCACTTTCATTATTTGGTCGAGCATGACTATGCCTGTTTCAGTCCGATGTGACAATAGCCCTAACGCCTGATATGCAGGACTTTTCACCTCACCCATTCCAATTCCCTTCCAACTAGGCCAGTTTATCGATTTATAATAAGTTCGGCCACACGCATGCTGATAAGCCGCAAAATAATCCATAAAAGCGTTTGCCGCAGCATATTCACTCGTTCCCGCTCCTAACAACGGAAATGCGCTCGCGACCGAAGAAAATAAAATGAAGAAATTGAGGTTGTCCTCCAGAAAAATGTCATGCAACACTTGGAGTCCCTGTATCTTAGGCTCAAATACCTCCTTTATTTCTTTACTGGTTTTATGAATGAAAGCCGGATTCACATGATTAGCTACCCCCGCACAATGGATGACTCCTCCAATTTGCCCGAGCTTCTTTCTCACTTTTGAAAAGAACTGCTGTAATTTTTCTTTCTCAGTAAGCAAACCCCCATATATTTCTATCTGAACCCCTTTTTGCTCTAACTCTTTGAGCAGCTTCAATTTTGAATATAAGGTGGATTTTTTATCTGTCTGTTTTAACAGGTCAGCTCTTTCATCAGACTGAGGCAATTCAGTTAGCCCCATTAGTACAAATTTTTTTACTCCCTTGTCAGAATAGTGTCTGGCAAGCTCTGCACCGATTCCCCTCGTTCCGCCAGTAATAACAAGTGTTTGATCCGGTTGGCATACAGGCAGGCGGATTTCTCTGCTAAACTCGGATGAATGTAATTTCTTCACATACTGCGTATACCGAACCCCGTTACGATAACAAATTTCACTGTAAAGATCGTCAGCTGCTGCTTCGTTTTTGATCAATTGTTGTAGTTTGTCCAGACTTTTTGAATGCTGATCTATATCTATTGTTTTCGCTTTAATTTTTTTATACTCGGCGCTTAGCATCTTAATTAATCCTGCTGTTTCCGCACCGGCTAAGGTAGGCTGTTTATTCTTAAACGTTTGCAATCCTTCTGTAATGTGTAAAACAAATAGATGCTTTTGAGCTTTTATCATTTCCTGCAACAGCGTCAGTTTCCCAACAGAGTCGGCTGCAGCCTTTACCGGCTCTCTCCATAAATCAGACAAGTCAACAATACCGGTGATGTCCGTGTTCTCTTTGAGGATCGCCAAAGCCGTCTCCTTTGCACGCAGAGGATTGTCAAAGCTAAAGCCTTCGCCGCTCAGATGTAATTGACTATCAGCTTTTCTGCAAATGACAGTGCAGCCCATGAGAGGATCTGAAGCGAACAGCTCAGAAGCAAACTGCTCATTTTCAATGTTAGCCAAAATAATGATCTGGCCTTTTGAAAGAAAAGACGATGAGACTTGGCTTTCTTCCCAAGATTTACATAGTAAATCAAACGGTATATCATTAGGCTTATCTACTACTGTTTCCCATCCAGAGAAAAACATATTCCGGAAGACCGCCATACATTCTCCTTCGTGTGAAAGTAAGTAAACTGTAAACTGCCTCTCTTCAACGGTTGATTCGTTCAGATCCACAAACACGCAACATTCATTTGGAACAGATTGATAAAAACAAATCTCTTCAATCTCCTGTAAGTAAAACCCTTGATCACCAGTGTGCCTTGCTGCTAAAACAGCTGCTGCTTGAATGGCTCCTTCAACTGCAGCAGGATTTACAGTACATTCTGTATACAAGTCTTTTTCCGGTATAGCGACATCGGCAAGCAAGAAATCATTATGCAAAAATAAATCTGTGAGAACGCGCAAATCCGCATCATAATTTATCAAATTGGTTTCCAGAAGATCATAGCATTCGGACCCGGTCATAGACTCTTTACAATTCGCTTTATAGTCAGCTGAACATTTAAAACGAGCACCTGTTTCACGATTCGCTTCCTTGTATTCCAGTTCTCCGTTTAAAATGATCTGTTCAGCCTCGCGTTCTGAACTTTCATACAATTCGAAAGATACCGCACCTTGTTGATCAAATAGTCTAAGCTCAGTTCGCACGGGTTGTTCTGTTAATTCAAATAGGGCATGTAAACAAATATTTTTCATTCTCCACACATTCTGTTCGGCAGACATTGCTCCACCGGCAGCTGCCATTTCAATTAGTGCGCTAAAAGGCAGATTTTTTTGCTGATTGATACATAAGGCAGGCCATGCAAAAGATGCTTCTGAAAAATCAGTAATAAATTTTTGCATCTTCAAGGTCGAGACATTTTGATCTAGTAAAGGATGCAATCCCGATTGTACTCTTGTCAATCTATTTGTTTGTGTGATTTTTGAGCTTGGCACCCAATATCTATTCCTTTCAAACGGATATGCTGACAGAGAAATTATTTTCGGTGATTCTGTTCTGTACTTGTCTTCCCAATCAATTTCACCGCCATTTACCCAATGAAGCGCTATATCATATAAGTTCTGGAATTGTGATGATGCTAATAGGGTCTTATGATTATTGGAACTAATACGGGCGTTTCCTCTATATAATCCGTGTACTTCCTGACTTGATTGTAAATACTTGGTGAGCTTATCGACAAGCTCACCAACGTCCCGTGCCTCTACAGCCAGCCGTTCTTCCATGGCTTCTCGTCCCGTTTGTAATGTATATGCCACATCAGTAAGTGATGTATTCAAATCAAGTTCATTTATGAGTGAATCAATTAAGATACGGAGCCGCTCTTTGTTTTTAGCAGACAGAAGAATGAGTTGCATTTCTTCGCTCTTTGCGGGATTGGTATTTATTTCGTCTATATACTCTTCAATAATGATATGAGCATTAGATCCCCCAGCACCAAATGAACTGATGCCTGACCTCCTAACATGACTTTCAGGAACCTCCCAGTCTTTTAGTTCAGTCTGGACATAAAACGGTGTTTCATCGAAATCAATATTAGGATTTAACTCATCAGAATGAATGGAAGGTGCCAGCTGTTTGTATTTCATTTGCATCAGCACTTTAGTGATTGAAGCTATCCCAGCAGCAGCCTCTAAATGTCCGATGTTTGACTTTACGGAACCGATTGCACAGCGAAAGCTGCTTTTGGGATTGCTGAAAGCCTTAGACAGTCCGGAAATTTCAATGGGGTCTCCCAGCGATGTACCTGTCCCGTGCGCTTCTATATAACTGATGCTGTCTACACCAATTCCAGCTTTATCAAGCGTTTCGCTGATAACATTTGCTTGTTCATTTGGATTCGGGACAGTGTAGCCGTTTGTTTTTCCTCCGTGATTAACTGAAGTACTCTTAATAACGCCGTAAATAGTGTCTCCTTCGGCAACTGCCTTCGAATGCGATTTTAATAAAATAGCTCCTACTCCTTCACCTGGTACATAACCGTCACCTCCAGCCCCGAAGCTTCTGCAGCGTCCATCGCTCGAAACAAAATGATTTTGAGAAAGCAATGTATATTTATCGGGATGTAAAGATAAATTTACTCCTCCGGCAATTGCAAGGCTGGATTCTCCCCTTTTGATGCTTTCACATGCGAAATGAACAGCAGATAGTGAAGATGAGCACATTGTATCAATAGCAAGACTTGGACCGTGAAGGTCGAAGAAATATGATACCCGGTTAGCGATTGACGAATAAGAAGACAAAAGTGCCTTACGGTCATCATCAGATGCTCCTGCTGCAAAAAGCTGATAGTGACTGTATGTCACTCCTACAAATACACCTGTCTTATACCGTTTTAATTTTTCCCTTGTATAACCGGCATTCTCAAATGTGTGCCATGCAGTTTCTAAAAACAACCGTTCTTGCGGATCTATTAATTCGGCATCACGAGGAGAAATTGAGAAAAACAGCGGATCGAACTTATCAGCGTCTTTAATAAAACCTCCCCATTTACTTTTATGCCGAGCTTTTTCACCAGTATTAAAGTATCTTCGGTGATCCCAGCGTTCGCTTGGGATTTCCGTTATACAATCTTTCCCTGAGGCAATATTATCCCAAAACTTTTCTACATTCTCAGCCATCGGATAACGTCCGGCTATGCCGATAATTGCAATATCTTCTTCGGTAACCGCTGTGGATCTGCAGCGTCTTCGTTGCTGCAGTTGTTTTTTTTCGGCCGTTATTTTTCTTCTCTGTTCTGACTGCGGCGAAAATGCCTTGACTAACTTGTCATAATGATGTTCTAAAAAATACTCCGCTAACTGCTCGATGCTGCTGTATTCAAAAAATAAAGTCTTAGATACACTGCCAAAGTGTTTTTCTAGCCTGGAAGTTAGTCCTAAGATCGTTAAGGAATCAATACCGTAGCGGTCGAACGTATCCCCGGACAAAATACTGTCAGTTGGTCTCCCAGTCTCAGCTCCGATGATTTCTTTCAATAGACAGACCGTTTGATTTTTTAATTGATTTTCACTAATTTGAGGAAGTTCATAATCAGATTCGGATGTTACATCTGTCTCTGTATTATCAACCGAAAGCAATTGGCAGATCTTTTCTTCACTTCCGTTAATAACTGCCAGCTGAGAAGCATTGCTGCTCATGCAATTCTGAAAGGAGGCAAGACCGGATTCCGCTGATAAAAGATCCAAACCGGTTTCCCTTAAAACTTGCAGCTCTCTCGGACCGACTGACATATTCCCTGCGCTCCATAACGGCCAGTTAATAGAGAGTGTTTTTCCCGGACGATTCTTTATGATCCTGTAATCGGTATAACTGTCCATACAGCCATTTGCAAATGCATAATCGCTTTGGCCCGCATTAGGCAGGATGGAGGACAGGGACGAAAACATGACGAAGAAATCAAGAGATTCCCCTTTCGCAGCTTTGTCAAGCCAAACGGTTCCAAATACTTTGGGTGCGATGACCTTTTCTATTCTGTCTCTCCTCTTTTTAATAACAAATGCATCATCTACAAGTCCGGCACTGTGTAAAATGCCGTTTAATTTTCCAAATGTCCGCCGAATCTGATCAATTAATATGTCGGTCTCTTTTTCCTTCGATATATCTGCTGGGATATAAACAGCTTCAGCCCCGAGCTTTTTCAGCGTGTTAATTTTTTGCTCTATTTCCATAGAGCTCGGTGAACGACCAGTCAATATAAGATTAACTTTTGCCAGTTTCGCCAAATATTCTGCGAATAGAAACCCAAGACCGCCGGCACCTCCCGTAATCAAATACACACCGTTCTCTTTGATGTTAAAGTTATTTTCCCGGGATCCAGCTTTATTCACTTTTTTAACTTGCTGTATATAATAATGTCTCGGGTCGTAACATGTAAAACTGCTCGATACACATTGATTATTCCATTCATAAAAAATGACATCAGCGATAAGCTCCTTTGAAAACGGCTCATTACTCATCGACTTCAATTCTGCAGTCTTACACCTAAAATTTGGGTTTTCGGCTTGAACGGTCTTGAGAAAACTCTCAACCGCTCTGTAAATAGGCTGAGCCTCTTCTTGGACATTTTCATATAAATATAAGAACTCTGCTTTCGGACAGAGTTTATTCTCCATTATGGCTTGCAGCAAATAAAATACAGAATACAGGCTTTTATCGAGCTGCTCTCTCATTGTCTTTTCAGTGTCACGAAATGCCCCGACCGAGAGAAAATGAACAATATGCCGGGGCTTTATATTCTGAGAGACAAGCGCACGGCACAAAACTTCATAATCTTCTTTTTGTGTAAAATTCATTTTAAAACAGCCATTTCGGCCAGCTTCGAATCGGTCTCCGGGAGAAACATAAATAAAAGGCGCCGCGGCGCCTTCTAATTGTCTCTTCATTACGCTGTACAAACTTTCGTCACTGGCCAAAAATAAAATTGGCTCTGTCATCTGACGAGGCTGCTCAGTACGTTGAAATATATATTTTACCCATTCCTTTTCATAAATATGCGTTTTACCCAAACCTTTAATTAATCCCAATCCCTCTTCAGGAGTCAGCTCTCGTTCTTTCACCTTCCTAACTATTTGTTCAATTTGTATAGTTTGTTCATTCATGTAAAAGCAACTCCTCTATCAGCTCTGTTGTATCCTTCGTATTAACCTCACCTGATTGTGCTTTTTCAAGAAGCGATATAATTTTAACATCCGAGCTTTCTTCATTTGATTTATGAACCGCCGGCATTATTGAAGGTCTTTCAGCCTGAGGCGTAAATTCTTGTTTAATCCAATGTCTGTTTTTTCTGAAAGGATAGACTGGAAGGGAAAGTCTCATAGGTTTATTTTCTCCCTCATACAGATCTCCCCAACTGATTTCATAACCGATCGTCCACATTTGAGCCAGTTTTGTCAATTTTCTTTTTTGAATTAGCGATTGAATATATGAGTGACCCTCGGGTCCATCAAAAAGCGGGAAATACACTTTATGAAATTGTCTAGCATTTCCTTCAAAAACCTCTTGTAGATCTTCCCCCTGAAGGTAGCCGTTTATCTTTTCAGAAAGCTCCTCTAAGCTTGAGCAAATAATAGCAAGACGCGATTCGAACGATTCACGGCCGGTTTGAAGCGTGTAAGCTATTTGTTCAAGGCTGTACCCTGTTTGATCTCCATGCTGAGATGTAACCTGATTGTCAACAGGCATATTCGATTCATGACAGATATAATGGAACAAATCGTTGAGTGTTGGTTGCTCTGTATATATGCCAATCGGGACCTTTTTTCCAGATATTGTGCTGATGAAAGAACTTAATGCAGTTAAGGTCATCGGATCAAATCCCAAGTCTGTTAAATGTGTCTCCATGTCTATTTCATCTGCATCTAAACTTAGGATTTTTGCTGCCTCTATTCTGATTTCTTCTCGTAGATTATGCTCTCTCACCTTAGGCTCTCCGTACCGGCCAGTTGTCTGCTTCTCTTTTAAAAAGCTTGAAAAATCTTTGGCGTAAGCAATTAATCTTTCTTTTGATTTAGCTGAGAGTACAATTACATGTTCTTGTTCCCTATTTACTTGATTTTCCTGGCTATACTCAAATTCCTCTACAATGACATGGGCATTAGTTCCTCCAAATCCAAATGAGCTGACTCCCGCTCGACGGGGAATTTCGTTTCCTTCCCAATCTATCAATCTATTCCACATTATTGATTTATTCACAATATAAAATGGCGTTCCAGTTAACTGAATGTAAGGGTTCAACTGCTTAACATGCAGGGTAGCCGGCAGGATTTTATGCTTCATGGCGAGCAATACTTTTATCAGACCCGGCATCCCTGAAGCAGGCTCTAAATGTCCGATATTGGTTTTCACAGAACCGATTCCGCAATATTGGTCCGTATTTCTTGTGCTGTCCGACTTAAGGGATACAAAAGCTTTTTTTAAGCCCTCGATTTCAATTGGATCTCCAAGTTCCGTGCCGGTTCCATGTGCTTCTATATAGGATACTGTTTCAGCAGGAATACCAGCATTTTGGTAAACTGATGTTAACAGCGCTGCTTGAGCTTCCGGATTTGGGGCGGTCAGCGAAGCAGCTCTTCCCCCGTGATTTTCACCGGTTCCTTTCAATACTCCGTAAATATTGTCCTTGTCATCAATAGCTTTTTGCAGAGGCTTTAGCAGCAGCACAGCTGCACCTTCACCTCGCACATAACCGTTGGCAAGCTTATCAAACGTTTTGCATCTGCCATCTGCGGACAAAATTCCAAGTTTATCTGTATATAAGTGGGTCACGGGATCTAATAGCAATGACACGCCTCCTGCTACTGCCAGCTCGCTTTCACCAGCTTGAATCGACCTCACTGCTCTATGGATGGCAACAAGACTGCTTGAGCAGGCTGTATCAATAGATTCACTTGGACCTCTGAGATTAAAATAATGAGATACCCGATTACTGATGAGCGCCTGGCTGTTTCCAGTTCCAACTAATGCATGTGCCTTGTCTAAATGCTTCATTAACAGTTGGCGATAATCATTAAATTGAATGCCGGTGAACACTCCGATGTTTTTGCCTGACAGTTCTGATGCCTTGTAACCCGCATCTTCTATCGCTTTCCAAGTTTCTTCTAAATATATTCTGTGCTGCGGGTCCATAAGTTCAGCTTCTCGAGGATTCACGTTGAAAAAAGATTCATCAAATTTATCAACATCCGTGATAAAACCGCCCCATTTAGAATTTATACGGCTGTTTGCTTCGTTATTTTCATAGTTTTTCCAATCCCACCGCTCGAGCGGAATTTCCTGAATCATATCTTTTTCATTGATCAAGTTTGACCAGAATTCACCCGAATTTTTTGCTCCGGGAAAAACGCAGCTCATTCCGATAATTGCAATCGGTTCTTTTTGCAGAGGCTTTTTTAACTGACCTGTTTGCTTTTTTGCAGGCGGAAAGCGGATTTCAGACTTTTTCAACTTCTCAGTGTGCCGTGATTCTCTTTTTTCTTGAATATCTATATCAGATTTCACATTTTCTTTAGCTTCCACAGGCAGTTCACCAACTATAAAGTCAGAAAGCGATTCGATATTACTATAAGTAAAGAAAATCGCCGGTGTTAATTCCAGCTTATATCTTTTGTTTATTTGGACAGAGAGAGTTTTCAAACTGATGGAATCGAAGCCAAAATTGCCGAAATTCTCTGATATATCCAAGCGATCGATATTAATTTTCAGTAATTCAGACACCATCCGTTTCAACTCATCTAATACATGAGCCTGTCTAAATAATTGTGTATAATCACCTTTTTCTTGATCCAACTCAGCTGTTAATTCTTGAACAGACTTATCTTCAGCTGCTGTAAACCTGCCGTTGTTACCAGTAAGTACGGCAATTTGCAGATCTTCATTTGATAAGATTGCCTCAAATGCTGTTATTCCGTCTTCTGTTTCTAAATAGCGGAACCCCGAAGTTAAAAGGTATGCTGATTCAGCTTCTTTACTTAAATGCATGCCGCCTTCTCGCCATAATGGCCAATTAATTGAAATGCTTCTACCCTGTCTTTCATGCTTTAGGCTCTTTTCATTTCGCCAGTGGATATATCGATCTTGGAAATAATTACCTAACGAATAATTAACCTGTCCAAAGTCACCAAATATCGAAGAGATGGAAGAAAACACCACAAAGAAGTCGAGCGGTTCTTCTTTCGTTATTTGATCTAAACATATCGTTCCTTCAATTTTAGCAGCCAGCCCCTTCGAAAAATCAGCGAGACTCATTTCCGTAAATAGACGATCATCAGCATGACCAGCTGCGTGAATAACACCTTGAAGGGGTCCCCAGTTCCGTTTCGTTTCATCTAATACCTGCTTCATCGCATCTTTATCTGTTACATCAGCTTGAAAATACAGCACGGCAGCACCATGTGCCTTTAATTTTTCAATTTCATGCTGTTTTTCAGCTGTTAACGCTGACCTTCCCGTTAACACTAATCTCGCCTTATATTCAGACGCCAAATATTTAGCAAATGTCATTCCAAGACCGCCTAAACCGCCTGTTAACATATAAACCCCTTTATTTTTAAGCATTTTGCCGCCTGCATTCGTTAGCTCTCTATCTTCCAGGGTTTTGACATACCTTATATCCTTTACATACTTGACTTCTTCAGCTGTAATAAGGCCTTTTGCAGATACAATTTCTTGAAGGCAGTGTTCAGCCTGCTTGTCGGCTGAAGTATGTTCAGAAAAGCTGATTGATGCGGCATGCTCTACAGAAGGCAGCACCATGTTTATCGTTTTCAAATAACCTGGTAAAGTCTCACCAAAAGGATCACTCATATCTTCTCTATAAGACTGAGTAATCAGTAAATGTTTAAGAGATAAATTTTTTCGGTCACTCAGCGCCTTTAATAAATGAAAGACCGAATACAGTCCTCTAACCGGATGTTCGCCCGCATCAAAATCTCCCCCTGTATGCAGAACAATGTCTGGGAGCATCTTGTTTTTTTCTAATTTTTCAAACAAATTATTATAATCTGACAGTATTTTAGGGTCTATGCTGAAGGTCAGAGCGTTCTTTATAAGCTGTCGTTGATACGGTGTTACAAGAATTATCCGGTAAGCAGATTGGTCTATTAGCGCCTCAGCAATTTCTTTATCATCTGCAAACAACAAGATCGTACCTGCATTTTTATTTCCAACTTTCACAGGAGAAAGGTTCTTTTGCACCCACTTCTGCAAACAATAATTCACCTCAGTATGCGGCTGTGGATTTACAGTCAGGCCCTTAACCTCTACAAGCACCCGTCCGTTGCCGTCTAACAGAAATACGTGATAAGACGATTTGCCATATTCACTTGGTACTGCGTATGCATATACAGCTTTGGCCTCTTCATCAAAAATGGTACACTCTTCTACTGTTTTAGGCACTGTCCCCGTATTTTTCTCTAAGAGACATAATATCGTCTGATAAGCACTTTCAAGGACAGCGGGATCGAGCGTATAACCCTCTGCCTTGTCGCTTGCCTTTAAGATTGTAAGCGCCTTTCCGTCCCGTATCACGCAACGGTCTATGCCTCTAAGTTTACTGCTGCAATCATAGCCGTTTTCAGCAAGCCGCTGATAAAACGCTTCTCCTGATATCCAGTCAGTATACTCTGACATAAACGGTTTAATATTGATAAATTGCCCCTTTTCATTAAGCCCCTCTAATACAAGTTTGCCGGAGAAATAAAATGATGATCCATTCTGATCTTTTATAAAAAATGAAGCAGTATCGTCTTCCGGTGCCAGCACAATTTGAATTTGGTCATTTAGACCGCTTTGTAAGATCGGTTTTGAAAAAGAAAGATTTGTCAATCGAGTAATCGGATGCCCTGAAGCTATTTCTCCTGCCGCCCTCGCGATTTCTATTTGTAAAAGATACGGAAACATCCTTTCATTGTGTTTTGCTTTTACGTATAAATTATCACCTTTAACATTTATATTGAACTTTTGTTCATTAAAATCTGAAACATTGCAGTTAATATGCGGATGCAGAACATCAATTGCATCTGCCTTTTGGCCGTTTCCAGGTTTAGAGGCGCTTATTCTGCATAATTCTTTGGCAAATGGATATGTCGGTGCAGAAATCCGTCTAGGTTTGTCATTTTCATAGAGGAACGACCAGTTTATCGCGTATCCGCTGATCCAAAACTCAGCAATCCTGGAAAGATCCCTCTCTGCAATTGCTTTTTCAATTTCTTTTTTTGTCTCATGACTTTCAAATTCAATGGTGTTTGATACGGATGTAAGTTCAGATGTAAATAGCTGCTCTGATAATGTTTTTCCCTTTGAATAATCTAAAAGCTTCTTAATCAATTCCTCTTTTGAAGATGCAACGACGGCCAATCGGTATGCCATTTCTTCTCTGCCTGTCTGTAAAGTATATGCTGTATTTCTAAGTGCCTCTGAAGTATAATCTTTTGTCTGTATGTACTCCGCTGCACCCTTTGCATAGTCAACAAGTCTTTCAGCATTTTTGGCGGAAAAAACAAATAAAAGCGGCTCTAGCTCGGTTGTTTCAAATACGGCATTCTCACTATTTACGT
The DNA here is from genome assembly GCF_036765155.1 of Bacillus sp. 0102A. NCBI lineage: Bacteria > Bacillati > Bacillota > Bacilli > Caryophanales > Bacillaceae > Bacillus > Bacillus sp. 0102A. The sequence goes on from NZ_JBAIZW010000002.1 coordinate 519,676, forward strand.
ACTCTTCCAAGATGATATGGGCATTTGCCCCTCCGGCTCCGAATGAACTTATACCTGCACGCCTTGGAATTGATATTTTTTTTCCGTCACTCTCTGCAACGGAATGCACCCATTTTTCAGGACTTTCCGGTACATAGAAAGGCGTTTCTTGAAACTGAATATGCTCATTCAATTTAGAAGAATGAGTCAGCGATGGAACGATTGTTTTATGTTTCATTTGTAATATTACTTTTGTAATTCCAGCTATGCCTGCAGCTGCCTCCAAATGTCCGATATTAGATTTAATAGACCCGACTGCGCATGTCTTTCTGACTGTCATTGCATCGGCAAATACTTTGCACAATCCGGCAATTTCAATCGGATCTCCTAATGCAGTGCCTGTGCCGTGAGCTTCTATATAACTGATACTTTCCGGGTCAACCTTTCCTTTTTTCAGGGCTCTGCTAATCACCTTACTTTGAGCGGTCGGGTTAGGCACAGTATATCCATTCGTCTTTGCCCCATGGTTGACAGCTGTTGCCTTAATGATGGAATAAATTTGATCACCGTCAGCAATTGCTTTTTTTACAGGCTTCAGTAAAACAGCACCGGCTCCCTCCCCGGGAACATAGCCGTCTCCCCCAGATCCAAAGCTTCTGCAACGACCATCGCTGGACAAAAAACCGCCTTGAGTGAGGAGTTTATATTTATTAGGATGAATGGAAAGATTAACTCCTCCGGCAATTGCAAGCTCACATTCATTCGTTATTAAACTCTCACATGCCAAATGAATAGCAGTCAAAGACGAGGAACACATTGTATCCAAAGCAATACTAGGTCCGCTGAAATTAAAAAAGTAAGATACTCTGTTTGCGATGGATGCATATGAAGAAGAAACGGCCTGCTCATGATTTCCAGCACTGTACAGCTGATATTGCCCGTACATGACACCTGCAAACACGCCGACATTTTTCCTTTCAAGCATTTTCTTCGCATACCCCGCATCTTCTATGGTATGCCACACTGTTTCCAGAAAAATTCTTTCTTGAGGATCTGTTAACTCCGCTTCAGCCGGAGAAATATTGAAGAACAACGGATCGAAATGATACACGTCATCAATAAATCCTCCCCATTTGCTTTGATTTTTTATGTCATGATCAGCTTCCGGCTGATAATGCAGGCTAAAATCCCAGCGGTCTTTAGGGATTTCAGTTATACAATCTTTCCCTTCCATTAAATTTCTCCAGAGAGTGTCAAGATCGTTTGCCATCGGATAGCGGCCACTGATTCCAATGACGGCAATATCAGTGTCCTGATATTTTTCTGCTATTTTCAGGTTTGACTGATGAGCCAGTCCTTTTGATTTATGTTGAAAGCTCGGTACTACTGGATCAGCAGCTTCCGCCGCCTGTTGAACATTACAGCTGTCGTTTACTCTTAATTTCAGCATATGAACCAGAGCATCATGGTGCTTTTCAATGAAATAAACTGATAATTCGGCTGCAGTTTGAAACTCAAATAACAGGGTTTTTGAAAGCGCACCAAAATGCTTCTCCAGCTCATTGGTTATATTGATGATCATGACTGAGTCAAGTCCGTATTTATCCAGCGCTGCCTCTGCGTCTATTTTGTCTGCTGGCATTCTGAATTCTGCTGAAATAATTTCTTTTATAAATGTCAAAGTGTCAGCTTTCAGCTTCTTATCAGGCTTTACCGTCTCACTGACGGTTGTTTCTTCTTGAAGCAGACCGCTATCACGTTCGTACAATTTATGTACATGTCTATCTATATGATCATCTCCGCAAAATACCGTGAATTGGGAAAGCCCGGATGACAAACCTGCTGAAAACGCTCTGATCCCCTCCTCTTTCTCCAAGGGATAAAAGCCCGATTTTTTCATCGTCTCCAACGTGCGCTCATCTACTTGCATGCCGACTTCTTTCCAAAGTGGCCAATTCAGAGATAGGAACATTTTGCCCGGATTCTGAGCGGCACGCATGTTCATCAAATGATCCATATAACTATTTCCGAATGCATAATCAGCCTGTCCAATATTTCCTAAAACGGCTGAAGTAGAGGAAAAACAAATAAAAAAGTCGAGACGCTCCTGCTTTGTGGCTTCATCCAGCCAAAGTGTGCCCAATACTTTCGGCTTAATCACCTGATTGAATTCTTCTATTGTTTTTTTATGAAGAAATGAGTCACGGATGATACCCGCGCTTTGAATGATTCCGTTTATCTTTCCATATGCTCTTTTTGTTTCATTGATTATATATTCTGTCTCTTCTTTTATTGAAATGTCAGCCTGTAAATAAATAGAAGTGGCTCCTAAGGCTTCTAATTGTGCTATCTTGTTTTGTATTTTGTCTGAAAAAGGTGATCTCCCCGTTAAGACAATCTGGCATTTGGTTTGTTGAGCCAAATATTCAGCAAAGGTGAATCCTAATCCGCCCGCCCCTCCTGTGATAACATAAACACCATTTTCCCGCAGTATATATTCCTCACTTGCATGTTTGTTTGCAGGTTTATATGTTATCAGGCGTTTAACAAATCTCTCCATTCCTTGGTAACGGATTTCGATCTCAGGAGAGCTCAAGTCTCTCAATTCATTGATCAAAATATCGCCTAAGCTGCCGTTTGCGAAAGCCGACCGCTCTAATTCAATGATTTTTGGCGAAATTAGCGGATTCTCCTGCTGCCAAGTCCGCAAAAAGCCGCTTGCCGATGCGTAAAGGGGCTGTTCTCCTAAACGCTCGGAAAAATACGCATACAATACGTTTACTTTTTTGCGCTGTTTACTCTTGAAGAAAGCCCGGTTTAATAAAAATAAAGAGTAAACGCCGCTGTCACATTGTCTTTCGATCGCTTTCTCATTACTGCTAAACGGTTGGTCAGACCATAGATGGACGGCTTCTCTTATGTCTGCTTTCTCTTCTTTCAGTAAAGCAAACAAGCTTGTATAATCTTTTTCAGACCGAGGGTTGATTTCAAACACACCATTCCTAACACGTCGAAATTCTTTCCCAGGTATGACTAAAATAATACTTTTATCATGCCGTACAGTCAGTTCCTTAAGCAAATCCTCATTTGTATCAAATAATAAAAGACTGCCCTCTCTTCGGCTGTCTTTTGGATCTAAATCGAGATCAGCTGGCTGCCAATCCGTCTTATAATAAACAGTCTGTTCCCTTCGCTGAGCCATACCAGAATCAAGTTGCTTAATCCGTATTACTCCTTCTTCCAAGGAAATCAGGCCGCTTTTAATGTCAGAAAGTATTTTTTTTCTTACATCACGAGTTACGCTCATAAAACATATCATCCCCTTTACAAATTACATTGTTGAACATCCAGTGTTAATCCAGCATTTGAGCAAGCAAATGATCAGCTTCCTCTGTCGTCAACTCGCCAGCCTGCAATTGACCGAGCAGCTCGGTCAATTTTTCTTGTGTCACGGAAGAAACCTGTTTCTTTTGATACGGATCTCGATCTGAAAATACCTCGCCTTTTCGGAGTGTTACGTTTTGCAGTTGCACAAGCAGGTCTCCTTGATGATTCACCAGCATAATATCGTAAGTAAACTCGAATTGATCTTTTTGGCTTGTTTTGCGTGCATACACCCAGCATTCTTCCGGTACTTTCTGGTGGATATAAATCTCACCTATTGAATAAGGTACATATACAAAAGCACGTTCTCGTCCTTCGGTGATGCCAAACAATGATTGCAAAGCCCCATCAAGCAGAGACGGCGGCAGTATATTGTTATTAAAGGTATGTGCTGCTTCTTGAGGTAGTATTAAATGCGCTAGAGCTTCTGTGTCTCCGCCCCATAATCGTTGAATTGACTGAAAGCTGCGGCCATAGTCAAAACCGTTTTCCCGGAAGTGTCGGTAACATTCATCATGTTCATGGATAAAAGCGCTTCTCTTGATGATCTCGTGTCTGTCAATACTCTCTATGTGCTTGGCATTTTGATGAGCATCATAGCTTAATTCTCCTGATGCAAATACGGCTTTTGTACCTGCATCTTCGTCAGCCGCCATTTTAAAAAGGATGCGTCCGTCTTCGACAGAAATGAAGGAGTAAACAATTATGCTCTCTTGATATAACATTGCCGGTCTAATAAATGTAATGTTTTTCAAACCAGAGACCTTTTTCCTGCGATGTGATAAATTTCCTGCAGCGCATGCCATTTCAAGAAAAACCGCCGCAGGTAAAATACGCTTATCTTTCACCACATGATCCTTTAACCAGATCTCTTTTTCCATTACTGTTTTTTTAAAATATTGCTGCTCAAGGGTAGATTCGTTAGAATCAAGCAACGGATGCAAGACGGTTTTATTTTGCAATGCTGAAAGCTTTTCATCAGAAACACGGGGCACCCAATAAGATTCCTCAGCAAACGGATACAAAGGAAGATCCACCCGCTGCGCTCTAGGTCTATCTTCATATAAATTTCTCCACTGAATATCGACACCGTAAGACCATAACTTAGCAAGGTCATTGACATCCCTTTTTTCCATAACAGCTTTAAGGAATTGTTCTTTCATTTTCCGATCATGGAAAACAAAGACTTTATCATAATCTTTAGTCACATTGCCCTTGTATACATTGTCTCCAATTATTCCTTCATCACAGAAAAGCTTCAAATTCCCCCTAAGTTCACGCAGATCCGAGGCCACAAAAGCAATTCTCTCTTCCATCGGCTCCCTACACGTTTGCAGTGTATAAGCAATATCAGCGACCGATACGGCTGTCTCCTGGTCTGTGTATTGAAGAAGACGACGGGCGTATTCCCTCAGCCTGTCTTCGTTTCTTGCGGAGAGAACTGCGGCATAAGGACCGCTACCTGTATTTTTAACAGAATCAATATGATTTTCATATTCTTCAAGAATAATATGGGCATTCGCCCCCCCTGCTCCAAATGAACTAACCGCTGCCCTTCTACGAGTTATACCGGCTTCTTTACGCCACTCCTCTTCTTTTTGCTGAACATAAAAAGGCGTATTTTCGAAATTTATATTAGTATTTAATCGCTCAGAATGAATGGAAGGCGCCAATTTTCGGTGCTTAAACTGAAGCAGTACCTTTGTAAGCGCCGCTATGCCTGCAGCGGATTCTAAATGTCCGATATTTGATTTAACTGAACCAATTGCACAAAATTGTTTATCATCGGTAAATTGTTCAAAAGCTTTTGTCAGCCCCGCAATTTCAATCGGATCTCCAAGTGAAGTACCCGTTCCATGTGCTTCCAAGTAACTGATGGATCTTGGACTAATGCCTGACTTTTTAAAGTTTTCGGCGATCAGCTCAGCTTGCGCATTTGGATTTGGAACAGTAAAACCATTTGTTTTCCCTCCATGATTTACAGCTGTTCCTTTAATCACACCATAAATACAGTCTTGATCATTGATTGCTTTATGTAACGGTTTTAATAGTACGGCTCCCGCCCCTTCTCCTGGAACGTAGCCGTTCCCACCTTCCCCGAAGCTTCTGCATAGACCTTCTGTAGAAACAAAATTCCCTTGGCTCAGCCAAAGATATTTGTTAGGGTGTATGGACACATTTATGCCCCCAGCTAACGCAATCTCACTTTCTCCCCTTTTTATACTTTCACATGCCAAATGAATGGCTGTCAAAGATGACGAGCACATCGTATCTAATGCAATACTTGGTCCAGAGAAATTAAAAAAGTATGAAACTCTATTAGCTATAGAAGAAAAAAAAGAACTGAGCGCAACAGCATTTCCTTTTGCTGTCTCCTCCGCACCAAATAATTGATATTGCCCGTACATTGCTCCTACAAACACCCCGGCTTTCATACCGTCAAGCCGATCTCTCGTATACCCGGAGTCTTCAAACGTATGCCAAGCGGTTTCGAGAAAAATACGTTCCTGAGGGTCCATCATCTCAGCTTCTTTATGGGAAATGTGAAAAAACAGCGGGTCGAATTGATCAACACGATTAATAAACCCTCCCCATTTACTGTTGATTTTCCCTCTGTCCATTCTGTCAGGACTGTAGTCCGATCTGAAATCCCACCGTTCTTTAGGGATCTCGGTAATACAATTATTTCCACCAATGATGCAATCCCAGAATTCCATAACATTATCTGCCATTGGATATCTGCCGCTTACCCCAATAATTGCAATATCTTCATTAATTGGTGTATTTACACTCACTGCATGTGCAGACTGTCTTTCCTGCTGCATTTTTGTATGTTTTTTCAGTTTTGGTGCGGCTTCTATTTGAGCTATCCCAGCTTCCTTCAATACTGTCTCTTTAAACGATTTCAGAAAGAAATCAGCAAGCTCATCGACGTTTCGATATTCGAAAAAGATCGTTTTAGGCAAATCCCCGAACGTATCTTCAAGCTTTGATATAAGCGACATGATTATAAGTGAATTAATCCCGAACTTTTCAAAAGAATCATAAGCATTTATTTTATGATTAGGGATTTTCAATTCACTGCAAATGGTTTTGATAAAATAATCATTAACTTTATCCTTAATTACAATTTCATTATCTTCAGTGTTTTTCTCTATTTCCGTTTGATTGTCTGAAGGAGTCAGTTTGCGGAAAGGGATTGTTTTTAAGAGCTTGTCCCGGTCTCCTTCCACAGGCATTATGTTACTAAATGAAGATTGCATCATTTTATCAAAAGCTCCAAAAGCCGCTGTTGAATGTATCGGAATCATTCCGAATTTCTCTTTCAAATGGACAACAGCACTGTCATCAAGATTCATTCCGCCCTCTTTCCATAGCGGCCAATTTATTGAAAGTGTCTTTCCATTTCTGTTCAGCTGATTTCGGAACATCGCATAACTGTCCATAAAACTGTTGGCGTACGCATAATCACTCTGACCAGCATTTCCGTTCGCAGCAACAGAAGAAAACAGAATAAAGAAATCAAGATTTTCATCTTTTGTCAGCTCATCCATCCAAATCGTTCCGAATACTTTCGGCTTTAATACTTCAACAAACTCACTCAGATTTTTTTTAGCAATAAAAGAATCTTGAATGAGACCTGCAGCATGGATAATGCCGCTTATTTGGCCACGCTGCTGTTTCACGTCACGGATAAATTGCTCAGCCTTTATTCGTTCCGATATGTCCGTCTGTATATACTCAACAAAAGACCCTTTTGCGTTTAGTTTTCTGAGCTGTTCCTTCTGAACTTCGCTTAAAGCTGAACGGCCTGTCAATATGATGACCGCCTCAACTTCGTTCGCGATATGTTCCGCAAACATAAGACCGAGTTTTCCTGCACCGCCGGTAATGATATACACGCCGCCTTTATGATATGATACATGCTTCGGAGCTAATGAATTTGCATTTTCTAAATCAATATGCTGCATTCCTTTAATATACCTGCTGTGAGAGTCAATTAAAATTTGGCATTCATTTGATTGAAAGCTTTGTAATTCATTACATGCCATCTCCCACAATTGCGAAGCGGTAGGATCTGAATCAGGCTTTTCTCTATGAATTTGAAGCGTTTTCGCCTTCAATTTGGAGCTTTCCATATTTACCGTTTTTATAAAACCCCCGACCGCTTCATTAAACGGCTGAATCTGACCGTTTGTCCAATACATATGCAATAATTTCGTATTATCATATTTTGCATTTATTAAAGCCTTTGTTAAAACAAACAATGGCAAAATCCCATTGAGAAGTGCCTTATGAATCAACTCTTCACTTAATTCCGGAACAGCGCTGTTCCATAGATATAGAACACATCCAGGTGTAAATTTGCTTTTTTCCAAGTCTGCAAACAGGTTTTCATAATGAGCCTCATTTGACGGATCTATTGTGTATACATTTTGCTCCGGACAGCTGAAATAAACATTAGGAGTTACGAGAATAACATGCACTTGATCTTTGTAAAGCATACTAATATATTCTGAAAGTCGTTTATCTCGATCAAAAATTAATATGCTTCTTGGCGCCTGTTGTTTCTGTACATCATCATTTTTTGACGATATCCAATCTCTTTTAAAAAAGACAGTTTGGGACGCAGCTTGCGATTGCTGCTCCGTCCCATTTTTTATTTGTTCTTTTCTGTAAGTGCGAATTAGTTCTAATCCTGTATCAGGAGACATCTGCTGTTCTTCAATCAAGGAAAGTATTTGTTTAATATGCACTATTTTACCTCCAGCAGTTGATAGACTTGGTCAGCGGAGAGCTCACCGTTTTTCAGTTGTTTTAATAGTAAAAGAATTGTCTGATCTTCACTGTCTTCCGGCAGTAATCCTCCCGCGTTCACTTTTCTGACAGAAAAGTTATTCATGCTTGCAGCAATTTCTCCGTCCTCATTAATAAATTGGATGCTATACGTGCAAAATCCAGTCTCTTTTACACGTGCAAAACATTTTTCCTCAAGCGGGCCACAAATAACAAGCTCCTCAAGTGAATAAGGAACATATAAACTTCCTTTATCATTATCATTTAACAAAAATGCGACCGATTGAAATCCTCCGTCAATCAATGACGGGTGAAGTTTAAAATGCTTAAAATCGTTTTTCAGCTGCTCTGGCAGCACAAGTTCTGCCAGTACCTCCTGACCGTTGCAGTAGACGGCGGTCAGGGTTTGAAACCCAGAGCGATAATTCAGCCCCATTCTGCTAAAATGGTGATAACATTCTTTGCGGCTAATTTTTGTATCACTGCTGTGTTTAAACAGTTCAATATCAAAGTGTTCAAGCGGTCTGATAATATTTGATTCCTCGAACTCTGCAATACTTTGTGAGCAGATTTGCAATTCACCCTCCGGCTCTCCTGTGCAGATTGTTATATTCAGTTTATCTTTTTGCATTTGAAGACTTGAATAGATGTGAAACGGTGTTCCTTCGTAGGTAATTGGTTTGTTCCATACGACATCTTTAATCTTACATATAGTGCTCTCAACAGCTATTTCCGCGGAGACAAGAGCCATTTCAAGATATGCTGCTCCCGGTAAAACAGGACGCCCAGAAACAAGGTGATCAGTGATAAAAAATTCAGAGCCGGTAATATTTGTTTTAAACTTCAAGCTCTTTAAAGTTGACAAATTTTCGCTTAACAAAGGATGAAGCTGCTTTTCCAGTTCAACGTTTTTGATTTTCTGTCTGAACCAATAACTCTCCCTTGCAAAGGGGTAGGATGGCAACGGCATTTTGTTATATGTTTTATTGAATATTTGCCGCCAATTCACTTTTGCTCCCTCGGCCCACCATTGAGCCACCAATTCCTCTTTACCGCTATGAATAGCCTCTAGAAGAAGCTCTTCAGTTATAACTGTGTATTTCTTTTTATTTTCATTGATAAATACGCCTTCTTGTTTCTTGTTAAACTCAAGGAAGCTGATGTATTTGTCTCTTAACTCTCTTATATCAGAAGCACATATAGCGATTCTTTCTTCCATTTCTTCGCGCCCGTTTTGCAGCGTACTTGCCATATCAGTCAAATTAACCGAAACTTCTTTTCTGATTGCATGATCCAAATACTGAATCATCAGCTTAATATAGTCGAGCAATTGATCTTTGGTTTTCGCTGACAACACAAAAATGTGGTTTCTTCCACTTTCCGATATTCTCCTGTTCTTTTCTCTGTATTCTTCTATAACAATATGTGCATTTACACCTCCAAATCCAAAAGAGCTGACACCTGCTCGCATTGGTATGTCAGCGTACAGTTCATCTTTCATTCTTTTCCATTTTTCATTTGTATCTGTTATATAAAATGGTGTGCCATCTAGTTTGATATATGGATTAAGTTCAGAAAAATTAACAAGTCCAGGGAGTTTTTGGTATTTAAACGCCAATAATACTTTGATCACCCCAGCTATTCCAGCAGCCGTTTCTAGATGACCTATATTTGTTTTAACGGAGCCTATCCCGCAAGACTTTTGTTCAGTAAAAGGAATGCCCCATTCTTCATATAATGTTTTGAATGCTTTTACAATGCTGTTTACCTCAATTGGATCGCCAAGGCTTGTCCCTGTCCCGTGAGCTTCAATATATCCGACCGTTGCAGGACTGACACCGGCTTTCCTCCAAGCTTCAGTTAATAAATCTACCTGCGCCTTCGGATTTGGTGCAGTCAAGGAATTGGCGTGTCCCCCATGGTTTATCGCTGTTCCTTTAATCAGGCCATATATGTGATCCCCATCCGCTTGTGCTTTACTGAGCGGTTTAAGCAATACCGCCGCTGCTCCTTCACTTCTCACATAGCCGTCCGCTCTTCTATCAAACGTTTTACACTTTCCGTCTTTTGCCAGCATACCTGCTTTGTCGAAAGCTATAAACAGGGTCGGGCTTGTCATAATATGAACGCCCCCTGCAATGGCCATGTCAAATTCTCCCCTCTGAATTCCCTCTGCCGCACGATGCAGCGCAACCAATGAACTAGAGCAAGCCGTGTCAACCGGTTCGCTTGGGCCCGTAATATTCAGCAGATAAGAGATTCGATTCGCCAGTATACAATGATTTAGGCCAGTAGCTGTCTGTGCCTGAATCGGGGTAAGATTTTCACTGAGTCGTTCAGCATAGTCTGTTGTAGCAACACCTGCAAATACAGCGGTTTTAGTCCCTGCCAAATCAGAAGGTTTATAACCTGCATCTTCTATTGCCTTCCAAACTGTCTCTATAAAAATCCTTTGCTGTGGATCCATTAATTCTGCTTCCGCAGGAGAAATTCCGAAAAACAAGGGATCAAATTTATCTGCGTCGTTTATAAATCCCCCTCTTTTTATATTCGTTTTATTTCTCTCTTTTATCGGATCACCATCAAATTCTCTCCAGTCCCAGCGGTCTTCAGGAATATCTGTAATCAAATCACGGCCCTTTTCGATTTGTTCCCAAAGTTCCTCTATTGTGTCTGATTGAGGGAATCGTCCGCTTATCCCCACTATTGCAACAGGCTCATTTAACGTGCCTTCTGCTTCACTGTTTTCTTCCGAAGATGTAAGAGCAAGATCAGCATATCCGTCATCATAATCCAAAGACGGTTCCACTTCGTCTATTTTTTCAGCGTCTGTTTTGGAAGAAGAATCGGTTGAAAAACTGTAACTGTCCCCATACTGATCTATTAAATAACCTGCAACTTCATCTAACGAATTGTATTCAAAGAAAATGGAAGGCAGCAGGTCTGTTCCATACCTTTGATTAATTTCATTTCCAAGCCTTGTAAAAGTGATAGAATCAAACCCGTATTCACCAAATGAAGTTTCTCCTTCTATTTCTTGCCTTTCTATCTTCAAAAGAGCTGAAATGATATGTGCAATTTCCTCTTTCAGATATTCTCTGGTGTTCTTATTCTCATGATCTAATAGATTATTCTGCACCTGTTCTTGTGAACATTCATCATGTATATAATCAAGCAATTCATAAAAATCATAAAAATCAAAAAACTGGGATGGCATTATTGAAATTCCTAATGATTCGTTTAATTCATTACCCAGCATTGTAAACATAATTGAATCAAATCCATATTCACTTATAGGCAGCTCAAAATCAAATTCACTTTCATTAATCTTCAATACGGTGCATATAATGCGTGCCAAAGTGTTTTTCAGTGAAGATATAGTTCTATCTGGCTCATTATTTTCTTCAATGGCTTCTCTATTACCTTTTTCTTCGGCGATACCTATGATTCGCTCCAATTTTAATTCATTGCCGCTAAATACCATGATTTGATGTTCACACCCTGTCATTGCTTTATCAAATGCTGATAGACCCTCTTGTTCACCTAAGGACAACATCCCAAAATGTTCATATAGAAATCTCTCTGAGTGTCTGTCAACTTGCATGCCGCCTTCTTTCCATAACGGCCAATTAATAGAGAGTGTCTTTCCAGGTTTGTCTTCAGCTACTCTCAGCTCCGCAAAATAATCCATGAAACGATTAGCATAAGCATAATCCGTCTGTCCCGCATTCCCTATTTTTGCACTAATTGATGAAAACAGGACAAAAAAGTCCAGTGGCTCTTTTTCTGTGTACTGATCAAGCCAAATCGTACCATGTACTTTGCTTGCTAAGACAGCTCTCACGTCCTCTTCACGTTTGTTAATGAGTAATGAATCTCTTATAACGCCCGCGCTGTGTATAATGCCCTTTAAAGAGCCTAGTTTGCTTTTTATAAGATTTATCAGATCAGCGGTATTTTTTTCCTCAGAAATATCAGTCTTAACATAAAAAATTTCCGATCCGGAGGCTTCCAGTTCTTTTATAAGCCTGACAGATTCCTCAGAAAGTTCTGACCTCCCTATCAACACTATCTTTATTCTGCCTTTTTGTATAAGGTGCTTGGCAAATATCAGTCCTAGTCCGCCTGCTCCTCCTGTAATGAGATAAACTCCATTTTCTTCTACTTCAACTTTTGAAATGCCGTTCGTATATTTAATACCGACGGACTTCTTCACGTATCTGATTCCATCCACATATCTGATTTCTGTGGAGCCGCTGTCGCTAGCAACACTTTCTTTTACGATGCAGTCCAACTCCGGGAAAAGGCCATTCGGCAGCAACTTCTGCCCGCTGCATATTTCAATATTTCTACCTGTAATCATAGGCTGTTCTAGATGAAGCGCCTGAAAAAGACCGCTTAACGCCATTTGATAAGGTAAAACTTGATTTTTTTTTGTAAAAAACACATGAGATATTTTTATTTTATTTTTTGGCTTCACTGACATAAGTGCTTTCGTTATATAGAAAACCGGAAAAACAGCCTCATCAAGTTTACTTTTAATATCATGCGAGATTTTCGTTTCGGGACTCTTTCCAAACAAAACCACATGTCCGATTGTTACTTGCCTTCGCGTAAGAATCCCCAGCAGTGTCTTGTAATCGTCAAGTTTATGACTATTCAGCTCATATGAATAGATTCCCTTTTCTTTAAATTGGTTCCCAGCTCGGACAAAGATTAGCTTCAGGCCAATGCTTTCATACGCATTGCGAATGTGCTGCTCTGTTATATCGTCATGGAGCACAATAGCCAAACAGGTGTTTGAATGGCAGATTTCATCTGAATGGTGATTAAATTCCTGAACCCATTTGTCCTTATAATAACTGATAGAATGCTCCGTTTTTACAATTTGATTGTGCTGTGGGCTCTTTAGTGCTTTGAGAGCTAAGTTTCTCAGTTTCAAACTTACTTGGCCTTTATCATCCATATACATAATATTGAATCTTTTTACAGATGAAGCATTCTTTTCATCAGCTGGTATGACATAAGCATAACCGCTATCCGAGGGAGCACTCAAAATCTCCAGCTCTCCTAATTCAAAAGGCAAATATGGCACTTGACCGCCATCATGCTCAAGCGTAAATCCGATAGTTGACTGGAAAATACCGTCTAACAAACATGGATTCAGCATTCCTCTGGCTCCATTTAACTGAAGATTGTCAGCAAGAGATATGCGTGAAAGAACCGCGTTTGGAAGGATAAACAGCTGCTTAATCACTTGGTAACTGCTGCCATAGTCCAAGCCTGCCTGCTTAAAGCTCTTATAGCACTCATCACCATTGATTGTGCTTTTTTGCTCCTTTAGCAAATTATTCAATTCAAATAGTTCTATTTCACGTGCTGCTTCTGCCTCGTAGAACTTAAGTTTACCTTGTGAATGAACAGCGGTTTCAGAATGCAAATCACTTTTTACTATAAACCTGCTACCTTCTTGATTGGGAAACAGATCAATAGCAATTGTCTTTTCTTCTTGAACGGTAATTGGAAGTGACCATACGATTTGACTCAATTTCACAACTTGTTTTCCATTTAATCTCTCTGCTACTTCTCTTGCGGCTTCAATGACCGCAGCTCCCGGTAAAACAAACTCGCCATTTATGATATGGTCTTTCAGATAATAATCAGAACTTGACAGCTTTTTGTTAAACCGGCTTTCTTCCGCTGAAAAATTAAACAAAGGGTCTGGATCGGCCAATTCTTTTTTCTGCATATGAACAGACTTCGAAACCCTAAGTTTATTCTTTAAAAAAGGATATGTGGGAAGCACAATTTTGCTTGCAGCTCGCTCAATATGGAGATCTTCCCATGCCAAATCTCCCCCTGAGATCCAATAATCAGCCATCTCTGCCATTGTTCGTTTATCTGCCTTCATTTGTATACCGGTTTGTTTTTGTCTTTGCTTCTGATTAATCTTTTTTCCTCTGAATATATTTTGATCTGTAACCCCATTAATGAACTTATTCAGTTTAGAGATTAAATCATAGACATCTTTTGATATAATGGCGAGCCTTTCAGACATGGGCTCACGTCCAGTCAGGAGCGTAAAAGCAATATTTGAAAGACGTAAGGATTTGCAAAGTCCCTCTTGCTCGTAAAAATCACTGACTTGTTTCTTATTTTGTTCCAAAAAGCGTTCTGCCGTAAAATCTTCTGTATCTTGCGGCTGCCTGCTTCTTAAATTGTAAAAGTTATAAATTTCGTCAATCCATGACATGAACAGGTCTGACTGCCAATCGGTGCTTTTCGCAGTCTTTATGTCAACGCCGCATTTTTCAGCTGCTTTTTTAAACTCTTCCTTAACTGCTTGCACAAGAGAATGGTCATGTTTTTGACTGGCCCTTTGGAGATACCCTGCAAGCTGTTTTGCATACTCCTGTAAACTTAGCGGATGTTTTGCTGAAAGTACAATAAGTTCTTCACCTTCCTGCCAGCTGGTATCAGAAATTGCAGGAGGCTCGTACTCTTCAACAAGGATATGTGCATTTGACCCACCAGCTCCAAAAGAGCTTAGTCCCGCTCGTCTTGGATATGTTTTTTCGGGATTTTTCTCATCAGTAAGCTTCACCCACTCAGATGTTTCCTGCTGAAGATGGAACGGTGTCTCGTCAAGATGAAGATCTGGATGTATTCGCTCAGCATGAAGTGTGGCAGCTATTTTTTTATATTTCATCTGTAATATGATTTTTGTCAGGCCGGCAATACCTGCTGCTGCTTCAAGATGACCTATGTTTGATTTAATGGACCCAAGCGAGCAATATGATGACTCGTCCGTATATTCTCTAAAGGCTTTTGTCAAGCCTCTGACTTCAATTGGGTCACCCAGCGGGGTACCTGTGCCGTGGGCTTCAATATAGCCGATGCTTCTGGCGCTCCAATCAGCTGTAGCAAGAGCCTCTTGAATAAGGCTTGCCTGAGCTGCTGGATTAGGAACGGTATAACCGTTCGTTTTCCCTCCATGGTTGATCGCTGTCCCTTTAATAACTGCGTACACCGTATCATTATCCCGAATTGCATCTTTCAGCGGTTTTAGAATAACTACTCCTACACCTTCTCCGGGTACAAAACCGTCACCCCCTGCACCAAAGCTCCTGCATTGCCCTGTCTTTGAAAGCATCCCCATTTGACAGCGGTACAAGTAGTCCGACGGATGTAAATACAGGTTAACTCCCCCGGCAACAGCAATAGAGCACTCACCTTTTTTTAAACTTTCACACGCCATATGGATTGCAGTTAATGATGAAGAACAAGCTGTGTCAACAGGTACGCTTGGCCCTGTAAAATCAAATGTGTAAGAAACTCTGTTCGCAAGAGACCATGGAAACGAGTTTGGGATCACAGTATTTTTATCTGTCGGTATTCGTTCACCGAGCAGTTTATAAGAATTAGTCGTAACTCCAGCAAAAACCCCAACATGTTTTCCCGCTGTTTTTTGCAAACGATTCAGGGTATACCCTGAATCTTCAAACGCCTTCCACACAGTTTCTAGAAAGATACGTTCCTGAGGATCCATGGCTTCTGCTTCTCTTGGTGATATATGAAAAAACAAAGAATCAAATGAATCAGCACTCGGTAAAAAACCGCCCCACTTACAATAAATCTTTCCCTGTTGGGCTTTAGCAGGATCAGAATCATAATAAGCGCGGGCATCCCAGCGTTCTATCGGAACTTCTGTGATAGTATCTTTCTTTTGAGATAATACATCCCATAATTCCTCGATGTTCTCCGCACCGGGATATCGCCCGCTTATGCCAATGACAGCTATACCATCGTGTTTTTCTTTCTCCTTCATTACAGGCGCAATATGAAATTGAGCTGGATTAACAGCTGTAGAACTCTGAATTAGTTTTTCTTTCTTTTTCGCAGGAAATAAACTTTCCAGCCGATCCGGATATTCCTTTATGAGATAGTCTGCCAAGTCTGTGATGGTCTGGAACTCAAATAAAAGCGTTTTTGAAATAGCTCCTAGCGCCTGCTCCAGCTTTGAATTACATTGATGTATCATGACCGAGTCCATACCATATTCAGCTAAGTGCACAGAATGGTCTATTTCCTCAGGTTTAACACCAACTTCGCCTGAAATAATGCTTGCTAAAAATGATCTCGTCTGTATTTTCACATCACCCGAAGCCAACTGAATTGTGTCACTTATTTGTGTGTAATTCGTTTGAAATCGTTGCTTCATAAATTGTTCAAAACGGTCTGAATCTCCGCAGACTGCAATATTATGCAGCTGTCCGGACATCACAATCTGGGCGAACCAATCCGCCCCAGCTTCAGAAGACAATTCTTCAAGACCGGAATCACGAAAAAGTGATGTTCTCGCCTGATCTGATATACTCACTCCCATTCCGGTTTCTTTCCATAACGGCCAATTGATTGTTAAAGTACGCCCGTTGCGCTGAGATTTTTGACGCTTCTGTTCCCTATACTCAGCAAAGTGGTCTAAGAAGCTGTTTGCATATGCATAATCAGTCTGACCTTCGTTTCCTGCAATAGAGACCACTGATGAAAAAACAGCGAAAAAGTCCAATTCAATCTCCTTCGTCGCATTATCCAGATACAACGTTCCTTGCACTTTCGGAGCTATGACTTCTGAAAGCTCTTGCTTTGTTTTTTGAAAAAGGAATGAATCTCTGATAACTCCCGCACAATGAATAATTCCGCTAAGGCCTGAATATCGTTCCATAATATCATCGACCAGTTTTATTACGGTTTCTTCATCTGATATATCCGCCTGCATATAAAAGACTTCCGCATTAAATTGATTTAAAAATTCCAACAGCTTCTGTTTTTTCCCGCGTAATGGAGAACGTCCTGACAAAATGATTGTGCATGTTTCGGATTTTGCACAATACTCAGCAATTTTACTGCCAATCCCCCCTAATCCCCCTGTAATTAAGTACACTTTATCTTTTCCGGGATATTGGACTGGGGAGAAGTTCGTTTTAGTCTTCTTCTCTAATACCTGGGCATACCTTACGCCGTCTTTATACATAATGTTTATGTTATGGTCCGGAGCTGCATCTATTTCTTTATATAAGATGTCTGACTCTTCGGAATACGAAATTGACATTGAGCCATTTGTAAAGCGAATCGCCTTGCAGCACAGCTCAGGATATTCTTGCTTTACTGACTTAAAAAAACCGCCGATCCCTTCAAAACAGGGCAGTCTCTTTTCCTTATCATTACTGAATACATATATAAGCCGCACCTTGTTTATAAGGTTTTCACTTATTAATGCCTTTGTCAGGTAAAAAACGGAGTATATTCCTGTTTGCAATGCTTCATCAAATTCTGATTGTTTGTCAGCCCATGCATGCAAAATGGAATCTGGTATTGCATTTTTTTGTTTTAACAATCGGATCAGACTTATATAATCTTCAGGGTTTTCTCTATTTATTGTGAACACATCATCGCTTATTTGCTCAAAACAATCACCTTTCGTGACAAGATATACAAAAGTGTTCTCTCTCTCTTGCAATACTTCCGAATACCTTTTATGATCCGAAAAAAGCAAAATCGTACTCCTTTGTCCATCTGTGAGAACTTCCGACAGCGGTGATTCCTTCCAAACCGGTGCATATAATGACCGTTTTATATTCTCCACAGAAAATGCCTCTGTTTTGGATATTTCAGGTTTCAAGTCAAAATGATACCGTTCAAATGGATAAACAGGCAAAACTACTTTTTTCTTATTGTGATCACCCAGTCTTGCCCAAACAATCTCTTCTCCTTTTAGCCACATTTGCATAAACACCTGATAAAGAGACTCATCAGGCGATTTGCTCGGCTCAAAATATGCTTCATGCTTAATATTCATCGTAAGAGGCAAGGTTCCGAATTGAAAGGTGCAAAAGTTAGGAATTTCAATATCTCTATTCGGCTCAATTGTTTTTTCCGATATTTTTAGAACAAGGTCAGTTATCTCTTGATTTAAATCCTGTATTTGGTTGTGATCAACCATTAATGGAAATCGGTCTTTTTCATAAAAATCGGACGGTGCCTGTTGTAAATACTTAACTGCCTGTTTTATTCCTTCCGGCTGTTTCAATAACATGCTCATAACAAGCTCTTTAGACAGCACACCGGCATCAATTAGGTACAAGAGTTCTTGAGAATATCGGTTTTCTGATAAGCCTTCTTGCTCTGTTAAATCCCATTTCTTATAGAGTCTTTGCAAAGAAGCAAGGATTGCTACTAACGTTACTACTTCCTCATCCGTCAGTTTTTCTCCGCTAAATCCTGATTCATCAATAATATTCTTCAAGACACTGATTTGCTGAGAGTGCGCCGACTTTTCCCATTCCTCTATGTAGCCTTTAAATGTATATTGATGCTTAAGAAGTAATTGTGCTTTTTTCCGTAAATGAATCGCAGATTCAACTGAGAATTGAATACCATTCAGTAACATCCTGATATAATTCTCATCCAACTGAACTGGAAAATAGGTTTTTGCGGTATACGGACTCAGAAACGGAATGGACGGCGGATCACAAAATAATGCCGATGCCTTCTCAACATTCGCGATAAAAGCGTATACATTTTCAATTTTTAGTATACCGGCTACAGCAAGAGCAATAAAATACCCGTCTCCAACACCGGTAATACAGCTTGGTCTAAAACCTGCAGTCAGCATGCTTTTTACTATTGCAGTATTGATAACTACAGAATACAGTCTGGATTTTTCAGTTGTCCATTTCTCTTTAAATGTATAATCTACAGTCGAAATGCCTTGCAGCATTTTCTCTACTTCTTTTTCTATATTAGGGAATACCCTTTTAATCGCTGTAAATTGTTCGTAGCTTTCCCACTTTAAGTCACCAATAACAAGTATCCACTTACAATCATTTTTCTTATGAATCGTCAGTCCTTTTTCAATATGATTCCTTAATTCGGCCTTGCTGTCTGCTAATATACCTGCTCTATACTCAAACGTTGCTCTGCCGGTCAGAAGCGTGCTACTAATTTCTTCATGTGAAAATTTTTGAAATTCCTCGGACTCACCGGAAAATAATTTCCACTGCTGTAACATTTGCTCCATGCTTTTTTCACTTTTTGCAGAGAAAAGAAACGGTTGTATTTTACCGTTACAGCTTGCTTTTGATACTTCTTTGTGTATAAATTCTTCGATAATGACATGAGAGTTAACGCCCCCAAAGCCGAAAGAACTTATTCCCGCTCTAAGCGGTTCTCCGTCCGGAGCCTGCCAATCACATGAATTCATTGCCAGAACAAATGGTGTTTTTTCAAATTGGATAATTGGATTAACCATATTTACATTTAGCGTTTTCGGTATCCTTCGATGTTTCATCATCATTAACACTTTAATTAATCCTGCCATACCAGCTGCTGCTTCCAAATGACCTATATTCGTTTTGACACTTCCGATCCGGCAATATTGTGTATGATCAGTATATTGCAGATACGCTTTCGTCAAAGCTTCAATTTCGATTGGATCGCCCAAAGATGTTCCCGTGCCGTGTGCTTCAATATAAGAAATCGTTGAAGCATCTACATTGGCACTTTTTAAAGCAGCTAAAATGACTTGACATTGAGCATCCACACTAGGCGCAGTAATTGAACGGGTTTTCCCGCCATGATTTACAGCTGTTCCTTTAATAATGCCGTAGATATGATGACCGGCTTTTACTGCTTCATCCAGTCGTTGAATCAATAAAACTCCTGCGCCTTCCCCAGGAACATAGCCGTTTGCAGCCGCATCAAAACTCTTACATTTACCATCGGGGCTCAGCATTCTGGCCTTTGAGAATGATATGTATTTCCAAGGCTGAAAATTTAAATTCACGCCCGAAGCAATGGCAAAATCGCTTTCCTTTTCCCTCAGTGATCTAACCGCTTCATCCAAAGCAACAAGCGATGACGCGCACGCAGCATTTACAGACATGCTTTTTCCCGTAAAATCAAATGCGAATGAAATGCGGTTGGAAAGAATAGACTCAAAGCTCCCGAGACAAGCATAGCTGTCAATTTCCGAATCAGCACAGCCCATCTGACGATAGTCAGAGTTCATAATACCTGTAAAGACAGAAGTAGTTTTATCCTGAAGCTCACTCAATGATACACCTGAATCTTCAATGCAGCGCCATGTCTCCTCTAAAAGAATTCTTTGTTCAGGATCCATGTTTTTTGCTTCACGAGGAGAAATATGAAAGAATTTATGGTCGAAGTATCTGGCCTGTTCAATAAACCCTCCCCATTTACTGATACTTTTATTTGGAATGTTGATGTCAGCAGAATAATATTGTTCAGGGTTCCACCGTTCAAGCGGCACTTCTCGAATGGAATCTTTACCGCTATGTATATTCCCCCAGAATTCATGATAATTATTAGCATCAGGAAATCTGCATGAAATTCCTATAATTGCTATATCAGATGATTTATACGAGTTATCGCTCCCAGTCTTTTTATTCAAGTGATGAACCATTCGTTTCCAGCAGCCCCTCTCTTTTATTAAAATATCGTGTTCAATCGATACCTTAGTAAGTTTTCTGCTTCAATCATTATCTTTTCACCGATTTCCCCAACATGCCTGTTTCTCCATGCTTCTAATTCTGTTCCCTTCACCCACTGATTGAAAGCACCCAGAGACGGACCGCAATGCACCTGATAATCCACCCTTCTTTTTTCGTCCCCTTCCAATGCAAACAAACTGGCTTTTCGCAAATACCACTTAAAAATTAATAACATCTTAAATTTTGGATTACGGTCTGCTTTTTCAACTAGATTTGGATATGTTCTTTTAATGTCTTCATAGATTTCATCAAAAGTTTTTTTAAAATACTTACTTTCTAACTGGATCTTTGTTTTATCATCTATCTCATCAAGAGACTGAAATTGCTGATACAATTGCTGCAATTTATTTGCTCTGACAGGGAACAACATTCCCCTTTTCATTACCTGGACCTTTGCGCCGAACTCAAACATAGCTTCGGAAGGTGCATAAGCAGTATCCTGTATTTCCATTTCACTCAATAATTCTTTGACAGATTCACTTGTGCCGGACTCAGCTGTACATTGATTGATAGACCCTGTCATAACAAAATCAGCTCCCATTAAAAAAGCAGAGGCTGCTGCTTCGGGAGTTCCGATACCTCCGGCAGCTCCAATTCTAATTCTCTTTTTATAGTTATTCGTTTTCATCATATCGTCACGCATCCTCATAAAAAACGGAAGCATAACTGATAACGCTCCTTGATCAGTATGACTGCCGGAATCCGCTTCAATGATCATATCGTCAGCTACAGGAATGCGGCTTAGCCATTTTACTTGTTGTGAAGTTAAAATGCCCTGTTCGGCCATTTTCTCGACTATGTTTGCAGGAGCTGGACTCAGAAACGCCGCTGCAACTTCCGGTCGGGACACTTTTGCAATGATTCGATTATAAGGCATGACATGACCGTCTTTGTCTTCCTTCAACTGTTGCGCTTTGTAATAAATTAATGCCTCATTAACGGAAAGGTACGAAGACGCTTCTATCACCCTTACATCATGTTTTACATATAAATCAATCAGCTGTTTTTCTTTATCTTGATTATCTGGTTCCGATTGAATATTCATTCCATAAAACTGACTTTTTTCGAGTCCATTCTTAATCGAAATAATCGCTTGCTCAATATCCTCAATTTCTAAGCCTGCAGTTCCG
This sequence comes from Bacillus sp. 0102A, assembly GCF_036765155.1. Taxonomy (NCBI): domain Bacteria; kingdom Bacillati; phylum Bacillota; class Bacilli; order Caryophanales; family Bacillaceae; genus Bacillus; species Bacillus sp. 0102A. Next base: position 541,538 of record NZ_JBAIZW010000002.1, read on the forward strand.
AAAAAACCCATCATTCCTTTTTCACCAAGACGGATGATCATTTCAGCTGAAGAAATTCCTCTATGCATGCCCCCTGCCAAATATGCATATTTCAAATTATAATCATTTTTGAAAGATTGATCTCCCAGTTGAGATTCTGTAGAATTTTCCCCAGTAGATTCTTTCCTTGGGATGGTTTCTGCCGTCAGCTCTATTCCAGAATTTATATCATCATCTTCAGGAATAGAGTCAACGACCTCAGGTGCGTTGATGATAAGCGGCAGCTCATTTTTTTGAATGGTTTGTGTCAACTTCGTCAGGATGTTGCCTGGTCCGACCTCTTCAAAAGCAGTTACACCCTGTCCCATTAGGTATCTGATACTTTCAGTCCATTTTACTGAATGTGTTATTTGTTCAATCAAGTTATGTTTAATGTCTTCTTGCTTATAAGGTCTAGCTAAATAGTTTGATATGACCGGAATGTTTAATTTCGAAAATTGAAAGGGTTCGATAAATTTGGCAAAATGCTTTTTCGCATCCTCCATAAAACGAGAATGAAAAGCTCCCCCGACTTTCAGAACAACATATGCCGTTGCCCCCGCTTGTTCAAAATATACGGCTGCCCGCTTTATGTCCTCGACTTCCCCTGCTATCACAATTTGAGACGACGTATTGTAATTAGCAATATCTATTTGATCAAAATCAAACTGTTTAAGCACCTCTCTTATTTTATTTTCATTGAGTCCAATGACAGCCGCCATTCCGCCTTGTGAAGACGCACTCATTAACTCTCCTCTTTTTGCAACTAATTTGAGCCCTGTTTCAAAGTCAAAGACACCCGCTGCAAATAAAGCTGTATATTCGCCGAGACTGTGTCCTGCTGTAAAATCCGGGGATGCTTTCCCCTCTTTTTTGAGCTTTAAATATTGAAGTGCGCTCACTGTATAAATCGCAGGTTGTGTATATTTTGTATCAGTTAATTTGTTGTCTATGTCTGATAGGCATAAATCCTTTATGGAATACCCTAAAATAGCATCTGCTCTATGAACCAGATCACTGAACTCATTAAATATGTCTCCACCCATTCCTTTAAATTGTGCACCCTGCCCAGGAAAAACGTAAGCCAGCATTTGTTTTTCTCCCCCTGTCCCATATTTCTGCCTTTGTTCTTCAATACGCTTGGTTATCTGTTCCATGCGGTTGATCTCATTTCCAAACGGACTCAACACTGTATGAAACGACGATTTTGAATAATCTGCAGCACTCTCTTCGGCAATCCCCGCAAGACTGCCGGAGGGACTTGTATCGATATAGAATGCTGGGTTTCTTTTTTCATTAAAATCAACTGCATCTAGAAATCGAATGGGCTCTCTTATTGCATCCCAATGGTAGTTTTCAGGAATATATTTCAGTTCTTTACCGTACACCGAAGAGATGAAAGTGATATTTGGTTTCTTAAAAACTTTATGTTTCATATATTCTTTAAACTTTTGTGCAGCACCATCGATTAATTCGGAATGAAAACCAAAACAAACAGGCAATTTTTGACTTGCAATTCCCTTTTTCTGCATTAGAGAGGATGCCTGATCTAATGCTTTTATTTCACCGGAAATAACGAAATGATTACGGCCATTCACCGAAACTAAATTGGTATTCTGTCGTAAAAAAGGCTCAGTATCATATAACAAAGGCTTACCCAGCACAGCCATCATTCCGCCTTGCTGACTGTAGTTTTCTAAAATTTCGGCCTGCTTTAAAACACACTCCATCGTTTCTTCCGGCGACAGTATTTCTGCTACTGCTCCTGCTGCAAATTCACCTAAACTCATTCCGATAACTCCGTCAGGCTCGATACCTTTTTGTATCAGTGTTTGCGCAGCAGCGTACCCCGTCATATAAATTGCCGGGTGAGAAAATAGTATATTGCTGAATTTAGAATTTTTTCGTTTTTCATCATATATATACTCGATGATTGAATATCCTTTCAGCTCGATAGCAATGGCATCAAGTCGGTGCATTGTTTCTCGAAAAACTGTGTCCGTGTTAAAAAGCTTTTTGCCCATTCCCCAGTATTGAGAACCTTGCCCTGAAAACATCAAAATGTTGGACTTTTGCATGTTATTTTATCTCCCCAAATTTCTTCTCTTGATTTAAACACAACATCTTTGAAAACAGCAAAAAACCTTTTATTTAATAAAAGGTTTAAGTTCATATTTGATTTGAATTAGCGGGCTAACTTCAAATGGTGCAAGTCATCGCATTCTATAGGGTTCTCATATAAAATTAAGAATATTCAGTTAATTTATTCTGCAAATATGTTTCTATTGCATCGTAATAAGACATAATGAATCCTCCCAACGTGCCGAAACAACGATTGGTTTTATGTGAATTTATCTCTAAATAAATTTTAGAGTATTAATTTCACATTGTCAATATCAAATACATTTATATCCTGGTTAAACTGTCTTTTTACGGACGGCTTAGCTCATTTAATATCAACTCATATGCTTAATATACTTTACTCCATATTACCTAGTAAACAGTTTTTCTTTTTCTTTGTTGTAATCCTCAGCATAAGTATTAAATTCATCCACTTGTTTATGCACTTTTTCATAAACTGAATTTATTTTTTCAATTTGCTCTGCAAGCTGAACGAATGTCGCCTTTTTATCCATTATCTGCTTGTATAAATCTTTGTCACACGAAATAGCCTTATTCTATTTATGGCACATTGTGTCGATGCAGCATTTCTCTTTCCATGAAATCGATTACACGATTTGCTTTTTCTCTCACTTTCTTATCCTTAATATCTTCAGTTGATTTTTTTGCTCATTCAAATTCTATTTTACAATCAGTAATACTGTCTTTTCTGCTTCCAAATGTTTCTTGCGCTGGTTTGCATTATTTAATGCCTGATTGGCTATTGAGACAATTTTTGAGTAATAATCTATATTAAAATTAAGCAAACTGTCGCAAAACTTACGCTCTATATTTCCCATTTTCCATTACCAGTTTTTGTTCTTTTTGAATCGAATTTTCCACTTATACAGTTTTTCCATTGAATCATGAAGTAATTCAACCGGCTGCTTTCCTCCACAACCTGCAAGCAGTATACTTGCTGCCCCAATTGCTCCCATGCCCAAAAACATGGTTTCGGAAAATTTCCCATATAGAAATCCTACAATTTTGACATTTTCGACTATAGATGCCTAATCGCCATTTGACAATAGCCAAGCTGAAATTACTTTCTTAGGGTCACCTGATGTGTCTGTCAGTAAATTGTCGAAGATAACCGACCAAAAACTTGAGAAAACAAGGCATATGACCATACAACTTTATTGTTTTTACATAGTTTATAGTAGACGCTATGCCTACTAATAAAGGCTCTGGCGTAATTTAAAGAGGAGGTTTTGTAATATGTATGGATATGGTTACGGCGGAGGCTGCTGCGGTTATGGTGGTTACGGATATGGCGGAGCAGGATATGGCCGCACATTTGCGTTAATCGTTGTTTTATTCATTCTGTTAATCATTGTCGGGGCTGCTTATTTAGGCGGAGGCTGTTGCTAATTACACAGCATGAACTTGACCAGCCGAGATGGCTGGTCATTTGTTTCGTTGCACCTTTGTGAAGAAATCCGATATAATTTACATATTAAGCTTTAGGAGTGAAGTTTCTTGATTACTATGGAAAACATCGTACGTGACGGCCATCCAGCCCTAAGAGAGACAGCCGAACCTGTCGAGCTGCCTCCGGGTGATACAGAAAAACAGCAGCTGGCCGACATGATCGAATTTGTTAAGAACAGCCAAAATCCCGAATTAGCCGAAAAATACAAGCTGCGTCCAGGCGTAGGTCTCGCAGCTCCTCAAATTAATATTAAAAAACGCATGATCGCCGTTCATGCGGAAGATGATTCCGGAACGTTATACAGCTATGCTTTATTTAATCCTAGGATCGTCAGCCATTCTGTCGAAAAAAGCTACTTAACTAGCGGCGAGGGCTGCCTGTCTGTTGATGAAGCGATTCCAGGCTATGTTCCCCGCCATGCTCGCATCAGAGTAAAAGGAACAACCCTTGAAGGCGAAAACATTGATATTCGTTTAAAAGGATTTCCGGCTATTGTGTTTCAGCATGAGATCGATCATTTGAACGGCGTGATGTTCTATGATTATATTGATAAAGAAAATCCTTTCAAAGAACCTGAAAATGCAATCGCGATTGAACGCTAAAAATAAAGAAACGGCTGGCACAGTGCCAGCCGTTTCTTTATTTTAAAAGGCCCAATTCTTTGACAGCATACGCAATTCCATCCTCGTCTACCGGCTTTGTTACAAAATCCGCGATTTCTTTCAATTCAGGAACAGCATTTCCCATAGCTACGCCTGTCCCGACATACTCAATCATTTGCAGATCGTTTAATCCGTCGCCGAAAGCATATGTATCGCTGATAGCAAAAGGAAGACGCTCGATGACTTTTTTAATCCCTTCCGCCTTCGAACCTCCATGAGGAAGAACATCAGTCGAAAGCTCATGCCAGCGCACTAGATCAAATTCAGGAAAAGCGGCATAAACCTTTTCTTCTTCATCCTGGCAAAATAGAAGAAGCTGGAAAATTTCTTTTCCTTCATAGAAAAGGTCATCGGTTTCTGGATAATCGGTTTTAAGACTGCCGATTCCCTCCATTACATGAGGATGATCCGCAACAGTCGCTTTCATCGTGTCCTCAGCCATAAACACGACAGGATGTTTGTCCTTTCCCGCCTGCTTTAATAATCGGCTGATTGCCTTTTCAGGCAGTGGATTTTTATAAATCACTTGATTTTCAAAGACAACATACTGCCCATTATAGGAAATAAACGAGTGTATGCCCAACTCCTCTAAAATCGGCTTAACTAAAAACGGAGACCGCCCGCTGGCAATAAACACATGATGCCCTTGGCGCTGCAGCTCCGCCACCGTTTCCCTCGTACTTTCCGGTATATTTTTGTCATGATCATAAATCGTACCGTCAATATCAAAAAAAATTAATTTTGAATCCATTATAAATTCCCCTTTATCGTCTTGATCTGCAATTCCCACCCTCATCATACAAAAAGATTGCCATTCAGCAAACTATTTCGTTCAAAACTCATATTAAATTCCATTAATAACCACGAGAAGTCTTCCATAATCTCCGTATACTATTTGTATAAAAGCACTCTGGACAAGTTATGATGAAAGGAGGAACTAACAAATGCTGCGCAAATTAAGAAAGAAACTCAGAAGACAATGGAACGGAATGCTCCGCAAGAAAGCAATTGCCTGACAAGGGATCTTTCGCTTTTCGAGGGGGCCTTATTTTTCTCAAGGCTTTCCTTATATTCCGTTTTCGAATATAATAGAATAAGCGAGTCTAACATACGGCATTTAAGGAGAGATTTGGATGATTTATAAGGTATTTTATCAAGAAAAGGCTGACGAAGTACCTGTTCGGGAAAAGACAGATTCACTTTATATTGAAGGCGTATCTGAGCGTGACGTCAGAACAAAGCTGAAAGAGAAAAAATTTAATATTGAGTTTATTACACCTGTTAATGGTGCATTTTTAGAATATGAACAACAAAGCGAAAATTTTAAAGTATTGGAGTTATGAGCGGTATGAAATTTGTAAAAAATGATCAGACTGCTGTTTTCGCCCTCGGAGGATTGGGCGAAATCGGTAAAAATACGTACGCAGTACAATTTCAGGATGAGATTGTGCTAATTGATGCGGGGATCAAGTTTCCCGAGGACGAACTGCTCGGCATTGACTACGTTATCCCTGATTACACGTATTTAGTCAAAAATGAAGATAAAATTAAAGGGCTTTTTATCACCCACGGCCATGAAGACCATATCGGCGGTATTCCGTACCTGCTCAGACAAGTGAATATTCCTGTTTACGGCGGTAAACTCGCGATCGGCTTACTTCGGAATAAACTTGAAGAGCATGGATTATTACGACAGACGAAACTGAACATTATCGGTGAGGATGATATCGTAAAATTCCGTAAAACGGCTGTGTCATTCTTCAGAACAACACATAGTATTCCGGATTCCTACGGTATAGTTGTAAAAACGCCGCCCGGAAACATTGTACATACTGGAGATTTTAAATTCGATTTTACTCCAGTCGGTGAGCCGGCAAACTTAACGAAAATGGCCGAAATCGGCAAAGAAGGCGTTCTGTGCCTCCTATCAGACAGCACAAACAGTGAAAACCCGGAGTTCACCATGTCTGAGCGCCGTGTCGGAGAAAGCATTCATGACATTTTCCGCAAGGTGGACGGCCGAGTTATTTTCGCTACATTTGCGTCGAATATTCACCGCTTGCAGCAGGTGATTGAGGCTGCTGTATTAAATGGGAGAAAAGTTGCCGTATTTGGACGCAGTATGGAATCGGCTATCGAAATTGGACAAACGCTCGGTTATATTAGCTGTCCTAAAAATACATTTATTGAGCATAACGAAATCAATCGTTTGCCTGCCAATAAAGTAACGATATTATGTACCGGAAGCCAAGGGGAACCGATGGCAGCTTTATCAAGAATTGCAAACGGCACACACCGCCAGATTTCGATTATTCCTGGGGATACAGTCGTATTTTCTTCATCCCCTATCCCAGGAAACACAATCAGCGTGAGCCGTACAATCAATCAGCTGTACCGTGCTGGGGCTGAGGTTATTCACGGGCCTCTTAATGATATCCATACATCCGGTCACGGCGGGCAGGAAGAACAGAAGCTGATGCTTCGTTTAATCAAACCTAAATTCTTCATGCCGATTCACGGTGAGTACAGAATGCAAAAAATGCATGTCAAGCTTGCAACTGATTGCGGCATCCCTGAAGAAAATTGCTTTATCATGGATAATGGTGAGGTATTGGCGCTTAAGGGCGATGAAGCTTCAGTTGCCGGTAAAATCCCGTCCGGTTCAGTATACATTGACGGAAGCGGTATCGGTGATATTGGCAATATCGTACTTCGTGACCGCAGAATTCTTTCTGAGGAAGGGCTTGTCATTGTGGTTGTCAGCATTGACATGGAGGACTTTAAGGTTTCAGCGGGACCTGATTTGATTTCCAGGGGGTTTGTTTACATGAGAGAATCTGGCGACTTGATCAATGACGCTCAAGAGCTCATTTCAAACCACTTACAAAAAGTGATGGAACGAAAAACGACTCAATGGTCTGAAATCAAAAACGAGATTACAGATACGCTTGCGCCGTTCTTATACGAAAAAACGAAACGCCGTCCGATGATCCTTCCGATCATTATGGAGGTTTAAAAAAAGATGCACTCCAAAGTGAGTGCATCTTTTTTATTGCAGTGTTATGTGCTGAAATGACTTTACATCAAATAATCCTGTTGTCGTCATTTTAATGTCAGGAATGACAGGCAAAGCTAAAAACGACAGCGTCAAAAATGGATTAAACCCGCCTGTGAAACCGACTGACGACAATTTATCATGCAGCGTCAGCAAGCTTTGATTCACCTGCTCCGCAGATTGGTCTGATAGTAACCCCGCAATCGGCAGCGGTACTGAATGAAGCTCTTCTCCATTTTTTATAATCGTTAATCCTCCGCCAATTTCCTGCAGCTTATTAACTGCAGCCGCAATATCGGCATCATTTGTCCCAACGGCAATAATATTATGGGAATCGTGCGAAATGCTTGTGGCAATCGCTCCGCTCTTGAATCCAAATCCTTTCACAACGCCAAGACCGGTTTCTTTTAACCCTTTATGCCGCTCAACAACTGCAATCTTTAACAAATCGAGCTCAGAGTCAGGCTCAAAAACATGGGCATCAGGAGGCGGCACACGCACAAACCGTGTTTCAAGCTGATTAGGAATGATTTGAATCACATGGATTTGCTGCTTTGAATCGATTGGCATATTTAAATTCTGTTTGTTAAGAGGAGCAGCAAGCTTAACAGAATCAAGCAGTGCCGGTTCTGGTGCGGGAGCTGAAGCGCTATCTTGATAGACTGCTTCGCCTCCTTCAGCAACAGTGTGCCCATTTACCATTGTCTTTGTGACAGTGACGTTTCCCAGATCAGAAACAAAGAGCAAATCAGCATCAAAACCCGGAGCAATCGCTCCCTTTGTATCTAATCCGTAGCATTCAGCTGCATTGAGGCTCCCTAATTGATAGGCTAAAAACGGGTCAAGCCCGGCTTGAATCGCCATTTTCACCTGATGATTCACACTTCCCTCTGACAATAAATCATCCACATGCTTATCATCCGTACAGAAGAAGAAACGGCGTGCGTTCTTTTCATTCACCGCCGGGAGCACATTGAGAGTGTTTTTTGCGACTGATCCTTCACGCATCATGACATACATTCCTCTTCTAATACGATCAAGTGCTTCTTCCTTCGTCGTTACTTCATGATCATTTAAGACAAATGCGGTTCTATAAATGTTAATGAGGTCTGTTGATAAACCCGCTAAATGACCGTCAATTCGCTTTCCTGCAACACGGGCATCGAGCAGTTTCTGAATCATATCTTCTTCAGCCTGCTGAACCGATACATAATCCATGACTTCAGCAAGCCCTAATACTTCTTTCTCTTCGTAAAAAGGTTTTAAATCAGCAGCTTTAAGTACTGCGCCTGATCGTTCAAAGCTTGCGGCAGGTACACTGGAGGGAAGCATAAAATGGATATTCAGCGGTGTTTGCCGAGCCTGTTCAATCATAAATGCAATCCCTTTTTCACCAGACACATTCGCGATCTCATGCGGATCGGTAACAACTGTCGTCACACCATGCGGCAATACCGCTTTAGCGAACTCAATCGGTGTAACCATTGATGACTCAATATGTACATGTCCATCAATAAAACCCGGAACAATCATTTGTCCCTCTGCATCAATGTTATTTTCGCCTTCATACTCGCCGAGGCCTACAATGACTCCGTCCGTAATCGCAATATCTTCATATATCCACTCTTGATTAAATACGTCCATGATTTTTCCGTTCTTAATAACGATATCAGCTTTTTGTCTGCGGGCTGAAGCATTCAGCCTATTAACCAGCACTTCTTTATTCAAATAGGCCCCTCCTCTTTTTTATTATATGGTACAACATGCTATCGGAACGCCTGTGCTTAGTCAATAAAATTTTAAGAAATTGCCGCTCATTTCATTAAAGTTGTTATATTCTGATAGTATAAAAAACCGCCCTTTGGGGACGGTTTGTCTTACTGCTATTTTGTATAAAGAACTCTTTTTTCAAAACGGGAAATGTCTGTAACAGAACCAATAACGATGAGGATATCTTCTCGATGGATGACTTCGGTCGCAAGCGGCGACACGATGACTTCCTTGCCTCTTTTAATGGCTACAATATTAATCCCGTATTTCGCACGGATATCTAAATCAAGAAGCGTATTTCCGGCCAGGCGGCTGTTGGCTACGATTTCAACTAGACTATGCTCTTCAGACAGTTCCAAATAATCAAGTACGTTGTTGGAGACGATGTTATGCGCAATTCGTTTTGCCATATCGCGTTCCGGGTGGACGATGTGGTCCGCACCGATTTTAGAAAGCACTTTTTCGTGATAATCGTTCTGTGCCTTCACTGTAATGGTATGAACGCCCAGTTCTTTCAGAATGAGAGTCGTTAAAATACTCGCCTGGATATTTTCACCGATTGCTACAATAACATGGTCAAAATTTCGCAGACCTAAGTTTTTCAGGACAGATTCGTCTGTTGAATCACCGATAACGGCGTGAGATGCGATCTTGGCATACTCGTTGACTTTATCCTCATCGATATCCATCGCCATAACCTCGACGCCTTCTTCGCTTAATGCTTTGCAAATACTGCCACCAAAACGGCCCAGTCCAATTACCGCAAATTCTTTTTTCATAGTGGTGCTCCTTTACCTAACATCATATTGAACAAATTTTATCATATTCTTTTGTAACAGTGTTAATTTCGTTATCCTTTTGGCAGCGAATTCATATGCCGCTTGAGCTTTTCAGCAAACCCCGGTGATAAATACATCTCCGCTCCCCGTTCAATTTCCATCTGATAGTGCTGAGGCGGAGCGGTTTCCGCTTCTTTTTGGAGGACGAGAAAGGTTAAGCAATCTGTGTAGCGCCTTCCGCCTGCTTCAACGTCTACAAATGCAGGCCGATACGTAAGGGATGCAACGCCCTCCCTTTTATATAGATAGGTGAGAGCGGAAAAAGGAATGCGATATAAAACGCCTTCTGTTGTTCCTCCGTCTTCCATCATATCCGCTCTTGAGCCGTCTTCCCTTTTTAGAGTGAAGCGGGTTGTGTACCCTTTTAAAACAGCTCCTCCCACTGGATCTTGAAAATAGTGATCGACTCCCGCCTTTTGAAAGCGGGCATTGTCCATGCAGGACCCATAGGCAAAATAATAAACAGGATTTTGCGATTTGCTGATCATCTGATGTGCTTTCCAGTCACCGCTGCTTATTTTCGGAAAGCCGGCACACACGTCTTTGTTCATAAAATAAACAAGCGCTTTTTTGATTCCGGCATCCGTTTCTACAAGCGCTGTTTGTTTTTCATAGCCTTGATAAAATTGATCGAGCTTATGTATACACCATTCATCTGCTTCATATAACTCGCCGCATATATAACCTTCATCTTCAAAAACAGCTGCGGGCCCCTCATTTGCAGCAAACAGACATCCCTTCGTTCTGGCCTGCTCATTGATACATGCCGATTGTGCAAGCAGATGATGATTCTTTTCATGTTTTCTCAATGTCCCGTATACAAAGAGAAGCGAGTTCATCTTATTTTCCCCCTCTCAGCTGTCTGATTTGAAAGGCAAAACAACTTGAAAGACACTGCCTTTTCCAGCTTCACTTTCGATTTTCAATTCTCCGTCATGTTCCTTCAGGATTCTTAAACAAATGGCAAGTCCAAGTCCGGTGCCCTTTTCCTTTGTTGAATAAAAAGGTTTGCCAATCTGCTTAAGCTTTTCCTGCGGCATGCCGTTTCCTTCATCTTTGACGCTTATCACGGCGTGAGAGGCTGTCTTAGCAGTCGAAATGGTAACGATACCGCCTTTTGGCATTGCCTCAATCCCATTTTTAATGATATTGATAAAGACCTGCTTCAGCTGATTCTCATCCCCGTTAATGATACAGCTATCTGTCTCTTCGAAATTTTTTTCTATGACGATATTGGACAGAATAGCATTGGTATCAAGCAATGTCGTGACTTGTGTCAGGATCTCATTGAGCTGATGCATTTTAAATGTGACCGCCTGCGGTTTTGCAAGCAGCAACAGCTCGCCGAGCACCAAATCGATTCTTTTAATCTCTGAAAAGATGATGTCAAAATAGCCCTTTCTGTCGGGATATTGTGTTTTCATAATCTGAAGGAAACCGCTGACAGAGGTTAAAGGGTTTCTGACTTCATGTGCAATACCGGCGGCAAGTTCACTTGTGATTGACAGTTTCTGTGATTCTCTGGCCAACCGTTCATTAATCTCAATGAGCTCATCTTCAGCCTCTTTCCGCTCAGTGATATCTGACATTGTTCCCAAGCTGCCTGTAAATTGGTCATCCCGATCGTAATAAAGTTTATAATGAACTTCTCCCCAAAAAATCGTGCCGTTCTTTGTCACGTATTTTGCAGTAAACATGCCAGAAGACGCTTGGTTTTGGATTTGGGTGTTGATGTGGTCGGCTACGTGCTTTTCTTTTATGAAGTAATCATTATACATCGTTCCCATACATTCATTGATTGAAAAGCCGGTTATGGATGCCCACGCTTGGTTTAAATATGTAATTTCACCTTTTGCATTCGTTTGAAATACGATCTCCTGCAAATTATCCATAATGCGGTTTTTTTCTTCAGAAAGCTGTTTATACTTCCATTCATTATCCTTCATTGTCTTAACCAGCTGCTGTTTCTCATCAATATAATAAGCCAGCATCCAGACACTTGCTAATGTGACTGCAGTATACACAATATCAACAGGCCAATTAATCGGGTTTTTGCCTATAAAATAAAATAAATAATCCCAAAACATAATAAAAATCATTGCCAAGATGATGGAAATGATACGTGCTTGATATTTTCTCATATGACCACCTGCCGCTTGTGTTTCTCTATTTATTGTACCATTCTTCGACAAATAATTGAGTAAAATATGTAAAGTATCCCAAATCATTCATCACCTGAGGCAAAAAAGGCGGAGATTGTATCTCTCCGCCTTTTTCAACATCATATTATTCTTTTAGAGCGGCTTGAATTTCTTCGAGAAGCAGCTGTGCACCCTCAGGGCTTAACGTAATTTTACCGTTGCCGTATTCCGTATTTTCTGAAGTGATTTCTCCGGTCATTAAACAAACGCCATGAGGTTTATACTTTTTCAAGATAATTTTATCTCCGTCAACAAAAAACTCAATGCTGTCTTTTATAGCAATATCCAGTGCCCGTCTTAATTCTATCGGCATGACAATGCGCCCTAATTCATCTACTTTTCTCACAACACCTATTGATTTCATAAAAAACCCTTCTTCCTTTAAATGTTTCTTTTCTCATGTAATGTTTAAGGATGCACCTCAATATATCGTAGACGTATGAAACTAAGAAAAAGTTTCCCGCTTTCTATAAGAATCACAAGATATTTTTACCATAAAACCGAAAAATGTATTACTTCTGTTACACAGTTCCGTGATTTTTTACAAAAACATTTCTTTCCCGACGAACACCCCCAAAAATCGCTTCATTTCTTAGAAACTTTAAATGTAGAATCATATAAAATCAGGATAGAGATTGGGTGAATAACATGTTTCAATCAACTGAAATCGGGATTGACTTAGGAACAGCTAATATACTTGTTTACAGCAAAAATAAAGGGATTATTTTAAATGAACCATCTGTTGTCGCAGTGGATACAACGACTAAAGCAGTGCTTGCAATCGGGGCTGACGCGAAAAACATGATCGGCAAAACGCCGGGAAAAATTATCGCTGTCAGACCAATGAAAGATGGCGTTATCGCAGACTATGATATGACAACCGATTTGCTAAAGCACATTATGAAAAAAGCCGGAAAAAGCATCGGCATGTCGTTCAGAAAACCGAACGTAGTCGTTTGCACACCGTCAGGCTCAACAGCAGTAGAACGCCGCGCCATCAGTGATGCGGTGAAAAATTGCGGCGCGAAAAACGTCCATTTAATTGAAGAGCCAGTAGCGGCCGCCATCGGAGCGGATTTACCTGTCGATGAGCCGGTTGCCAATGTGGTGGTAGATATCGGCGGAGGAACGACAGAAGTCGCCATCATCTCCTTCGGCGGTGTTGTTTCCTGCCACTCTATCAGAATCGGCGGAGACCAGCTTGATGAAGATATCGTTTCCTTCGTCCGGAAAAAATACAATTTGCTGATTGGCGAACGGACAGCTGAGCAGGTAAAAATGGAAATTGGACATGCACTGATTGAGCATGTGCCGGAAGCAATGGAAATTCGGGGACGCGACCTCGTAACAGGCCTTCCAAAAACCATTATGCTTCAATCTAATGAAATTCAAGACGCAATGCGTGAATCTCTCCTCCATATTCTTGAAGCCATCAGAGCTACACTTGAGGACTGCCCGCCTGAATTGAGCGGAGATATTGTTGACCGCGGCGTTATTTTAACAGGCGGCGGCGCGCTTCTTAACGGGATTAAAGAATGGCTCACAGAAGAGATTGTAGTGCCTGTACACGTGGCGCAAAATCCGCTTGAATCTGTGGCAATCGGCACAGGCCGTTCTTTAGAAGTGATCGATAAGCTTCAAAAGGCGATTAAATAGTCTTTTCCTTCAAAAAATCTCACACGCAGCAAATTTCTTGCTTCTTTTTTCCTCACTCCCTTCATATTGTGGGAAATGGAGAAACTTTAAGGAGGAAACAGATGCTAAGAGATTTAGGAAGAAGAGTAGCGATCGCAGCCATTTTAAGCGGAATCATTCTTGGAGGCATGAGCATTTCTTTGGCCAACATGCCCCATTCACCTGGAGGCGGCACTGTAAAACTGAATCATCCGTAATATCGAAAGACCCAAGACATGTTGTTTTGGGTTTTTCACTTTAGCCTCCTTTCTTTCCTTTATAGGATCATATTTGATATGATGAGAAAAAAGCTCGAGGAGGAATGATTCGTGGATTCATTTTCACAGAAATTAAATACCTATGCGCAGCTGGCGGTAGAGGTCGGCGTAAACGTCCAAAAAGGCCAGTATGTAGTCGTAAATGCTTCAACAGACGTACGGGATTTTGTCCGCTTAATTGTGAAACATGCATATGAAAAAGGTGCCAAAAATGTCACGGTGAATTGGCAGGATGACGAAGTCGCCAAATTAAAATATGAACTCGCGCCTTTTGAAGCATTTGAAGAATACCCTGAATGGGAAGCAAAAGGCAGAGAAGAGCTTGCTAAAAAAGGAGCCGCTTTCATCTCTGTTGTGTCGTCAAACCCAGACTTACTAAAAGGTGCAGATTCCAAACGGATCGCTGCATTCCAAAAAGCAGCAGGCAAGGCATTACATACATACAGACAATATATTCAATCGGACAAAGTCAGCTGGACTGTCGTTGGTGCGGCATCAGCGGGCTGGGCCCAAAAAGTCTTTCCTGGCCAATCAGAAGAGGAAGCGACTCAGCTTCTGTGGGAAGAAATTTTTAAAGCGACGCGCATAAATGAAGACAATCCGGTTCAAGCGTGGATCAAGCATGATCAAAATCTTCATGAAAAAGTTGACCATTTGAACGAGAGACATTACACTGCTTTACACTATCTAGCAGAAGGAACTGATTTAACCATTAAGCTGCCTAGAAAGCATGTTTGGGCTGGTGCGGGAAGCGTGAGTGAAAGCGGCCATGAGTTTATGGCCAATATGCCGACAGAAGAAGTATTCACGCTGCCGCAAAAAGATGGGGTCGACGGAGTCGTATCGAGCACAAAACCGCTAAGCTACGGCGGAAATATTATTGAAAACTTCACCCTCACATTTGAAAATGGCCGTATAGTCGACATTAAAGCCGAAAAAGGAGAGGACATTTTAAAAGAACTAGTGGAAACAGATGAGGGTTCTCACTATTTAGGTGAAGTGGCACTTGTTCCTTACGATTCGCCTATATCACAATCAAATATTCTTTTCTATAACACATTGTTTGATGAAAACGCGTCAAACCATTTGGCGATCGGCAGCGCCTACGCCTTTAACATTGAAGGCGGAAAGCAGATGTCTCGTGAGGAACTTGTCAAAGAAGGCTTAAATGAAAGCATTACACACGTGGACTTTATGATTGGTTCTCCGGATATGAATATTGACGGCATTACGGCAGACGGAAAAAGAGAGCCTATCTTCAGAAATGGGAATTGGGCTTTTTAAATAAACAAAAGGAGGCTTTTCGCCTCCTTTTTATTTTTCTGCTTCATACATTTGCAGATTGGCATACACCGTTTCTAATATAGGTGCTGCAAGAGATAAACGCTTTGCTTTTTCAAGCAAAAAGCCGTGCAGGTGGTTACCTTCAGTCGTTTGTCCGTTTTCCATATCCCGAAGCATAGAGGATTTCATATGGTAAGACATGCTTGTCATCGTACGGAAGCTCTCTTCCTCAAGATCCGGATCAGCCGGAACACCCTCTTTTCGCAAAATAGCGACAATTTCCCCAATAAGGATTTGGGCCGTGTGACGTCCGCCTTCTGTTTCGAGGATTGGGCCAAGCGGTCTTTGAAATAACGTTGTGATCCCTGCTTGCGCCGCAATAAACAGATACTTTTTCCAAATGTCCTTCTCGATATGCCCGCTGATAATGACTTCTGCCTTCACGCCTGAAAACGCCTCTTCAAGTGCTGTTATTCGTTCCGTACGCTCACCGTTCCACTCTCCGAATACAAAACGATGCGATGCGCTCGTATGATAAATTTCTCCCTTGTTGTCTAAGGCACTTTCTATAAAACACAAACCGCCCAGCACCTGTTCTTTTGAAAACGCCGTAAACAGCTGCTCATAATGGCGATACCCGTTTAAGAAAGGGATAATGACAGATTCACGATTGATAAACGGTTTGACATCATCTATCACTTGCTCAAGTGAATAGGCTTTAGAAGCAATGATAACGACGTCAAACTGCCCTGTTTCTCCGGCACTGATTAATCCGGGCTGAAATGATACATCCCCTTTTTCACTATGGATGACAAGCCCGGTTTCTTTAAGCCGCTCAGCTCTTTTTTGGCGTACGAGAAATGTCACATCATTGCCTTTCTCTGCAAGCCGTCCGCCAATATACCCGCCTACTCCTCCTGCTCCGACAACCAAAAATTTCATGTTGTATCTCCTTTCAACTCTATGTATCAAAAAAAGCAGAGGAATCTCTGCTTTTTTTGATTACGCGTATAGTTCAGTCAGTTTTTTCTGCACATCAGCATTTTCAAGGAACTCATCATAGCTCATTTGCTTATCGACGATGCCTTTAGGTGTAATTTCAATAATTCTGTTGGCAATGGTCTGTACAAACTGATGGTCATGAGATGTAAACAGCATAGCGCCTTTAAAGCTGATCAAGCCGTTATTGAGCGCTGTAATGGATTCTAAGTCTAAATGGTTGGTCGGCTCATCCAAAATTAAAATATTGGCGCCGGAAAGCATCGCTTTGGACAGCATACAGCGAACCTTTTCTCCCCCAGATAGTACGTTTGATTTTTTGTGGACTTCTTCTCCTGAGAACAGCATCCGTCCTAAGAAACCGCGTAAAAAGCTCTCACTTTGGTCATGAGGAGAATATTGGCGAAGCCAGTCTACAAGATTTAGATCACTGCCTTCGAAATATTCGCTGTTGTCTTTTGGAAAATACGCTTGAGATGTCGTTACGCCCCATTTAAACGTTCCGCTATCAGCTTCCATTTCCCCGGAAATGATTTTAAACAGCGTGGTAACAGCCAGTTCGTTGCGGCCAGTGAAAGCAATTTTATCTTCTCTATTCATAATAAAGCTGACATTGTCAAGCACCTTTACGCCATCGATTGTTTTCGTTAAGCCTTCCACCTGAAGAACATCATTTCCGATTTCCCGTTCTGGTGTAAAGTTAACGTAAGGATAGCGGCGGGAAGACGGTTTAATATCATCGAGCGTAATTTTTTCGAGAAGTTTCTTTCTTGATGTTGCCTGCTTAGATTTAGACGCGTTGGCGCTGAATCTAGCGACAAACTCTTGAAGCTGTTTAATTTGCTCTTCTTTTTTCTTGTTCGCTTCTTGAGAAAGCTTTAACGCCAGCTGGCTTGATTCATACCAGAAATCATAGTTTCCGACATAGATTTGGATCTTATTAAAATCAAGGTCAGCAATGTGCGTACACACTTTATTTAAGAAGTGACGGTCATGGGATACCACAATAACTGTGTTTTCAAAGTTAATCAGAAACTCTTCCAGCCACTGAATTGCCTGAAGGTCCAAGTGGTTCGTCGGCTCATCAAGCAGCAGAACATCCGGCTTGCCGAATAATGCCTGTGCCAAGAGAACTTTTACTTTCTCTGAACCGCCAAGGTCTTCCATCTTCTTCGTATGAAGATCTTCTGAGATACCAAGGCCTTTTAAAAGAATCGCAGCTTCACTTTCGGCTTCCCATCCGTTCAACTCTGCAAATTCACCTTCGAGCTCTGCCGCACGAATTCCATCCTCATCTGAGAAATCAGGCTTCATGTAAATAGCGTCTTTCTCCTGCATGACTTCATACAGGCGTTTGTGGCCCATAATGACCACTTTCAGCACTTCATACTCTTCGTACTCAAAATGGTTCTGCTTCAAGATGGCAAGACGCTCTCCAGGACTCATATGGACATCGCCTGTCTGAGGATCGATTTCGCCAGATAGCACTTTCAGAAACGTTGATTTACCGGCACCATTTGCACCAATTAACCCATAGCAGTTGCCTGGGGTAAATTTAATATTGACATCTTCAAATAACTTGCGATCCGCAAACCGCAAGCTTACATTATTTACAGCAATCATTTATTATCCTCCATCATGTCTATCATCAATAAAAGTATACCATGAATGCTGGGCAAGAGAAATGATTCCCTGATAAATCGGAGAGAAAACACTTATACACTCAATGCTGCCAGCTATGTTACAATAAAGCAGAGAGGGATACATCCAGCCGGGAAAATTACACACTCTCATGGAGGAACACGTTGAAGCTTTTAACACTTACTGAATACTGCTTATTGATCTTTTTTACGGGCTTTTACCTTGCCGTAACAGGCTTTACCGCTAAAGATATCGGCTTATATATTGGCATAGCCCTCATTTACATATTTTCACATATTTTTTCTAAACGACTTTTAGAAAAACGCGGCAAAGAAAACAAACAGGTTCACCTTTTCTTCAGCGTGCTGGCCATTATCGGTTCAGTGTTTATCACGGTATTATTCATTGCATTAGTCGCTTCTTTTTCAAATTAAAAAACGCCTGCTGTCCAAAGGCCAGCAAGGCGTTTTTATTTTGTTTGGCGCATTTCGTTAAACGGGAAAAAGACAAACTTCGATGTGCCGACAATCCGGTCTTCGGCAATCAGTCCGAGCCCGTTTCGGCTGTCCATTGAATTCAGCCGGTTATCTCCCATGACAAAATATTTGCCTTTGGGAACCTTAACCGGTCCAAAATCGCCAGTCAGACTCACACCAAGTTTTTCTGCTTCTTTTTTGTTTTTAGACAAGTAAGGCTCAGCTGCTTTTTTTCCGTTTATATAAAGCGTGTCATCCTTCATTTGAACGGTTTCTCCAGGCTTTCCGATCAATCTTTTTACGTAATGGATTTTCGACGTCTCACCGTTGATAATAACGATATCTCCGCGCTCCAGCTCGCCGATATAGTTGACTGTTTTATTCACAAACAGCCTTTCGCCGTCATGTAATGTGGGATCCATAGATGAACCTTCGACTAAATAAGGTTCAAACAAAAAGTGACGGATCAAGAGAGCCAGCAGGACAGCGATGACAATCGCTTTTCCCCATTCCAAATACGTATTGGTTTTTTTCTTCGCCGTTTTTTCAGTTTTCGTGTTTTTTTCCTCGGTCAAAGTGTTTCCTCCTAGACGGTTGCTGTGTCAGTTGTTTCCCTTCTTTTACTTTATCATAAATGATAATAAAATACATAACTTAACCGCGCTCTCGCCAGCAGGATAAAGAAAAAGCGCCCTTTCGAATGAAGGACGCTTTTTTCTTATTTCTCTGTAACAGGTTTTTTAAGAATACCGAGGATAATTGCCATCACGACAGCACCAATCACGATACTTAATAGGTAAAGCAGCGGATGGTTTGTAATGAAGGCTACGAATACTCCTCCGTGAGGTGCCGGAAGCGTTACACGGAAGAATTCAGTTAATCCGCCGGCAACAGCTGCACCAGCGACAGCAGCTGGAATCACGCGAAGCGGATCAGCCGCAGCAAACGGGATCGCTCCCTCTGTTACGAAAGCAGCCCCCATGAAGTAGCATGTAATACCAGCTTCACGGTCACGCTGAGTGAATTTATTTCTGAAAATGGTTGTTGCAAGTGCGATACCAAGCGGAGGAACCATACCGCCGGCCATGATCGCTGCGTGAGGCGCATAGTTGCCTGCATCGATCATCGCGATACCGAACGTAAAGGCTGCTTTATTAAGCGGACCGCCCATATCGATCGCCATCATACCGCCCAAAATAATACCCATTAATACAAGGTTGCCAGTACCAAGGCTTTCAAGCCAATTTGTTAAGAAATCCATAAATGCCGCTACCGGTGTATTGACAACGAAACGCATGATAATACCAGTTAAGAAAATACCAAACAGCGGATAGATTAACACTGGTTTCAGTCCGTCAAGTGACTGAGGAATAAAGACGAATGCTTTTTTCAAAAGAACAACAATATAACCAGCCAGGAATCCGGCAATTAGTCCGCCTAAGAATCCAGCATTTGCTTGAGTTGCCATAAATCCACCGATCATACCAGGCGCAAAACCAGGACGGTCTGCAATACTCATTGCAATGAAACCGGCAAGAACAGCCACAATTAATCCTAATGCATTGTCACCGCCGATAAACTTAAGAGCGGCAGCGAACGTGTTGTAAGTAGGATCATCCGGATTGGAAGAATTAATCCCCCAGAAGAATGAAATCGCAACGAGGATACCACCGCCGACTACGAATGGAAGCATGTTGCTGACACCGCTCATCAGATGCTTATAAAACATGCTTCCGATGCTGCCGCCAGACTTGCCTCTCGCTTCATCTTCATCGTTTGAAGCTGAAGAACCGCCGCCGCTGCCTTGGTAAACCGGCGCGTCTTGATTCTTCGCTTTTTCGATAAGCTCTTGCGGGCGTCTGATACCAGCTGTAACAGGTACTTGAAGCACGCGCTTACCTTTAAATCGTTCCATTTCAACCTGCTTGTCCGCTGCGACAATGATGGCAGGTGCATCTTCAATTTCTTGGGCAGTCAGCTTGTGCTTAATACCGCTTGAACCATTTGTTTCGACCTTAATTTCCACACCAAGCTCTTTCGCTTTTTCTTTAAGGGCATCCGCAGCCATGAATGTGTGTGCAATACCTGTCGGACATGCAGTAACCGCTAGGATTTTCCCTTTTCCGGCAGGTGCAGGTGCCGCTTCTTCTTCCTCTTCGTCATCATCTTTATCGTGCTGATTAATAATGTCGATAATAGCATCTTCTGACTCAGCTTCAAGGAGCTGCTTGCGAATTTCTTCACGCATTAACAGCGTTGAAAGTCTTGACAATGCTTCAAGGTGAGTGTTGTTTGCGCCTTCAGTCGCCGCTATCATGAACACCAAGTGAGCCGGCTGGCCGTCTAATGATTCATAATCGACACCGTCTTTTGAACGCCCGAACGCGATCGCCGGGTTGATAACGCTTGCTGTTTTCGCATGCGGGATAGCGATTCCTTCACCAATTCCCGTCGAGCTTTGGCTCTCGCGATTTAAAATGGCTTCTTTGTAGGCTTGTCGGTCATTTAATTTTCCAGCTTTATCAAGAACAGTGACCATTTCGTCAATAACATTTTCTTTTTCTTTGCTCTCAATATTAAGCTTTATTGTATGCTTTGTTAAAAGCTCAGTTATTTTCACTTTTGTTTCCTCCTCTATAGACGTGTGACCTTAACTTCAGGAAGAAGCTGCTGGACAAATTCTTCTGTTCCAAGTTCTTCAGAGAACGCGGTAGCACTGCCTGATGTAACACCTAAACGGAATGCTTCTTCAAGCGGCAACTGTTTGGAAATACCGGCAAGAAAACCTGCAACGACGGAATCTCCCGCTCCGACTGAGTTGACCAATTTCCCCTTTGGCACGTTTGCAAAATAAACAGCTTCCTTCGTAAATAGAAGCGCTCCGTCTCCGGCCATGGATACGATTACATGTTCAGCCCCTTGTTCTACAAGCTTTTTCCCATAAGGAACAGCTTCTTCAACAGATGTAATTGTTGTGCCGAACATTTCTCCAAGCTCATGATGGTTTGGCTTCATCAAAAACGGTTTCATTTCTGTTGCTTTCATAAGCGCCTCGCCTGAGATATCCAGAACAACTCGCGCGTTCTGCTGTGTGCAGGCCTCTGCGATTTTTTCGTAAGTGTCGTGGGGCAGTGAAGATGGAATGCTTCCTGCAAGGACGACGATATCTCCTTCTTGTAAAGACTGGAACTGTTCTAAAAAGGTTTTGAAATCTTCATCTGAAATTGTCGGTCCCTGACCGTTAATTTCAGTTTCATCACCCGTTTTCAGCTTTACATTGATACGGGTATCTTCTTTCACTTCAGAAAAGGCTGTTTCCAGGTTTTCTTCCCGCAAAAATGTTTTAATATATTCTCCGGTAAATCCGCCGACGAATCCGAGCGCTTTAGACGGTACATGGTGTCTTTTCAGCAGTCTCGATACGTTGATGCCCTTGCCCCCTGGATACTTTGTATCGTATGAGGAACGGTTTAGGCCTCCTACAGTAAAATCTTCAACGTGAACAATATAATCAACAGATGGATTAAGTGTTACAGTGTAAATCATGGTTTCACTACCTTTACGACAGTTTTTTCTTGGTAATTATCGAATGTAAGCTCTTCAGCGCCAGTCGTAATGATTGTTGCGTCGCCTATTCCGGCGAATGCCGAAAATGAAATTTCTCCGAATTTCGAAGGGTCTGCTAAGACATAAGCGTGTTTTGCCTGTTTGACAGCTTTCTGTTTTAAAAGAGCCTCATCAGGGTCCGGCGTTGTGAATCCAGCCTCTGTATGGACACCGTTTGTCCCTAGAAAACTCTTGTCGTATCTGTACTGATCCATGGCAATCAGTGAAGCGCCTCCAATAATCGCGCCCGTTCTGTGCTTTACGTATCCTCCAAGCAGGTAAAAAGAAATTTCTTTCCTTATTAATGCATCGACATGCATCACCCCGTTTGTGACTACGACAATATCTTTGCTTTTATCCATAAAATCAATCATGTGCAAAGTCGTCGTGCCTGCATCAAGGTAAATGCAATCTCCTTCTTCTAAAAGAGAAACTGCTTTTTCAGCAATTTTCAATTTATCGTGAAGGTTTTTGGATGATTTTTCAAGCATATCGGGTTCAAGTCTGATATCGGAAAGCTTGGCTGCTCCCCCATGAACACGCTTTAAAAAACCGCGTTCTTCAAGTGTTGATAAATCTCTTCTGATAGTTGATTCAGAAGCGTTTGTAAGATTTATAAGCTCTTGAATTTTTACCACATCATGCTTTTCGATTTGATCAATAATCAATTGATGCCGTTCAGGAGTTAGCATGCTTCACCTCCTAATGAAAACGTATTCATTTTGAATACAATTTCATTGTAAACGCTTTTTTCAATTTAGGCAACTAGAATCATTCAAATTCATTCAATAACTATCAAAATCTTTCACGTTTATCCATATTAACGTATGTCTATAGGGTTTGTAAACTGTAAATTCGACAAAAATAAGGACAATTGTACGACATTTTCTTCTTATTTTAATGAAAAAAGTCTTTTATATTCATAGTAGAAAAACTAAACATGAAAAAACCTCATGCATGTTGCATGAGGCTATTCGTAACGCAGCGCTTCAATCGGATCAAGCTTTGCGGCTTTATTTGCGGGAAGCATGCCAAAAATAACGCCAATGAGCATACTGAACAGCACGCCCCCGCCTACAACCTGCCAGGATATGAGTGACGGCCAGCCAGCAATGGCAGAAACAAGAGAGGCCCCTCCATATCCGATTCCAATTCCAATCAGTCCTCCGATCAGCGTCAATACGACTGATTCAATTAAAAACTGAGTCAGAATCTGTCCTCTCGTCGCACCGAGTGATTTTCTGATTCCAATTTCCCGCGTCCGTTCTGTGACTGATACGAGCATAATATTCATGACACCGATTCCGCCGACCAAAAGAGAGATGCCTGCAATCGAACCGATAATCGTCGTCATAATCGCCGTTACTTTGCCAATTCCGGCCGCTATCTCTTCCATGTTCATCACTTGATATGAATCTTCTGTGCCATGATTGTCATTTACAAGCTGTGCCGCTTCTTTTCCAGCTGTTTTTATGTCGTCTGCTGATTCGACTTGCAATGATACGTTACTGAAATCACTTGTGCCAAAAGAAGATTTCATCATATTAAATGGCACATACATTTCACTTAAACCGAAAGAAAGCAAGCCTGTTTCTTTTTTCAGCACGCCGATGATTTCAACAGGCTGTCCGTTGATCCAGACAACTTCTCCGAGAGGGGATGTTTTATCAAACAGTTCTTCAGCCATCTTTTGAGAGATCACTCCGGCTCTTTTCCCCGCAAAAAAATCATGATCGGTAAAGGTTTTGCCGTTTTCGATTTTTAAAGAATTGACATTCATGTATCCATCGTTTATTCCGTTAATGGTGACATCAGTTTCTTCCTCATGATAACGCGCTGTCATACTTTCAGAAGTCGAGGCAACGACTTGTTTGATGCCCTCTATCTCTTTTAAACCTTTTATATCATTTTCTGTAAAAGTAGATTCGGCTAAGGCGTTCGGATTGCTTGCAAGCTCCTCATCGCTTGGCATATAGTACAGCTCCACGGTATTTCCCGGGCCGCTGATCGACTGTTTCAGCATTTGCTCGCCGCCCTGTCCTACCGCAACCACGACGATGACAGAGCCTACACCAATGATAATGCCGAGCATCGTTAAGATCGAACGCATTTTATGGGCAAGGACTGAGCTTAAAGCCATTCTGATGTTCTCTAACAGGCTCATTCTCCCACGCTCCTTTGTCCGGAGCTGGCAGGAACAATGTTTCCGTCACGCACCATGACGATTCGATTCGTGCAATCTGCGACTTCCGGCTCGTGAGTAACAAGAACGATTGTTGTTCCTTCGACATTTAATGCTGTAAATTGCTCCATAATCGCCGCGCTTGTTTTCGTATCAAGCGCGCCGGTCGGTTCATCAGCTAAAATCAATTTTGGCTCATTCACGATTGACCTCGCAATGGCGACCCGCTGCTTCTGCCCGCCCGAGAGCTCGTTGGGCATGTGGAGCATTCGATCGGTTAACCCGACCTTTTCCAACGCTCTCTCAGCCCGCTCTTGACGTTCTTTTTTGCCTATACCGGAATAAATCATCGGCAGCTCGACATTTTTTTTTGCGTTCAGCCGCGGAAGAAGCTGGAATTGCTGAAATACAAAACCGATGGACCGGTTACGGACTGCCGCTAGTTCTTTATCTTTATATGAAGAAATATCTTCGCCGTCCAATTTATACGTACCGGAAGTCGGCCGGTCAAGACAGCCGATAATATTCATGATTGTCGATTTCCCTGAACCTGATGGCCCCATAATCGAGACATATTCCCCTTGATGAATGTCCAAATCAATAGAATGGAGAACATCAAACGTTTCCCTGCCGATCTGATAGCTTTTTCTCACATTAGAAAGCTGAATCATTTATGCTTTCACTTCCGTTCCATCGGTCACCTGATCAGAGGGATTCAAAATGACTTGATCCTCTTGAGAAATCCCCTCTTTAATCTCTGTCAGATCATCTGTTACTTCACCGATTTTGACATCAGCTCGTTTTGCTTTTCCGTCTTTTACTGTATACACATAATATTGATCATCTTCTTTTTTGACTGCCTTTGAAGGAAGCGTATTTGCTTTCCGCTTATCTGTTTCAATATTCATGATAAATTTAAAGCCTGGCTTTCCTTCTGGAAGATCCCCTTTTATTTTCACTTGAAGCGGATATTGAACCGCTTGTTCTGTTCCTTGTACCGCAGCGCTTTCCTGCTGATCCGGAACAAGTCCGACTGCGGAAACTGTGCCTTTCCATGTTTTATCCTGAATCACATCTGAAGTGAGTGTGACCTTCTGGCCTTTTTTGATTTTCAGTGTATCGTATTCAGACAATTTCCCTGAGACGACAAGGTCTTTTGGGTTGCCGATATGTATGACAGGCTCTTGAATATCTGATTTTTTGGATGCCGCTTCTTGGTTGACACTAATAACCGTACCTTCGATTTCGCTTTTCACTTCAAGATCTGACACCCGATTGGCAAGTGACTGCCGCTGGAGCTCGGTTTGTTTTAAATCGATCTCAGTCGTTTTTTTCTGCATTTGAAGCTCCGTACGCTCAGATTCAATTTGTTTTTTTGCTTCTTTCTTTCCAACCTGTTTTACCAGTTCTTTTTCTTTATGATCTAACCCATTTATCTTTTCTTGAATTTGGTCAATTTGAAGCTGGTTGGATTCAGCCGTTAACTGGTTCTGTTCTTTTTCTAGGCTCAGCTGCTCATTTGTATAGGTGACTAAAGGCGTGCCCTTTTTCACTTTGTCGCCTTCCTTCACCTTAATGTCTTCTAATGTCCCTTTATCCGCTTCATAAAAGACATACTGTTCATTTGAAAATTGAAGTGTGCCGGGAACCATAACCGTTGACGAGATTTCTTTTTCTTCAAGGCTTCCCGCCTGTATCTTTTGGCCGGCGCTGCCGCTTGTAGGGGCAGCAGACCGGTATATATTGATTCCAATAAAAAGAGCGACTAAAATGGCGATTCCAATTCCGATCCATACTTTTTTCATGAGTTTATGCACCCGCCGCAGAATTGATTAAACCTGAAAAGAACGAAAATACAACTAAAATTCCGAAAAGAACAATCACTGAAATCCATCCTGCTTTTTTTGAGATGCCGCCTGTTTTGTGAAGGCCGATTGCTAATAATACATAGCTCCATATGCTAAATATCTCAAAAGTATTTAACACGCTGGCGAGAGCCCCGTCAGACGGAATAATCCCCGCCAATGATGTCATGCTGTAAAGCGAATTCGTGTCAGTTGTAAAAGCAACGATTCCGTTAACCAATAATCCAAGACTGCTAATCAAAGAGACAAACAGACCGAGAGAAAGCATTTTTTTGTATGTCGTAACTCCGCCTGATATTTTTACACAGAGCCAATAAATAAGAGGGGCAATAAATAACGCTGCGATACCGCCGAAAATCGCGCCTGCCATCCCTCCAAATTTGGTTATTGTGGCGACGGTTTCAATTTGTTCAGCTGTTAACCCTTGAGTGTCACTGCTTTTCATAAGCTCACTATAATCCGTACCGAGTGATTGCAGCACGGCACCGACGATGATAATGGCTGCAACAATAAATAGCGGTCCCCATACAGCCGGTCTTTCTCTTATTCTTTCAAATTGAACGGACGGATTTGTGATCACTCCGAAAAGTGACGGCTTTTCAGTCGCCGTTGCGCTGTTTTTTTCTACATTTGTTTCCATTTCAAAACCTCCTTGAGAATGTCTAACAGATAATACGAGAGGGGGATCGAAAAGTTTCATGTTTTTTCTAATAAATTTCCAAAAGCCTTCAATATATAACTGAAGGCTTTTGCTCTTATTCTATCGCTTCGCTGTATTGCGTTTTTACAAGCCCGGCATAAATGCCTCCTATAGCAAGCAGTTGCTCATGGTTTCCTTCTTCTATTTTCTTGCCGTGATCAAGAACAATGATGCGGTCGGCGTCGCGGATCGTGGACAATCTGTGGGCGATCATCACTGCTGTACGCCCTTTCAGCAAGGTTTTTAAAGCCTGTTGAATTTTCACCTCCGTCTCTGTATCAATACTTGCCGTTGCTTCGTCGAGGATGATAATAGCTGGATCGGCGAGCAATGCTCTTGCAAAGGAAATGAGCTGGCGCTGTCCGGCAGACAGTACGCTGCCCCTTTCCTCCACCTCTGTTTCGTACCCCTCTCTTAAACCAGAGATAAACTCATCCGTTCCGACCGCTTGGGCTGCTTTCATCACTTCTTCGTCTGAAGCACCCGGCCGGCCGAAACGAATATTTTCCATGATGGTCCCAGAGAAAATAAATGTATCTTGCAGCACAATGCTGATTTGAGAGCGCAAACTGGCAAGGGAAAGATCCTGAATCGGAATACCGTCTATTTTTATGGTGCCTCCCGCGGCATCATAAAAACGGCTGATTAAATTGGCGATCGTCGTTTTCCCGCTCCCCGTATGCCCGACAAGCGCAAGCGTCGACCCCGCCGGAATAGAGAAGGAAACAGCGCGGAGGGCTTTTCGTTTTTCATCATACGAAAATTCAACCTCTTCGAAGCTGATCTCCCCATTTATTTTTTGCTTATGAATCGCGTCCCGCTTCTCTTTGACATTTGGCTGTTCGTCCAGAAACTCAAAAATCCGCTCAGATGACGCCATCCCCATTAACAGCTGGTTATAGACCTGGCCCAGTCTCGAAATAGGTTCCCAAAACATGCCGAGATAGAAGGCAAAAGAAACGAAGACGCCAATCGTAATGGTTTCATTCATGATGAGTGTGGCGCCATACCAAATCAACACACCCGTTCCAATCGCATTCGTCATTTCTACCAGCGGACGGAACATGGCGTTTTTTCTTGTGGCTTCCTGCCATGATTGATAGTTCTCCTGATTGACGCCGTCAAAATACGCCATGTTTTCTTCTTCCTGCGTAAATGCCTGTGTGACACGGATGCCCTGAATGCTTTCGTTCAAATGAGAGTTCAGCTTCGATTGCTTTAGACGCACCTTTTGCCAGGAGCGGCGTATTTTTTTTCTGAGACTTGTTGAAATAAAAAACATAATCGGCAGTGTCACCATAATGGCTATGGTCAGCTCAGGACTAAGCGTAAACAAAATGATCATAACACCGGCCAGAAGCAGCAAGTCGGTCAATAAGTTGATGACTCCGCTTGTAAAGAGCTCCTGAAGAGAGTTAATGTCATTCATAATTCTGACCAAAATAGATCCAGCCGACCGCTGATCAAAAAATCGATGGGATAAGCGCTGCACATGAGTAAACAAATGCTGGCGCAAGTCGTAAATCACATGCTGGCCAAGCTGATTCATCCATCTGATTCTGAACACATTGGCGGCATAATTAAGGACGTATAAACCGCTAATGATGAAAATGAGCTGGATCAGCAGCTCCGAGTTTTTCTCTGCAATGGCTTGATCGAGAACATACACGCCGATCAGAATGGGGATCACAAGCTTCACAGCAGTCCCAATCAAAACGGTGAGAAAAGAAAGCGGCAAAATGGTTTTTCGATATGGTTTGACATAGCCCAGCAGCCGCCACATTTGAGCCCAGTTAAACGGCTTTTCAATGATTTCATCTGAAGAATAATAGAAACGCTCCAAGATCCCTTGTTTTTTTGCTTGTTTCATATAGTCCTCCCTATCCGACCTGATGCGGCTCATTGATCATTTTGGCATCACGGTATTGCAAATCGTATATCTTTTGATAGTAGCCGCCTTTTTCGAGAAGCTCATGATGTGTTCCTCTTTCACAAATGCGCCCTTTATCAAAAACGAGAATTTCATCGGCGTGTTTCAGTGAAGAAATGCGGTGAGCGATGATAAAGGTTGTGCGGTTTTTCATGACTTCTTTTAAAGCAAGCTGTATGCTGTGCTCAGTTTGCATGTCTACTGCGCTTGTGGCGTCATCCAATATTAAAATGCCCGGGTTCAAACAAATGGCTCTCGCAATGGCGATACGCTGTTTCTGTCCGCCGGAAAGCCCCATTCCCCTCTCTCCCAGCATCGTGTCATATCCATCAGGAAGCTCCATAATAAAGTCGTGTGCCTGAGCCCTTTTTGCCGCTTCGATGATGTCTTCCATTGATGCATTCGGCCTCCCGTACGAAATGTTTGATCGAATTGAAGATGAAAACAGAAAAGATTCTTGAAGAACGACCCCGATATTGGAGCGAAGGGTTTTTAACGAGTAATCAGTGATAGGTTTATGATCAATCGTAATCATTCCGCCAACAGGACTGTAAAATCTGGTGAGGAGCTGTGTAACTGAGCTTTTGCCTGAACCTGTAGGGCCCAATAGTCCGATTACCTTCCCGCTGTTTGCCTCAAAACTGACATTGCATAGCGCGTTTGTTTGTTCTTTACCGTATGCAAGAGAAACATTTTTGAATAGGACATCTCCTGTTAATTTTTGTTTATGCAAAGCGTGGGCATGGTCTGTGATGTCTTCTTCTTTTTCGAGAATTTCCAGCAGGCGTTCACCTGACGCTTTTGCTTGAGAGAACATATTGATGACAAAGCCTAAGTTCATAATCGGCCACATCATATAATTAACAAGGCTGAAAAAAGCGACAAGCTCACCGGGATTGAGCTGGTTCTGCATGACCAAGTAGCCGCCGTAGGAGAGGAGAGCCACAATACAAACATTACCGATGAACTCCATTAAAGGGAAATACGCAGACCAGATGGATGATGTTTGTAAATACTGTGTCCTGTATTCCGCATTGGCCTTATTGAATGTGCTGATCTGAAAATCTTCTCTTGATAGAGATTTAACCGTATTGATGCCGCTGATATTTTCTTGGACTTTTGTGTTGAGTTTCGCAAACGATTTGCGAATCCCTCTGAAGGCGGGATGGACCCTTTTGTCGAACTGATATACCGCAACAGCGAGAAATGGCAGAACAGCGATTGTTACAAGCGTAAGAGGAACAGAATAGTAAAACATGACCGAAAGGCTGATGGCGACCAGCAGACCGAATCGAATGAGTTCAGCTAAACCGTATGATAAGAAAAAACGAAGCCCCTCAACGTCAGCTGTCAGCCTGGACATCAAATCACCTGTTTTCGCGTTATCATAGTAAGAAAAAGAAAGCTTCTGCAGTTTTTCATACAGGCCATTTCTCAGCCGATAAACGGATTTGATGCCGAACATATCTCCTAAATATTGATGAAAAAAAGTGGCGGTTCCTTTCAGGGCCATTACCGCAATAAAACCTAAGCTGACCCATGCTGCAAGCTGATACTGCCTCCCCAGCACGATTTCATCAATCGTGATTTGCAGGATAATCGGGTAAACGACAGTAATCACAGTCATCAAAAGCATGGCCAGAAGCGACCACATAAACACCTTTCTATAAGGCCAATAAAACATTTTTAATCTTTTAAATATCTCCATATCCAGCACCTTTCCATTTATTATCATCTTTACTATATCGATACCCGAAATAAATTTCTATTGTTTTTTTAAAATTCAGTCTAATGGTGGGGTGAGTCTCTTACTTTATAGGGAGTTACTTATGTAAAATAAACGCTTACAGAACATCATTGTATGCTGGGGGTGCTTGGGAATATGCGAATGAAATACAAAAAAACCGGACGGCTGAATGCCGTCCGGTCTCATCCCCCGCTGACAGGCGGAATGATGGCTACCGTGTCCCTTGAAGATACGGAGGTATTTTCTTTTACATAGCTTTCATTAACGGCAATCATAGCTGTATCAATGGATTCGAGGCCGTATTGTTCTTTTAAACTCGCTTTTATTTCGTCTGTCGTTGCTTGTTCCATATCTATTTCCAATGCTTGTGTGCCGGCCTGTTCCGCAAGCCCTGCAAATAAAAGAATTTTAATCATGCCGCTCTCCCTCGCTTAAATCTGGTTTTCCGTTCGGATAAGCTGTTGTTTCAAGCTGGTCGCCGATCCATTGCTCACCATCTTCCCAAATTTCTTTTTTCCAAATCGGCACAATCTGTTTGATTCGTTCGATCGCATATTCATTGGCCTCATAAGCAGCTTTTCGATGGGGAGAGGATACAGCGATCACAACCGCCGCTTCACCGATATCCAGCACACCTATACGATGTGTGATCGCAGCTGAAGCACCTTCCCATTTTTCTTCGATTTCAGTTCCGATTTGAGCCAGCATTTGCACAGCCATCGGTTCATATGCCTCATATTCAAGCCGAACCGTTCTTTTTCCGTTGGTCCATTCCCGAACCGTACCAATAAATGTGGTAATTGCCCCAGCTTCCCGTTTCTCCACTTTTTTGATGATGTCTTCCGTAATAATGGGTGTTTTTGTGACCTCAAACCGTTCCATTACGCAGATTCCCCCTTCAGCTGTGAAAGCACAAAATCCACGGCAACCGGATCATCCGCATGAAAAACGGGTAATCCATGGCGCTCCGTTATATGCTCTTTTTTTCTATAGATGATGGCGATTGTATTAACTGCCTGCAGTGCTTCTAGATCTTCCTTTTCGTTTAGTAAAACCACTTTAGGATAAGGGGCTTTTTTAAAGCCTTCAATCAGAAGGCAGTCTATTTCGAGAAACCGATATAACTCGATCAGGCGCGGCAAATCCCATTTGCGGCGGGCTGTCAGCTGCAACACACCAGCACCTTCTACTGCTGTCACACCAGCACCTGCCGCTTGGTAACGATCAGTGTCTTTCCCTTTAGTGAACGTTTGCGGTTCACCGCCGTGACCGTGATGCTTCAAGCAGCCTAAATTGAGCCCCTGTTCTGAGGCTTTTTCCAGAACACGCTCGATAAACGTTGTTTTCCCGCTGTTCTGAAATCCTACGACTTGGACGATTGGGAAAGGGCGGACCAAGGCCATTCACTTCCATTCTCTTCTCTGATGAGCAGCGCTTGAACCGTTCTGCCTGATTCATATCCTCTCGTGCCGCCCGGCAGGATAATAAACGCATTGGCTTCTGCAAGTGACGTGACGGAGCTGGACTTATCCAATCCAACGGGTTCCGCCAACAGCTTTCCTTCCTGATGGTACACGAAAGCACGAACAAAACGGGTAAATGGGTTCGGCTTTGGGAAATCCTTGGTCAAAACCGCTTCCGCACAAATCGAATGCGGTTTTTCATTGAGCAGCCATGTCTGGATCATTGGTTTGGCAAACAGTTCAAAGCCGACATAACATGCTGACGGATTACCTGACAGGCCAAACAGCAGCATATCGTTTGCATGCGCCACCGTTGTCACGCTGCCCGGTCGCATGGCAACTTTATTAAAGAGCACGTCCGCTCCGAGTTTTTCATAGATCGCAGGCAAAAAGTCAAAATCACCCACTGACACACCGCCAGTTGTGATCAGGAAATCAACTTTTTTCATAGCTTTTTTTACCGCAGCAAAGCTTTTATGCAGATCATCAGAAATTTTCCCTAAATAAAGCGGAGATCCGCCTGCTTCAATCACTTGCGCGTACACCATGCTGGCATTGCTGTTGCGAATTTTCCCCGGCTCCAGCGGATCACTGACATTCAGCAATTCAGTACCGGTTGCAATAATCCCGACAACAGGCTTTCTCACGACAGGCACAGACGCGTATCCGAAGGTTGCCAAAAGCGCAGCCACTCCTGGCGTCACTCTGGTGCCTTTTCTCAATAAAAAACTCCCTTTTTGGGCGTCTTCACCTGTTTTTGAAATATTGTCTCCCGGTTGAAAGCGACGTTTTAAAGACATAAACGCCTTCCCATTCTCATCAAAGTTTTGAGTGAGCTCAATCATGACGACAGCATCTGCTCCTTCGGGGATTTGCGCGCCAGTCATAATCCGCACAGCCTGAAACGGGCCAAGTTCTTGTTCAGATACAGCCCCCGCTCCTATATGGTCAATGACCTCAAACCGAACGGGATTCTCACGTGAAGCCTCAGCCGTATCGCACGCTCTGACAGCAAAACCGTCGTATGGCGAACGATCAAATGCAGGTACGTGATGATCCGCTGTTACATTTTCAGCTAAAAATCGATGAAGGCTATCTTCGAGCGCCACCCACTCTGTTTCCCCATGTTTTTGAAAATGGCTGACACGACGAACTGCCTCGTCTACCGGAATCGGTGTTCTTCTCTCCAGCATTCTGACCCCTCCTGTTGTTACAGTCCAATTACTCTTGCCAACACGGAATTGGCTTCTTTCACATCATTTGTTCCATGCACCAGTGCCCGTCCGTCATTGAAAATGACGATTCTGAAGTCCTCGTAAAAAATATGCATTAAAAACGCATTGGCCTCGACCTTGCCGATTGTTTTAAGCCGCTCGATGAGCTCTTGTTTCGGTATTCTTTTTAATGACTCAGATCTTACCTGAACTGTATCACGGCCGCACAGCACAGCGGCTTTTGGTGTGTTCCAGTCTTGGAGATAAGGATAAACTGCATGTACTCCGCAAGACGGGCAATCCTCACGGCGTACATGATTAACGTTAATCTTCATGTGTGAGTTGTTCCAAACATCGAACGTCACAAACCCGCGCTGTATTGCTTCTCTTTGGCCGGTTAACAGTTTTAATGCCTCAGCCTGCTGATATGCCGAAACGATATGCACAGCGGGCGGAATAATCCCGGCGGTATCACACGTCGCCCCGCCAACAGGAATTTGCTCAAACAAACAAGACAGACACGGTGTTTCTTCCGGGATAATTGTCATATACATCCCTTGGCTGCTCACACAAGCGCCATAAACCCACGGTGTCTTTATTTTCTGGGCAAGATCGTTTATCAGCATGCGGGTTTCAAAATTATCTGTCGCGTCGATGACGACATCTGCTTTCTCAATCAGCGGCTCAAGCGTTTCGGCTGTTCCTTCGCTAACATGCGCCTCAATATGTATTTCGCTGTTAATCGCCGATAGATGCTCTTTAGCAGCCATCGCTTTCGGCATGCGGAGCTTGGCATCGCTTTCTGTATAAAGCTGCTGCCTTTGCAGATTGCTCCACTCCACATAGTCACGGTCAATAATGGTAATCGTACCGACCCCCGCTCTCGCTAGCCCTTCAGCTCCTGCAGTCCCGAGCGCTCCTGCACCGACAACCAGCACATGGCTGTCTGCCAGTCTTTTCTGGCCCTCTTCCCCTATTTGCTTAAATCTAATTTGCCGCGAATAACGCTCCTCCATCTAACCTGTTCTCCTTATCTTTTATGTCATCTTAACATGTTTTTGCCCCGTCAGTCCCACCTGAAGGAGTTCGTTTTTTCTTCCAAACAGCTGAAATCATCACGTGTATTCACGTTGATAAACTCCGCCGGGTTTACTCCAATTTCTTCAGCTTGTACGTAACAAACCGAAATTCGGCCTAACAAATCTGATATTCTTAATCTCTTCTCAGAAAGCTGATCATATAGAATGGGCATGATTCGTTTATGGTAAATTGCAATCAACGGCTGCTCCCGTCCGTCTGAAATCGGGACGACCGCGTCTGTACCGGGAGTCATCAGACGCTCGAGCTCCAGCATCGTCCTTCTTTGGATCAGCGGCGTGTCACAGGAAAGAACAGTATAAAATTCGCCGTCTGTCTTTTTAAAAGAGGTATATATACCAGCCAATGGCCCCATGCCTTGAAATGGCTCAGCATCTTGATACACTTCATTTTCACCGTTTTCTTGAAATCTATCGATAAACTCAGAACGGCTGATGATAACCGCATGTTCTCCAAGCGCCTGTTTGGCCCATTCGTATAACATCCTGCCCCTCCATTTCACAAACGCCTTCGGTTCTCCAAAGCGCCGTGAGGCTCCTCCTGCCAGCAGTACGTTTATATGCTCCATATCATCTCACCCCTATTTCGTTAAAAGCATAGCAAAAGCAAGGTCCCAACGCCACTGCTTGTCTGTTTATTAAAGAGGAATAGCTGTTCAGTTTTTGCATATTGTAGTGTTAACATCATGAGGGAGATGGTTCGAATGAAAAGATCAGGTCCTTTTTTCCACGACGTGTCTCAGGAGAACCTTTATTTAAAATCAGAGATTTCAAGATGCCATAAGCTTATTTCCGAACTTGAAGCAACCTACTTCCATCAGAAAAATAACAAACTGCTCAAAGAAAATAACGATATGAAAGAAAAACTTCAGCGGCTGTCTGCCGAACTAACACAAATGTCAATGAAAGAAAAACACGCCTCTCACACCAGCCAAACCCTGCATCAAATAAGAGCTGAACTGCTTGATAAAATCGTTGCGTTGCAGGAGCTCCTTTCTGCTGAAACCTATAAACGCAAAGCTGAAATCGAAGAAAAACACAAACTTCATATTGCTAAAATTAAAATGGAAGAAGAAAATAAAAATCTGCAAAAACGTATCAGCCATCTTCAGTCCTCTATTGAGCAGGAAAAAAACGCATTGCTTCAAGAAAAACAGCGAACCGAAAAGATAAAAGCTGAAAACGGCCGCCTACAAGAGCAATTGGCAGAAAAAGAATATCAGCTAAAACATATTAAAATAGAAGTTGATCATATGAAAGACCGAATCATAGAAACGAAAGAAAGGCTTCTCGAAATAGAAAAAACGAAAGAAAAATTATTTCACGAAACCATTATATCGTATAAACGGCAGCTTGATGAGAGTGATGCCTGGATTGCTTCTCATTTTGCCGATATTGATGGCGGCACAAAACAAAAAGAAACAACGGAAGAAGAAGCTTCAGCGGTATACGCGCAGCCAAATCATGTAGAAACTATACTTGAAGATGTCACCAAGCAAATACATGTCCTTCAAAAACAGCTCGCCCGCGCCCAATTATCAGATCAGGCCATGAGCCATACAATCGAAGAACTAAAAAGCAGAGCTGTTGAGGAAAAGCCTTATCAAAAATGGGTCTACAAGCTTAATCTTGAAAAAGAAAACAAACCTTCACAGAAAAAAAACCAATAAAAAAACTGCTTGCGCCCTACGCCAAGCAGTTTTTCTGTATGTTTATTTATTCATTTGCTGATTCTGCAGATTCAGCTGATTCGATTTCGCCTTCTAAAATGTACTGGCCGCGATACGGCTTTTTCACTTCCGGATACATTTTAATTAAGCTTTGCATAAATGTTGTCATATTAGGGATTTCAAGGCCGCTTTCTTTTTCAATCTCCTTTTGAAGCTCGGAGCTCTTAATCGCCGCGTTGTGGCGTTTTAAGGTTTTAATGGCAGCTTCGCGCAGCTTAGCTGCTTTTGATCCGGGTCTTGCCGTTCCTCTTCTTCTTCGTGTTGTTCCGTCTGGTATACCGGCAGGAAGAGAGGAAGCAGATTGAAGCTGAGGCTGAACAGACTGCTGCTGTGAGTGCGGCTGATAGCTTCTGATTTCCTGAGCCGCAAGCTCAGCGAGAACCGGCAAAGAGTCAGGTTTTTTTTCAGAACGAAAATCCTTTTTGATTTCGGAAGGGTTTCCATTTCTGTCCAGCTCTCTTAATTTTGCGTATATTTTATCACGTTCGATTTGATATTCACGAATGACTTTCACTTCAGCTTCATTTAATTGTTCTAACCGCAAGCGCAAAGCTTCTCTTTCATTAAACATTCCTCAATGTACCCCCTATCAAAATTAACATCTTTAATTAAGATATTAGATTACAAAAGTAATTTTATCAACTATTATTTTAGCATTTTACTATTATATTTACTCTATGAAAAATTCCTTATTTTCTGAAAAATATTAACTTTTCAAAAGAGTTCTTTATTCTCAAGGGGTTAAGCGCCTTTCAAGTTCATTTGGTATAATGTTGAAAATATATATTTTACTTACTTCTTTAATGAAATTTAGTGTATTATCTACAATTTTCGAGTTATGGCATATGAAATTTATCTAAAATTGTGGAAAAACATAAAAAATCAGCTGTTTTTTTAGCGTATCAATCCAATAAATCACCTTTCACTATTCCCATATTTGGAAAAATAAGCTTCTTACCTTTTCGATTACTTTCTTGTACAAATAAAAAAACCTGATGAGATCAGGTTTTTTATGAAGAATTATTCAGAATCCTGTTCTGTTTCAGACAGAACGCGGTTCACACGTTTTTCAAGCATTTTCATCCCGCTACCGCCAGCTTGAAAGTGACGGAGCTGTCCTGATTTATCAAACACATAGTATGCAGGCACATAATCATTTTCAAATGCATCAGTTAAAGCATGATCACTGTCGACAAAAATCGGCTGAGTGATATCATGTTCATCAGCTATTTCTTTAATTTTGCCGAGGTCAAGGTCATCCTCGGAACGAGGCATATGCACAGCTACAACGTTCAGTTTATCTTGATATTGATCACGAAATACATTCACTTGCGGCATCGCTTCTTTGCATAGATGGCAGCTGATGGACCAGAAATGAATAAGCGTCGGCTTATCTCCGATCAATTGCTCTCTTGTTACTTCACCATTGAACCAAGCTTTTTCTCCAGTCAATTCAGGCATTGGCTGACGTAATTTCATTGCTTTACCCTCCTATTAAACAAAAGGCCTAACGAATATGTTAGACCTTTTTTCCTTCTTAGAAAGAATTAAAGTGTTTTTTGGCCCGGTTTCCAGTTGGCCGGACAGAGTCCGCCAGTTTGCAGCGCTTGTAGAACACGAAGCGTTTCATCAACGTCCCGGCCAATGTTGTTATGGAAAACAGTTTGATATTGGAGCTCCCCTTCAGGATTGATAATAAACAATCCGCGCAGAGCCACCCCTTCTTCTTCAATTAAAACGCCATATTCACGGGATACCTCGTGGTTAGTATCAGCAGCAAGCGGATATTTCAGCTGGCCAAGACCATTTTCTTTACGGTCCGTATTAATCCACGCCAAATGAGTATGGATAGTATCAGTTGAAACTCCGATTACTTCGGCATCAAGATCTTCAAATTCATCATAGCGGTCAGACATTGCTGTAATTTCCGTCGGACAAACGAAAGTAAAGTCCATTGGATAGAAGAACAGCACTGTCCATTTGTCGTTTTTCATGTTTTCCTCAAGACTTACTTTGCCAAATTCTTTACTTGCAAGGACTGCTTCCATTTCAAAACGAGGAGCTTGTTTACCTACCATACGCTCTGCCATATGTATCCCTCCAATTTATAGTTTGGCTTAAAAGCCGGAATCACATGATAATAAAGGGTGTTTACCCATATTTCGTTAATAACATCACAATGCCCATTATAAAGGAGCTGATTTTACGAGTCAATTTTTAACAAATTATAGATATCTTTGGCTGGGACATTTTTGAATAAAAAGATTAACATGGTCAAACATGGGGTAACAAATCTCAATACGCAGCAATCACTTCAGAAAAGGAGCTCCAACATGGATTTTATTAAACAATACGATTGGGCGGGACTTATTACAAATGCCAGTGTTCTGCTCGTTAAACTCGTCATTATGATCTTTCTCTACTTTATTGTTCGATCATTTAGCATGAAAATTATTAAGCATCTGTTTGCAAAATTCGAGGAGCAGAACAGCTTGTCTAAAGGACGTGCATATACGCTCCAAAGTCTGTCTCTTAACATATTTTCTTACATATTGATTTTTATATTCTTCGTCATGGTTCTGGATTTGTTTCATTACAATCCAAGCGCTCTTTTAGCGGGAGCAGGAATTGTCGGACTAGCTGTTGGATTTGGCGCTCAAGGGCTTGTCAGCGACATTGTGACAGGTTTTTTTATTCTGCTTGAAAAACAATTGGATGTCGGAGATTATATTACGGTTTCCACCTTTGACGGGATTGTCGAACAGGTTGGCTTAAGAACAACTCAAATCCGCAGCTTTGACGGAACACTGCATTACATCCCAAATAGAAACATTACAAACGTAAGCAATCATTCCCGGGGAATCATGCAGGCTCTGGTTGATATCAAAGTGCCGGCTGAAAGAAACATTGATGAAACGATTCACATTTTACAGCAAGTATGCGATGAAACGGCAGCCGCTCTTCCGCAAATAAAAGAAGGACCTAATGTCATTGGGATTCAAGAACTGGGTACTTCCGAAATTGTGATCAGAGTTATTGCCAAAACAGAAAATATGGAGCAGTGGCGAGTCGAGCGAGTACTTCGAAAGGAAATAAAAACCGCTCTTGACCGCGCTTTTCCTAAAGAAACAGAATAAATAAAAGAACCGAAGCTTTTTGCTTCGGTTTTTCATTTACTGAATTCTGCTTTCAACTTCGCTGCAAATTTCTTCAGCAGTCATCCCGGAAGCTGTAATGACAGGTGCTTGTGTTACCGTATCGGCTATTCCTTGCACATTATGATCAAGGCCTGTTACGACACAGCAGTCACAGCCCTTTGCATCGGAAGGGCTTTTCATCATTACAACGTCATATCCTTTTTCTTTTAATGCGGATTCTACATCTGATAACGATTGTTCAATTCCAATTTTTTTTGCCATTATTGAACACCTCCGCTTACTAGAGTGCTCATTTCTTGGAATTTTATTCTTTCATTTGTACTTAATTGGCATAAACAGAAAAATAACCTGTCATGACGTTAACTGCTGTTTCTATCGCATTTTCATCAGGATTCAGCTTCGCGTGATGAAGCCCGTGTTCAGAAGCGGCACCGAGCCAGAACATGAAGCCTGGATATTTTTTCAGCATGTAGCCAAAATCCTCTCCAGTCATTGCTTCTTTTGCTTCGATTACTGTTGCCAGTTCATGTTCAGCAACAAAAGACATAAATTCTTTTGTCAGTCCGCTCGTATTGTAAACTTGGTGATACACAGACGGATATGTCACTTTTCCTTTGCATCGGAATCCGATTTCGATTCCTTTCACTATATCTTCAATCCGTTCCTTTACCTGTTTCATCGATTCTTCAGTAAGCGTGCGGATCGTGCCTTCCAAGTGAGCTGTTTCCGCAATGATATTTTGTGCTGAGCCTCCTGTAATGGTACCCACCGTAATAACCGCGCTGTCCAGCGGATCTGTGTTTCTAGAGATGATCGTTTGCAGCTGGGTGACGAGTGTGCTTGCCGCTACAACCATATCTTCGGCTAAGTGCGGATAGGCCGCATGTCCCCCTTTCCCTTCCAGATCGATGACAAGCTCTGATGTATTGGCAAAAAGGAGTCCGCTTTTTGTCGCGATCGTGCCCACGGGCAGCTCTGGAGCAATATGCAGTGCGGTGATGATATCAGGCTGCCACTTTTTTAATACATCACTCTCAAGCATTGGTTCCGCGCCGCCAGGTCCTTCCTCTGCCGGCTGAAACAGAAAGAGCAAATCATGTTTTACCGGGTGGTAAATAAAATGGTCAATAATGCCGAGTGCAATCGTCATATGCAAATCGTGGCCGCAGGCGTGCATGTTGCCGTGATGCTCTGATGCGTATGGAAGACCGGTCTGCTCTTCAATGGAAAGCGCATCAATATCCGCTCTATATGCCAGCATTTTTTCCGGCGCTGTCCCGTTCACCTTTACAAAAAGCCCTGTTCGCCATTTCTCAATTTCAATTCTGTCTTGCGGATATTGTTCCAATACATTTAATAAATACTGCTGGGTTTTGAACTCCTGAAATCCAAGCTCCGGTATACGGTGCAGATCTCTGCGGATTGCAATGAGCTCCTCTTTCTTCATTTTCATTCCTCCTGCCTATACGAATAAGGCGTGGATATATCATCCACGCCTTTTTTCATCAAACGATTTGTTACAGCTGGCGTAATTCCTGTTTGATTTCAGTTTTGCCTTTTGTTTTCTCATCAATGTCTTTGATTTTTTTAGCAGGTGTTCCCGCAACGACAGTATATGGCTCAACATCGTTTACGACGATCGCGCCCGCAGCAACAACGGCTCCTTTACCTACTGTTACGCCTTCAAGAACAACAGCATTTGCGCCGATCACAACATCGTCTTCAATAACAACCGGTTGAGCGGATGGCGGCTCAATAACGCCCGCAAGTACAGAACCCGCTCCGATATGGCAGTTTTTACCGACAGTAGCTCGTCCGCCAAGGACAACGTTCATATCAATCATTGTACCTTCGCCGATGACTGAACCGATATTGATAGAGGCACCCATCATGATGACTGCATTATCACCGATTTCAACTTGGTCACGGATAATCGCGCCCGGCTCGATACGCGCTTTGATATTTTTAAGGTCAAGCA
Organism: Bacillus sp. 0102A; assembly: GCF_036765155.1. Taxonomy (NCBI): domain Bacteria; kingdom Bacillati; phylum Bacillota; class Bacilli; order Caryophanales; family Bacillaceae; genus Bacillus; species Bacillus sp. 0102A. Next base: position 582,697 of record NZ_JBAIZW010000002.1, read on the forward strand.
TTGGAATCGCAGAATTGCGGCGGTCATTTTCAACCACATAGTCTTCGATTTTGCTTTGATTTTCTTCAATTGCTGTTTGGATTTCGCTCCATTCACCGAAAACGACACCAGTGTTTCCGTTGATAAAAGCTTTCGCAGATTCGCCGAAATTGATTCCTTCCAGCTCACCCTTCACGTAAACCTTTACAGGTGTAGATTTTGTACTATTTTGAATAAATGAAATAATTTCATTTGCGTCCATCATTTTCATATGTAAAGTCCTCCTCCTGATTTTCTACCTCATTACTGTATCAAAGGAAAGATGCAAAGACAAGAAAAAAAGGAACAGCCGCTTTAGCAGTTCCCATTGGGCGATTAGACAGCGCATCCGCTTTTCTTTGCGAATTGTCTCCCGAACTCCATTAATTCTTCCTCTTCTTCACCTTCTGGATTATTTTCGATTTTAACTGAAGGCAGCACAATTTCGCCTCCGCGTTCTTTTATTTTTGCTTCGAGCGTATCAACTGCTCCGCAGAAAAATTCATATGCTGTATCACCGGAACCGAATACAGCGCATGTTTTGCCGGAAAAATCAATCTCATCCATGTCATCAGCAAGGTCTAAAAATTCATCAGGCAGATCTCCGTCTCCCCACGTATAGGTTCCCATAATGATATGATCATAATCGTTAAACACCTGTGCATCATCAATATCCATCGCTTCGAAACGGTCTGCTTCCGCTTCCACTTCTTGAAGCCCCTTCTCAATCAAATCTGCCATTGCTTCAGTGTTGCCTGACATTGTTGCATAAACGAGCAAAATCTTCCCCAATTCTATTTTCCTCCTCTAATGAATCATTGCTGAAACTTCGTACGGCTGGACAAATTTACATTCGTACAAGCCTGCACAAAAGAAATTCTCTTTCCGATTGGCCACTCTCCATCCATGCCCCTTAACGGTATCGAACCATTTCAACGACCTGGCTCCGAGATCAGCCTGGTAAATTCTCGAATAACCATTTTCGTCTTGCGTTGTTGTAACATATATAATTCCATCATCCTCTGAAATATCAAGGAATGATTCTTCTTTTCTAATCATGCTGGATTGTATAGTGAATTCTTCGTCAGTCAACATATTCCGTACAGTGACAGCACCGTACTTTCCTTTCACAGACCCCATCGCCGCCACCAGCCAATTTTCATTGAACACGAGCATGGATGCCGTCATCCGGGTTTCTTCTTTTTTAACGATTTGGACAGTGTCACGTTTAAAATCGTAAGCCCAAATGCCTCCAAGATATTCGTGTATTTGCGTGCCGATGAAAAGACTGCCGCCGTGCAGACACAACGAACGAATAACAGGCGGGTGATCAAATTCTGAAAAAGGTTTGGCTACGCGCCACGAAACCCCAAAATCATCCGATACATAAATGCAATGCTTGCCGTGAGCGCAGACAAACCCGTCGTTTCGGCCGGTAATCGCCCACACTGCTGCATTTGTCGGAAAACTCGATATCGTCCAGGTTTTCCCTTCGTCAGACGAGCGAATCACCGTGCCCTTTTCACCGACGCCAAATAAGTAAGGCCCTATGTAACTGATGCAATGTATTTTGCTTTTCAAACGAAAAAGCTTTCTCCAGCCCTGCTCCAAAGAATAATGAAAAATGCCTTCTCTTTGTACCGCCACAAAATAACCAGAAAATACCGATGCCGTGACAGCAGTCGCTCCTTTATGAAACATAGATTTTTTCCTTGTTCAAATAATCTGCCCATGCAAGAAAACCTCTCGCAAACGCTCGGCAGCTTTCCACATCTTCCTCTGTTTCAGGCGCCAGTTCGACTTTCAAAGTTTCCTGATAAACAGCAGCCCCCGCCTCTTGCAGCATGGCACTAAACAAATTAACCGCCTCACAAAACTTTGGATAAGAATAATCGCCAGATCCGAAGCAGGCGGTTTTTAAGCCATTAAGCTGAAGCTGCTTGACCTCTTCAAAAAAGTCCTCCGCTTCGTAAGGCAAATCGCCGTCTCCCCATGTATAAGTGCCAATCAGCACGTAATCATAGGATGTCAAAGCAGATACATCCGCATCATCTATCTCGATGCAGTCAATGTCCAACTCATATTCCTGAAATGTATCTCTTATAACAGCCGCAATGTCTTCTGTATTTCCTGACATACTGGCATATGTAATCAAGGCTTTAGCCATGTTATCACCTCATCAATTGATAATGATTTTCAATATCATATATATCACTTTAAATGATAATGATTTTCATTGTCAATACACAAATTAAAAAAGACAGCATATCGCTGTCTTTTAAAATGGATTTTCCTGATCCAGCATATCCTTTATGACTTGAACAAAAGCTTGAACTTGCTTCAGCTCAAAGGCAGGTTCATAGCCTAATAGCCATGTATCCCGTCCAATCGGATGCTCTTTTGTGTCTAACAGAGGCATTTTATTGACTTTATCTTCGTTTTGAAGAGTAACTGACGGCAAAATGGCATAACCGATTCCATGCAGCGCCATCTGTTTGCACGTTTCAATCTGATCAACCAATATCGTCTGTTTTGGCGACGTTTTAAATTTTTGATGCCACCAGTGCTGAATTTCCTGAAAATAAGTGCTGTCGCTTTTAAACTGGATAAACGGCCGTTCTGTATGGGCAATATCTTCGATGCAGGAAATTTCAGTGTCCACTAAATACAGGTGATCTGTCATTAAGTAATCTTTACGGCCCTTCCACTCAGGGTTCCCTCTTATAATGCCGATATGAACCTGATCCTCATATAAACTTTTCAGCATTTCGCTGCTCCAGCCGGTAATGAGCGAGACCTTTGCATTCGGGTACTTTTCCACATACGTCTTCAGGACTTTAGGGAGCCAATGCTGGCCGATTATTGAGGCGACAGCAAGCTTCAATGTGCCGTGAATTTCACCTTCGAGCTCATCAATATTTTCTCTTATTCTTTCCTGCTCTAACGTTGCATCATTCGCAAACTGAATGATTTTCTCACCGGCTGGGGTTACCGTTAATCCTTTTTGAGATCGTAAAAAGATTTTTGTGCCCCACGCCTTTTCAATCGTTTGTAAACGCTGAGATAAAGCCGGCTGAGATACAAAAAGCCGATCCGCCGCCTTTCTCATATTTAACTCCTCAGCTAAAACTACGAGCATATGAAGCTCTTGAAGCTGCATGTCGTCCTCCTTTTTATGATCAATAAGTTTTTCTTATCTCCCATTCTAATAAACTCTCTGGGGCTGATTCAAGTCCTTTTCCGGATTAAAATATGTATGCGCTTTCTTTGTTGCTCTGCCAATATAATGAAAATAGGCCGCAAAGCCTACTTATTCAATGACCGTATGTGTTTATTTAACTCCTTTAATACCACTCTTCTCGTAAAAATCCCTTCAAACACCTGTTCGTCATTTTCAACACAGACAAATCCGTTATTAATGACCATGCTGAATCCCTTCATAATCGGATCATTTATATGGAGGCGCGGAATATCTGTCAGCATAACTTCCTCAACCGTAATCTGGTCAAGCTTTTCAAACTCAATTCGCTCAAGCCCAAAAATACTGTTCATAATCATATTTGTACCGATTAAACCATGTAAACGATAGGAAGCATCAAGAACCGGGATGGCTGTGTATCCGGTTTTTGTCAACACTAATAACGCGTGCTCAAGGTTGTTGCCGACTTGAACGTGCGCTACTTTGTCCGCCTCAATCATAAATTGTCCGACTGTTGCCTCAAGAAGCTGGTCTGATTGTAAGCTTATCATGTTTTCGACCCCTTTTCATTTTCATCAACAATACATTCCCTATACTACAATAATATAAACTTTATCAATATTTGTCGAAAAGTTTCCTTTCAATAAAAAAGATACTCTTTATACGAGTATCAATTATAGAGTGCTCCATTAATTTTCAAATCGAAATCGGTCGTATAGTGTTACAAGTTTTTTGTAGGTGGTTCCGTCAACGTTTTTGGTTCCTGTCTCTATATCGTTGATCTCACTGCTTAAAAGCTCGATAGCATACTCATGGTTGATCAGGATATTCAGCAGAAGTTTTTGTTCTTCTTCTGTAAATCGTTCACCGATAAGACTCATTCGCAATCAGGCCCCCCTGTTTTATACTGAATACCTCTGAAAGCAAGACAACTTACTTTCAGCTCTACCGCTAGAATAAGTAATCAGAAAACAAACGTCAACCGCATAATTCGACAATTCCCTTGGCTTTTCAGCCGGAATTATTTTGTGAAACGATTTGCATAGCTGAAGGCAGTGTATGAATCCGGTTTAATTTTTGCCTCAATCCCCATGGAAGTGATGCGTCCTGTCATTTCTTGAATCAGTTCTTTTGTAAGCCCTTTTTTCCCAATATCCAAGTGAACCTCAAAGGTAAGATCCGCTCCCTCACCGGTAAAGGGCAGGAGCAGATCGGTAATATCCATTAAGTGTCCATCAAGAATATAAGCGGCCGTTTCTTGGCTGTACGCCGTTTCTAACGAAATCTTCTCCCGAAGACTATGTATGGGTCTGTCGACTGTATGATTTTTCAAGCAGCCCCAAGCTCCCTTGCCTGTACGATGCAAATGTAATGCGGTAATAAACTTTGTGTAATCGCGGTAAACCTGTGAATCAGTTCCAATAGATAACACATAGGAGGAACGGGGGTCCTTTCGAATAAAGGCTTTAAGCCGCTCCATCACATCTTGAAAGGTCATCTGTGCTTCTGAAAGATTATAAAACAGAAAAGAATCAGCCATGCCGACACTCCTTTTCAAGGATTTACAACCATGAAACAAGTATGTTCCTTATCGTTTATTGCGATTACTTTTTGCAGAAGCGGGAGCTGGTTCCCCCTATTTCAGGAATCTTACTGAAGAAGTTCAAAGATTTCGATGGAAACCATGTCGATATTATCAAACGGATATGTGTTAGGTTTTTCACCTTTTTGGAAAACCGTCAGCTCAAACGTTTGATTTTTTTCGAAATATTTAACACTGCATATTTTCTCACCATTTACTTCGAAATAACGCTGCATTGGCTCGTTAGCCGCTTCCGCTGTTTCTTGCAGACTTTGCAGCCGTGTGATGATACCCATTAATTGTGACATTCTAAAAAAAGACTCCTTTCAAAAAGCAACTTCAAATCAACAAGTATTTATTATAATACAAGTTCTATTGAGCATCATACCATAAAGTCGGACAGGATGGCATTTTCCCTGCCGAATTTAAGAAAAGAAAAAAAGTGAAAAAAACGATTTTTAATTAGTTTGAGGCTTTTTTTGAATGTCATGCACACAATTATGATTTTTTTGATATACCCGCAGAATCAATTTCCAACTTCCTAAACATTTTCTTTTGATATTCCTGATGCAAATTCCTCCGGCGTTCTCTGAAATCTGAAATCGGCCCGCCCTTTTCGAGTCCCTCTAGGTTAAATTCCTGGACCGTCATACTGGAGATACGAGATCGTAAAACAGTTTTTCATGTCTTCTAGCTTCGAAAGTTAAACGACTGGACATGTAATGATTCAGAGTGGGCATCACGGCGAATTCGCCGCCTAATAGACCTTGCACGGCCGCTTCCGCATTGGCATCGGGGTGTTCGGGCGCGGGAAAATCAAAGCAACAGCCCGCAGCTCCTAATTACCATTTCTGTTCCTCCGGCGTTCAACGTTTTCCACTAGTAAGATTTATTGCTTCAGTGGATTGTCTTATGCTCTGGTAAATAAAAAAACTTGGCGGGGGTAGCGCCAAGCTTTTTCGGATCTTGATCTGATAGAGGGGTTGGGGAACAGAGAGTAGGTTCTCTCTATAAACAAATGATAATGATTATCAGTATCAATGTCAATCGTTTTTACATATTTTTTTCAATTTAATAAAAAAACGGCCTTTCAGCCGCTTAAATCAACCCATCCTGCTCATATAAATAAGAATAAGGCAAGTCTATAAATAAATACATCTGATGATCCATCGGATACGAAAACGTTCTGATCATTTCACCTGTTTCCAAATCACTGTACAGATCACTAAAAAACCCTTTTCTGAGATTTCTCATTCTCATAATGTTCTCCAGAAAATAAGGACGCCAGCTCCAATTCTTTTCCGCGTATTCCGGCTGGTAAACCCATTCTCCATCTTGTTTAAACACATTTCCCGTCAGCTGATCGCCTTCTTCATCACACATGTAAATTCTAAAGCTGCAATCTGTCAGCTCTTCCGCCAGCTTTTTAATAAAGTCATCATCAGAAGACAGATTGTTTTTTCTTAAAGATGTCACAGCTTGATGCACTCGTTTGTAAAACTGTTCAGAGTGCTCATGGACGGTTTCAAGCTTCTTTTTCTCATGTGTAATAAATTGGTGAAATTCAGTCTTAAGTCTTCGCTTCAATACATCTCTCTCTAGAAACTTTTCAGATGGAGACAACAAGTAATACCCCTGAAAATAACGGCCTCCGTTTCTCCAAGCGTACTGAAGCTGGAAGTTCGCTTCAATGTCTTCAAACAGCAGCGCCGCACCGATTTTTCTCGCTAATAAAGATATACTGTACAGCACATGCTCATATGACGGTGACGGCTGTGATACTTTAAGCGCCTGCAAATCGATTTTTAACAGATCTGGTGAAAGCAGTGCGATTCTGTCCAGGTTGCTGCTTTCTTTCCCGATGTTATCAACTGCGATTTTAATTCCGTATGTACGATAGTAGGCAAGCATATGGTAGAGCTGTTCCATATCCCCTTCAAAATTGTGCTCCGTAATTTCAAGCACAAAACGATGAAGTTCGATCCCCTTTGCTTCATACTCTTTCAGAAGCTCCAGAAAGCTTTCACCATGATCAAGCATCAGCAGATTGGCATCCTGATTCATAAAAATCAGCAGATCAGAATCCGCCTCTAAAAAGCAGTCAAGAGCTTGGCGGATAATTCTGTTATCAACCTCTAATTTATATTCTTCGGGTATCCCAGCGTCTAAAAAGAAGGGACCAAGACTTTGGATTTCTGAATCTGCCAGAATTCGTCCAAGCACCTCATATCCGATGATCTTCTGTTCCTCGGCACTGAAAATCGCCTGGTAATATGGAAGGACATCATCAATGTTCGTTAAAATATCAAGTGGATCCAACATGTTATCACCTGCTTCTCTATCTTTGTCTGATTATACCACATTGAATCCAAAGATTAATATGCGTTAAAACGGATAAGGATTCAGCCATTGCCCTCCATCCATTGTGATACAATCCCCGTTTATATAAGATGCTTCGTCAGAAAGCAAAAACGCAGCCAAAGCGGCGATTTCCTCCGGTGTGCCCAGCCGGCCGAGCGGTACACTGTTCATGGTACGGGTCATCGCTTTTTCCGATTCAAATAGTTTCTCCGCACCGCCTGTTCGTTCAATAGGGCCGGGGGCTATCGCGTTTGTGCGGATTCCGTATTGGCTCCCCCACTCCACGGCCAGCGTCCTTGTCAGTGACAACACCCCTGCTTTGGCTGCAGCGGAATGAACGACCCCCGCTCCCGCTCCCCAAGCGTATGTGGCGGCCATATTTAAAATGACACCCTTCTGTTGCTGTTCGATCCAATGTCTGGCTGCAGCTTGGCTGCAAAAGAATGTGCCGTTTAAAACAATCTCAATAACGGCTTTCCATCCATTTGGTGTCAGCTTTTCTGCCGGGCAAATAAAATTTCCGGCCGCATTGTTAATCAGCGCATCAAGCCGTCCAAAGGCTTTTATTGCTTCTGTAATCATGTTTGAAGCTTCGGAATCAGAACGGACATCCATTTGAAAACAGGCGACTTGCCCCTCAAAGGTCTCAATTTCTCTTTTCGTATCCTCTAGTGCTTCCTGGTTCCGTCCTGTCACCATGACATACCAGCCTAATTCAGCCTGTTTTTTTGCCATCGCCTTTCCCATGCCGCTTGACCCGCCGGTAATAATAACCGTCTTTTTTTCCATGTTTCTCCCTCCTCTGTTATGAATGAGTATTCATTCAATATTATTCTATCATTATATGCCTGCCTCTGTCAGTACATGCTCACATGAGATTTTTTCAAGATACAGATGATATAATAGAAAAACTCTATTAAAGGTTGGTTTGAAATGAAAAAGATATCCAGAAGGCAATTTTTGAAAGGAATGTTCGGTGCTCTTGCTGCCGGGGCTTTAACGGCCGGCGGAGGATACAGCTATGCCAGATATCTGGAGCCGCATATGATCGAGACAACCGAACACACAATCAAAAGCTCTCTCATCCCGCACGGATTTGACGGATTTAAAATCGTGCAGTTCAGTGATACACACTTGAGTGATTATTTTACTCTTGAAGATTTAAAAACTGTTATCCTGTCAATTAATGAATGTAAACCTGATCTCATTGTTTTTACCGGTGATATCATCGATAATCCTGATACGTACCAGCAACACCAGGCAGTCATTCCATTATTGAGAAAACTACATGCGCCCTTTGGCAAGTTTTGTATTTACGGCAATCATGATCACGGAGGCTATGGAACTGCCGTTTACAAGAGCCTGATGACGGCCGGCGGTTTTACTGTATACCGCAATGGCTATCAAACATTGTCGCTTGCAGATGGCAGCGAAATCGAGATTGCATCGCTTGATGACTTAATGCTCGGAAACCCAGATTATGAAGGCATCCTCTCAAGGCTAAGTGACAGACTATTTTCCATTCTGCTCGTCCATGAACCTGATGCAGCCTTGAAAACAACAGGGTATCCGGTGAATCTTCAGCTTTCCGGCCATACACACGGCGGCCAGATTCAGCTGCCTTTTTACGGACCGATTATTACGCCTCCATATGGAAAGGTCTACACAGAAGGAATGTATCAAACAGGCAGCACTCATATTTACGTAAACCGCGGCCTTGGGATGACCAGACTGCCTTTGCGGTTTCTAGCCAAACCTGAAATCACTGTCTTTACCTTAAAAAGCATAAATTAATGTAGCAGGATGGACTCCTCATCAATACTTATAAGTAAAAAAGGAGGATGAGGAAACTGCTTACGTACCAGGTGAAGCAAGGTGATACACTGAGCAGCATCGCTGCTGATTTCAGAATCAGCACCGCTGCATTAATACAGGCTAATCCGTCACTGCAGGCAGGGATCACTGCGGGACAGTCCATTGTCATACCCGGCCTGCCGGACCCTAATACGATTCCGTATCATATTGCAGTCTCAATCGGAGCGAAGACCCTTACGCTGTTCCAGAATAATCAGATCATGAAAACCTATCCCATCGCCGTTGGTAAAATACTAACGCAAACGCCTACTGGCGAGTTTTACATTATTAACCGCCAGCGCAAGCCCGGCGGCCCATTTGGCGCTTATTGGCTAAGCCTTTCAAAACAGCACTATGGAATACACGGGACGAATAATCCCGCTTCGATTGGCAAGGCTGTTTCTAAAGGCTGTATTCGCATGCATAACAAAGACGTGATCGAACTCGCTTCAATTGTGCCAAACGGAACAAGAGTCACCATTAACCGGTAATGTTTTCTTATTTGTTTCAAAAACAGGCGGTTTATAATATGATAAAGTGGGACCTTTAGGGTAAGGAGCGTTTTTATGGATATATTTAAAAATCGTAATTTTGTTCGTCTATTTTTCGCAGCACTCGCTTCTCAAATGGGCACGACAGTAGGCAACATGGCATTTGCTTTTTTCTTGCTGGACCGCTTCAGCAGCCAGCCTTCATATACGACCTTGGCAGAGCTGATGTATTCTCTCCCGACCGTATTTGTATTTCTGATCGTGGGAGTCGTCGCAGACCGGTTTGACAGAAAAAAGGTAGCGGAAAACTGCGATTGGATTAGAGCAGGCCTGACTGTCGTCCTTTTTTTCACTTTATTTACCGGCAATATTCCTCTTGTTTTCTGTATTTTATTTGTCAGAAGCGCTGTAACGAAGTTTTTCTTTCCGGCAGAAAACAGTTTAGTACAAGCCATTTTGCCGAAGGAGCATTATGCGAAAGCTGCTGGGCTTAATCAGATGCTTTTTAGTATTTTTATGGTGTTCGGAGTCGGAATAGGTGCTTTTATGTACAACACAATCGGCATTGAAGGCGCCATTATTCTCGATTTTGTCAGCTTTATCATTTCCGGGCTCCTGATCCGCAGCTGCCGAATTCCGAAAGAAGCCCGACAGCCAAACGGTGCATTCAGCTGGAGAAAAGCTTCTGTTAAAGATTCAATAAATGATTTTAGGGAAGGCATTCTCTATATTTCAAAAAACAAACTGCTGGCATCTCTGATTTTCGGCTTCTTCATTTTTGGATTTGTCAATGGTGGATTCGCCGTATTGCCGATGTTTACAATGAAATATGGATTGGCGCCTGACCGTTATGAATGGCATACGTCTGTATTTACGATCGCACTCGGTTTTGGGCTGCTGGCGGGAAGTGTAATCGGCACGATCATCTCTAAAAAAGTGAAGCCGCACTTTTTAATGTCGATACCGATTTTCATTGCAGGTTTGTTGATTTTCGTCCTCGGCTATACAAATGTTTTATGGGTCTATTACGCGGCATCCTTTGCCCTGGGAATGTGCATCGGACCGGTCAACATTGCTATCGGAGGCTGGATGCCAAAGATTGTTCACCCTAAGCTGATGGGACGTGTAAGCGGCTTGCAGGACCCTTTTATGATGTTTGCACAGTCTCTGACACTCGGTTTAGTTGCGCTGTTATTCCCTAAGTTCGTTTCAAACATTGATTATCTTTATTACGGCATGGGCGTTATCACCTTAATTGTTTTTATTTTTTATTTTGTAGCACTGCCAAAATACAGTGCACAGGCTGTGGAAGTGAATGTTCAAGAAGCATTTCAAGAGCAGCCCAAAAAGAAAGCAAGATCTGTATAATATAGGTTATAAATGCGCTTTTTTTCTCAGAAAAAAGCGCATTTTTACAATCAATATTTGCATTTCAACTTTAAAAAAGTATAATCTAATCATATAGAACTTGATAAGAGCAAAGGAGAGAAATAATGGACGACCATGCATATACGAAAGATCTGCAGCCAACCGTAGAAAATCTTTCAAAAGCAGTTTACACAGTGAACCGCCATGCAAAAACCGCCCCCAACCCTAAATACCTATATCTGCTGAAAAAACGGGCTTTGCAAAAGCTTGTCAAAGAAGGTAAAGGAAAGAAAATAGGGCTTCATTTTTCAAAAAATCCAAGGTTCAGCCAACAGCAATCGGACGTGCTTATCTCAATCGGAGACTACTATTTTCACATGCCTCCAACTAAAGAAGACTTCGAACATCTTCCGCATTTAGGTACACTTAATCAGTCGTACCGAAATCCTAAAGCTCAAATGTCTTTAACAAAGGCGAAACACCTATTGCAAGAATATGTCGGCATGAAAGAAAAGCCGCTTGTGACAAATCGCCAGCAGCCAGCTTATCATAAACCCGTCTTTAAAAAACTCGGCGAGAGTTACTTTTAAAATAAAAACAGCCGTGCCCCTTCGGGCATCGGCTGTTTTTATTTATTCGATAACATACGTATCCACTTTTTTAATCAAATCACTGATCTCAGGCTTGCTGATTTGCTCATCTGCGCCAACGACTTCTCCGCGGTGACGCAAATCATCGGTAATTAACGATGAGAAAATCATAACCGGGACTTCTGAGCTTTTCGGATTTTCCTTCAACAGCTTTGTGAGCCTGTGTCCGTCCATTTTTGGCATTTCAATATCAGTGATGATCATATCAATCTGTTCTGATAAATCCGTTTCGTTTTCAGCAAGGTTCATAATGTACTCATAAGCCTCTTTTCCGTTTTCAAACGAAGAAACATTGTTGTACCCTGCTTCTTTTAACTCATCCTGCAAAAGACGCATCAAAAGCGGTGAGTCCTCTACAATGATAAGCTTTTTATCAGCTCTTCTTTGATCAAAGCCCTCGGTATGCATATTGTACGTATCCACACCTGAGTCTGATTCAATGTCATAAATAATTTTTTCATAGTCAGGCAAAAAGATCATCAAGTCTTCGAGCTTAATTATTCCGGTAAGGTGCCGCTCCATTCCTTGATTTAACGATGTCGGCTTTTCAATTGCTTCCCAGGATACTCTGTGAATTTGAGAAACAGAGCCGACATGGAAAACAATTTTCCGTTTATTAAATTCAGTCACGATATATTTCTCGTCTTTTGATCCATCAGGCTCAACTCCAAAAAATGAGAAGAGGCTGATCACAGGGAGAATTTCTCCTCTGATCTTAATCATGCCTTCTACATGCTGATGGGAGTGAGGCACTGTTGTCACCTCGACTGGCTGAATAATTTCCCTTACCTTCATGACGTTAATTCCGAAAGCATTATCGCCCACGCCAAACTTCACAATTTCTAATTCATTTGTACCAGAATCCAATAAAATCTCGTATTGTTGTAACGACACTTCAATCCCTCGCTATTCGCATTCAGTATTGTACTGTATATATCGGCGTAAATTGTAAAAAGTGAATGGCATGGCTCTTCAAAATCGGATTCGTATAGCGTCTTGCCGCGTTTCTTAAAAAAAGAAACTTTTTTCCTAATAACCATTGACTTTCCAACTAGCAGTGATAAAATAGTCAAGGATTTTTCCAAAGAAGGGTGTAAATAATGGGTACCTTAGTAATATTTAAAGTAAATGAAATGACTGTTTTAGAAGATATCAGTGAAGAGACTTACCTGGATATGAAGAAAGAATCAGCTGACCTTCAAGAAGAGCATCCCCCGTATATGATTTGGCACAAAGACCTTCATTTTGATTATGGTTATTAATGAAATCGGCACATATAAACAATAATAGAACATGATACAATAAAGACAATCAAAGCGCTGGTTGTCTTCTTTTTTCTGTAAAGAAAGGTATGTTTAGAAAAAAGGTGCATATAATCGAAATATATCGGCTAAAAAGATGACAAATGGTCAGCTAGTGGTAAAATAGGATAAACTCATTATATTTGTTAAGGTGATGAATTATGGAACATTTGCTGAATCCGAAAGCAAGAGAGATTGAAATTTCAGGAATACGCAAATTCTCAAATCTTGTAGCTCAACACGAAGATGTCATTTCACTTACAATCGGCCAGCCTGATTTTTTTACGCCGCATCATGTGAAAGCTGCAGCAAAAAAAGCCATTGATGAAAACGTGACGTCATATACTCCGAACGCCGGCTATCTTGAGCTGAGACAAGCAGTACAGATTTATATGAAGAAAAAAGCGGATTTCAACTATGATGCTGAATCTGAAATCATCATCACAACAGGCGCAAGTCAAGCCATTGATGCTGCATTCCGGACGATTTTATCGCCCGGTGATGAAGTGATTATGCCGGGCCCGATTTATCCAGGCTATGAACCTATTATCAATTTGTGCGGCGCTAAGCCTGTTATTGTTGATACCAGGTCACACGGCTTTAAGCTTACTGCCCGCCTGATTGAAGATGCTCTGACTCCTAACACCAAGTGTGTCGTGCTTCCTTATCCGTCAAATCCTACCGGTGTGACTTTATCTGATGAAGAGCTGAAAAGCATCGCCGCCCTTTTAAAAGGCAGAAATGTCTTCGTATTGTCTGATGAAATATACAGTGAATTAACATATGACAGACCGCATTACTCCATTGCTACGCATTTGCGGGATCAAACGATTGTCATTAATGGCTTGTCAAAATCACACAGCATGACTGGCTGGAGAATTGGATTTTTATTCGCGCCGAAAAACATCGCAAAGCACATTTTAAAGGTTCATCAATACAATGTGTCATGTGCGTCATCGATTTCTCAAAAAGCCGCGCTTGAAGCTGTGACAAACGGCTTTGACGACGCCCTGATTATGAGGGAACAATACAAAAAACGTCTGGACTATGTGTATGACCGCCTTGTTTCCATGGGACTTGACGTTGTCAAACCGTCAGGCGCGTTTTATATCTTCCCTTCTATTAAATCATTTGGAATGTCTTCATTTGATTTTAGTATGGCTCTTTTGGAGGATGCTGGTGTGGCACTCGTGCCGGGCAGCTCATTCTCAAAGTATGGTGAAGGATATGTGAGACTGTCTTTCGCATACTCGCTGGACACGCTAAGAGAAGGGCTGGACCGCTTAGAAATATTTGTATTAAAAAAACGGGAATCCATGCAGACGATAAACAACGGCGTTTAAGCCGTTGTTTTATTTTTTTGGAAATGAAATTTTAAACGCTGTGCCTTTTTCCGGCTGGCTGTCTACATGGATGACTCCCTGATGATTTTCAATGATATTATATGTAACCATCAGTCCAAGCCCCGTGCCTTTTTCTTTTGTCGTTAAAAATGGTTCTCCAATTCGGTTCAGCACCTTTTCAGGTATGCCTTCCCCTTCATCTTTGACAGTGACATGAACAGAATGCTCATCCTCAGTTATGATAATGTCTACTGTTCCCCCGTCAGGCATTGATTCAACCGCATTTTTAATTAAATTAATGAATACCTGCTTTAATTGATTCTGATCCCCGTTGATATAAATGCTGTCTCTTTCATAGCTGGTTCTGATAAAAATGCCATTCAAATTTGCCTGCGTTTCCAGCAGGGCCGAGACCTCACCAATTAATTTTTTCAGGTTCAAATATTCTTTAACGGCATTTTGCTGGGGTTTCGCCAGCATGAGAAGCTCACTGAGTATTAATTCAATGCGGCTGAGTTCAGAAAACACAATATCAAAGTAATGTTCATTTTCTTCCATTGTCGGTTTCATCAGCTGCAAAAATCCTTTGATCGCTGTCAGCGGGTTGCGGATCTCATGGGCGATACCCGCCGCGAGCTGCCCTGCGATTGATAATTTTTCCGATTGCAGCATCAATTCTTCTGTTTGTTTTCTCTCAGAAATATCCCGAAGAATGACTTGGACAGCCGCTTCACCAAAAAAGGTCGTCGGAATGCAGACCATCTCCGTATAAATGACCCTGTTCTGAAAGGTGAACCAGGATTGCTTGACAATTTCTGATTCTGTTTTTTGCTCGGCGATGTTTTGAATTCTCTCTTTTACGTCCTCATGATCGCAAGGGTGCAGCTGATCATATATGTTTTTTCCAATTAAATCCTCATAGGTAGCCGCTTCAAACAGTGAAATTCCCGACTCATTCATAAACACCCATTTTCCATTATGAATCACCGCAATGGTATCGATTGAATTTTGAATGAGCAGCTGATATCGTTCACGGCTTTTTTGCAGGATAGTTTGGAATTTTTTTCTTGAAGAGATGTCGATCAGCAGCAGCAGTTCAGCCTGCTGGTTTTTGTAGACGGTCGGGGACGCTTTCACTTCTAAATGAACAGGTGTGCTATCAAGCCTTTTCCACGTCTGTTCAATCATTCCGACTTCCATTCCTTTTTGCATTCGTATAATCCTGTTTTTCACGATATCGTGATATTCTTCTTCAATAAATTCATAGGACCATTTGCCAATAATAGCATCCTTGCTTTTCGCTCCGAGCATTGAAAGCATGGCGCTGTTTGCATAGACGATCTTGCCTTTGACACTGATGCATAGCGGACTCGGGAGATTTTCAACTAACCGCTCATAATCATCCGTTATATATGTAGTCGATTCCGGGCTTGCAGGCTCGATTTCATGTTTTTCACAGTTTAGGGATTGATGGCCTGTTTCTTCTTCAAGAACTTTCATTTTCAAAATGATTTCCCGTTCTGTCCGCTCAGCTCTTGTCGTAACAATTTCTACCGCAGCCTCCACCCACACAATCGTATGGTCTTTTTTTATAAAACGAAAGGTACACGGCATCAGGTGATGTTCATTATAAAAATAGCTTTCAACTAAAAATTGGTCTTCCTCATGCAGAAACGTTTTGAGGAATGATCCGATCATCTCTCCTTGGAGATAGCCCAAATGCAGTTTGGAGTTGGCAGATATATAAATGATGCGTCCATTAGAGGCCAAGACTGCATGAATATCGGTTTTTGTTTGAAATGGTTTAACATGCTGCGTATCCTGTTCCACAGAATCCCTCCTTTGCATGATCATCTTATTTCACATATACAGATTGACTTTTACCTAGTATGATTCGCTAGAAAATGAGTATTCTCCTTCTATTCTTATAGTGAACGTCAATTTTTGAATAAATGAAAGGGCGCACAATCTTTCAGATGTGCACCCTCTTTTTACTTTTTATTGTGTTTCTTTTCGAGCTCTGCGTAAGCGTGAATAGCTCTTTTGGCAATGAGTTTGTTAATTGGATCGTGGTCGTTTGCTACAGAAGGTACAACAACACTGAAAGCCACTTTTGGATTTTTCGACGGGTAATAGCCTACAAAAGTTAGGTTATATGTTTTTTTCCCCCACCAATTACGGTTCGTGCCGTAGTAAAATGTTTCCGCAGTTCCTGTTTTCCCAGAAACATCTTCTGTAAATGTATTTTGAGCAGTCCCTGAAGCGGTGACTAATTTCATTCCGGTCTTTACCTGCTGTATGTCACTTTCTGTATTGTTAATTTTATTGAGAATGTTTGGCTTTCTTTGTTCAATTGTTTTTCCAAGCCCTTCTTTATTGCTGGGCTCATGAACACTTGTAACTACTCTTGGCTGAATACGGTAGCCTCCATTGGCAATGGATGAGATATACTGCGCCATTTGAAGCGGAGTGTATGTATCGTATTGGCCGATTGCCAAGTCTAAAATTAACCCCCCTACAGTATCAGGTGTGGTTTGCATACCTGCTGATTCCTGCGGCAGATCGATACCTGTCTTTACGCCCAGGCCAAATTGACTGTAATAATTTCTCATTTTATTTAAGTCCTTCTGATCAGCAGGCAGAGATCCATGCGGCTTATATGTAACACCTGCAATGTGCATGGCGACATTAAACATATATACATTTGAGCTTTTTTGCAAAGCGGTTAATTCATTGATCGTTCCCATGTTGGTATAGGATTTTTTCGGTCTGTTGTTACCTGCAAAATACAGAGGTGTATCAACAAAATATTTATAATGCGGAATCCCGTCCTGATAGCCGGCAAGTACGGTGGCGCCCTTTACTGCTGAACCCATTTCATATTGGGTCGTAAATGCACCTATCGCATAATCTTGCGTTTTATTTGTTTCTAAATCTATCTTTTTTCCTGCCAACGACAAAATATCGCCGTTATTCGGGTCCATCATCACGACAAAGGCTCTGTCAAGCATATAGTTTCCGCGTGCACGGCTGTTTCTCACTTCTTCTTCAATAATCTTTTCTATCTTTGCCTGGAGCTCCATATCGAAAGAAAGCCGAAGATCGTATCCCCTGCTGCCTTTATCAATGGTTTTTTGGCTGACGACATTTCCTTTATTGTCTTCTACGTATTGCACTTTTTCTTTATGGGAATTTAAGTAGTCTTCATATTGATACTCTAAATAACTTTTCCCCACTCTGTCATTATTCGCATAGCCTCTTGTTAAGTAGAAATCTTTCCGGTCGCTCAGCAGGCCCTGTTCAGGTGTTGTGACGCCTCCGAAAACGGAATAGAGGGTTTTGTCATAAGGATATTTTCGTGTCCAATCGTTTACGATGTCAATTCCCGGAAGCTCTTCTAAATGCTCAGAAACAATTGAAATTTCATCATATGTTAAGTCATTTTTTGGTCTTTGGCTGGAGCTTTTCTTCTCATCAAGCAGCGTTCCGTTTTTTCCATTGCTGTTGCTTTCATTTGGGTTCATCGCCTTTACGATTTGAGGTTCGTAAGCATTACCGCTTGAAAACCTTGTATATATCGCAGCGATTTTCATTTCTTCGTCATTTCGCTGAATAGCCTTCAAATCTTCATCCGAAACACGCTCAATTTGGAGCTTGTAAGCCTGAGCCCCTTTCAGATTGCTTTCAGATTCCTTAAGCAGAGCGGCAGCTTTTTTCGGATGGGATGCGATCCAGTAATCACGCAAATCTCTATCCTTCAAAAATTCGGTATCAATATGAATGAAAGCAGCAAGCTTCTTCGCTGTTTTGATTTTATCCTCTGTTTTTGTGCTCGATGTTGAAACATAGACAATTTCAGGCACGCTCTGGTTATCGACAGCAACTTTCTGATTTCTGTCATACATCTTCCCTCGAGGCGCGGGATAATACGCTGTTTTTGCATTTGCTATCTCAGCGTCTTCTTCATGCTGTTCGCCTTCAACAATTTGAACAACGCCAAGCTTAAAGATTAATGCAGTGAATAGAAGAAAGACAGCAAGGAAAAAAAGGTTCATTCTGATGGCTCTGTTTCCTTTGCTCTTTTTCTTTGGTTCACGTCCTATTTCAGTCACTTCTGGTTACCCCTCTCAAATCATTCAATATATTTACATATACTGAGATTAATTGTAACACCTTTGTAATAGTTGTTACAGCAAAAAGGGATAAAAAAAGCTGTCAATATAAAAGCATATTTAAATTTAACTAACGATTCAAAAAAAAGGAAAACATGTAACAGTGTGATAAAACATGATTTGCAGCTGATTCCCTGCTTTTCAAGGATTCAGCACACATTGGTTACAAAAATGACAATCTCTCTTTGTCAAAGGGAAGTGATGGATACTTTATGACAAAAAAGCTATGTTATGATTTTTTTGTAGCAACAAACAACTCTAGGAGGTTATGAACTAATGAAGAAAGCATTTATTTTATCTGCTGCCGCTGCGGTTGGATTATTCACATTCGGGGGCGTACAGCAAGCATCAGCGAAAGAACTCTCCTGCCAGCATGTGGTAAAGGTGAAAATGGGGAACACAGTGCAAAACATGTCCCTTAACGATATAGTCAAAAAACTTCATATTAAAACAAATATCAAAACATTAAACGCTGCAAATGAAAAAGAGCTTAAGCAGCTTCTTCAAAAACATGCGAAGCAATCTAACATGAACATTCAGGATGTTCAAAAGACAGAGACTGCAAAACCTGCGCAAAAAACTACAGAAAAGGCAGCTGCTGAAAAAAACACTGCTGCTAAAGCACCTGCTGCTGCTGAAAAAACAAACAAAACAACATCTGCGCCTTCATCTGTAAGCGCGTATGAGAAAAAAGTTGTTGAGCTTACAAATGCAGAAAGACAAAAACAAGGCTTAAAGCCGCTTCAAATTGATGAAACGTTAAGCAAATCTGCACGCGCAAAATCTCAAGATATGAAAGACAAGAACTATTTTGATCACCAAAGCCCGACTTACGGCTCACCGTTTGATATGATGAAATCTTTCGGTATCAGCTACAAAACAGCAGGTGAAAACATCGCTAAGGGTCAAAAAACACCAGAAGAAGTAGTAAAAGCTTGGATGAACAGTGAAGGACACAGAAAAAACATTCTAAACGCTAACTTTACTCATATTGGTGTCGGTTACGTTGAGTCCGGAAGCATCTGGACACAGCAATTTATCGGAAAATAATACAAAAAAGATTGCCTGTACCGTACAGGCAATCTTTTTTCATTTCACCCAAAGCTTATATATACTTTGAGTCCCGCTGTTTTCTTCGCCTTGTGCAGCGAGCTTGTCATATAAGGATTTCGCAAGGGACAAGCCTGGCATTTCTTCTCCCATTAATTCCGCTTCCTCCAACGCAATTCCCATATCTTTAATAAAATGCTTCACATAAAAACCCGGTTCAAAGTTGTCTTGCAGCATACGGGGAGCAAGATTTGACAATGACCAGCTTCCGGCTGCGCCCGTTGTGATGCTTTTCAGGACATTTTCCGGCTGCAGGCCTGATTTTTGAGCATATGCCATCGCTTCCGCCACACCGATCATGCCGGCAGCGATTGCAATCTGATTACACATTTTGGTATGCTGTCCGCTTCCAGCCGGTCCTTGATATTGAATATTTTCTCCCATTAAAGAGAAAATCGGCATGCAGGCTTCAAATGCATCTTTTTCTCCGCCAACCATAATCGCGAGTGTTCCGTTTTGTGCACCGATATCTCCGCCGGAAACAGGGGCATCTAAAGCGAACAATGCTTTTTCTTTGGCTGCTTCAGCAATCTTCTTCGCAAGCGAAGGTTTAGATGTGGTCATATCAATGAGATACGCGCCTTCTTTTGCATTTTCAATAATTCCGTTGCTTCCGAAATACACTTCTTCAACATCACTGGGATAGCCGACCATTGTGATGATAACATCCGCTTCTTTTGAAAGATCTATGACTGTTTCTTTCCATACTGCGCCTTTTTGCAGTATGCTGTCTGCTTTTTCTTTTGTCCGGGTGTACACCAATACAGGATGGCCGTCATTCAGAATATGTGATGCCATGCTTCTTCCCATCACTCCAAGACCGATAAAACCAATTGTTTTTTTCAAGGTCATTCCTCCCAGATGTTTCGTTTTGATTTTAGTTAAAATTTATCATATTTCCTTCATTTTCTAGACTACCATATCTATTTATCTTATAGTAACTCTTAAAATAAAAAAATCCCCAAGTTTTTGGGGATTTAATTGGATTACAATGTGAATTTCGTAATTGTGCTCATTAGCTCTTGGCTTGCATGCTTTAATGTTTCCGTTGAGTGTTTGACTTTATCAAGGGTGATCAGCTGTTCATCAGTTGATGCATTCACTTCCTCTGCTGCAGCTGCCGATTCCTGTGATATGGCTGAAATACTTTGAATCGCTTCAGAAATCGCGAGCTGCTCTTCACTCATTCTTTGAATTTCTTCGTAAATGTGATCAATTCCTTGAACCAGTGACTGCATTTCCACGGTAATCGTGTTTAATACCTCTCCAGTCTCATGAATGGCACTGTTTTGTTCATCATTCATTCTGCTTGCCTCAACCATTGCGTGAGAGGCCTCTTTCGTCTCAACCTGGATAAGCTTCACAGTCTCGCTGATATGCTTTGTAGAAAGCGCTGATTGCTCGGCAAGCTTTCTCACTTCTTCAGCTACGACGGCAAAGCCGCGTCCGCTTTCTCCGGCTCTGGCTGCCTCAATGCTGGCATTTAAAGCAAGCAAGTTCGTTTGATCAGAAATATTTGAAATAGCTGTAACGACTTCTTCGATATTCTTTGTTTGATTTTCTAAATCAAGCAGCATCGTTTCAACCTTTTTCGTTTCCGTGTTGGCTTCGTTTGACTTCATCAGCAGCTGTCCGAGCGCGTCAAGTCCTTTATAGCTTGCATTCTCAGACGATTTTGAGCGTTCTTTCATTCCGCCTGCCTCCGCAGCAATTTGTCTGATTTTAGTTGACAGACTTTCTGATTTTTCGTTAATAGTCTCTACTTCAGAAGCCTGTTCTGATGCCCCTGCGGCTACTTCTTCAATCGCTTTTGCAATTTGTCCGCTTGTTTCATTGGTTTCCGCAGAGACAACTGTTAACTGCTCAGAGGTATCAGATACTTTCCCTGAAGATAGTCTCACTTGTTCAACCATATCCTTCATATTTTCAACCATCTGATTAAAATCTCTTGTTAAAATCCCGACTTCATCCTTGGATTTTGATTCAGCATGAACGGTTAAATCGCCTTCGGAAACTGCCTTCGTTTTTGCGATCAGCTGCTGTATCGGACCGGTTATCGTTTTGGCCAGGAAGTAGCTGAGAATGATCGTAGCGACAAGCGCTATCAATGATATCCAAAGATTCGCCCGATTCATTTTATCGGAAATCCACATTAATTTATCGGTATCAAATTGCGTTCCGACTTTCCAGCCCGTTTCACCAATCGTTTGGTACACAATCATTTTCCCATTTTCATCCTGTATCCCTTTTTTCTCAGATGCGATGGTTTTCAGTGTTTGATCCTTTGATATGTTTTTTCCTTGGTTTGACGGGTGTGCTAAAAGATTGCCGCTCGCATCAGCTAAAAAGGCAAATCCCTTGTAAGGCACCTTTTGCTTATTGACCATGCTCTGGATGGCAGAGAGTTTCAAATCGTAGCTGGCAACCCCCATCACTTTTTGCCCGTCAAGAACCGCTTTCGATGCTGTGACAATCATATCTCCTGTCACGACATCTTGATAAGGTTCCGTCCAAACGACTTGGTCCGGGGTTTCAGCTGCAAGCTTATACCATGGTCTCGATGTCGGATCATAATCATCAGCAAAATCGGCTTTCGGATATGTAAACATTTCTTTTTTTGCGGTGCCTATGTAAGCCATCGCAACATAATCATCGTTATCTTTGATTTGTTTAATATCATCGTTAAACAGCCGAGAAGCTTCTTTACTTGGTTTTGTTACAAATGTACGAGTTAATTCCCCATTAGCCAATCTCGATAACGATATGGCATAACTCTTTAATTGCAATTCAATATTTTGTTCAAGTGACTGCGTCACGTTTTGAGTTGTATTTTTCCCATCCTCTGTAATCATCGGTTTCAGCGTCAGATAAGAAGACAGCATTAAAAGAACAACTGTGACAATTAACATGATCGAAACAAAAACAGCAATCTTTATGTGAAGTTTTTTAAACAAACCAATCCCCTCCTAATTTCTATATCGGCCCTTTCGTTTGAAAGATGAATAATCAAAAAATAAATTATATGAACATTGAAATGTATTTACTGAAAAATCAGCCCTCAATATGATGAAAACAACATAAGGAGGGTGATGATCATACGAAAACAATATACGTGCCCAACGGCAGAAAATTTGAGGCTCTTCCATCAGAAACTATTAGGAGACTGACATAAAAGGGCTGATTTCTCTTCAAAAAGATTGTTTTCCTCCTCCGTTTTCTGAAGAATTGTTTGGTCAGAGGAACAGCTTGACACCACATCAAAACCTTTCCGGAGGGCGCTTTATGCGCGCTGGTCAATGGCTGAATTGTCGGTTCTATGACCGCCCTTATCGTACATTTTGAGCCTGAATCTCCTGACCATACATGGGCGGGGCGCGACAGACAGCGGATCAATTAAAAATCATGATCCTCATGGAAATCCTTTATATGTAGTGGATATTTCAGTTTCTCCTCAATATCGGAAGCTTGGAATCGGAAAATGGCTGATGAACACGATGTATGAGCTGACTGTTGACAAACGGCTCGAGCGCCTTCTAGGCGGCGGGCGTATTCCTTTTTATCATAATACGCACACGAGATCAGCGCTGTACGATAACGATACGTTGAAGATGTGATGGATGCAGGAAAAAAAGGCCCTGTGCTGTCCTTTCTCCCTCATTGCGGCCGTTCACCGATTCGTCTAGTCGGCAATTATTTAGAGGATAAAGAATCATTGAATTTCGGTGTTTTAATGGGATGAAAAATCCTTTTATAAAAAAGCGAGCTGTTCATCATCACAGCCCGTTTAAGTGAAATATTCTATTTTCGCATTAGGGAAATAAGTATCAATATAGGATTCAAGCTTTTCCCGAAGATCATGCTCTTCATCTTTCTGATAAATATATTTCCCGATTCCGTAACGGCCCCATTTATAACGCCGTTTTTCTTCATCTAATTCGAGCTTTGTCTTTGGATAATTCTTCTCAATCACTCGTTTGGCCGGCTTTGTAAAACGGTGCTGAATTAATTCAAACGTAATATCATGTCTGACATCCTGCGGCAAAGCAGCATCAAGTTTTTCAAACAAATGTCTGTATCCTTCTTCCCAGCCTTCATGAATATAAATCGGTGCAACAATAAAGCCTAGCGGATATCCTGCTTTTGCAACTTTTACTGCGGCTTCTATCCGTTTATCAAGAGGTGAGGTTCCCGGCTCAAAGTTTTTAATCACATAGTCGGCATTAATACTGAATCTGAATCTCGTTTTCCCGTTATGCTTTGCGTCTAATAGGTGATCGACATGATGAAATTTCGTTACAAATCTCAGCTTTCCAAGCTCACTTTGTCCAAAATGTTCAATGGCGTGCTTCAGCGAGTGTGTCAGATGATCAATTCCTACTATGTCTGACGTACATGAGGCTTCAAACCTTGTGAACTCCGGCGCGCGCTCCTTCATATACTTATCAGCCTGGTCCAATATCTCTTCAACGTTTACATAGGTTCTGATATACGGCTTTGACCCCATGGTTGTTTGCAGGTAGCAGTAATGGCAATGCCCCATACAGCCTGTGGCAAACGGAATGGCGTATTCAGCCGAGGGTTTGGAAGAGTCAAACTTTAATGTTTTTCTCACACCGATGACTAAAGTTGATTTCGCGTTGCGATATTGCTGAAGATGATTTTTCCCTGGAATATTACGCACCTGATTGTGGGATGTCGTTTCTCTGATTTCAATGCCCATGTTCTCAAATTTTTCCTGTAATTCTTGGGCCAGCGGATATTCCAGCGCTCTCGGTTCAATATACACAAGCTGCGGAACAAATGGGTTCTGCATAATGCCACATCCTTTTCCTTTACTACCGTTACTTTTCTCATAAGACGGAAAGGATATGAGTTGTAATGATTTCCTTGTTACTCGTATGGATCGATATCAAATAGTTCTTTGTAAAGTGATTTCGCTTCTTCATAGCTTGCAAACACAGCATCATCCTCTGCAAACGGATGATAAGTTTCAAAAATAAACAGGGAAAGCTCACCTTCATGGTATGGATGGTGCATAATTTCGGCTTCCTTAATATGGGCAACATTGGCGGCGTGCGGATTTCTGTAGATCACGTACACTGTATCTCCTGCGTTAAATTGGTTTGACATACTATCCCTCCTCGCCATATTATTGTGCCCTTCTATACCCTTGCTTATGAAAAAAACCAGACAGGCCGAAGGCCGTCTGGTTTTTATATACATTACTTGAATGTTTCTTTTACGAACGCGACAACTTCTTCTGTCGTGCTCATAGATAAAATTTTCTCTTTGAATGACTCAGCTTCTTGTTTAGACAATTTGCTGATTTGTGTTCTTGCCGGAAGGATAGAAGTTGCGCTCATTGAGAACTCATCTAAGCCTAAGCCGAGAAGGATCGGGATCGCAATTTCGTCTCCAGCCATTTCTCCGCACATGCCAACCCATTTTCCTTCTTTGTGTGCCGCTTCAATTACGAGAGTAATCAAGCGAAGGATTGCAGGGTTGTATGGCTGATACAGATAAGATACACGCTCATTCATACGGTCAGCAGCCATTGTGTATTGAATCAAATCGTTTGTTCCAATACTGAAGAAATCAACTTCTTTAGCAAACTGATCAGCAATGACTGCAGTTGACGGAATTTCAACCATCATACCGACTTCAATATCGTCAGATACAGTCTGTCCCGCTTTGACAAGCTTTTCTTTCTCTTCAAGAAGGATCGCTTTTGCTTCTTTAAATTCGTTAACTGTCGCAATCATAGGGAACATGATTTTCAGGTTTCCGTATGTACTTGCACGAAGCAGCGCGCGAAGCTGTGTTCTGAAGATTTCTTGCTCTTCAAGGCAAAGACGAATCGCTCTGTATCCCAAGAACGGGTTCATTTCTTTAGGAAGATGCAGGTAAGGAAGCTCTTTGTCTCCGCCAATATCAAGTGTCCGCACGACAACTGATTTTCCTTCCATACGCTCAAGAACCGTTTTATATGCATCAAACTGCTCATCTTCTGTAGGCAGCTGATCTCTTCCCATGTAAAGGAATTCTGTACGGTAAAGGCCAACTGCTTCCCCGCCATTTTCAAGAACGCCTTTCACATCATCAGGAGTACCGATGTTCGCTGCAAGCTCTACATGATGTCCGTCTTTTGAGACAGTCGGTTCATTGACAAGCTTCGCCCATTCAGCTTTTTGAGCCAAATAAGCATTATGTTTTTCCTCATACTCTTTTACAGTTTCCGCAGATGGGTCGATAATGACATCGCCATTAATACCGTCAACGATAACAGTTACGCCGTTTTGGATCGTTCCTGTAGCCGCTTTCGTACCAACAACTGCAGGAATCTCAAGAGAACGCGCCATGATGGCAGAGTGAGATGTGCGTCCGCCGATATCAGTTGTGAATCCTTTTACGAACTCACGGTTTAATTGAGCTGTGTCAGACGGTGTTAAGTCTTCAGCTATAATAATAACCTCTTCTGAGATCATGCTCGGGTTTGGAATTTCGACACCAAGCAAGTGGCCGGTTACACGTTTTGTTACGTCGCGGATATCAGCCGCACGCTCTTTCATATATTCGTTGTCCATTGATTCAAACATAGTAACGAACATAGAAGACGTTTCTTTTAAAGCGAATTCAGCGTTCACTGAATCAGTGCTGATTTTTTCTTTCACAGGGTTTAGAAGCTCAGGGTCACTGAGAACTAAAAGGTGAGCAGAAAAAATGTCAGCTTTATCCTGACCAAGTTCTTTCAGAGCGTGTTCTTTGATTTTTTCGAGCTCTTCTTTTGAACGTGCAATCGCTTCATCAAAACGGCTTACTTCCGCTTCAGAATCAGAGATGTTTTTCTTTTCAACCGTTAAATCTGGCTCTTCAAGCCGGTACGCTTTTGCAATCGCGATGCCGGCTGAAGCGCCAATCCCTTTTAATTCTTGCATTACTCGCCGAGTCCTTCGCTTTTCATTGTTTCTTCTAAAGCGTTAAGAGCATCGTTTTCGTCAGCGCCAGTAGCAGAGATTGTGATCTCAGCGCCTTTAGCGATACCTAGAGACATAACACCCATGATAGATTTAAGGTTTACTGTTTTGCCGTTATATTCTAAATTCACGTCAGCGTCGTATTTGCTTGCAGTTTGTACAAGAACTGTCGCAGGACGAGCGTGGATTCCAGAATCTGCAGTTACTTTAAATGTTTTTTGTGCCATTTTTATCATTCTCCTTTTAACTTAAAGCTATATTACTTCACAATATTATATCATACAGCCGTACTTGTCATCTGACAAGCACAGCGTACTAACACCTTATTTTTCAATCTTCACAATTTCTTCTTGTTCTCTGTTGACTGAGCCGCTTGCCTTAATGCTGACTGTTTCTCCTTCAGCAAGGTTCGTAAACACAATCGGTGTCATAAGAGACGGTACATTTGGTTTGACTGCTTCCAGATCAACTTCAAGAAGTTTCTGTCCAGGCTCCACGCGGTCTCCTTCTGATACGAAAGACGTAAATCCTTCGCCCTTCAGGCTGACAGTATCAATACCAAAGTGGATCAAAATTTCTCTTCCGCCGTCGGATTGCAGGCCGATCGCATGTTTCGTCGGGAACACATTTAGAATTTTTCCTCGAACCGGTGATACGACAATACCTTCTGAAGGGAGAACCGCAAAACCGTCACCCATCATTTTTCCTGAGAAAACTTGATCAGGAACATCAGTAATCGGGTGAATTTCTCCGGCAATCGGAGAAACGAAAACTTCCTCGCCGATTTCATTTTGCAGCGGTTCTGCAATGACTTCCTCAACCTGCTGACTTACTTCTTCTTGAGCAGATGTTGTCGGTTCAGGTCTTGGCTTGCGTCCCGCAATGATGTCTTGCATTTGTGTTTTTAAACCGTCAGAACGAGGACCGAAAATAGCCTGAATGTTGTTGCCGACTTCCAGCACGCCGGAAGCGCCAAGCTGTTTCAGACGGTCTTTATCAACCTTTTTCTGATCGTTTACAGTCACACGCAG
The DNA here is from genome assembly GCF_036765155.1 of Bacillus sp. 0102A. Classification (NCBI taxonomy): domain Bacteria; kingdom Bacillati; phylum Bacillota; class Bacilli; order Caryophanales; family Bacillaceae; genus Bacillus; species Bacillus sp. 0102A. The sequence goes on from NZ_JBAIZW010000002.1 coordinate 610,151, forward strand.
ACGAGTGATACAAGCATCAAGGTGTTTGATGTTTTCCTGGTCACCCATTGCCTGCAGGATCTCATAAGGAAGCTCTCCAGCTTCACCTGTTTTCCCAGTTGATGCAGTTTCAGCCGCAGCATCCTCGCGTCCAGGTGTTTTCAGATTAAATTTGCGGATGGCAAATCGGAACCCGAAGTAGTAAATGACCGCAATCGCTAAGCCGACAGGAATGACAAGCCACCATGCCGTCCGGTTCGGCAAAATACCGAATAGGAAGTAGTCAATTAAACCGCCGGAGAATGTCATACCAATCTTAACATTCAACAGCTGCATGACCATGAATGAAAGTCCCGCGAACACACAGTGAATCGCAAACAAGATAGGGGCAACGAATAGGAATGAGAATTCCAATGGCTCTGTGATCCCTGTTAAGAAGGATGTCAAGGCCGCTGAACCCATAATACCTGCAACAAGTTTTTTGTTTTTCGGTTTTGCTTCATGATATATCGCAAGCGCCGCAGCAGGCAGACCGAACATCATAAATGGATATTTACCTGTCATGAACGTACCTGCTGTTAACTGTACGCCGTCTTTAATCTGCGCCATAAAGATACGCTGATCCCCGCGGATGATTTCTCCTGCAGCACTCTTATAGCTGAAGAATTCATACCAGAACGGCGAATAGAAAATGTGATGCAAACCGAATGGAATAAGTGAGCGTTCGATCACCCCGAAGATAAATGCAGCAAGGGTTGGATTCGCTTCCACTAATCCTGTTGAAAAGGAATTCAATCCATGCTGGATCGGAGGCCAGATCACTAACATAATAAGACCCAGAATCAGTGCAGAAATTGACGTAACAATTGGAACGAAACGTTTACCCGCAAAGAAACCAAGATATTGCGGCAGTTCAATTGTGTAAAATCTGTTGAACAATAATGCCGCTAACACACCGACGATAATACCGCCGAACACGCCTGTCGCCAAGGTAGGTATACCAAGCATGTTTACATATGCAGGATGGTTTTCCGTGAAGAACTTGGCTCTTTCGATTGAATCGGAAGGAATGGTTCCGTTTGCAACAAGAACCGCACTCATGGATACGTTCATCACCAGATAACCGATAATTGCAGCAATCCCTGCAACTCCATCACCGTTGGCAAGCCCGATGGCTACACCTACTGCGAATAGAAGCGGAAGATTATCAAAAACAATTTGTCCAGCGCTTTCCATAACACCTGCTACGAGCTGGACATTGTCATTGCTCAAGAAATGCAGGACTTCAATCATGTCCTTATTTTGCATCGCATTTCCGATCGCAAGTAAGATACCCGCAGCCGGAAGGATCGCAACTGGAAGCATAAGCGCACGCCCGATTTTTTGAAGAACGCCGAATAATGCTTTAAACATAAGAATTGACCTCCTCTTTTTACTAGTCTGACCTTACAGCTAAAAATCATGACAACGAATTCACAGGCGTAAGTCTCCCAGTTTAACCGTTTACATTTGCCCTTTTACACAACAAAAAGGGCATGAGCAAAATCGGGTGCACAAAAGAACGAGAATAGACTTCCCGTTTTTTCCCCTCAATCACTCATGCCTGATCGGATCAGTAACACGTTATAAGGATAAACTGAATTTATGAAATTTTATTGGTTAATCGGTACAGATGAAGCGTCAGATAAACCGCTTCCGCCTCATGAACTGGTTTCTTCAATGTTTGCTGCAAGATTTTAATCAATTTCCAAGCTGTATTGTAGCATAGTGGATATTCATTTTTCAATAACAACATTAATTTTTCTGGTTCTTTAGTCGGTTCTTCTTTTTTAATTCTTTCTATAGTAAATCTGATATGCCGGATCAGCCGCAAATAGTGGACACTTTCCTTGTTTACTTTCATTTGAAATGAGTCTTCAATCACCTCGACAAGCTGCGCCATCAGCTGCGAGTGCTGATTGACTTCGGACAGCGGACGGTTTGTCAGGGCCGAATGGATATGCAGGGCGATAAAACCGATCTCCCCCTCCGGAAGACAGATTCCCGCTTTTTCATTGATCATTTCTATGACTTCTTTGGCTATTTGGTATTCATCAGGATATAGTGACTGAGTCTCCATTAAAAATGGATTTTTCATATCAAAGCCCTGCTGCTGTCTTTTGATCGCAAATGCGATATGATCTGTAAGCGCAATGTGAATATGTTCATTTAATGAGTGGTTAGTCCTGTTGCTGATGTGATAGATGACATCGTTTGAAATATCAACGAGCTTTTCATCAACATAGTCAAGGAGCTTTTTAAACTGTTTTTGTTCCTTCTCGTCCTTTAAAATGAACATTTTTTCGTAGCCTTTATCTTCAATGACATCATCTTGTTTTTTTCCGAAACCAATACCTTTTCCGATTAAAACGACTTCGCTGTATTTATGATGAGAAGCAATTAATACGTTATTATTCAGTACCTTTTTCACTGTAAAGGACCCATTCACGATCCTCAGCTCCTTTGTCATTCAATACCTCATATCGTACATAACGAACGGAATGCACGTCAAACCTTTTTTCGATGCTTTCACTAAACAGTCGATCTTTCGATGAGGCGGTAATCGAGAACTTTCCTCTCAATCGGCTGTCCCTGAATTCTTTTTTCCAGCATGGCAAACGCCTGCTTTCCCATTTCTTTTGTTTGAATATCGATCGTTGTGACACCAAGCGATTGACTGATTTCGTGGTTATCAACGCTTAAGATGGCAAGTTCATCCGGTACCGATAGCCGCTGGGCCTTCGCTTCAAGTAAAAGCCCTGCTGACACTTGATCATTGGCAACGAAAATAGCCGTCGGTTTTTCCTTCCACTTTTTCCACTTATGAAAAAGCGCCTTTCCATCATTGATTGTAATCGCTTTCTCAATCACCCAGTCTTCATGAAAGGCCTCTCCGATCTCTTCCAATGCTTCTTTATAGGCTTTGATTCGAAAATGGCTGTTCATGCCCTTTTTTCTTGCCAAACAGATTGCTATTTTTTTATGCCCTTTGGTAATTAAATAGTCCAAGCCGCACCTGAATGCTTGGTGGTGAGGAATGCTGATGGTTGGAAAACGGCCGATATCTGAATTCTGGCAAAGCAATATCGGGCCCTCCCATTCGATGAGCTCCTCATCAGCAAGCGATTTCGAACAAAAAATCAACCCGTCAACCTGCCGTTGCTTTAACTGGGACAGCGCAAAAATTTCTTTCTCCACATCATAGTTTGTTTGGAATAAAGAGAGGTGAATTCCGGATTCCGCGGCTGCGTCGGCTATCCCTGCAATCAGCTCTGCAAAATAAGGGAGATTAATCGTCGGCAAGACAACGCCAATCATGTTTGAAAATCCTTTCGATAAATGCACAGCGTGAATATTTCTCGCGTACGCCAATGCTTCCATTGCCTCAAGCACCCTATTTCTTTTGTCTTCACTGACGTAAGGATGATTGTTTATGACTCGGGAAACCGTTGTAACAGAGACACCGGCTTTTTCTGCAATGTCTTTAATATTAGCCATAGATTCCCTTCTTTCTAAATCCCCTTGATCTGGAATGCGTTTCATACAATATGATATGAACATACCAGACATATTTTATGTTTTCAGCTGAAAGGAGAAGATTACATGGGTTTCTTCATTTTAATCGGGTTATGTCTGACTGTTCTTGGCGGCAGCTGCCTTGCTGTAAAACCTCTCGACCAAAAACATGAAATTAAACCATTTCGAACATTTGATGATTTTTTTATTTAATGCAGACAAAAAAGGACGATGTCGAGAACAAAGTCCTTTTTTATTTCCTGTTACGGCAGTATGATTAATTCCTTTGGATATTGGGTCAGAGCAACCGCTCCGTCCTTTGTTACATGAACGTCATCCTCAATGCGCACGCCGCCGATCTCAGGCACATAAATCCCCGGTTCGATCGTGTAGACCATGCCTTCCTGCAGCAATGTATCGTTGGCGTGGCTCATTGATGGGTACTCATGGACAGAAATCCCAAGTCCGTGCCCCAGCCGGTGAGGAAAATAATCTCCGTATCCCGCTTTTTCAATAATTCCTCGGGCAGTTAAATCAAGATCGCCGATTCTGACACCGGGTTTACTTGCCTCCATCGCGGCTTTTTCCGCTTGAAGCACCGTCTCATAAATCTCCTCTTGCTTCGGATTGATGGTCTTGTATGCAAAAGTTCTTGTAATATCAGAGCAGTAGCCGTCAAGAATAACACCGAGATCAAATAAAACAAAATCACCTTTCTTCAATGTGGCTGAACCCGGGTTTCCGTGGGGCTGGCCTGATTTTGTTCCGAATAAAACCATTGTGGAGAATGACATGCCCTGGATTCCTTTTTTCTTCAGCTCATACTCGATTTGAGCGAGCACTTCCACTTCACTAATGCCTTCACGCAAAGCGGCTGCGCCAACTTCAACACCGTAATCAGCAAGCTTCGCCGCCTCTTTCAGCAAACGTATTTCCTTGTCGTCTTTAATCAGGCGAAATTGGTTAAGTGTTTCTTCAGCTGATACAAACTGAGCCCCGCCGGCAGAATGCTTCAGCTGATCTGCGCGTGATAGTGAAATCGAATCCTTTTCTACTGCTAGTGTATGTATGCTGATATTTCGCTTTTTCAAGGCTTTCTTTATCAGCTCCCACGGATTTTCGTGATCCGCATAGCCAATGATTTCATGATTCCAGCCTGCGTTGCGGGCCTGGTCTGCTTCCATACCGGGACACACAAAGAAAGGCTCCTCTTCTTGAAAAATAAATAAACCCATCAATCTTTCATGCGGTTCTGTGTAAAAACCGGTTAAGTAAAAAACATTTTCTTTCGTATGAATAAATGCGGCAGTATGCCTCTGTTCCTTCAGCCATGAAGAGACGCGTTGTATTCTATTCACTTCTTGTCCTCCTTGCCATTTCAATGCATCGTTCTGTCTTCCATTGTAACAGGTTTTACAGGTGTTTGCCTTTCGCGGGGCCTTCATTTTCCGATCCATTTTATTTCCTTCCCCTCATCCTGTATACTGACAGTAGAGTTCAATCGCAGGGAGTTGTTCCGTTTTGCTGATGAATTTTTTCAGACGAAAAGCAATCATGCTCTTAACGGTTTTGGGGATTTCGGCTCCTTTTATCGGTATGAAGATGGCCGGCTTTTATTATTACAGCTCGATCATAGGCTGTGCAGCGGGTTTCCTTTGCTGCATCCTTGCGCTTATCATGGTTACGAAAAGATCTGATAAAGACAAAAAAGAAGGTAAAATTTAATCCGTAAAAAACAGCAGCCCGATTGGACTGCTGTTTTTATTTTAAAAGCCTTAACCCGTTCAATATCACCAAGATTGTACTTCCCTCATGACCAATCACGCCAAATGGCAATTCCATCACCTGTAAAAAGTTTGCACAAATCAGCAGGCAGATCACAGCTAGAGAGAACACGATATTTTGTTTGACAATCCTGTTCATTTTCCGTGACAAGCGGCACATGTTTACAAGCTTTTTCAAATCATTTTGCATGAGGACCATATCAGCGGTCTCAAGAGCGACATCTGTCCCGCCGCCCATTGCAATGCCGATATCCGCCGCTTTAAGGGCCGGCGCATCATTGATTCCGTCACCGACCATTGCAATCGTTCCGAATTCTTCTTTTAATCGTTTGATCTCATTCACTTTTTGGTCAGGCAGGCACTCTGCCGCAACAGTTGTCATTCCGGCTTCCTTCGCTATTGCTTGAGCCGTGTCCTCATGATCTCCTGTCAGCATGGCCGTTTTAATCCCTAGTCGGTTCAATTCTTCCATGACCTCTTTTGCTTCAGTCCTGATTTGATCTTTCAGTGCGATACAGCCCGCTATTTGATCATCCTTTTTCACAAATACAACCGTTTGGCCGCTTTGAATGACTTCTGATGCTGTTTGATTTATAAATTGTGCTGCCTTTTCCTCGCCGATAAAACCCGCTTTACCGATCCTCCATTTCGCGCCCGACACTTCTGCCATAACACCAAACCCTGATGTTTCTTCTATAGATATGTAGCCGGTCTGATTCACGCCGCGGCTTTCAGCGTACGCTGTTATGGCTTGAGCGAGCGGATGGCTTGATTGTGTTTCGATGGCATAGACGGCCTCTAGAACCTCCGTTTCGCTGAATCCTTCTGCGATTCTAAGAGTTTCAACGGCAGGCTGGCCTTTTGTTACAGTGCCCGTTTTGTCAAAGGCGATCATTTGCACAGAGCCCAGCTGCTCAAGAAAGACGCTTCCTTTTACAAGCATACCGTTGCGGGCGCCATTTGAAATCAAGGAAAGCGCCGCCGGCATAATAGAGGCGACAAGCGCACAAGGTGAGGCGACAACCATAAACACCATTGCGCGGTAGAAGGTTTCACTCCAGCTCCACCCCAGCGCAAAGTGCGGCACGAATAACAAGAGCCCCACCGCAATCAGCACACCTTTTACATAGGCATTTTCAAATCGTTCGATGAAAGCCTGCGCGGGTGAAACACTGCTTTGCGCAGATTCAACCAGTTTGATGATTTTTCTGAATAACGAATCTTCATTTGCTTTTGTGACACGGACGGTCAAGGAGCCGTTGCGATTCACAGTCCCCGTAAATACAGCGTCACCGGTGTTTTTTTCCACAGGCATTGACTCACCTGTTAATGCTGACTCATCAAGGCTTGTTGAGCCCGATTCAATGACACCGTCTGCCGCTACCCGTTCTCCAGGTTTGATCACAATCATATCACCGGCCTGCAAGTCGGAAACCGCAACTCTTTTGGTTTCGCCATTGACCATCAGTGTCGCTTCTTCTGGCTCAAGCTGCATCAAAGAAGTTAAATCTCTGCTGCTTTTGTTCATCGTGTATGTTTCTAAAGCTCCGCTTAAGGAAAAAATAAATATTAAAATAGCACCCTCTGCCCAGTATCCGATCAAGGCGGAACCAATGGCAGCGAAAATCATTAAAAGTTCTACATTCAGTGTTTTGGATTCGAACGTTTCTTCGATTCCTTCCTTTGCTTTAGCAAACCCGCCGATCACAAAAGCCAGCAAGTAAAGCGTTACTGATAATACTTGATGTCCGGATAAAAGCCATCCGGCCAAAATAAGAGCGCCTGACACGAGCGCTGCAATAAGCTCGGCATGCTGCGCCCAGTTTTTTTCTCTCTGTTCTGTTTTTAATGGCTCGTGCGGATCGTGTTGAGCGATAACTTGTTCATTCATATTAAATTCCCCTCTCTAATTGAGAACGCAAATCATCTTCATTTCCCTTATAAAAACAAAATTGCCGCCCATAAGGCAGCTTTATCGTCAATTATTTCTTGATGTCTTCCTTTATTATAGCACGCACGAAGAGAATTTCAATTATAATTATTTTAATTTCTTTTTGATAATAATTATCATTAACGTTTATCCATCGTCATGATATGAAAAAAGCTGAGAGTCTATGCTCTCAGCTATTCTTCCGTCCATTCTTTCAGTTGTTCTGCCGTCATCGGGCCTACTTTTGTTTTTTCAATTTCGCCCTTTTCATTCAGCAAAAACGAAGTTGGGATCGTTATGATATGATATTCCTTCATCAATTCTCCTTTTGAATCAAGAACAATCGGAAATGTCAGCTTGTTTGCTTTAATAAAGTCTTCAACGGTTTGCTGATTTTGTTCCGCGTTCACTAAATTCACCGTTACCAGCTTTACACTGTCTGTTTGATGGGCATCATAATATGATTGAAACTGGGGAAGCTCCTTTTTGCAGGGCGGACACCACGATGTCCAAAAATGCAGGATCGTTTTTTGTCCTTTATTCGGGATCGAGATATCCTCCCCTTCTATTGTTTTCATAAGAAAAACAGCGGGAACTGCAGGCTGTTTATCCTCAGCTGCTGCCACATAGGGAAAAAACGCAATCATCCCCAATAACATAAGGCATACAGTAAGCAAACGCTTCGTCAACATGGAATCTTCCTTTCATGCTTTTCAATTAGCTTGCCCCCGCTTTTTCTTTATCATCCTTCAATTCGCGGCGTTCTGTTTCCTCCTGTAAGGAAAACAGATACTCGCAGCGCTTTGCAGATCGTGGCATAGTGCAGGCTCGTCAGCAAAATCATGCCGGTGTTCATCCCTAGGATAATACCGAGCATTTGCAGATTCTCCATTGATCCCAGCACATACATCATACTTAGCGCAACGATATGACTCCATACATTGTGATAAAAAGCTTCTTTCACAAACCCCATCCCGATTAAGCACGCCTGCAGCGGCATGACAAACAGATGAAAGAGAAAGTATGGCCACAACAGCTGCAAGTAATACTGCGCTTCAGGAGAGTGAAAAAATAAATGTGTCAGGGGTCCTGCAAACTGAAACATGATCCAGACAGCCGGTATACCATAGCCAAGAGTAATGAAAATCGACTGCTTCAGCCTTTTTAATACGATGTCATACTGTGAAAGCGCATAAGCTTCGGAAATATTCGGTATCATGACAACCATTAACGAATGGGCAATAAAAGCGGGGAACGAACCTATGGTTACAGCCACACCGGCGAGCATTCCGTATTGATCAATCGCCGCTGTCCCGGCAACGCCCGCTGCCAAAAGCGCCCCTTTTACTAAAAAGGGTTCAATCGCATTGACAACGGCATGAAAAATACGCAGTCCTGTTGTAGGAATTGAAACGGCAAGCAGTCTTTTCCTTACATCCTTTCCGCGCAAATGAATGTGCTGCTGGCCGGATACCGCCCGCCTCGCCATGATAAATTGTGAATATAAATAAACAAGCACGACCACGTCACTCACGACTAGGACAAACAAGGAAACCAGCACGGCCATGTCCAACTCGAATGAGTACCATTGAAAAAAGAGGAATAAGCACAAGAGCTGAATGATTTTTTTCAGCGCATTGGCAATTGCGATCTTTCCCATTTTTTGCACACCCATAAAGTAGCCTCTGGCGATTGAAGTAAAAGCGACAATAGGAATTAAGCCAACGACAATCCCTTTAATAAACGGGTGGTATGTATCAAATACGGGAATAAACGGAAGCGCAATACTGGCGGCGGCAGTAGAAAACGCTGTAAAAACGGCTGTCATTCTGAAAGCGTGCCTCAGCATGCTTTCATGTAGCTTAGGGTTTGATTCGGCAATGAATTTAGAAATCGAAATCGGCAGTTCCAAGCTTGCGATGACGATAATTAAAAAAATCGTAGGCAATATACTCATGTAAAGCCCCATCCCATGCTCGCCAAGCTCCCGCGCCAAAATCATATTCACGACAAATTCAAGGCATTCAGCGAAAAAGGCGGCAATGGATAAAAGAATGATCCCTTTCACAAATCGATTCATGATGTCTCTCCTTGTCTCTTGTACTACCAACATCATATGAGACAAGTTCAAAAATTATTTTATTTTTACTCTTTATATAAAAAAAAGCATAGAAGAGACAAATTGTCTATTCTATGCTTAGATGGCAAAAACGTGCCTGCCGATTCTTTCTACAATTTTTCTTGAGCGAATCCAATCATCTGACGCTGTTTTCGGATTATAAAAGAATACGGCATCTGTTTCTCTATTTTCTGAGGACAGCGCTTCTTCGGCAGCAGCAATTGAATCTTTATCAGGCTTTTGATTAATACTTCCGTTTGAAACCGGTTCAAAGGCGTTTGTCTGATAAATCACGCCTCTTATGGTATCAGGAAAACCTTTTTTCTCTGTTCTGTTCAGCACAACGCTTGCTACAGCGACCTTGCCTTTATATGATTCTCCTTTTGCCTCTGCGTGAACGAGACGGGACAGCAAATCTTTTTCAGAATGAGTATATGCTTCTTTATTTTCATTTGTTTTGGCTGGCTTGTCTTTCTCTTTCTTTTCAGTGTTTGCTGATAGCTTGATCGGTTTTATTTTTTTCTCGCCCTTATCAGCAGACAGTGAAGGGAAAGATCCGTCTGTGTCTCGTTCTATATGTGTAAGCCATTTCGCTTCTTCATGTTTTGTCTTCTTTGTGCTCATTAGTGAAGCTTGTGTATGTTCAATTTTTGCTGCAGGCATAAAACAAAGAAGAAAAACAGCCAGAGCAGTGAATTTCGTCGTCATACAATTTCCTCCTTACAGTGCTCAAAAAACACTTCATAACCTTAACAAGAGATCCATTCAGTTTCACGGAAAAAGATTTTCCAACTCTCCCAAGGAGGCATCAGGATGGAATATACCGAATGACATGCTATTTAATGGAAGGAAAACAGCCTGAAATTCTATAAAACTTGTAAATTCGAAACATTTTTATCCATTTTTGGCGTTTTACATTTTGTTTACGCCTGTTACAGTTGCTTGTAAAAAAGATCTGTATTCTGTCATAAATGAGAAAAAGGCTTCTCACAAATGAGAAACCTTCAGCTTCTTGGCTGTTTTAAGTATTGAAATATCACATCTCCGCCTTGCTGGGCAATTCCTCGGAAATGTTTAAAATCATCTTGTTTAGATAACACGGCCCTGAAATCCAGGAAATGCTCTTTCTGGACTCTCAGTTCGTTTATTGCGCCGGTGCGCAGCTGTTCAATCATTTGTATTATCTCTTCGGGACGCAACGAAAATTCCCCCTTTTCTTTCTTTTGACGAAAATCAATATATCATCTTTATCGCCTCTGGACAATTCATTAGGGAGATAAAACTCCTTATCGCTTTACTTCTTAATGAAAATACTGCAAAATACTTTCAAAAGGCATTATTATGTTAAAAGGAGAGGAAGCTTGTGAAAATCGCTAAGGTTGGAAACGTCATTGAATTTAAAAATGGATTAACCGGTGTTGTTGAAAAAGTAAATGAGAATTCTGTAATCGTTGATGTGACGATCATGGATAACTACCGGGATCTTGAGTTAGATTCATTGACAGTTGTTAATCATAAGAATTATAAGATCATCAGAGACTCCTATAAAACCTCCTAAACTCCCACATTCATTCGCAAAAACTGCAAGACCAACAATTAGACACCTTACATATGAAATTTGCTTTCTCAAAAGCTGCCGGCCGGCAGCTTTTTTGCATAAAAAACACCAATTATGAATCGGCGTTTTGGTCTGTTTCCGTTATTTCTATATGGAACTCACTAACGGATCCTGATTCATACAGGTTGGTCATTGACGTTGAGTAATTTGTGATCTCACCCCGGAAGGCAAGATTCTCGTCAGGAACCTCGACGTTGAACGTTTTATCATATAACAGGACAGCGATATCGTGGTAAGTCTCACTCGTAACATTTAGGGTAAAAGCGATTTTGCGCTTCGGCTCGCTTTCCACTTTATATGCATCCATTTCTAGCGTTACATCGTTTAATTGCAATGTCTTCACTTCGTATCACTCCTTTAAAGTCCATGCATCTTAGCATACCTTAGCGAACGTTTACAATGAATCTGTTCTGACAACAGTTATGTTACCCATTTCTTTAGAAAAGACATCTTTACAAACGTATGTTCGATAAATTATAATAAAACAGACGAGCTGCCATCCAGCTTCCCGTCTTTTCATGAGAAAGCGGCGAGTGGAATTCCCCCAGATTCACTCGTCTTTTTTACATAAGTCCCAGTAATGAATACGGTTTCAGGACACGGTTTTGAGGATAAAACGAAAAGATATGTGCTCGGCAGCGCAGATACGGATACAAGATAGCGGACGTTCACCTTTTTCCTCTCGGATCATGTTGTTGATATATAAAAGGAGAAGATACTCATTTGTCTGACAAAAACCCGCCTTTAATCGAGCCAAGCTCTTTTGCTCGCCTTGATTGACAATCAGTCAGTCCCCTCATATTCAGCACCGTAATAGCCTTCGATGCTAACATCTCCGCAGCCAGATCCTTTCGTAATGTCCAAGTAATGGTTTCTCAACTTGGTTCCCGGAATATAATCGGCGGCGCTATAATCAAAATGGTTGCCAGTAAACTCTTTCTCACTTATCGTAATAAAATCTCCGCCTAATGTCATCCTCTGCAGTTTCATGGTAAGCGTGCACCCTTCTGCATTCAATATTGTAAATCTGTAATAGAGCCATCCTGGATCATAAGGGTTATTATGGTTTGCTATAAAAAAACCAGTTTGATCTTTTGTCATAATAAAACTGACTTTTGTTTCATCTTTAGCAGCCAATGCAATCGTAGTTTGGACATTCAAACTTAGCGCAAGACATAACAACATACAAACCAATAATTTTTTCATCAGCAGCCCCCTTTTCCATATTATAATCCGATTTCAATATTAAGAAATAAAAATTCAAAAAAGACGAATTGGGGTACTTTGAGCACCAAAAAAATAGACGTGCTATTACACACGTCTATGACATAACATTTGGATTCATCATCGATTATCAACCGTCTCCGGATACAAGTCATGGTTCATCATACGGTATTCCGCCATTTTCTCGTACTTCGTGCCCGGCTTTCCGTAGTTCGTGTACGGGTCAATGGAAATTCCGCCTCTTGGTTCACATCTATAGTGAAGGGGGTTATTTCAATTATTTAGCCTTAATACTCCTCAAAAAAGCACTTCTGTTCTCTATGGCATTTGTCAACATAGTCGCATTTTCATTAAGCCTTTGTACTAACGCTTCTTTCGCTTTCCCTTCAAATGAAGAGAGTAAAGCAACATAAACCTCGGCAATAACCTGTTCCGCTGAAGAAAAATCTGATGAGTTTTTTGTGTCTTCTTTTAGATTTTGACAATGGGTTTTTAGACTTGCACCTACCAGTTTTTTTAATTCTTCATTTTGTTGTAACCGTCTGTAAAACTCATCTGCATCCATATTAACTCCATATGGCAATTTAAATCCCCCTTACAATCGTAACCAGCTTGCTAGTTCATTATCCTTATCTTTTAAATCCTCAGCCATTTTAACAATGAACTCACTGATATCCTCTAAATCTCTTATCAAGTAGTGAAGAGAAGCCTCAGTTTGATAATGCTCTTCTGAGTCATAAAATGCTGCCCCATCTTTCACATAAGGTGCGTGAAACAATACAGCTTTATCAACATCACTTGGATCTAGATCCTTGAATTCTCCTAATCTCTTCCCGCAAATCGATTTTACGTCATAAACCATTTTGCTGTGATCATGAGGGAATTGTTCAATTTCTTGTTTCTTTGTTTTTAAGTCTTCGATAGTTGCCTGTAAACGTTTAGCCAGTTCTTTTGCATACTTAGCATCCACTTTAATGGTTTGTCCATTCATACCTGAATAAGATGAGAACGAGTCGATATTCTGGTTATACACTCCGTTCCTGCCATCAACACTTTGGATATTACCATTCTTATCAAACTTAAAGTTCGAATCATTTAAACTATGAGTATCAGGATTTTTTGCAAATGCTTGGCCATAGAAGGAGGTAATAAGACTCCCTAAAACACCAGGAATTCCTAGAGACGTATTAAGCCGGTTAGCACGATCTTGACGTGCGATGCTTGGATCTTTCGTGTATATAGTAGTTCCGTTATGTCGGTCGTATTCTAAAAACCAGCCCGAACCCACCATGTCATCAGGATTAATGATTGCTTTATGATACAAATCAAATTCGCCATTTCTGATTTTCTTCTGTGTTTCTTCATCATGCAGCTTAACGATGGAAGGGTTGTTAAAAGCCACACTGTAAACGTCGTTGTTTACACCAGCGTATTCCGCATCTGCTCCTCCAAGTGAGTGACCTGTTGTCGAAATCACTGTGTTAGTACCAGCATACTTTTTCACTTCATTGGCAACGAGCTTATCACCCTGATCAAATTGAGATGTCTTAGTGACAATTTTGTATTCTCCGCTCTTAATCATCATTGCTTGTTCCATACTGCCGTTATACTTGGCAATAGCTTTAGAGTTTTCAGATGCATCTTTTTTCATTATGTATTGGACTTTCTTTTTCGGATCTTTGCCCATTACTACGTTTCCGCCATCTGCACTTATAACATCAGCTTTAATTTGTTCCTGATTTGTTCCTTGAAAACCTACGACAACATTTTCTGGTTCTTTTGGTTTTACCCATTTGCCCTCTTTTTTCTTGGCTTGGACAAATACGTAAACATCTAGCCCTGTGTCTGGGTCTTTTTTGATTTTATCTATAAAATATTGTTTTCCTGAATTAATCTTAACGGGTATTTTTTTCGAGAAATGTTTTTTCAAATACTCATCTCGATAAGTTAGTTGACTAATACTATAATAATCTTGGTCAGATATATTAGGAACCTTAGCCTTCTTGCTCATGTACATTGACACACTCCTCATGTAAAATAAGCACTGAAAGGATGGTTTTATGAAAAAATACATTATTATCCTGTTGTCAGCAATCATCATTATAACACTTGGGGGAATATACATGAAACACCAATATGATGAAAAGCAAGAAAAAGTTAAGACTGCAGAACTAGAACTATTTGATAAAGCTAAAAAACGAATGACTGATTACATAAATGCTAACTATGAAGGTATAGATAAAATTGAGTTCTCGGACAAATATGAAATAGATCCAATGGGCGGTATTAATGCAGAGGGGTATTTGAACGGAAACAAAGAAAAAGAGTTTTGGGGGATTTATGACAAGTCAAATGACACTATAACTTCATCGTATGTTGACGCTAAAGAAAAGCCAGAATGCGAAGAAAAACCATGTGAATATTAAAAAACACCCATTCACATCATGGGACTGACCCCCGTTTTTGAGACAGGGATCAAAACACCTTTCAAACAGCCAATTGCCGATAGTTTATCGGTGATCGGCTGTTTAGTTTCGTTTGAATTCTAATATTGTTATAATAATAAATGTATTCTTTGACAGTGCGTTCTACGATGGCGGTCGTGGTTTGATCAATGCTGTTAAGATAGAACGTTTCAGACTTTAGTGAGGAATGAAACGATTCGATGGAGGCATTATCAGCGGGCGTTCCTTTGCGGGACATGCTCATGGTAATGCCTTTTGTTTTCACTGCTGTCTGATATTCATAAGATGTATATACTGAACCTTGGTCACTATGTAGCACGCAGTTCTCAGGCAGTGTTAGCAGCTGATCAAGTGTGTCTAAGACAAAGTCTGTGTCCTGCTTATCTCCAATCGTAAAAGCAACCACTTCTCCATTGTATACATCCAATATACTGGAAAGGTACAATTGTTTCTGTCCATAAGGCAAATATGTGATGTCCGTTACTAGTTTTTCAAGAGGGCGATCAGACTGAAAGTTCCGATCCAATATATTATGGGCTACGGCATATGGCTGCCCGTTTTTCTTGCGTTTCTTCATCTTAACCCTGCACTGCCACTGATTTTTCTGCATGATACGCTGAACCGTTTTATGGTTAATGCACATTTCCTTTTTTAATAGGGCAGTGATTTTTCGACATCCATATATCGATACTTGTGCTTTCGGCATACTACGCCAATTTGTTTCTCTAAATGCCGTTTGGGGTGATCTTTCGTCAGATTCTTCTTCCAACGATAATAAGACGCTCGTGAGATACCTAAATGAACACAGATATCCTGCACGGTCATTGTGCTGTATAATCCTTCTACAAATTCGACTGACGTTTGACTATCAACTTCCTTTCCAATTCGTTGTACTTTTTTAACACTTCATTCTGTTGTCTCAGGTATCGATTCTCTGCCTGCAGTTTCTCTAATTCGGAAGCATACTCCGGACCTTTTCCGTAAGTGTATTGCTTTCCAACAGGCTGTTCGAAGCGATATGTATCCCCAGCCTTATGCCATCTAACCCATGTCTGAACCTGTGTCTTATTCTTAATATTCAATTTCTGCATGATCTCTTTCATAGGCACGCCTGCCAATCTCATGTCTACAGCCTTCTGTTTGACTTCAACCGGATAACTCACTCTTGTCCCCATAGAAAAAACACCTCCAAGTCTAATGTCGGATAAACAACGATCCGTTTTCAAACTTGAAGGTGTTTTTTATTTGTCTCATTTTATGGGGTCAGTCCCTCATAGTGAGGAGTTTATTTGTTTGGACGATATTTCTGATTAGCTTCAAGTTCCTTTTTCAAGGCCTCTACATCTTGCCTTAAAAATAAGCTTGTCCTCCCGATCTTCTTAACCGGTTTTATTCTTTCCGTATTAATCAATGCGCTCAAAGAAAAAACATTTGATAAACCTAAAATATATAAAACAATTAAAACTCTAAATTAAGAATGATGTCCTTTGCAGGGCATTTTTTAGTAGATAAAAAAAGAAAAGACGTACTAAAGCGTACGCCTTAAACTGCTTCTGTTCTATCAATTTTCAGCTGCATAAAAGTCACAGTTCAGGTTGCACCTCAGGTCACAGTCGGGTCACATTCCCGCCTAAAATTGATGCTAAATGTCAGTATTTTATGGTGACATCGCTTCGTCTCACACAACGGATTCCTTATCGATTATCAACCGTCTCCGGATACAAATCATGATTCATCATACGATACTCGGCCATTTTCTCGTACTTCGTGCCCGGCTTTCCGTAGTTCGTGTACGGGTCAATGGAAATTCCGCCTCTTGGCGTGAATTTGCCCCACACTTCGATGTAGCGCGGGTCCATTAATTCAATCAAGTCGTTCATGATGATGTTCATGCAGTCTTCGTGGAAGTCACCATGGTTTCTGAAGCTGAATAGGTACAGCTTTAATGATTTGCTTTCAACCATTTTTTCATCAGGAATGTAGCTGATGTAGATTGTTGCAAAGTCAGGCTGTCCTGTTTTCGGGCATAAAGATGTAAATTCTGGGCAGTTGAATTTCACAAAGTAATCACGGTTTACATGTTTATTCGGGAATGATTCCAGCACGTCCGGCGCATATTCAAACAAATAATTTGTTCCTTGGTTGCCAAGCAGTGTGACACCTTCTAATTCTGATTCTTTTCTTGTCGTCATATTTATCTTCCTTTCTATTATACGCCGCGTTTGTTGCCCCATAACAGGGTGTGCAGCTGCGGAAGCACTCTGACGAGATTCAGCTCCGCATCGGCAGCTACCTTATCAACAAGCGCTTCATATTTTCCAAGCAAATGTGCAATCAATGTCTGATCATCTGTCGTATGAACGTCATCATTACCGACTTGTAAATAAAACGGGATTCCCGGGTAACGCTTGTGCACGGTTTTGGCAAACGCCATATCTTCATCATTAAAAATGACAACCTTTAAGCTGACAGCATGCTGTCTGTTATTCTCTTTAAGTGATGTCAAAATGTGATCAAGCTTTTGAAAGTTCGTTACCATTTTTGAGCTTGGCGGTTTTGGAGAAATTGTCAGATCATCGATCAGCGTAAACCACTCCTGATAAACAGTCCCCTGGGTTTCAAGCGCTGCACGAATGTTATTTCCCTTCAGCAGTTCGATAAAAGCACCCAGCTGTTTTAACAGGGCCGGGTTTCCGCCCGAGATCGTCACGTGGGAAAACGCGTCTCCCCCAATGTCTTTAAGCTCTGCAAAAATCTCCTCAGCCGTCATCCATCGAATATCTTTTTTAGCAGACCCGTCCCAAGTGAAGGCAGAGTCACACCAGCTGCAGGAATAATCACAGCCGGCTGTGCGAACGAACATCGTTTTTTGTCCGATCACCATGCCCTCTCCTTGAATCGTCGGGCCGAAAATTTCTAATATAGGAATTCCTTTAGCCATTCAAACCACCCTTTTTCGGACGGTAGACACAGTAACTTGTCGGTGTTTCCCGGACAAACACCTGTACACAGCTTGGCTTATTCTCCAATGTGTCTAAATAAGCCTGTACGTTGTCATAAATCGTTTTCGCCACAACTTCAGTTGTTGGCACCGAATACCGATCGTCCTGAGAAAATTCTTCATGATCATTTAAAAGCGTATGATCATAGTTTCCGTGCACCAGTTTTTTGAGCACGCTGAAATTGACAAGGAAGCCGGAGTCGTCAAGTTCGTCGCCGGCAACGGTTATATTGACGGTATACGTATGCCCGTGAACCCTGCTGCACGCTCCAGCACTTTCCCGAGGGATAAAATGAGCAGCTGAGATGTGCATGTCCTTATTCAATTCAAATGAATAAGGATGCTGGGCCTGGGGATAAATTTGAGATAACAATTTATGCACGCTCTCCTTTCATCGCCATATATTCTTCATAGCCTTTTAAACGAAGGTGGCATGCCGGACATTCGCCGCAGCCGTCTGCGATGATGCCGTTATAGCATGTCAGCGTGTTGTTTTTCACAAAATCAAGGGCGCCAAGCTCATCTGCAAGCTTCCATGTTTCCGCCTTATTGAGCCACATGAGAGGCGTATGAATCACAAACGGCTTCTCCATTGCCAGGTTTACCGTTACATTGCAAGATTTCACGAATTCATCACGGCAGTCAGGATAACCGCTGAAGTCTGTCTCGCAGACTCCTGTAATAATGTGGCGCGCGCCAATTTGATATGCCAGAATAGATGCAAAAGATAAAAATACCAAATTCCGTCCCGGAACAAATGTGGATGGCAGTTCACCGTCTTTTGCCTCTATCTCAATATCATTTCTTGTCAGGGCATTCGGTGCAAGCTGATTTAAAAGTGACATATCGAGCAAATGGTTTTTCACACCAAGCTTTTCCGCAATCGATTTTGCCACTTCGACTTCCTGCGAATGACGCTGATTATAATGAAAAGTCACCGTTTCGACTTCTTTGAATTCCTTTAAAGCCCACAGTAAGCAAGTGGTACTGTCTTGACCGCCGCTGAATACGACAATTGCTTTTTCTTTTTTCATGATTCCTCTCCTTTTCCGCAATAAAACCATCGGCGAGAGACATCGCTACAGCTGATTCACACAAAAAAACACCTTTTCGGAAGGTGCTCTAGAAAAACATAAAAAAGGCCGTATCCAAGGATACAGCTCGTCCTTAGTTTTTTATAGAGGGTGTAGCTAGAACCTCTCCCGCATATCGCACGGATTTTCTTCAATTTTTCACTTCTGCTATCTTACCATAATGTTGTTTTTCTTGACAATAAAAAAGTAAGCCCTGACTTCCCGATCAATCATTGTTCTGCAATAACGGCTCACTTCATTACTTGTATTTACAAACTGCGCCGCCGGGGAACCTTTTTGCAAATCAGGGCGCCTATGAACGCCAGACTCACATAGCCAAACAATGGATAAATCGTTGAAATGAGCTTACCGTATCCTATTTGGCTCGTAATATAAGCCGTGGTCATAATGGCCGCAAAGATATATTTGCTTTTCATTGGAAGAAAGCTCTGCACTTGTTTTTCCAATCCATATAGATTGCCGATAACCGATGTGAACACTTCACCGAAAATAATGAGCAAATAAATCAAATGGACAGACCGCGCAAAGAGATAAACCACTTGTGCCATCGGTATATCGTACAAAAATACATCCGGGAGCATCGACAAAGACAGAAAACTCGCAGACAGCACAATCGTCAGCATCGCACCTCCGACTAAAGCGCCCTTTTTTATCACTTTTTCCGATGACATTTCATTCGCCAGCGGAACCAAGACCGCTTGGGCAAGCGATAAATTTAAAGCGCCGTAAGAAAACGCTGATAACAGCCAGTCCCAGCGGTGCGGCCATCCCCACTGCGCTGCGTTCCGCGACTCGCTGAAAATAAAAGAGTCGGCCACCACAATCATAGAAAAGATGATTAAAAGAGGAACAACAAACACATTGACACCGAAAATGCCTTTTACTCCTCCAGTCATCACAATTAAGCTCAAACCGATTGTAATCAGCATCCCAATCTGAGGGGACAGCCCCAGCTGTTCCTCAAAAAGCGCCCCTGCTCCGGAAAGCATAACAGATGTGACGCCGAGGAGAACAAACAGCATAAACACATTAATAAACCGCCCAGCCTTCGCCCCAAACAAGAATATGTTCATTTCTTGATAGGACTTGGCATTGATTCGTTTTGAAATGATCATCAGCTTGGCCCCCAGAAACGTAAACATTCCGCCGCTGACGATAATACCGAATAAACCGAACCAGCCGAACTTCAGAAAAAACTCAACAATTTCCCTGCCAGTCGCAAACCCAGCTCCGACTACTGTGCCGACATACACAAAGGCAAGCTGACTTGCTGACCCTTTTGATTGTTCCATTTCTCCCCTCCGAACGAACCGCAGTTTTGTCCACATGTGCCTTTTATAACCTATGAGACAAGTTCCTTGAAAAGAAGGGGAAAACATGTTTTACTTTGTAAACAATTTAAAAACATTTTACGCAAATGACTTGAAAGTCAAAAAAGGTCAGAGTATACTATGAATCAAAGTTGGTCAAACGATCCGGCCTTTTTTAAAAACCAATTGGTCAAAGTTAGTCAAATAGTCAGACTGCTCTGAGCATATTGTTTTGAAAGCCGATAAGTTTGCCGTATACTAATAGTCAAAGAAGGTCAAATTCAATCGGCCTTTTTATTCACATTCATTGGTCAAAGAAGATCAAATTTTTAAGGGGGTTTTGGCAAATGCGTTGTCAACATTGTCATCAAAACGAGGCGACGATTCGCCTTAACATGCAAATTAATTCCGTTCATAAACAAATGGTATTATGTGAAACTTGCTATAACGAACTGACCCGTAAACCTTCAATGAGCATGGGTCCTCAATCTTTCGGTTTTCCGTTTGAACAAGCGTTCCAGCCGAAAGAACAAAACGCAGCAAAACAAAGCGAGAAAAAAGGGTTGCTTGATGAGCTGGCTCAAAATATCACAAACGGTGCAAAAGCCGGTCTCATTGACCCCGTAATCGGCCGTGATGAAGAAGTCGCTCGCGTGATCGAAATTCTGAACCGCCGCAACAAAAACAATCCTGTTCTCATTGGTGAGCCGGGTGTAGGGAAAACCGCCATCGCCGAAGGACTCGCTTTAAAAATTGCTGAAGCCGATGTTCCAAACAAACTGAAAAACAAAGAACTTTACTTGCTTGATGTTGCATCCCTTGTTGCAAACACAGGAATCAGAGGCCAATTTGAAGAGAGAATGAAACAGCTGATCACTGAGCTGAAAGAACGAAAAAATGTCATTCTTTTCATTGATGAAATTCATCTTCTCGTTGGCGCAGGCTCTGCAGAAGGCTCTATGGATGCAGGCAACATTCTCAAACCCGCCCTTGCCAGAGGCGAACTGCAAGTCATCGGTGCGACAACACTGAAAGAATACCGTCAAATCGAAAAAGATGCCGCGCTGGAAAGACGTTTTCAGCCTATCATGGTGCAGGAACCTTCAATAGAACAGGCCATCCTCATTCTGCAAGGGATCAAAGACAAATACGAAGCATACCATGGCGTGACATTCAGTGATGAAGCAATCAAAGCATGTGTGACTTTATCATCCCGCTACATTCAGGACAGACACCTGCCGGATAAAGCAATTGACTTATTAGATGAAGCTGGTTCAAAAGCCAACCTGTTAATTGATGAGCTGAATGATGAGGATGCGGCGGAACGCTTAACTGCGATTGAAGCCGAAAAAGTAAAAGCGCTGGAAGAGGAAAATTACGAACTGGCGGCAAAACTCCGTGATGAAGAAATCGCATTAGAGAAAAAAACAAACAGCTCTTCCTCTCATTCCGCTGTCACTGTGGAAGCTGACCATATTCAGGATATCATTGAACAAAAAACAGGCATCCCTGTCGGCAAGCTGCAGGCGGATGAACAAACAAAAATGAAAGAGCTTGAAGCAAAACTTCATGAACGTGTGATCGGACAAGAAGCCGCTGTTCAAAAAGTGGCAAAAGCGGTAAGACGAAGCCGCGCCGGATTAAAATCCAAAAACAGACCCGTTGGCTCCTTCCTCTTTGTCGGTCCTACCGGTGTAGGGAAAACAGAGCTTTCTAAAACGCTGGCGGATGAACTATTCGGCACAAAAGACGCTATTATCCGTCTTGATATGAGCGAATACATGGAGAAACACGCCGTATCTAAAATCATCGGTTCACCGCCTGGTTATGTCGGCCATGAGGAAGCTGGACAATTAACAGAAAAAGTGCGCCGCAATCCTTACAGCATCGTGTTGCTGGATGAGATTGAAAAAGCACACCCTGACGTTCAGCATATGTTCCTGCAAATCATGGAGGACGGCCGTCTGACAGACAGTCAAGGCAGAACCGTAAGCTTTAAAGACACTGTGATTATTATGACAAGCAACGCGGGTGCTGGTGAGAAACAAATGAAAGTCGGTTTCCAATCAGATGACAGTGTATTCGAAGAACAAACATTGATTGATTCACTCAGCATGTTCTTTAAACCTGAGTTCCTCAACCGTTTTGACAGCATTATTGAGTTCCGCTCACTGGAAAAAGAACATTTGGTCAAAATCGTCAGCCTGTTGCTCGGAGAACTTGAAGAAACATTGGCAGAACGCGGAATCACCTTGAGTGTGACAGACGAAGCGATAGATAAAATCGCTGAGCTGGGCTACCACCCTTCATTCGGCGCACGTCCGCTCAGAAGAACCATCCAAGAATGGGTGGAAGATGAAATGACCGATCTCCTGCTTGACAATAGCGAGATCACAAGTTTCCATGTGACTACAGAAGATCATACAATCAAAGTGCACGCGAAATAACAATGAGCGGTTTCCTGTTTAGGAAGCCGTTTTTTTGTGGATTCATACTCTTGACCGAGAAAATACCGTCCCTTCCCCCGAAGTGTTACTCCCCTTTATCATTTACACTTTTTCTTAAGGAGGGATGGAACATGTTTATATACAGTGAATATTTATTTCTATTATGTTATGAAAACCGTCTGAAGAACAGCTTGCGAGCAAGCTGCCAATTTCAATACCGCTAAACCCGCGGGCTTTTCAATTTTTGAAAGGCCCCGTATTTGTTTATTTCTCCCTTCTATGCCTCTTCCTTGAATATTTCATGAACAAATTCACAATCTCCCTAAAGTTCCGGGTACCGAAACCGATATTAACCATAGACAAGCTAGAAAAAAAGGATTTGGTGAAAACTATGGATAAAACTTCGTTAATTGGTGTTATTCTTGCTTTTGTGGCATTGAGCGTGGGGATGGTTCTGAAAGGCGTCAGTTTCAGCGCGCTTGCAAACCCCGCCGCCATTTTAATTATTATCGCCGGGACAATCTCAGCAGTGGTCATTGCGTTCCCAACAAAAGAAATTAAAAAAGTGCCCGCGCTGTTCCAAGTGTTATTTAAAGAAAACAAACAGCTGACAATAGAGGAGCTTATTCCTATGTTCTCTGAATGGGCCCAGCTTGCGCGCCGCGAAGGCCTTCTTGCTTTAGAAGCGAGCATTGAAGATGTAGATGATGCTTTCCTGAAAAACGGGCTCAGCATGGCTGTTGACGGGCAAAGCGCGGAATTTATCAGAGATATCATGACAGAGGAAGTTGAAGCAATGGAGGACAGGCATCAGGCCGGAGCCGCTATTTTCACACAGGCAGGAACGTATGCGCCGACACTTGGAGTACTCGGCGCTGTAATCGGACTGATCGCCGCCCTCTCTCATATGGATAACACAGATGAGCTTGGACACGCCATCAGTGCGGCCTTTGTTGCCACCCTTCTCGGTATCTTTACGGGATATGTATTATGGCATCCTTTCGCGAATAAATTAAAACGAAAATCAAAACAAGAAGTAAAACTGCGTGAAGTCATGATCGAAGGCGTCCTGTCCGTACTTGAAGGACAAGCACCGAAAGTCATCGAACAAAAGCTTTTAATGTACCTTCCTGCGAAGGACCGCTTGAAATTTGCAGAACAAGGAGAGGCGCAAAATGGCGAGAAAAAAGAAGAAGAAGCATGAGGACGAGCACGTTGATGAATCATGGCTGGTTCCTTACGCCGATATTCTAACTCTTCTCCTGGCATTATTTATTGTGCTGTACGCGAGCAGCTCGATTGACGCAGGTAAGTTTCAAATGCTTTCAAAATCATTTAATGAAGTCTTTACGGGTGGCACCGGCGTAATGGACTACTCCAGTGTCATCCCTCCTGAGAACGATTCAGACGGAATTGATGAAGTGAAAGATGAAAAAGAAGAGAAAGAGAAAAACAAGAAAGATCGAGAAAAAGCGGCTGATCAAGAAGAACTTGAAAGTGTGAAGAGCCAGGTAGAAAAGTTCATCAAAGATAAAAAGCTCGAACATCAGCTGGAAACAAAATTGACTAGTGAAGGTCTTCTGATTACGATTAAAGACAGTATTTTCTTTGATTCTGGGAAAGCGACCATCCGTAAGGAAGATGTTCGGCTTGCAAAAGAGATTTCCACTCTTCTTGTGATTAACCCGCCGAGGAATATCATTATCAGCGGACATACGGATAATATGCCAATAAAAAATTCTGAATTCCAATCAAACTGGCATTTAAGCGTCATGAGAGCGGTAAACTTTATGGGACTCCTGGTTGAAAACCCTAAGCTTGACGCAAAAGTGTTCAGTGCCAAGGGCTATGGTGAGTATAAACCGGTGGCTTCCAACAAAACTGCGGAAGGCCGAAGCAAAAACCGGCGCGTTGAAGTTCTCATCTTGCCGAGAGGCGCTGCGGAAACAAATGAACAATAGAAAAAAAGGAAGCCTTATGATAGATCAGGCTTCCTTTTTTTACTTATTATGAAACTGTTTTGCGTTTAATCCTACTCTTTTTAACATCTCTGTACACATCTCTACCTCTTCTTCGCTTAATACGCTGATCATTTCATCAATTTCCGCAGCGTGATCAGGAAAAATATCATTCAAAAGACCGGTGCCTTTTTCAGTGATTTGTGCAAATGTCACTCGTCTGTCTGTAGGAGACGCTTTCCGAATGAGAAGTTCTTTTTGCTCCAGCTTATCTACAACGTATGTGATGCTCCCGCTAGCCAAGAGAATTTTATCCCCTATCTGCTGCAGCGGCTGATCGCCTTTATGGTACAACAGCTCAAGCACAGCAAATTCAGTCGGATTCAGTCCATGATTATGAATATGCTTATTCATATGATCGTTAATAGACCGATACGCGCGCGACAGCACGATAAATAACTTCAGTGATTTTTCTGTCATGTCTCAATCATCCTTTTAGAAACCGTTACAGAGAAACATTAATAAACAAAGACGGAAATGTCAATAAAAATCTTTCCAATATTTCTCTTCTTTTTTATCATGTAAGCCGCCCAACATCTTTTTCTAATTTTTTTGGTTATTTTTTCTTATTAAAGAAGAAGAAACAATGATATAATACCTCTAATCAGGTGTAAGTTGGAGCGATGCAAATTGAAAATACTAAAAGGCGCCTGCGGGAGAATCAAACTTTATTTGATACTGGTCGTGATTCCGGCACTCGTCATCAGCTTTTTCGTATATGAAAAAGAAAAAGATACAATAGCTATACAACATAAGCAAGAAGCAAGTGTTATGCTGAACCTTCACCGCAACAAAATTAATTATTTAATCGGAGAAACAAAGGCGAGAATGACCTCCTTGTCCATCGCCATCGACAGACCGGTTGATATAAAAAAAATGCAGTCGATTTTGGAAAAAGCCTTTGATTCAGAGCCGAGATTTTCCGGTCTCTATCTTCTTAATACCAAAGGAGACGTCACTGCAAGTTCAACAGAATTAAAAACAAAAGTAAACCTGGCAGACAGATCTTTTTTTACAAAAGCGAAGGAAACCAAAAAGACAGTCATTTCAGATAGTTATTCGAGCAGAATTACAGGCCAGCCAATTTTTACAATTTGTGTCCCTGTTTTGGACTCAAAACGAAATGTGACAGATTATCTTGTCGCAGCGATTCAAATTGATTATTTGAAAAATATCATTAACTTGCTGAGCCCTGATGTTTATATTGAAGTAGTGAACCAAGATGGGAAAATGATATTTACGAGCGGACAAGCCTCTCATGCAAAAGATCAGAAACCAGTCAGCGGATTTCTGGATGATATCAGCTGGAATATGAAAGTATATCCGAAGCCGGTCACAATAGAAGAACTGACGAAAAGCCTTGTTCTGCCACTATCATGTACTATTGTTTTGCTGAATATCCTTTTTATTCTCGTGCTGTATTATTTGCTGAAACGCCAGACTCAGCTGGAGCGCTCAGAAAATGAGGCGCAAAAATTAGAGCTGATCGGGACGCTCGCTGCCAGCACAGCTCATGAAATCCGCAATCCGCTCACCGGCATAAGCGGCTTTATTCAGCTGCTGCAAAAGAAATATAAAGGTGAAGAAGATCAGCTGTACTTCTCCATTATTGAACAAGAGATAAAGCGCATTAACCAAATTGTGAGTGAGTTTCTCGTTCTCGGAAAACCGACAGCTGAAAAATGGGAGCTGAACTCGCTTCAGGATATTATCGGTGAAATTATGCCGATTATCTATTCTGAGGGCAACCTATACAATGTTGAAGTCGAATTACAGTATTTAACCGGGCAGCCCTTACTTGTTAAATGTACAAAAGATCATATTAAACAAGTGATTTTAAATGTAGCAAAAAATGGCCTCGAATCAATGCCTGAGGGAGGAAAACTGACGATCACCTTGGGTGCTTCGGATCAAAAGGCCATTATCAAAGTTGTGGATAACGGTGAAGGGATTTCTCAGGAAATGCTGGATCATATCTTCCTTCCCTTTGTTACTTCTAAAGAAAAAGGAACCGGTCTCGGCCTTGTCGTATGTAAACGGATCGTGCTGATGTACGGAGGCTCCATTCATATCGAAAGTGAAGTGCGAAGAGGTACAGAGGTGACGATCATCCTCCCTGTATCCGCTTCATAGCCCCCCTGACTGTGTCAGGAGGGCTTTTTATCTTCGTGACCGGGCATTGCCACTTGACTTGCTCGCCGTTCTGCCAGAAAAGAGTATTTTAATGAAGCGCAGCAGCATTTTCAGAAGCAAAAAAAACATAAAGAATACCAAAAAACCCTTTAAACCCTCAGTAGCATCTAAAAACTCCATATTCCCTCTCCCCGTCACTTTTTGCTGAATTTCAATCGCGAATACGATGACAATGATGACTGTAACGGTATAGATAAAGGACAATGCTGTCATGCTCCATTTAGAAAGCCAAGTAAACACAGCGTGAGTGACGCCGAAAAAGAAAATGCCAAAAATGCCAATCACCCAAAAGTGCATTTCTTTGTCGGTTAAATGAATGCCGAACATTCCGCATAATGAAATAAAAGCATCATGAAATTGATTGATCATTTCAGTAATGATAATCGCCAGTTCTTTCATCAGTTCCCTCTTTCATATGAATTTTTCCAGAAAAAAAGAGCGCTTCTGAAAAGCTCTCTCTTTATATATGCATCTGATAGCGCCGCTATTTATTTGCATCATATGCAGGCATGACATCTCTGCGGGGCCACAAGCCTAATTTCTTTACAAGGCCTTGAATCCCTTGAGAATGTTCGTTTTCTAGCATAAGCTGCTGATATTCATTCATTAAACAGTCCAGCTCCTGACTGTGCCTGATCGTGTCATGGCCCGTAAATCCCTGTTTTCTAGCGGCATCTATCATTAACTTTCTTTTTTCATCAATAGACACCAACAATCTTTCTTGTTCAGAAGAACCGCCCATTCACTTCACCCCTCGCCGCTAAGAAATAGGAAACAAGTTTGATTGGGTTATTGTGCATTATTACAGATTATACTTTATTTGTAAACATATTTTCATTAAATAAGTTAAATTTTCAGGTATAATAGATTTATTGATAGGATTAGAAGAACAATACCCAGAGGAAGAATATCTTAAACACGCCGCTAGGCAGGAGGTATGCCACATGAAGAAAAAGAAAGCATTGATGCTCGGAGCGGCAGGCGGAAAAGCGATTTTAAAAAGGAAAAACCGAAAAAAATGTATCCAGCATATTGCTGTTTTTTTTCAAATGCTTCGTGATTGGAGAAACGGCGACTACCCCCATTCACAGGTTAAAACGCTTTTACTACTAACTGCTGCCATCTTGTATATCGTCATGCCGCTCGATATCATTCCAGACGTTATCTTCGGTCTTGGGATCATAGACGATGCAGCTGTTTTAGGTTTGATTTGGACACTGATTAAAAAAGAAATGTCACGATATGAAAAATGGCGTTTGCAATGAAAAAGCCCCGTTCGATTTGAAAGGGGCTTTCAGATTGTTGACAACATCCTAAAACGGTTTGAGTTTTAGGATGTTGTCCTCTTTTCCTGCTTATTGATTCACGCTGTCCTTTTCATAAATCGGAACCCAGCCTTCGGTTGTCACAAAGATTCTCACCGCGACAACTTTTCGGTCCTCCTGAAGCGTGAAGTAATGGCGGATATTTTCAGGCACTGAGATTAAATCTCCGGGGTTTAAACGGACATCAAAAAACGTGCCGTCTTTGCCTTGAATGACAAAAATCCCATGGCCGCTTACGATAAAACGAACCTCATCGTCTGTGTGGTGATGCTCTCTTTTAAAGTTCTCAAGCAGTTCATCAAGTTTCGGATTGCTGTCTGACAATGAAATAACATCCTGTGCTTTGTAGCCGCGGCGGTTTGAAATATCTTTAATTTCAGTTTCAAAGGCATCAAGGATTTGCTGTTTTTCTTCTTCTGTCAGATCATATTTCTCTGAAAGCTGTTCTGGGAGCTTACTGATATCCCATTGCTCATAGATGACCTCTTGACTGTCCAGAAAGCTTGCTACTTCCTCTTGATTTTCAATCGTTGTATTTGCCTCATCATGAATACGAATTGTTGCCATTTCAGTTCCTCCTTTTATTTAACCAGCTGATGCTGAATTGTGTTCAATTTCAAATGGTAGCTGAACAAAAATTCATATGCTTCAAGCACTCTTTTTGCTTCAAAAGCTGTTCGGCCCCAAGCTGTAATACCGTGATTTCGGATTAGAACAGCTCCTGAATCTTCTGAAACCTCTTCCGCAAACAGTGCCGCGAGCGTCGGAATATGAGCTGGATTTTCAATGATCGGAATGGTCACTTCTGCATTCTCTTCCCACAGTCCGAGCGCTTTTATGATTTCCTGGCCTCTGAATGTGATTTTCTTTTGGTCTCCGTATAGCTCTGAGATGACATTATTGTTTATCGTATGGACGTGCAGGCAGCATCCGGCATTTGTTTTATTGTACAAATGTGTATGCAAAAGCGTTTCCGCTGACGGTTTCAGAGAATGCCCGCTTTCGGCAGGCTCTCCGTTTTGATCCACCAGCAGAAAATCTTCATCCGTCTCTTTGCGTTTATCTTTTCCGCTTGCGGTTACGAGAAAGGTTAAAGGCTCATCAGAAACCTTAATAGACAGATTGCCGCTAGTCGCCGGAAACCAGTCTCTTTCGGCCAATTCCCGTTTTACTTCAGCGAGCTCTCGCCAGCGTTCTTGTTTTGCAGCCATTCCTGTACCTCCGTTACGTTCTCAATATCTTTTCTAATCTCATAAAAATCTTGATACGGGAGATGATTCAGATTCCGCTCCCGGCATTCGTTTAATAAATAATCCCTTGCAAAACAAAGGTTAGACAGCTTTGCCGCCTCCACATCTGTAACCGAATCACCGATCATGATGAGATATTGGTCCGGTTCAGAAAGTTCATGTATCACAGACGGTTTGCAGCACCCGCATTGATTGCTGCATGATCCCTTGCAAGAATGAGGCCAGTCAATATGAATATAGTCGCTGTCAAATGAAGCATGGTTGCAATAAATACGTTCTTTCTCCACAATGCCTTCAAGCAAAGGATACACAAAAAAGTCCATTCCTCCGCTTACGACATAAAACGGAAGCTCGTGTTCATTGATAAACGTTACAAATTCCCGAAAGCCTTCCCTGATTTTTGCATCTTCCAATACAAATCTTGTAATCTCTTCTTTTAAACTGCTAGGCAGAAGGCCGAACATCCGCCCGACACCTTCCTTGATCGACAGCGTTTTGGAAAGTACTCCGTCTTTTAATGCCGTCCACTCCGGGGGAGCGAATGTTTTCATGATGCTTATAATGTTGTCGTTCCTCGTGATGGTTCCGTCAAAATCACAAATGATTAAAGGTTTTCGAGTCGTCATACGGCTTCAACCTTTCCCCATTTATCAAGCGCAAGCTTTAGGTCCTTGCATTGTTCGGCTTTTTCATCAATCGGCTGGGCTTCTAAGACCGCATCAATAATGGCTCTGAACGCTTTGCCCCCGCCTTGGGCACCGTTCGGATGTCCGTGTACGCCTCCACCGGCGTTAATAATATGATCTATACCGAAATCCCGCATTAAAAGCGGAACCATACCGGGATGAATGCCTGCTGACGGAACGGCAAATGTTTGGTTAAAGGCATCCTCTCTTACACATTCTTCATGAATCGCCAGCGCATGTTTTTTCGGAAGCGCAACCGAGCCGTACGGCGACGGAAAGAGACTGAAGTCAGCACCGCAATACCGGTTTAATTTTCCGAGCAAAAGAGCGTGAGAAAAGCCATAAAACGGAGAAGACGTGAACGCCCCGCTGACCGCTGGATGCGCCATAATCGGGATGGCAATTTCGGGATCTTCCGCAAGGCTTTGCATGACGTCCAAGCCGTAAGCGAAAACATTAAACAAAAGCGCATCCGCTCCCAATTCGGCGGCGCGTCTCGCTTTATCTTTCAGATCAGCCGTACGTCCAGTCAAATTGACCGCGTACAGCGTTTTATGCCCGGTTTGTTCATACGTTTCTTTCAATATTTGCTTTCCCTCTGTAATTCTTGTTTCAAAAGGCGCCGGACCTGTCTCAAAGAAAATTTCATCGTCCTTGATCAAATCAACTCCGCCAAGCGCCTGCTGTCTGAGCTGTTCTTTAATATCACGCAGGTCCCTTCCGATAACCCCTTTAAATATACTCATTAACAGCGGTCTCTCAAATTCTCCCAGCAGCTTCCGGATGCCGTATACGCCAAACTTCGGTCCCGGCAGCGTGCGCTTAAATGCTTCAGAGAAGTGAAGATCCAGTAATTTAATTTTTCCATCCAGCGACAGCTTGCCAAACACTGTTGTCAGCAAAGCCGGAATATCCTGAGAGAAATTGATGTCAGGATAGGCAATTGTGATCACCGCTTGTTTTCCTGATGCAGGAGTTCCCTCTCTTTCCTCGACCTGTATCACCCGCCCCTTGTGCTTTTGCATTTGCTCCTGTTTCACCAAGGGCAAATCCGTCCAAGAGCCAACTGTCAATCCTGTTGCGATTTGTTCTGCTTTTTTCTCTGTATCGGCTCCCGGTTCGGTCAGGAGATATGTTGCCAATAACTCACTCATGCCAGAGCTCCTTTCATTTTCATCCATATAAAAAAACCTCTTCAAACAGCAATCGCGTCTAAAGAGGTTTCGTTTCTCGTCCGAATCTTATCTCTCAGCCGCCAGCTGCAAGAATTAGCACCGTGCTTTACAAGTCGGTTGCCGGGCTTCATCGGGCTCGTCCCTCTGCCTGCTCTTGATAAGAAAATATAGATTTTATAAATTATTTCGAATTATCCCATCGTTATCAGGTCTTGTCAATGCTTTTTTGGGTAAACAGGTTCAGTTTCCCAATTCGATAAGCGGCTTCCTTCAGTCTTTCTTCACTTGTCAGCAGCCCGACTCGGACGTAGCCCTCGCCATATTCACCGAAGCCGTTTCCGGCTGCAACCGCCACATTCGCTTTTTCCAGCAAAAGGTTTGAGAACTGCTCGGAAGTATAGCCTTCAGGCACAGGCAGCCATGCAAAAAATGAACCTGCCGGAGCAGTCACATCCCAGCCGATTTTCCGGCATGACGCGATCCAAACGTTTCGCCTGCTTTCATATCGGGCATTTTGCTCCGCCACACACGTCTGATCAGCTAACAGTGCCGCCGCTGCAGCCTCCTGAGTCGCTCTGAAAAGACTGACAAACATGTGGTCTTGATACAGATTGATCGCTTCAATGACCGAAGCGTTTCCAACGGCAAAGCCGACCCGCCACCCTGCCATATTGTACGTTTTTGACAGCGTGTAAATTTCAATGCCAATATCCTTGGCACCTTCAGTCTGCAAAAAACTTAAAGGCTTTCCGCCGTCAAATCCTACAGCGCCGTAAGCAAAATCGTGAACGACACAGACCCCGTTTTCTTTCGCAAAACTCACGGTTTCTTCAAAGAAGTCAGGGGTAGCAACAGCTCCGGTCGGATTATTCGGATAATTCAAATACATTAATTTCGCCTGTTCCCTCACTTCAGCGGTGATGCTGCTGTAATCAGGAAGAAACGCTCTGCCCTCTACGAGCGGCATCATTTCCATCTTCGCTTTCGCGAGTGCCACACCTGACCAGTAATCAGGATAGCCCGGATCCGGAACTAAAATCGTATCTCCGGGATTCAGCAAGCATTGCGGGAGCTCAACCAGACCGGCTTTCCCGCCGAATAATACAGCGACTTCAGTTTCCGGGTCAAGATCAATGCCGTATTCTCTTTTATAAAATGCTGCCGCTGCTGATTTCAGACTGTATGAGCCGCGAAAAGACGAGTATTTATGATTTTCAGGATCAGCAACAGCCCGTTTCATTTCCTCGACGATATGTTCCGGAGTCGGCTGATCCGGATTTCCCTGTCCGAGATTGATGACGTCGTGTCCTTCTGCGAGCTTTCGGTTCACTTGCTGCACCAAAGAAGCGAAGAATTGTTGAGGCAGCTCCTTCAATACATCAGATTGTTCAAATTTCATCTATTCTCACCTTCTAAAAAAATCTTGAAATGATAGTCCATCATCATATATGGTTAAATAAAAAAAGTAAAGAAAAATGTGGAGTGATAAAAAGATGAAATGGACGATATCTTGTCTTCAATTTGATATTTCATACGGAAAACCTTCAGAAAATATAAAAAAGGCTGAATTCTTCATCGAAAAAGAAAGCAAACATGCTGATGTTCTTGTTCTTCCTGAACTATGGACAACCGGATATGACCTGGCCAACCTTGATGAGCTCGCTGATGAAGACGGACGTTCTGCTCAGAGCTGGCTGAAGAATACGGCAAAAAAACATGGCGTTCATATTATCGCCGGATCGGTTGCTGTCAGAAAGGATTCTGATGTTTATAATACAATGTACATCGCGGATAAGGAAGGACAAATCATTAAAGAGTACAGGAAAGCCCATCTTTTTCAGCTGATGGACGAGCATGTGTATTTATCAGCCGGCTCCGAAGACGGATACTTTGAGCTTGATGGCGTCAAAAGCTCAGGATTGATCTGTTACGATATCCGTTTTCCGGAGTGGATCAGAAAACATACGACAAAAGGTGCCAACGTGTTGTTTATTTCTGCGGAATGGCCTCTTCCCCGCCTTGATCATTGGAAAAGCCTGCTTATTGCGCGGGCCATTGAAAATCAATGCTTTATCGCTGCCTGCAATTGCACCGGTTCAAATCCAAATAATGAATTTGCCGGGCATAGCCTGATTATTGATCCGTGGGGGCGCGTCCTAGCTGAAGGCGGCCGGGAAGAAGGCGTTGTCCGAGCGGAAATCGACCTACAGGAAAGCGTTAAGGTGCGGGAAAACATTCCTGTTTTCGATGATATCAGAAAAGATTTATATTAAAAAATAGATTGACAACTTACTAAAACACCTGTTACTATGTTCATCAACTGATAAATTAGAATTGTTCAACAAATCAATATATTCTCTTATCGAGAGTTGGGCGAGGGATTTGGCCTTTTGACCCCAACAGCAACCGACCGTAATTCCATTGTGAAATGGGGCGCATCTTTTTCGCGCCGAGACGCTCGTCTCATAAGGCACGGTGCTAATTCCTTCAGATCTGATCTGAGAGATAAGAGAGGCGGACATATATGTTAAGCCTCCTTCTCTCTGAGAAGGAGGCTTTTTTACGGCCATTCAGCTGAAAACATATCAAGAGATTACATAATTGGAGGTTATGACAATGGCAGTCACAAAAACACCTTTATACGAAACGTTAAATGAAAGCTCCGCTGTGGCACTTGCGGTGAAGCTTGGCTTATTTCCAAGCAAAAGCACGCTGACATGCCAGGAGATCGGAGACGGCAACTTAAATTACGTTTTTCATATTTATGATCAAAAACATGACAGAGCTTTGGTGATTAAACAGGCGGTTCCTTATGCAAAAGTTGTCGGAGAAAGCTGGCCGCTGACAATCGATCGAGCCAGAATCGAAAGCAGCGCTCTCATCCGCCAAGGAGAGCATGTCCCTCATCTGGTTCCAAGAGTGTTTTATTCCGATACAGAAATGGCAGTTACTGTCATGGAGGATCTTTCTCACTTAAAAATCGCAAGAAAAGGACTCATTGAGGGCGAAAACTATCCGCGCCTTTCACAGCACATCGGTGAATTTTTAGGAAAGACCCTTTTCTATTCTTCAGATTACGCGCTTGAACCTAAGGTGAAAAAACAGCTTGTTAAGCAGTTTACAAACCCGGAGCTGTGCGACATTACGGAAAGACTTGTTTTTACAGATCCTTTTTTTGACCATGACACAAATGATTTTGAAGAAGAGCTTCGTCCTTTTGTCGAAAAGCTCTGGAATAATGACAACGTCAAAATCGAAGCCGCTAAACTGAAAAAGTGTTTTTTAACATCAGCAGAAACGCTGATTCACGGTGATTTGCACACAGGAAGCATTTTCGCCAGCGAACTTGAAACAAAGGTGATTGATCCTGAATTTGCTTTTTACGGACCGATCGGATTTGATATAGGCCAATTTATCTCCAACTTATTTTTGAACGCACTCGGCCGTGACGGTGATGACAGAAAGCCATTATATCACCATGTCGAGCAGGTCTGGGAAGCATTTCAAGAGACATTCACTGAAGCCTGGGAGAGGGACAGTCTGGATGTTTACGCCAACATCGACGGTTACCTTACTGACACCCTCAGTCATATTTTTGAAGAGGCGATCGGATTCGCAGGCTGCGAGCTGATACGCCGCGCGATTGGCCTTGCCCATGTTGCTGATCTGGAAACGATCGTGCCGTTTGATAAACGAATCGGCAGAAAACGTCTGGCGCTCGAAACCGGCACAGCCTTTATCGAAAAGCGTTCGGAATTCAAAACGATCACAGATGTTATTGAATTATTTAAGTTACTTGTAAAGGAATGATCTATTTATGCCCCATTCATTTGCTGTTCCGCGTTCTGTTGAATGGAAAGAAACAGCCATTACCATTTTAAATCAGCAAAAGCTTCCTGATGTGACGGAATATGTGGAGCTGACGACGAAAGAGGATGTATTTAACGCCATTGTCACGCTCAAAGTAAGAGGCGCTCCCGCCATCGGCATTACGGCTGCCTTTGGACTTGCGCTTGCTGCAAAAGACATTGAAACAGGTGATGTCACGGAATTCCGCCGCAGACTGTGTGACATCAAACAGTATTTAAACAGCTCACGGCCTACCGCCATTAATTTATCTTGGGCGCTTGAGAGACTAAGCCATTCGATCCAAAACGCCATCTCCGTAAATGAAGCAAAAACAAACCTTGTCCATGAAGCGATTCAAATTCAGGTCGAGGATGAGGAAACGTGCCGGATGATCGGTCAAAACGCCCTGCAGCTTTTCAAAAAAGGAGACCGGATTATGACGATCTGCAATGCCGGTTCTATCGCGACAAGCCGCTATGGAACGGCACTCGCTCCATTTTACTTGGCCAAACAAAAGGATTTGGGACTGCATATTTACGCTTGTGAAACAAGGCCCGTCCTTCAAGGTTCACGACTTACTGCGTGGGAGCTGATGCAGGGGGGCATTGATGTCACTTTGATCACAGACAGCATGGCCGCCCACACGATGAAGGAAAAACAAATTTCCGCCGTCATCGTCGGAGCCGATCGAATTGCAAAGAACGGTGATACGGCAAATAAAATTGGAACATACGGTCTCGCGATTTTAGCAAACGCCTTTGATATACCGTTTTTTGTCGCTGCACCATTATCTACATTTGATACGAAAGTGAAAAGCGGCGCTGATATTCCGATAGAGGAACGGGATCCTGAGGAAGTGAGGCAAATTTCCGGAGTGCGGACCGCTCCATCTGATGTGCCTGTCTTTAACCCCGCTTTTGACATTACACCGCATCATCTCATTTCGGGAATCATCACAGAAAAAGGGATTATGAGCGATAACTATGAAGAAGAAATTGAACTTCTGTTTCAAGGAGAAAAGGTTCACTAAAAAACCGCTGGGCTTTGCTCATTATGGGCCAAGTCAACGGTTTTTTTGTTTGTTTTGATTGATATGAATGATTTCATCTTTTTGAGCGCTTGATAAGATATGCAGTTTCACAAACAGTTCGGCAAAAGCGGCAATTTTTTCAGAGCGGCTCAGCTTCAATGGCTTTGTCCTCCTTTTTCATCAGACCAACTTTTTTAACCTAATAAAATGATATGTCGGGCCGCAAAAAAAGGGAACGTGCCATACGTTTTATTTTTCTTTGTAGGAAATTTGCTCGATGTTCAGCAAAAATGCTTTGATATCGGTTTTGCTCCCGGCGTATCCTGTTAACGCGCTGTTTTTGCCGATCACTCTGTGGCATGGGACAAAAATCGGCAGGTCGTTTCGTTTATTAGCCTGTCCGACGGCGCGCACCGCTTTCGGACTGCCGACCGCAGCGGCAATGTCAGCATAGCTTCTCGATTCTCCGTATGGTATCATCGCCAGCGCCTCCCATACTTTTTGCTGAAAAGGAGTGCCCTTTTGGCTCAGCGGCAGTGAGAATGTCTTCCTTTCGCCGGCAAAATATTCATGAAGCTGTTTTTTCGCTTCCGCCAAACAAGGCGTTTCCTTGCGCTCTATATGCTGAACGGTTTCTTTCCAATCGATCCAATCTTCCTGACTGAGAAATAGGCGGGTGATATGGCCATCCGCCTCGGCAATCATAAATTCCCCGAGCGGCGTTTCCGCTGTCGTATAGTAGTTCACTCTTCAATCCCTCTTTCTTGAGCATTCTGTCTGATGGGAAGCGTAAGGTGGAAAACCGTGCCCTTCCCTTCTTCACTTTCTACCATGATCTCGCCTTGATGTTCTTCAATAATTTTATAGCTTACCATAAGCCCAAGTCCAGTTCCCCGTTCCTTTGTCGTATAAAACGGTTCACCAAGGCGTTTTAATTTATCTTCTGTCATTCCGACTCCCTCGTCTTTTAAGGAGATGAGAACATGATCTTGATCCAATGTCCTTATCGTCACAAAAATGTTTCCACCGTCGGGCATCACTTCGATGGCATTTTTTAATATATTGATAAATACTTGTTTCAGCTGATTCGGTTCACAGTAGATTGGAGGAATGTCGTCAATTAAATCAAGATGCATTTGCACGTTGCTGAGATTGGCTTGCGCGTTCAGAAGGTCTATGGTGTCTCTCATAATTTGGGTGATATGTTTTTCTTCATACATAATGGCCTGGGGCTTGGCTAAAATCAAGAATTCGGTGATGATGGATTCGATGCGCTTTAGTTCTGAGGTGATCACGTTGAAGTAAAGGGTGTAGTCTTCCTCCACACTTCCTTTCAGGAGCTGAATAAAGCCTTTAAGTGCTGTCATCGGATTTCTGATTTCATGAGCGATGCCGGCAGCGAGTTCGCCGACAACATGAAGGGTATCCGACTTGCGCAGGCGTTCCTCCAGCTCTTTTCGCTCCGTTACGTCTTTAAAGATAGCCAGGTTCATATTTTGAATGATATTTCGTTTAAATGAGAATTCCAGTTTTCTATTGTCGCTGCTGCTCAGCAAAAACGGAATTTCGTTGTCCATTTCATCAAAATTAATCTGCCTTGCCGGTGATGCAAGATTTTCTATTTCATACGAAGAAATAATATCTAACAGACTATGCTTTTTTATCTCTTCATAAGACAGGCCTAAAATATGGCTTGCTAACGGGTTGGCGTCGATGATCCTGTATTGATTGTCGAACAATACATTGCCGTCCATTGAGCCGTTGAACACTTTTCTGAATTTAAGCTCGCTTTCCCGAAGCTCCTTTTCCATCCGCTTTCTGTCGCTGACATTTCTTAAAATCGTCAAATGCTGGTTTTCAAGTATGGTCCGCTTTGAAGTAAATTCGAGTTCTTTGAACTGCCCGTTCCCCATTTGAAACAGCATCTCTTCTCTGATCTCTCCGTATTTTGCGTATTTCCTCTTCGTTATGCTGTATTTCCGTTGCGAGTCAACGAGAAAATCACACAGCTTTCGTTTCAACAGCAAGCTCATCGGCAGCTCAAAGATTTTACAGGCGGACTGATTCGCCTTCACGATTCTTCCGTCATTTGACCAGATGATAATGGCGTCCATCGCATTTTCAAATATTTCTCTGAAGCGCTCCTCGCTTTTAAAGAGCTGCAGCTCCATAGACCGCTTCTCTGTAATGTCCCTCATAATGGACATATAAAAACCGCTGATGATGTTTGATGTAATCGTGAATTCAAATAGCTTTTGGACTCCTGAACGAAGCTTGACGGGCAGCTCCCCCTTCGCTTTCCCCTTGCGGTTGAGCGTCTTCCAAATATTATCGAAATCTTTACGTGAGCCGCTGTCTATGAATTTGTACAACGATAAATGAGACAGCTCATTTTGATTGATTTCAAAACTTTTACAGAAGGACAAATTCGCATCAATAAAACCGCCATCTTTATCAAACAGAACGATTCCGTCAACAGCTCTGTCAAACAAGTCCTTAAAAAGCTGTTCATTCATAGAGAATTCCCGCTCTAGAATCTTCTTGGAGGATATGTCTCTCATGACAACAAAAAAGAAATCCTCGCCAATCCCTCTTTTGGCCAGAAACTCTATGTATTTAGTCGCTCCGCCATCAAGCCTGACCGGCACCTCCTTCCATAGGAAACCTTTCTTAAAAAACTTCTTTACAGCAAGATTCAGTTCATCCTTTGGGATAGAAAACAAAAAATCCAAAACGGAGCGAGTCTTCAAATCCTCCGAATCAACTTGAAGCATCCTTTCTGTGGCTTCATTCGCCTGAACGATTCTCAATTCATTATCACATATAAAAATAGCATCGAGCGTATTGTTGACAATCACTTGATGCTGATCTAACTCCTTTTTCAGCCGTGCATTTTCTTCTTTGATTCGCTTCAGTTCTTCCCGCAGCTCTGATTTTGTCTGGACATCAAGAGTTCCCATGCGTGTACACTCCTTCTTCAAAACCTATCCCTCAATATTTCTACAAAATGCAGGAACTTCCTTCATTTGCCCTATAAATTTCAGAAAATTTCAGCGCGGTTACATAACGAAGACATTTTCTACGATCCTTACCTCCACTTTACATCGACCTAACAATCAGCTGTTTTTCAATTCATTTTTCTTCTTTTATTTTAAAATATAAACCACCAGGGAATAATCTCTTAATGACTGATTAAAGAGAAGGTGATGCTGCTTTGAGTAAATCGCGGGACAGTTATTTTGATAATGCTAAATTCTTATTGATATTCCTTGTTGTATTCGGCCATATTCTTCGTTCTTTTATTCATGATAACAACTTTATGCTCTACCTTTACAAGTTCATTTACACATTCCACATGCCTGCCTTTATTCTTGTTTCCGGTTATTTTGCGAAAGGCTTTAAACGCGCAGGATATGTGAAAAAGCTGGCGGTCAAGCTGATTATTCCGTATTTGATTTTCCAAATCATCTATTCCGTCTTTTATTACATGATGCAAGACGAAAGCATGGCAAATGTGAATCCGATTGATCCGCAATGGTCGTTATGGTTTCTCGTAAGCTTATTTTTTTGGAACCTGCTGCTTTATCCTTTTTCAAAGCTTTCAAAGCTGTGGGCGCTGTTTGTCAGCTGCGGTATTGCCGTGCTGATCGGTTATCTAGACTTTGTCAGCAGCACGCTGAGCTTGTCACGGACATTTGTATTCTTACCGATGTTCCTTGTCGGGTTTTATCTGAATAAACACCATTTTGATTTATTGAGATCAAAACGGGGCAAACAAATTGCACTCGGGGTGCTTGCCGCCGTATTCGTCATCTGCTGGGGCATCGACTTTGACTATTCTTTTCTATTCGGCTCTAAACCGTATTCTTCATTTGGAGACGTTACCTTGGCAAGCGGGCTTTCCCGAATCGGCTGGTATGTACTCGCCTTTGCGGCAACCTTCAGCTTTTTAGCGCTCGTTCCGCAAAAACGGTTTTTCTTTACGAAATGGGGAACCCGGACATTTTACGTGTATTTGCTCCACGGGTTTATTATTAAAACGCTGAGACAGGTCGGGCTTGAGGATGGGCTTACTGACTATCAAAACTTAGTGATTCTCTTACTCTTAACAGCAGCCCTGACATCAGTACTCTCAAGCAATTTTGTTAAGACAGTTGCTCAGCCCTTCATTGAGCTGAGAATGACCAGCTTATCGCAATTTGTCAGAGGAACCGGCAAAAATGCTTATTTAAAATAGAAAAGCACCTCTTAAGCGGACGCCGCCTAAGAGGTCTTTTTTATTTTCGTTTGTTCTCTTTTTTCTTTTCAGGCTTTGTGATTTCTAGCGTTTCGATGATCTTCCCGGCATTGTAATCCCCTAATTCACTTGAGAATTCTTCCTCCAGCACCTTCTTATTCATTGGCTTTTTATGATTTTGCATCTCTCTGCTATGGCGGTTTTTCTTCAAAATCACATGCCTCCTTGCCGGCCCTGTTTGGAATTGCGGTTGGCACCCCTAAAATTCGAGTTGTCATGATACTGTGTCTTATATGAATTTGGGTCCATGCTCTCGGTAGGTGTATTGTTATTTTTAATGGCCTCATCCACTTCGGCTTTGCGCTTCATACGAATCCTCCTCGCCTGTTTTTCAGACATTTGATTTCGCTAAAGATGCAGGAGCGTTAAACCGCACCTGTAGATGTTAGGTTCTCCAACTCAAACGGCGGCACACATCTTTTTTTTGGCAATCAAAAAACACCGCAAAACACGCGGTGTTTTTCTATCCAATAATCACTCTTTCCTTCGGATAATGATAATTCGCTTCAATTTCCTTCCTTCCGATCAGATACAGGAAGGTCAGGATGCCGATTCGCCCGATAAACATGACAATCATAATGACGCATTTTCCAACGCTGCTTAAATCAGCAGTAATTCCAAGTGACAGACCGGTTGTACCGAATGCCGAGCAGACTTCAAACAAAATCTCAAGCAGGGAATGCTCTTCAGTAATCGTAAGAATGAGTGTCGCGCCAAAAACGAGCAGAATCGCCATCATTGTGACAACAAGCGACTTCATGAGATCAGCAGGATGCAGCTCCCGTTTGAATACCTTTACGGATTTATTGCCGCGGGCAAAATGAAACAGCGCCAGAAGGTTCAGGGCGAAAGTCGTTGTCCGTATGCCTCCCCCTACTGAACTTGGCGACGCACCGATAAACATTAGCGCACTCATAAATAGCAGGGTCGGGTCAGACAGCTGGCTTATATCAATCGTGGCAAGCCCTCCGCTCCTTGTTGTGGTTGATTGAAATAGAGAAAGGAATAAAATATCATGCCACGATTGACCTGCAAACAAATGATTTGCTTCAAGAACATAAATCCCTATCGAACCAAACAAAACAAGTGCGCCAAACATTGTTGTTGTAATTTTTGTAAATAAACTAAACGGATATCTCCGGTTTTTGGAAAACAAAAAATCTTTCACTTCCACTAGAACAGGGAAACCGATGGCTCCGAAAATAATCAATAACAGTGTAATAAATTGCACAAAATAATCATGCCGATATGGTATCAGAGAGCTGCCTGTTATATCAAAACCGGCATTTGTGGTTGCACTGACACTCGCAAAAAAACCATGCAAGTAAGCATCTTGAATGGAATCGTAGTAGGTTAAAAAATATGTCCCAAGGATGATGGCGCCAAAGAGCTCAATCCATAATATGAGAAAGAGAATCTGTTTCATGAGATTGACGATCCCAGAAAATTGTGATTGATTTTGATCGACCATCATTAATTTCCGTTCTTTTAACCCTATTCTTTTGCCCATTAGCAGCCAAACAGAAGTGCCTAATGTCATAATGCCAATACCGCCAAACTGCAGAACAAACGCAAGAATAACAATTCCTGTTGTACTAAATGTATCAGCGGTATTCACAACAGAAAGCCCGGTTACGCTCACGGCGCTGACTGCTGTAAACAGAGCATCGATAAAAGACCATTCTGCTCCTTGTTTATGGGCCACTGGGAGACTCAATAAAATAACTGCAACCGTCACCGCAAGAAAATAATACACCGCGATCAGCTGGGCCGGTGACAATGCCTGTATCAATTTTCCAAACTTTAATTTCATGTAAAATCCTTCTGCCTCTCTTTTTAAGTACGGTAATTATTCTAAAGATATTGGAAACATTTTTAAAGGCTTTTACGCAACATTTTCTTAACTTGCTTATTTTTTTATGATTTTAGTCAAAGGATAAATAAAAAACCTCTGAGAGATTCTCTCAGAGGAATAATGTGTTTGTATTATTTAGCTTCTAACCGTCTGATTCGCTCATCTAAATCAGGGTGAGTAGAGAAAAGCGAAGAGCGCTTCTTGCCATTAATCTTTAATGTTTGGACAGCTGTCTGATCTTCTTCCATAATGCGGGAAGAGTAGCTCTTAAGTGTTCGTAGCGCATGGATCATCTTATCCTTGCCGGCAAGATCGGCTCCTCCCCTGTCAGCGTGGAATTCACGATGGCGCGAGTACGCAAACACAACCAGGCTGCCGAGAATGGAAAAGACAATTTGAAAGACAATCACTGCAATAAAATGAACGATCGGCGCAAGGTCTTCCTTGACAAAACGGCTCGCAATCCATGCTGCGATACGCGATAAAAAGACGACAAAGGTATTGACGATTCCTTGTAAAAGCGTCATCGTTACCATATCACCATTAGCGATATGCGCGACCTCGTGGGCAAGCACACCTTCAACCGCGGCATCATCCATTTGTTCCAGCAGCCCTGACGACACTGCCACAAGAGAACGGCGTTTTGACGGTCCAGTCGCAAACGCGTTCACTTCAGGCGAACGGTAAATTCCGACCTCAGGCATTTTCGTTAAACCGGCAGAACGGCTTAGTCGGTGAACACGATCAATCAATTGCTGTTCCTCGTAACTGAGCGTTTGTTTTTTCGGACTCAGCACTTTGACGCCCATCATGGTCTTTGCCATCCATCTGGACATCGCAAGAGACGTAAAGGAACCGACAAAACCAACGACTAAACTGAACACAAGGAGCGCAATTGGATCGATACCTCCATCAGCGGTAAAGTACGTCCCGACTCCGGTAACCGAGCTTAAAACAGATAAAACGATCCCGATTGTTGTAAGCACCAAGATATTTGTTAAAATAAACAAAAAAATTCTTTTCGCCATAATAACCTCCGTTATTTTAAGTTCAAAAGAACTTGTATATTTAAATTATAAAACATCTGTTTGAAAATGCAAGGAATTAGACGTATGATGT
The DNA here is from genome assembly GCF_036765155.1 of Bacillus sp. 0102A. Lineage (NCBI taxonomy): Bacteria > Bacillati > Bacillota > Bacilli > Caryophanales > Bacillaceae > Bacillus > Bacillus sp. 0102A. Next base: position 653,474 of record NZ_JBAIZW010000002.1, read on the forward strand.
TAATGTATTCCTGACGCTTCCATTTGAATTCATACATAGACTTTATATTCGCGTCAAATTGTTTTGAAGAGGTGAACAATGAACATTTTCAAACTCACTCGAACCGATATGGTGCGGCTGCTCTATTCTCTAAAAGGACAAGGAGAAATAAGCCCGCTCGACATTGTCGTCCAATCAGCGAACATGTCAGCAGATAAAGCTGCCAATCATCTTGAAATTCCTGAATTTCTTACAAGATATGAACGAAAAAAACAAAAAAAAGAATACGGTCTCTCTACAAACGAAATCGTAGAACTCGGCAACCTATGCGAGCTGACTTCGTTAAAGTCAACCGCAATCCAAAACTGGGTAAAGCGTGATTTCAAAGATCTGATCGGACATCCTGAGCTGGGCAAAAAATATTCGGTTGAACAGGCAGTCATACTTTTAATTGTACGTGATTTAAAATCCATTTATGACTTTGAACATATACGGGCTATTTTAAGAGTGGCGTTTAACACCATCTCAGACAGAACTGATGATGTCATCAGTCCGATTTCTTACTATGAAAGCTGCGCATATGTGCTTGATGCCGTTCATCACCAGGACACACCTTCTATGAAGGAATCAAATCTGCAGGAGATCGTCGAACAGGAAACAGATCGTCTCCGCTATCGTTTTGAAGAATTGAATGACAGCCAATGGCTTAAAATCAGACAGATTATTGCCATAACAGTTCTCTCCATTTTGACATTCCATATTCAGGCAACCGCACATAAAATGACAGCTGACATTCTATAGACTGCGGCGCCCCCGGCTTAAAAACCGGGGGTTTTCTTATTCTCCACAACAATTGCCAGCATAAATAAACCCCGTACATTTCAAACTAACTACGCGTTAAGAATTCTTTATAGAAAAAGGAGATGAAAAAGATGGCGAGCAGAAATAAACTCGTTGTTCCAGGGGCGGAGCAGGCACTAGACCAATTTAAACTCGAAGTGGCTCAAGAATTCGGTGTAAACCTTGGTTCTGATACAGTCGCACGCGCTAACGGCTCTGTAGGCGGGGAAATGACAAAACGGCTGGTACAGCAGGCACAATCACAGTTAAATGGCACAACTAAATAAATTCAGGTCTTTATTCGCCGGGGTCACTCGGCGAATCTTCAGTTTGAGCTGAATTATTTTCACTGCTGTAACCGTTTGGATTACGGCGGTCAGAAGCATTATCCCCGTTTGACGAAGAACGATTCTTGCCTTGTTCACCGTTATTCTTGTCCCTGTGGTATTGACTTTGATCCTTTCCAGCGCTGTTTCCTTCATTTCCTTTATCTTGAGGATCTTGTATTGGGGTTTGCTGATCCCCATCTTTTTCAGCGTTTTCATCTGATTCCTTTACATTTTTATCTTTGTCACCATCGTTAGTTTGGTCATCCGTTGTATCTTTTTTCTGTTCTCCGGAATCCGTATCACCCAGCTGTTCATTATTTCCTTGCTGGCTGTCCTGGCCGTCAGGTTGATCTTTTTTTTCATCCTCATTTTCGGCACTGTTTTGATTCTCTTCCCCGGATGGTTTGCTGGGGTCCTCTTTTGCATCTTTATTGTGATTCTTTTCGTTTGATTTGATGTAGCTGCCTGTTGAAACGCCTTCCTTCTTCGCTTTTTCCCTTGTTTGCATATCTGACTCAAGAGATTCCATGCGGTATGTCGTTTTATATTTTTCCGTCACATCATTCAGCTGTTTTTTCACAGCTTTTTTATATGTATTGTCTTCCGTATTTTCATAAACAGTGGAAATCAATATTTCTTTCGATTCCTTTACATATCCATGTTCACTGCAGTCGGTAATAATATTATCAATCACCTTTTTAAAATCAGTCTTCTCCCAATTATCTATATCATTGACGACCTTCTTTCCCTCATCGTTTAGAGGCGTCAGTTCAATCACTTCGTAATCGCTGTTTAACGCCATTTCAAAGCTTGGATTGATATCAATTGTCATATACGCATAGGCCTTATTATTTGAAAAAACGGGGAGAACTATAAAAATAAAAAGCATAATAGCAGTCATCGCAAAGATCCCCATTTTGAAAGGGCGCAGTTTTAAAAAATCAAAAAAGCTGGCCCTTCTGCCCACGCGTGTTTCACTCGGAAGCATGATTTCTTCTCCGATTTCATAGCTGCGGCGATCATTTTTAGCTTTTAAAAATTGTCCGTCAGGGGTCAGCAACGTGACGAATTTTCTATTCTTCTCTACTATAATCCCTCTTCTCATGAGTGCAGCACCCCTTTAAGATAATCTTTTAAATAAATATAATCACCCGTAATGATAATACACATCGCAATAATATATTTTCTGTTTCTCTCAATCGTTTTTCGGCTTACAGAGACCAGCTGTTCCAGCTGTTTCACCGGAAGCTGTTTCTTTGTATACAGGATAGCGGCCAATTCTTCATGTTCAACAAGGGTAATCGCCACCTTTATGGCGTTTTGCCTTGCGTCCGCATGTTTTGGAGAGTTTTCAAGCAGCTCTTTAAACGATAAACCATAATCTTTTAGCTGCTTTTGAAAATAGAGGATTTCCTCCCGCCTCTGCTCCTGTTCAATCTGACGGCGGTATTCATCAATGGAAAGCTCGGCTTCGATCAGGCTTTGTGATGACTCCTGATCGTCTCCTTCCTGTAAATCGATATTGATATTCTGTGCGCTTCTTGCTTCTTTTCTGATGTAATCAATGACTTTTCTTTTTATAATAAGCTCAGCAAATGCGAGCAGCGAATTTCCTTTTTCAGATGAGTATTTTTCAATAGCTTCATTAAATGCGATGAGTCCGATGCTGAACTCATCGTCTTTTTCATCTATATATCGTTTACAAACGGATGAAACCGTCTTTGCGATAAATGGCTTATATTGCTGTATTAATTCATTCTGCAGATCTTTATTGCCTTTTTGTATACTTTCAACCGTTTTTTCAAGCGTTTGCTTCTTTTTTCCCAATTTAAACAAAAGGCTAAGCACTGGTTTCACCTCAGTTCCTCCCTATAACTACTCATTAATGATAGCTAATTTGATAGGGATTCGCAAAGGAGAAAAAGAAATATTGATTTCCAATGTCTCAATTATGACAAACCATTCTGACGTACTATACATGATTTCGTGCCTTTCTAGAGAATTAAGGGGGTTTTATCAGTGTTTTTTGTAACAAAGCTGTTATAAAAATGTTATTTTATTTCGTCTATGAAAACGTTTTAAACATGAAAAGACTCTGCTTTTTAAGCAGAGTCTCAGATTACGCCCTTTCCCGGCTGCTGTTATTTTGTTCGTTTTGTGTGCCCTCCGGCTGTTTTTTACCTGACATGAACCAGCCGGAAACCGCGATTGCCGCTAAGACACCCCAGAATATCAGCTTCCATGTTCCAGAATGGATAAAATGCTCAGAAACAATCGCTATGTCGTGATGGGCAAGTGTATATAAAGCAAGCTTCACTCCGACCCAGCCGACAATCACAAAGGCTGCTGTTTCTAGGCTTGGACGTTCCTTTAATAACTTAACAAACATTGAAGCCGCAAACCGCATGATCACCAGGCCGATGATACCTCCGGCCAAAATGACGGCAAATTGCCCTCCGTCAAGTCCGCCGATCTGCGGAAGCGGTGTTGCAGGAAGCGTAACCGCCAGCGCTACTGCCGCTAATATGGAATCAACCGCAAACGCGATATCTGCCAATTCAACTTTTAAAACAGTCGGCCAAAAACCGCTTTGCTTCGTCTCTTTATGCGTGTCTTCTTTTTTAAACACATATCTTTTCAATAAGTGGCTTATTGAGATATACAGCAAGTAGATCGCGCCAATTGCTTGAACCTGCCATACGTTGACCAAAAAAGAAATGGCGAATAAAGAGCCAAATCGCAGAACAAAAGCCCCTGCCAACCCATAAAATAAAGCCTTTTTTCTTTTTTCCTCCGGCAAATGTTTTACCATTACCGCCATCACTAACGCGTTATCGGCGGCTAAAATACCTTCCAGCCCGATCAAAACGAGAAGAACCCAACCATACTCCAATAATAATGCTGCATCCATAAATGATACCCTCCCAAAAAAGTTGTTTTCTTTCTCTTCATCCGATCTTATGGCGGCCGGACCATGCAAAAAAGACCTTTGCCGTCATAAGGCAAAGGTCTTGCTAGACATGAATTCAGGCATGCCAACAAAGCCGATGGATCTCACAATCCATGGAATGACGACTTTGTTTCCGGAAAACAAATCCGGACGCTACTCCCCTTTGGGATTTCAAGAAATATAATATTATACGTCAATGATATGTGCAGCGAGATCATTTGTCAACGCTTATTTTTTAAAAATGCAGATAAATGTTCTGAGTGCGTGCGTTTTTTCCTCTTTTTGATCAGCAAGAAGACCACGAACAGCGCCAAAATCGCTATCCCGATCGGAAGCATATATTGATCGAGAATAGTGCCGACTTCCTTCCAATTTTCACCGAGCTTCACACCGAGATACACATATACAAATGTAATGGGCAGCATGGCGATGAACGTATAAATCGAAAACACCCAAACGTTCATTTTTGCAATTCCGCACGGTATGGAGATCAATGTGCGGATGCCTGGCAAGAAACGGCCGCTGAAAGCCACAAATCCCCCATGCTTTTCAAAAAATTCATCCGACTTATCGAGAGCTTCAGGCTTAATGAAGAGGTACCTCCCGAAACGTTCAAGAAACGGCCTCCCTCCGTATCGGCCTATCCAATACAGCGTGAGCGGGCCGGCAACTCCCCCAAGCGATCCCGCCAAAACAGCGCCGGCAAGCGTCATATCACCTTTAGATACCCAATAACCCGCAAGCGGCAGGACGATTTCAGCAGGAATAAACTCAATACAGAGCGCTAGAAATATTCCAAAATAAGATAGGCTTTTAAATGCTTCTATCCAAGACATAATCAGTTCTTCGATATCCATCACTTCCCTTTTTTCATCTTTATGTATCATGCATTTTGTTTTTTTTCAGAAAACGTCAACATGATTTTAACACATATTTCACGGTCAGCTGAACTAAAAATAGATCTCTTGCAATTTCTATGGTCGCAAAGGCTGAAATTCTGCGGTTAAGCAGCCGATAATAATGAGAGTCAACAAGACTGGAACACACGGGGGGAATCTCCATTTGGAAATACACGTATCGTATAATATAACACTCATATGTTTATCAATTCTAATTGCCTGTGCCGCAGCGTATATTTCCCTTGAACTGTCAAGGAAAGTCACCATTCATACAGGCTTAAAAAGTAAGATTTGGCTGATCTGCGGCTCACTTATTATGGGATTCGGGATTTGGTCAATGCATTTTGTCGGGATGATGGCCGTCGATATCAAGATGCCGATGCAATATGAATTCATGCCTTTAATGGCGTCGATTGGCGCAGCTGTTTCCGGATCATTTGTGTCCCTCTATTTTGTCAGCCGGCACATTCTTACATATTACAGACTGCTTAGCGGGTCAGTTGTGCTTGGCGCGTCTATTGCATCTATGCATTATATCGGAATGTCTGCCATTTCCCGGGTAATGATTATGTACGAACCGCTTCTTTTTACAGCATCCATTCTCATTGCGATTGCGGCATCTTTCATCTCATTAAAAATATTCTTTGACTTGGCCATGAAAAAACATTCTGATCACCTTATGTTCTATAAAGTCATCAGTTCGATTGTAATGGGAATTGGCATTTCAGGCATGCACTATACAGGGTTGCTTGCGGCAACTTTCCGTTTGGATACGGACCCGCCCGGAAGCCATATGGAAATCCATACATTTAATTGGTCGATTTTTGTTGCGTTAATTATTTTCTGCATTCAAACGCTATTATTATTCAGTTCCCATGCCGATCGAAAGTTTATTAAACAGAGCGAACGCATAAAGGATAACGAACAGAGGTTTCAGTCTTTAATCGTCCATAATATTGATGCGATCTTTATTTTGTCATTGGAAGGAAAGATTATATCTTCCAATCATGCTGGTGAGGACATGATCAGCAAATTTGGCTTTAGTATGCACGATTGGAGAAATTACACATCACAGAAGCTTGAACGCCTTTTTGAGCAGGTCAAAAAAGATAAACAAGCCATCAACAGCGATAGCGAACTGATCACTGAAAAAGGCCAGTTTCACTTAAATATTACGCTCATACCCGTTGAAGTCAATCAAGAGCTGGACAGCATTTATGTCATTTGCAAAGATATGACAAAGCAGTACAGGGCAGAAAAAGAAATCCATCGAATGGCTCATTATGATTCGCTTACAGATTTACCTAACAGACGGCATGCCATTTCGCACTTAACAGAGGTGCTGAATCGCGAGCATACCTTGAATTATAACACCGTTGTTTTCTTTCTGGACTTAAACCGTTTTAAAGTGATTAACGATGCATTAGGACATAATGTCGGAGATCAGCTGCTTCAGATGACAGCTAAACGTCTATCGTCTGTTGTGCCTGATAATGGGTTTATCGCTCGTCTTGGCGGTGATGAATTTATTATTATCTTGACTAACGCCAATACCGGAACAGGCGAAGCGGATATTTTAGCAAGAAAAATTATCCAAAAATTCAAAAAACCATTTAAAATTCAAGATCAAACGCTTATTACATCTGTCAGTATTGGGATTGCGATATCACCAAAAGATGGGACGGACGGTCTTGAATTGATGAAAAAAGCCGATATGGCAATGTATGCCGCTAAAGAGCGAAACAAAAGCAAATACAGATTCTATTCTTTTGCAATCGGTAACAAAGAAACAGTCAAGCTTAACCAAGAGATGGAGCTCAGAGAGGCAATAGAAAACGATCGATTTATCTTGTATTATCAGCCGCAATTTAGTGCAAAAAATCAAAAAATGACGGGTGCAGAAGCGCTGATACGGCTTGTCACACCTGACGGGCAGCTGCGTCCGCCCGGAGAATTCATCAGTGTTGCTGAAGAAACGGGTCTCATTATTGATATCGGAAAGTGGATTATAGATGAAGCATGCAAGCAGGCATGGGCTTGGTATGACAAAGGTTTTGATCTTTCTGTCGCCATTAATATTTCCGCCAGACAGTTTCAATCCGAAGAACTGATTCCCCTAATCAAGGAGGCGCTTGTTAAATACCAGCTTCCTCCTCGGCTTCTGGAAGTGGAAGTAACAGAAAGCATGACAATGGAAAATCTCGATCACTCCAAGAAGGTATTGTCGTCTTTAACGGAATTAGGAATCAGAATCAGCATTGACGATTTCGGAACGGGACACAGCTCCCTTAGCTATTTAAAGGACTTTCCGATTCACAGGCTGAAAATCGACAAATCGTTTATCGACGATATTCAGACACACCCAAAATCAGAGCAAATTACCGGGGCCATTATTGCCATGGGCCACCAGCTGTCTTTGCAGGTGATTGCTGAAGGCGTGGAAAATTCAGCCCAAAAACAGCTTCTTTACGAAAAAGGCTGTGACCATTTACAGGGCTTCTTTTTCAGCAGGCCTATACCGCCGGAACAACTTGAACAACTCATTCTTGAACAGCCGCCGCATTAACAGCGACGGCTGTTTTTTTACCCATAAGTTACTACACATGAAACGTTCTCCTCCTCTTCACACTAAAAGAAAAAAGGGGTTTATTGATATGCATACAATGTGGAAGGGATCGATCAGTTTCGGATTAGTAAACATCCCAATCAAGCTATATGCGGCCACAGAAGATAAAGACATTAAACTGCGCAGCCTCCATAAAGAGGATCACGCGCCTATCAAATACGAAAAAATTTGCACGAATTGCGAAAAAACACTCGGTCCTGATGAAATTGTGAAAGGATATGAATATGTAAAAGGAAAATATGTAGTGCTCACGGATGAAGATCTAAAAAGCTTAAAGCAGGAGCATGAGGAAAAAGCGGTTGAGATTGTTGATTTTGTTCAGCTTCAGGACATTGACCCGATTTATTTTAACCGCTCCTACTTTGTCGGACCCGGAGATAACGGCACGAAAGCCTATACTCTTCTGCGTGAAGCGCTGCGCTCAACCGGAAAGATCGGCATCGCCAATATGACAATCAGGTCGAAGCAGCAGCTAGCCATTCTCCGCGTTTATGAAAATTGTATCGTGATGGAGTCTATCCATTATCCGGATGAGGTCAGAAGCGCTGTCCATGTCCCGGGTGTACCGGATCAATCGAATGTAAACGATAAGGAACTGCAAACGGCAATCACATTAATAGATGAGCTGACAGCTGAGTTTGAGCCGGAGAAATATGAGGACACGTACCGGCACGCATTGCTGCAAAGAGTTAATGATAAGCTCGAGAATAAGGAAACAGCCGTCACACCTGATAAAGTGCCTCCTCGTGAAGATGTCATTGATCTGGTCAGCGCCCTGCAAGCAAGCATCGACAGAACAAGAAAGCCGAACCGGGAAAAACCGGCAGCCGAACCAGCACAAGCCGCTGAACCGAAAGGAGCCGGAGATAAAAAACGAAAAACGACTAGAAAAAAAGCCTCCGGCACGTCATAGCCCATGACGTTCACCATGCAGCCCGTCCTTACTTCTTCACCGCCAATCGGAGCAGAATGGCGCTACGAAGTAAAATATGACGGGTACCGCTGTATCCTCCGCATCCATTTGGCAGGTGTGACCTTAACTAGCAGAAATGGCTTGGAGCTTACCAGCACCTTCCCTGAAATCACACAATTCGCCAAAACCGCCTTTCAGCACATAGAAAAAGATCTTCCGCTGACACTTGATGGTGAGATTGTATGTTTGGTGAACCCTTGTCGTTCAGATTTTGAGCACATTCAAGTGCGGGGGCGTTTGAAAAGACCAGATAAAATCCAGGAATCGGCCAACGCGCGGCCGTGCTGCTTTCTCGCCTTTGATTTGTTAGAGCGACGCGGAGAAGATGTATCGTCACTTTCGTACCTGGATCGAAAAAAATTGCTGTACGACCTTATGGCTATGCCAAAACTTCCTGCATCTCCAAACCCTTATGCTAAGGAAACCATTCAGTATATCCCCTCCTTTGACTATTTTGATACGATTTGGGAGATGGTTACGAAATATGATGGAGAAGGAATTGTAGCGAAGAAAACAAACAGCAAATGGCTTGAAAAGAAGCGGTCATCCGATTGGCTTAAATATAAAAACTTTAAACAAGCTTATGTTTGTATAACAGGGTTCAACCCCAACAATGGATTTCTGACAGTATCTGTGTTAAAGAACGGCGTGATGACACCGATTGCCTCTGTCTCACACGGAATGCGCGATGAAGAAAAAAATGCCGTACGCAAAATTATGGAACAGCACGGACATCAAACACCATCAGGCGAATATACGCTCGAACCATCGATATGTGCAGCCGTTCAATACTTAACGATTCTCCAAGGCACATTGAGAGAGGTATCGTTTGTCGGTTTTGAATTCCATATGGATTGGACCGAATGCACGTATGCGCAAGTCATCCGCCACTCCAAACCGGTCCATCCGAAGCTGCAGTTCACAAGTCTGGATAAAATCATTTTTGAAAAGAATAAAAAAACAAAAGAAGATTTTATTCAGTACATGATTGAAGTCAGTGACTACCTGTTTCCCTTTTTGAAAAACCGTGCTGTCACAGTCATCCGCTATCCGCATGGATCAAGAAGCGAATCATTTTTCCAAAAAAATAAGCCGGACTATGCGCCGGATTTTATTCAATCTTTCTTTGACGGAAGCCATGAACATATCGTCTGCGAGGATATGTCTACATTGTTATGGCTCGCCAACCAGCTTGCTTTGGAGTTTCATGTTCCTTTTCAAACCATTAAAAGCAGGCGGCCGGCTGAGATTGTCATTGATTTGGACCCGCCTTCACGAGAGGACTTTCTCATGGCCGTGCAGGCTGCAAATGAACTGAAACGGCTGTTTGACTCCTTCGGCATCACATCGTACCCGAAGCTGTCCGGAAACAAGGGCATCCAGCTTTATATCCCCTTGTCCCCTGAGGCATTTACGTATGAAGAAACACGCCAATTTACACAGCTGGTCGCAGAGTACTGCACCAATGCATTTCCAGAGCTATTTACCACAGAACGCCTGATCAAAAACAGGCACGGCAAATTGTATCTTGATTATTTGCAGCATGCAGAAGGAAAAACGATTATCTGTCCTTATTCGACAAGGGGGAACGAGCTTGGCACTGTCGCGGCACCGCTCTATTGGCACGAGGTACAAACATCCTTAACACCCGCTATGTTTACAATTGATACCGTCGTCGACCGGATAAAGAAGCAGGGCTGCCCATTTTTCGATTTTTACCGCAGCCCGCAAGACGAACCTCTTAGCGCCATTTTACATCAGTTGAACGGAAAGAGCTGACGAAATAAGTCAGCTCTTTCCATTCAACTGTACTTTTTTTCTAACCGCTCTTTTTCCTGGCGCTGGAGCGGGCTCAGCGGCTCATTATACAAATCGATATCAATCGCATATTTCGGCCGGCTTTTCACTTCTGAAAAAATGGTTCCGATATACTCCCCGATGATCCCGATTCCCATTAATTGCAGACCGCCCAAAAACCAAATGGAAATGATGAGCGACGCCCAGCCTGCATTTGTATGGCCGAGCAGCTTTTGAATAAATGCACCGATTCCCGCCACAGCGCTGACGAAAAATAAAACAAAACCTAAAAGCGTAAAAAAGCGAATCGGCGCGACACTGAATGATGTAATCCCGTTAAAAGCGAATGATAGCATTTTTTTCAGCGGATATTTCGTTTTGCCGGCAAAACGTTCCTTTCGGTCATACAAGACTTCGGCGGATTTAAAGCCGATCATGGGAACAATTCCTCTTAAAAACAGATTCGCTTCCGGATAGCGCGCAAGCTCTTCAAGCGATCTTTTATTCATTAGTCGAAAATCAGCATGATTATAAATTAATTTAATCCCAAGCTTATTCATGAGCCGATAAAATCCTAAAGCGGTCGTTCGCTTGAAAAAGGTATCGGTTTTTCTGCTGCGGCGGACGCCGTAAACGATCTCGCAGCCCTCATGATACTTCAATATAAAATCCCGGATAACAGAAATGTCGTCCTGTAGATCAGCATCAATTGAAATGACACAGTCTGATTTGTTCTTCGCTTTATGGAGTCCGGCTAAAAGCGCTTTTTGGTGTCCGACATTGCAGGCTAATTTTAAGCCGGCAACCTTCTTGTTTCTTATGCTTTCCATGGCAATCAAGGCCCAAGTGCGGTCTTTGCTGCCATCATCGACAAACAGAATTTTACTGTCTTCAGCGATTAATGTTTCTTCAATCAAGCCGTCTACAACCTCTGTCAGCTGATGGCAGGTCTCTTGAAACACTTCTTCTTCATTGAAACACGGAACGACGATGGTTAACACTGGCTGTGGCTGTTTCAATCGTTATCCTCCTTATCTTGTTTCATATAAATAAATGCGCCAGGCCGAATCTATATGGTCAAACGTCTTCACAAGCACGAGATGGTTTTGATCAGCATTCATGATCGGAACTGAAGAAAAAATGTAACGACCGCCCATTTTTTTAAATACATCTGTATTTAATTGAAGATTGTTGATCGTTTTCTTCGAGTTCTTTTTAAAATCATATCGTTTCCCGAGCTCATCGACGAAAAGGTAGCAACGGCTGCCCCATTCATCAAAATACTGTTTCAGCCGAGCGTTTTTTTCCAGCTCTTTTGCAATGATTTTTCTAAATTCATATTTATATGAAAGCGGGTACAGGTTGTTATACGTATCTAACGTGTAAAACCCGTTATATTGGGCGATAGACGGATGCAGTCCGATGCTTGCCACCCTGTACGAATCTTGCGGACGCCCGATATACTCCTTAATCTCCTTGAATTGCTCAGATGCATAAAACTCCCGGAATGTCGGCGCATTGTAGTGAACGCCATACGTATACTCTTCATTAAAAGGCGCCAAAACCATCAGCTGTGCAGCGACTGCGGCGTATACAAGCCATTTCCCCCCTCTCCCCATCCGCCATATGAGATATAGAGCTATCGCAAAGCTTACATATATGACAAGCGGCCGGAGGAAATGGAAACGCGCAAAATTAAATTCAGCTAAAAAAGCAAATTTCTGCTTTGGCACAGCCCATATTTTGTTGAACCAAAACGCATACCATAAAGATAGTCCGTAATTAAGCGCAAATAAAAACAGATAAACATTTTCTAGCTTTGTCCGGTTTCGCTTGAACAGCACAGCCGCAAATATAAGCAGCAGGATCGGGAGGATGACAACGGTGTGAACGGTCATCACATGATTATGACCATAGACAAAGTTTTTTACGGATAGACGAAGTGAGTGCCATACGTCATGCCGTGATGAGATAAATTCTATCCGATGCATCGGCGCGTGGGAGAACAGCATTGAATACACAAGCCGATATTCAACGAAAAGGTAAATACTTGTCATAAATGCAATACTGCCTAAAAACATCAAATTCCATCTTCTTTGTGTGATGGCATCATACAGCCAAAAGCACGCCATTCCTGCCAAGAAAAAGAAGAAACCTAAGACAAAGCTTGAATATAAAGGAAGCAAACCGAGCGTCAGCCACTCTCTCCATGAGATATCCCCTTTTCGGATATTCAAAAAAGCCCACAGTGCCAAAGGATATCCAAGCGTACTCAGCATTCCCGAAGGCCAGAAAGGTGTTAAAGCAAATGCCAGCGATACGCCAATTCGGATGAAAGCCGCTTTTGGCTCTGGAATCACATGTTTCTTCAGCAGCACATACATTCCCAAAAAAGCGACAACCCTTGTAATCGTCTGGCTTATTGCATAGGCGGTCATGGAAGAAAAGAAAGCGTGCAGCCAAACAATCCCGCTCCACTCAGTGCCAAAGGCATCTCTCGGCAGCCCGTTAATAATTTGCGGAATGGCTGCGTCAACCTTGCCGATGATTTCTCCGCTATCCGCCAAAACCTTGTACCAAGCGATATTGGAATCTAAATTATCGTGGACGCGAATATGGGCATCTTCCTTTAAAATAAAAAGCGGGGATACATACAGCAAAAGGAGAAATAATGCGATCCAGAGATAATATGTTTCTTTTTTGTGTTGTCTCAACAATCGTAACATCGCTTACACATCCATCTGTTATTCTGACTCCATATCCGGCATGTTCTGCCTCATGTGTCAAAATTTATTATCCCTTTTCCCTTCCAAAACATTCATCAGAAGATAATCGTTTTTAACTTGTCTCTTACCCATTAATTCCCGCTATCTTTAAGGCATGATCACTTACTATACTGATAGGAGGGAGGGGATATATTTTGTTTACAATCTTACTTTCATTAGCCATACTCGTATCTGTGCCATTTATATATAAAGCGAACCGCAATACAAAAGATGTGAAGGTCAACACCATTTCAATTGATCAAAAAGACGGCCTTCCAGCTAGAAAAAAATTGAATATCCTTCATTTATCAGATTTTCACTTAGAAAACATTTCTGTTTCACCTGAAGAGCTATATCGTTTAACAAAAAATCAGCCTGTGGACATCATTGCGCTCACCGGAGATTTTCTAGATCGGAAACGTAATATTCCGAAGCTGGCAGGTTACTTAAACGCATTGCAAAAGTTGAAACCTGCATATGGAATGTACGCGGTGTTCGGTAACCATGATTATGTATTAAAAGATAAGGACTTTCTGAGATTGAAGCGTGTTTTAGAGGAAAACGGCTGTATCACGCTGCAAAATGAACATGTTCAAATTGAGACGGCTGCGGGGCCTGTCAATATTATCGGCATTGATGATTACAGTACGAGCCGCAGTAATATCGCCGGCTCTTATCAAGATCTAGAAAACGGCTATCAGCTCGTATTAACACATGACCCAAACATTATTCTGGATATGAAAGATGTTCATTTTGATTACCTGCTCTCAGGCCATTTTCACGGCGGGCAAATCCACTGGCCAAAACCGTATCACTTGGTGAAAATGGGCAAGCTCGTGCGCATGAACATGATTAAAGGGCTTCATTATCACCACGATAAACCGTTTTATATCAGCGAAGGTTTAGGACAAACCGGTGTAAATATCCGTGTCGGAAGCCGCCCTGAAGTGACATTTCATCAGATATAAACTAAAAAAGACTGTGCTGACCCCAGACATCAGTCTTTTTTTTGATAGGTTTTCTGAAGTTTTTCTTTCGAAATAAACAAATAGGATGTATTCGGTAAATGCCGCAAGCACACCGGCTTTGAAGTAAGATATAAAATCGGCATATGGGTGATCTTTTTAAAACATCTGTAGAAAGGATTGACCGGGGTGACCACATCAAAGCCGAGCCTTTCCACACCTTTGTCAAGCATTGTAATGCCCACAATCCCTTTGATTTTTTCACTTTTTTTATGCTTGTTGATGTAATCCAAAAGGATCGGCATCGATTGATATACTTTTTGATATATAATGATTCCCTTTCTGACTGCGCTCTCAATGCTTTGCAGATCCCTGACAAGCTTAATGTTGTGCAGATGGATTTTAACGAGCACATCATTTTTCCTGATATGCGTTCCGTCGCTCAGCACGACATGATGTCCTTTGTACTTCGTCAGCCTGACTCGAAAGACGCTTTTTCGATCCTTGTCAATCAAGGTCAGTCTTGAAAAAAAGAAATAAATCGGGTCAATCACTCTCCAAATGGAAAGGAAACAGGTTTTCATCTCTTCACCTTCCTTATGATCAAAAACACCCTTATATTTTGTGAACGTTCTCCCCAAAATATAGTTACCATATTTTTTAAGGAGGACCATCATGAAAAACATTCTTATTTTTCCTTTTTTAAGCATTTCCACAGGGCATCACCATGTGGCGAATGCCCTTCAGGCTGAACTGGAGTCTCAAGGACTCGCATCTGAGAAAATTGATATCTTTTCACACGCATACAAACGATTAGAAAAACTGTCCTCCGAGGCTTATTTGAAATGGATTCAATATTTCCCGAAAACGTACAACGGCATTTACAGGCTCCTCGCCTGCGGACGATATCAAAATGACAAACGCTATCCCATGTACGAATGGCTGTTCACACAACAAATGAGGCACATCCTCAAAGAAAAACAGCCTGATATCGCCTTCTGCACACATGCGCTGCCTTCCTATCTGCTGAACCGGCTAAAGCCGGAATATCCGAATATGACGGTTGTAAATGTATATACTGATTTTTTTGTGAATCAATTATGGGGACGTGAGAACATTGATTACCATTTTGCTCCGATTGCTGATATAAAGAAGCAGCTTATGTCTGAAGGAATCGATCCGAAAAGCATATACATGACCGGCATTCCCCTTCATCGGATGTTTGAAGTGGATTCTGCAGATACCTGTCAGCATCATCCGCCATATACCATCATCATCACAGGCGGCAGTATGGGGGTCGGGGGTATAATAAAATGGGTGCGGGATCTGTCGCCAGGCGGAAATATCTTATACAAAATATTATGCGGCCGGAACGAAAAGCTCTACTGCTATGTCAAAAGTTTACGCCATCCTTTTATTGAGGCGATTCCCTACCTTCACAGCAAAGCAGAGATGAACCGTTTATACGAACAGGCGTCAGGTATTATGACAAAACCAGGAGGCGTGACTATCAGCGAATGCTTACAGAAACGGCTTCCGGTATTTATTTATCATGCGCTGCCGGGCCAGGAGGAAATGAATTTGAACCTTCTAAAGGAACGGAAACTTGTCACAGATATGAGAAATTGGGGTATGCAGAAAGCAGAGGAGCGTATGGCGGCATTTTTCCAATCGAATAAACAGATGAAAGAATATGAAAAGCATGTCAATGGATATCTTGCCGAAATCTCTGATCGAAAGGTTGAAGATGTATTAAAAAGGATCATATCAAACAAAAAAACACTCCCTGAAACAGAGAGTGTAGAATATTAACGAAACAGCAAATGCTGGCTGTGAATGCCTGCTTTCTTCAGCAGGACGATCAGCTGATCCTGTTCATCAGGCGAAAGGCCTGAAAACGCTCTCGCAATACGCAGTGCATGAATCGGATAAATTTTATCCAAATACTCATTGCCCTTGTCAGTTAAATGCGCGTAAACGGAGCGTTTATCTTTCGGGTCCTGCTCCCTTACTAAAAACCCGTTTCTTTCTAATTTGTCAATGACATATGTGACGTTTCCGCTCACTAGCAGAAGTCTCGACCCAATTTGCTGTAATTTTTGCGGGCCTCTTGTGTAGAGGAGCTCCAATACAGCAAATTCAGTGGGATTAAAGCCATGCTCTTTGCTGTCACGGATACTATGTTCAGACACACTTTTGAAAGCCCTTGCAAAAACTCTGTACAAATTCATCGCACGCTCAACTTCTTCTTCGTTAAACGATAATCTCATCATATCTACCTCGTATATAGGATTTTTATAAAAAAATAATGAAAACCCTTACATATAATAAGAGTTCAGTCCCTTACTATATGTATTCGCTATCATTCGAGAAATTCCTTCTGAAAGCAAAAATATCCTTATACATTATCTTGTATAAGGATATCTTTTGTCATTTGGAATGCTTCGAAAGAAATATGCGTATTCCTTCCGCAGTTCAGAAATCGTCATTTTGTTCATGACTTCTTTATTATAAACTCCTATTTGAAAGAGTTTTTCAGAATAATGGCTTCGTTCTTTTTCTAAAGCGGATTTCAATAAATTACTCATGGCGTCCTCCTTTATTATGAGGTATCCTATACACAAGATACTCTATTTAAATGAACGTGGTATGAATCTAATGTAAAGAATTTATAATTACGAAGATTTTCGGTAATGTCCGTTTTGAACCGATCTTAATAATTGAAAAGCATGTTCTCCGGCGAGTTGCATAAACGTCTCCAGCATTTCATCACGCTTGATATCCAACTCTATAATTTCTTTTGCCAGTGAGACCGCTTTTTCTTCCTCCATGATTATCCTTCCTCCTCAGTTAATCGTTATATAAAGGATAAAACGCACTTGTGTGTTACGCATTATTCTTGTTAATTTTTCTTCCGTATTTTTTCAAAAATCTTCTATTTGATGTTAGAAAATATGACAAGCGTCAGGTTTTTTCTCTTTGTTTTTTGTATAATATTATCAAAAGACATCCAGGGGTGGAAAAATGGCCACAGAAGATCATTCTTATAAAGACAAAAAAGTGATTTCAATCGGGATTGTGAGTGAATTGACAGGATTGTCCGTAAGACAGATCAGGTATTATGAGGAACGAAAACTCATTTATCCGCAACGTTCTTCAAGGGGAACAAGAAAATATTCTTTTGCCGATGTGGAACGGCTGATGGATATCGCCAATAAGCGTGAAGACGGCGTACAGACGGCAGAGATTTTAAAAGATATGCGAAAAAAAGAGCAAATGTTAAAAAACGATCCGCAAGTGCGGAAAAAAATGCTGGAGGGGCAGCTTAATGCGCACTTTCGGTACAAAAACCGTTAAATGATAAAAGTCCGACTCGCAATTGAGACGGACTTTTATCATTTATAATGAGTGTATGAATGCAGTGGCAATGCCAAAGTAAATTAATAAAGACAAAATATCGTTTAACGTTGTGATCAGCGGCCCTGAAGCGATCGCCGGGTCTACTTTCAGCTTGTGCAAAATAATAGGGATAATTGTTCCTGACATTGTGCCGATAATTAAAGTGAAGAATAGTGAAGAAGCGACAACAAATCCCAGCAGCGCGTTTCCCTGCCATAAGATGGAGACAATCGCAATCAGCACAGAACAAACCGCTCCGATATAAATACTTGTTCTGAACTCCCGAAAGATCAGGCGTACAATCGTTTTTTTGTTCAATTCTTCTTTAGACAACCCTCTGATGACAACCGCGAGGGATTGTGTTCCCGTATTTCCTGTCATCCCTGACACCATCGGCATGAAAAATGCCAGCGCGACAACCTGCTGCAGCGCATCTTCAAAATAACTGATAATGCTTCCTGAAATCAGCCCGATAAACAAGAGCAAAATCAGCCATGGCAGGCGTCGGTATGCCGCCACATAAGACTTTGTGTCAAAGGTGATGTCTTTACCGGAAGCGGCAAATTTTTCGTAATCTTCATCAGCTTCCCGAATGACGACGTCGATAATATCATCGACTGTTACAATGCCGACAAGAACATTGTTTTCTTCCACAACCGGGATCGCCAAGAAATCGTAACGTTCAATCAGACGGGCAACTTCTTCCTGATCCTGAAGAGCGTCTGCTGATATGACGCGGGTAAACATTAAATCCTGCACCTTTTCTTCAGGTTCGCCCAAAATCAAATCACGGTAGGATAGCACGCCCACCAGCTGTTTGCTTTCATTGATGACATATAAGTAGTTGATCGATTCAGCTATTTCAGCAAAGCTTTTTAATTTGACGACCGCGTCTTTTACCGTGTAATGCTGAGGAATCCACACAAACCGGTTTGTCATCATGCGTCCCGCTGAGTCGGCCGGATAGTTCATCAAAAGCTGTACAGCTTTTGACTCTGACGCTTCCATGCTGGACAAAAGCTGTTCCTTCAGTTCTTCATCCATTTCTTCAAGCAATTGCGCGAGGTCATCGTTGTCCATTTTGTTCATCGCAAGTGTTGCTTTTGTTTTTCCGACTTTATTTAAGACGGCAAGCTGAAATTCGCGCTCCAGCTCCCCGATCATATCCGTGATATCATCTACAGTTAAATAAGATAAATAGCGGGCGCGGTGTTTTTCCGGCATTTCTTTGAAAATAAATGCCATATCATAGGGCTGAAGCTCATCAATAACGCTTCTGAAATCCTTAATCTTCCCGTCTCGCAATAAAATAATGATGCGTAAAATGAGTTCGTCATAGGTCATGTTTTGAACCATAAGGACTCGTACCTCCTCTACGGAGACGTGCCGGCCTCGCCTGAAGGTGCGGCAGATCGTCTCCTCACCGTATAATCAATTGTCTTGCTGTCATAGTATATGGGTACTTCTTCAGATTGACTCGAATGGGGAGAATCCATACTCCGCACCTCCTTTGATAAGATTCGTTTTAAAGGCATAAAAAAAGCCTTCGGGATTGAAGGAGAAAGAAACACGGCAAAAAAAAGCGTGCGGGCGCCTTCAATCGTAGAGCTTTAGCACTGTATGGCATAGGAGCAATCATCCAGCTGCATTAAAAATCACCTTATGTCGATGATTTCTGTTGACCCATTGGCGTCTTTGGACATTTTTGGGCAGCAGCGTATCTCCATACAGGAGCCTCACCTAACGAAGTTCATAATTGAATTGACACACTGAGATTACAGAAAAAAACAAGCTGTGTCAACTCAAAAAAGTAATTAATGCGCTTTCATCACAATAACGGAACAAAACAAGGGCCTAAGCCCTTATTCTGTTGTTTGCGTTTCATCATCTTCCGAGAGCAAATGATATGTTTCATGAAGAAATAAAGCATATTCTCCTTCTTTTGTCGGATGAGGGACATATTCAGCCTGATTGATGTATTGCTCCTCTTTCTTTTCCATGTGTTTCGCCTCCTTTTCTATTTAGATTGTCCAAACGAAGGCTTCTTATCATGAAAAAACCCCCCGCTGATATGCGGGGGTTCAGATTGTTGACAAAACCCTTGAAGTCCAGGAAGGGCAAGGATTGGAGCACAGCGAATGTAGAAATTCGTAAGCACCAACGCGCAGGACTGACAACGAATGCCAGAGTTTGTCGACACGCTGAAAACCCCGCTCTAGCGGGGTTTTGATTAGTCGTCTATCTCCTGCTTGATGATACGTCCATCCTTTGCGGAAATGTCAAATTCCGCCTCAGTGCCTTGTTTCGTTTTGATTTCAATTTCATAGATGTAAGCACCATCGTCTTCATCAAGCTTGCTTTCTGTTACGGTTCCATTCGTTTGCTTTAAGGCCATTTCTTCAGCTTCTTCTTTTGTTATAGCGACTTGTTCTGCTTTCTCCTTTAACGGGTCATTAAGCGCTTGTCTTGTCTTAGTATCTACATATACGTCGTAGTCTTCACCGTCTTTTTCGATCTCTACTTCATAGACTTCTTTGCCGTTGTAAATATCTCTGTCGATGTCTTCCACTGTGCCGTCAACAACCGTTTTGGCAATTGATTCTGCTTCCTGTTCAGTGAGTGTACCAGTCTTGGAAGCGGCAGTCTGTGTGTTATCATTGTTTTCTTTCGCAAACGCGTTGTAGCTGAATCCGCCAGCCGCTAAACATCCTGCTAAAAGACCAACCATCCATCGTTTCTTAAGCATTATGTAATTCCTCCTTTGTTTTTGTATGAGTACAGTTTACACACTCAATATGAAAGGAAAACGAGAAAAAGATAAGAATTTGATGAGAAAACGTCAGTCTTCATACACAATGTTCGCAACTTTTCCGGTGTAGGCATTGATTTTCACTGTCGCTTCTTTATCATCCGGAAGATCAACATCCACTTCAAAGATGAGAGTGCCCCCACTTTCTTCGAGATCTGCGTCATCCGCCGTCCCGCCCGTTTCTCTCTCTGCAATGGTTTTCGCTTCGTTTTCCGTAATCGGTGTTTTGGGTTGGTCTTTACTGCTGATTTGGTCAGCAGACACAACTGCTTTTGCCTGCATGTCTACCTTCACTTCGTATGTTTTTCCGTCTTTTTTTTGAATGGTATATGTGGCAACACGATTTTGATGTGTTTGTTTTTTGACGGTTCCCGGGACCCGCTCAAGTGCGAGTTGCTCGGCTTCTTTTTCTGCCATGACAAATGGATTCATCGCTTTAACTCTGTTCATCGAAAGAATGTCAGCCGATTTTGCATCAGCTTTTATAAAATAAGTTCCCTTTGGATTTTCAAGGGTCATATCATATGTTTTTTTATCCTTTGATTGTGTTACATTCGTGATCTCGCCTTTATAAGAGGCTTCGACTTTTTTTACGACAACCTCCTTTGACATTACATCTTCATGGGTTTGCCGAATGATAAGAACCGCACAGATGATGATGGCTAAAATCGCCGCTGCAGCAGATATTGCTTTGATTGTTTTGTTCATCAGCCTCCCCCATTCTGTTCTCTGAATTCCATGGTGACAGCTGTTCCTTGTTCCGGCGTACTTTTTACAGACAGCTCAAGGCCGTGCTCATCGGCGATTTGCTTGGCAATGGAAAGGCCTAAACCCGTTCCGCCTGTTTTTCTGTTTCGAGCCTCATCCGCTCGGTAGAACCGTTCGAACAGGTGCGGGATATGCTCCTCAGGTATTCCGATGCCTTCATCCCTTACTGACAAAAACGGCAGCCCATTCCTCGTTCCGACTGTCATCACAATGGCTTTTTCACTATATTTAATGGCATTATCGAGCAAAATGGTCAGCAGCTGCTTGATGCGTTCCTCATCAGCTATTACAAACAGGCTCTCCTTATCTGTTTCAAGAAAAATGTCACGCTGATAGACAGGTTGGAGCGTTTGCATGACAGTGCGCGACACTTCAACCAGATCGATTGTTTTCAGATCAAGCTCAAGGCCTTCGTGGCTTTTGGCCAACGTCAGAAGCTGATTGGTCAGTTTTTTCATATGCAGCGCTTCTGAATAAATGGCTTCTATCGATTCCTCAAGCACTTCCGGCTTTTTTGCTCCCCATCGCTTCATCAGGCTGCTGTAGCTTTCTATAATCGTGAGCGGGGTTTTCAATTCGTGTGAAGCATCTTGAACGAATTGCTGCTGTTTATCGTAATGCTCTTTCAGCATCATCGCCATCTCATTAAACGTCAGCCCCATCTGATATAACTCGTCGTGGGACTGTCCTTCCAAGGAAATCGTTTTGATTGCTTTCTCCCGCTGTATGTCTTTCATCGTCATCATTAATCGCCTGATTGGATTGATGATCCGGCGGGCGAGCAAGCTTCCCGCAAAAAAAGAAGCGATACAGACAGCAGCACTCGCAGCGATTAAGATGATTTTCAGCAGAAACAGACTCTCTTCTGTGTTCTCCAGCCTTTCAACCAGCTGAAGAGATACCACTTGTCCATCGGTCCAAATAACCGGAACAGCAGCTTCAGCAAACAGTTTGCCGTCATGTTTCCTTACATCTGCAGTTTCACCACTACGAAAAGCGAGAGGGAATTCTTTATACGCTTTTTCTTTTGTCATGGTCATAACAGCTTTTTGATCTCCATTCACAACACGGACCATGCCGTTTGCCGGAAGATAGGCCTGCAGCATGTCCTGCAAAGCCACTCCTTCTGTTTCAGCAGTATGCAGTGCTTCGGCGATGTTACTGGTCTCATCTGCAAGCCGGGCCGCATCCTTTGATGTCAGGGCGGATGAAAAAATGAGATAGACCGCGGTATGGACCAGAATTAATAACAGTAACAGCGATAGTGATGTGTATAGATGAATCTTGGTCTTTAGCTTCATTTTTTACCCCTTAATGGCATAGCCAACCCCTCGAATCGTATGGATCAGCTGTTTTTCGTAAGGATAATCCAACTTTTTTCTGATGTATCTGATGTAGACGTCCACGACATTTGTATCACCAATATAATCAAATCCCCATACTGAGCTTAAAATCTGCTCCCGTGTCAGCACTTGCTGCGGATGCTTCAGCATATAGACGAGCAAATCAAATTCCCGCGGCGTTAATTCCACCTCTTTGTCTCCGCGTCTCACTTCACGTGTTTTTTCATTCACCCGTAAGTCGTCATAAGTAAGAAAGGTGTCAATATCTTTTGTTTTTGTCCCTTTTTGGCGCAGTGCCGCCCTGATTCTGGCAAGTAATTCTTCAATTTCAAACGGCTTTGTGACATAGTCATTGGCACCGATGTCCAGTCCAGTTACCTTATCAGGCACACTGTCGCGCGCCGTTAATAAAATGACCGGTGTTTGCGAATCCGTTTTTCTCAAGCGGCGCAGCACCTCCAGGCCGCTAAGTCCCGGAAGCATAACATCAAGAAGCACCAAGGTATACCCGCCTTCCGCTGCCGCATTCAGCCCTTCCGTGCCATTGTGTTTCATGGTAACGCTGTAACCTTCATACTCCAATTCAAGCTGAAGCACTCTGGCGATTTTTTCTTCATCTTCCACAATTAATATGTGTCCTTTTTCCAAATCCGCTCATCCCTCTCCTGACTCGATATGAAAAAAATGATTTCTTGGTTTACAAAATGATTCTTATCATCTATTATGATGTCAACATAAAAAATTGTATACGGAAAGCACTAGGGGTGCTGTTTTGGCTGAGATAAAGCGCGGGAGTAACGCGCTTTGATCCCTTATGACCCGATCTGGATAATACCAGCGTGGGGAAGTGCAGGTTGACCGAATGGTGTATTTTTTGTGCGCTTAATCGATCTCTTACTGCATATTCCCTTAGAATATGCAGTTTTTTATTTTACCAAAAAACAAGAGGTGAAAGAAATGGAGCAAATATGCGGTACAAGCAGAATCGCCGGTTTTCGGTTCTCTTTATATCCGATGACAGATGATTTTATCAATGTGATCAAGTCTGCACTGAAAAAAACCGACACATCTAAGGTTTGGACGAAAACCGACCATATCAGCACAATCTTACGAGGATCGGCTGATCATGTATTCGATGCAGCCAAAGCCATTTATCTTTACGCGGCAAACAGCGAAAAACACATCGTCATGAACGGCACGTTTTCCATCGGATGCCCGGGTGACACACAAGGAGATACATATCTTTCCGCAGACGATAATCGTGTCAATGAAGATGCTGTCCGGAGCTTGAACGCGGAAGCGCCGTGCCAATTTGCCCTTTATCCGATGAATGAGCCGGATTATATGGGCTTGATCATGGAAGCTGTCGACATTGCGAAAGCAGAAGGCACCTTCGTACAAGGTGTCCATTACGCGAGTGAGCTTGACGGGGATGCGCATGACGTATTCAGGACATTGGAAGCCGTTTTCCGTATGGCTGGAAAGCAAACAAAGCACGTAACCATGACTGTTAATGTTTCGGCTAACAGTCCATCTAGAAAAAACAGAAAGCAGGGATAAAATGAAAAGCTGGAAAGTAAAAGAAATTGTCATTATGTCCGTTATCAGTATTGTTTTTGCCGTGGTTTATTTATTATTTACGCATTTTGGAAACGTACTTGCAGGTATGTTCGGTCCAATCGCTTATGAACCTATTTTCGGTATTTGGTTTATCGTTTCCATCATCGCCGCGTACATTATTCGAAAACCTGGAGCGGCGCTAGTTTCTGAAGTCATAGCCGCTCTCGTTGAATGCCTGCTGGGAAATCCATCTGGCCCGATGGTCATCGTCGTCGGCATCGTTCAAGGTCTCGGGGCTGAAGCTGTATTTCTCGCGACGCGCTGGAAAGCATATTCTCTGCCTGTACTTATGCTGGCAGGAATGGGATCTTCAGTAGCCAGCTTTATCTATAATCTATTTGTTTCTGGCTATATTGCCTATTCACCAGGTTATCTTCTCATTTTGTTTATCATCCGTCTTGCTTCCGGCGCACTTCTTGCGGGACTTCTCGGGAAGGCTGTCAGCGACTCTCTCGCTTATACGGGCGTGCTAAACGGAATGGCACTCGGAAAGGAACTGAAAAAGAAACGGAAACGGGTATCAGAACATGCAAGCCTTTGATAAGCTTCTCACGGTTGACAGGCTCAGCTTCTCTTATGAAGAAGACGAGAACCCGGTTTTTCAAAATATTTCGTTTGAGCTTCAAAAAGGAGAATGCGCTTTGTTGCTAGGACCGAGCGGATGCGGAAAAAGCTCGCTCGCCCTTTGTTTAAACGGTCTCTACCCGGAGGCTTGCGACGGCACACAGTCGGGGCATGTATTTTTACTTGAAAAGCCGGTCACAGACCCTGGAGCCTCCGAAATGGCAGCCCAGTATGCCGGGGTCGTCTTTCAGGACCCCGATCAGCAGTTTTGCATGCTGACGGTGGAGGACGAAATCGCTTTCGGGCTGGAAAATCTGCAGATTCCGAAAGAAGAGATGACGGAGAAGATCGATGCCGTTTTAGAAAAATTACGTATTGCTCATTTAAAAGAAAAAACAATATCCACTCTGTCAGGAGGACAAAAGCAGAAAGTTGCGCTCGCCTGTATTTTAGCGATGGAGCCTGAGCTCATTATGTTAGACGAGCCGACTTCTCTTCTAGATCCTTATTCAGCGCGGGAGTTTGTTCATATGATGAAAGATCTTCAGCGTGATAAAGGTTTCAGCCTCCTTGTCATTGAGCATCAGCTTGATGACTGGACGCCTTGGATTGAAAGAACGATCGTGCTGGACAAAGCAGGAAAAAAAGCGCTGGATGGCCGAACGCAAGATCTATTCCAGCACGAAGCAGAAACCCTAAAGCAAATGGGCATCGCGATTCCAAAAGTATCTGATCTGCAGAAAAAATGCAGTATGCCGTTTACTTTATCAAAGGAAACGCTGTTCAAAAAGCCTTTTCCTGCCGAGTATGCAGAAAAGAAAGAAACTCCTTCTGGGAAGAGTGTGCTGGAAGTCAGCGGCCTTTCATTCGCAAGAGGACATCAGACGATTTTCAAAGACCTTAGCTTTTCATTGCACGAAGGCTCTTTGACGGCGCTTGTCGGCCCTAACGGCACTGGTAAATCGACGCTTTTATCTGTTCTCGCACGTCTTATGAAGCCGCAAAGCGGCAAGATTCTTCTATATGATCAGCCGCTGCAGTCATATAAAGAAAAAGAACTGCGAAAACGTTTGGGATTTGTTTTTCAAAACCCGGAGCATCAGTTCGTCACCAATACGGTGTATGACGAGCTGATGTTCGGTCAAAAAGTAAATGCTGAAACTAAGGAAAAAGCGCACCATCTGCTGGATCGTTTCAGTCTTGCGCATTTGGCTGATCATCATCCGTTTGCGATCAGCCAAGGACAAAAACGGCGCCTGAGTGTTGCTACTATGCTCATGCATGATGTAAAGGTTTTATTATTAGACGAACCAACCTTTGGCCAGGACGCCCACACGGCGGCTGAATGCATGGATATGATTCGGCGTATTAAGAAAGAAGGAACCGCTGTCCTTATGATTACGCACGATATGGAGCTTGTCTCTTCGTATGCCGACAGCGTGCTTGTTCTCCATGATACGAATCTAGTTTTTGACGGATCTCCAGCGCAGTTATTTTCTCAGGAAAAAGGGCTTGTCCAAAAAGCCAAGCTCACCCTCCCCCTTCTATATGAATGGATGGTCTACCAAGAGGAGGTGCGTGATGAAGCAGCCGTTACATCTCATTAATCCGGCAGTGAAAGCCGCGGCGGTTTTTTTGTGTGTCGTCATGCTGTCGTTTATTTACAATCCTTACACTCCTGCGTGTTTTTATATCATCATCGTTTCAGGTGTCCTATTGGCGGCGAGAATCCCTTTAAAAAAATGGTTTTTGTTTACGATTCCGTTTTTGATTTTGGCATTCGGATGCGTATGGACAGCCGCTGTTTTTGGCAAGGTTCCGACAACTCCGGATAATTTCTTGTTTCAAGCAGGCCCTATCTCAATCAACAGTGATAATGTCTCTGTCGGCATTTCTCTCGGGTTTCGTATTTTGTGCTTTTCCGCATTATCGATGATGTTTGTCTTTACGACCGATCCGATTTTATTTATGCTGAGCCTTGTCCAGCAATGCAAGCTCTCACCAAAGCTCGCATATGGGGTCATTGCAGGCTTTCGTTTTCTTCCGCTGCTAAAAGAAGAAATCCAGCTGATCCAGCAGGCTCATAAAATCAGAGGAGGAGCGGCGGAGAGCGGCTTCATTGAGAAAATCAGCGCGCTAAAGCGGTATATCATCCCGCTGTTGGCAAGCGCCATCAGAAAAGCGGAACGGACAGCGCTTGCGATGGAATCAAAAGGTTTTACAGGAAGCAGAAACCGGACATATTACCGGACACTGACCGTAAACAGCCGCGATTGGGTGTTCTTTTGCCTCGTTCTCTTGTTATTCGCAGGATCTTTTTTCATATCCTTATGTTTTGCCTTATAATAAAATCCGCTATCGACGATAGCGGATTTTTTCTTATTGATGATAGTTTAATGCCTGGGCAAGATTGGTTTTAATTGTAATATTCGAAAAATCAATCCCCAGCTGTACAGCGGTTTGCGCGATTTCAGGCCTGATTCCTGACAGGGTTGACCTTACACCGATTAAAGTGAGCGCCTCAATCAATTTAAAGATTTGGTGCGCCACCATCGTATCAACCACCACCACACCTGATAGATCGATTAACAGATGCTCCACGCGTCTTTTTGCACAAGCTTGAAGCGTGTTTTCTAAAATGAACTTTGCACGTTCAGTGTCAATGTCACCGACAAGCGGCAGCAGAGCTGTTGATTTGCTCAGGGTAATGATAGGCGAGCTTAATTCCAATATCATTTCTCTCTGGGCGTTTAATTGCTGTTTGGCATTCGCTTCAGCGTGATCGACGAATGTATAAATGGTAAAATCAAAAACTTTTACAATCAAATCGGCCCATTTTTGTTTCTCTCCCGGTTCAAACGCCGACTCATTTTCTTCTGCGAACTTCTCAAAATATGTCGTATATAATCTCCGGTTTCTCATAAACTCCCGAATCACATACTGAACCGGAGTGTCGAGATGCTTTTGATCGTTCGTCAGCTCAATGACCCACACTTGAAATTCTTCGAGAAATTGTTTTTCCGGTAAAACATACATGTCATTCAGATGCCGGTAAAATTCTCTGTCCTGTTCTTTCAATTCTTCTGTTACAGATGCATTATGTAAGGCATAAATCGAATTCGGATCGCTTTCTTCCATCGTTTCAATCCATTCATCAGCCATTTGTTCCACATGCTCTGAAAAAAACGCATATAATTTTTCATTCAGTTTCATCACACTGCTCCTTTCCCCAGACACTATTATAACTTGACTGACAGCTGAATCCCAGTCATACACGCTGATACCATCCAGTATTTTGAAAATTAATAATTCTTTGGGTTGTACTTTATTTTTTCAAAATGCTTCAAATGGCTCTGTCCGAGCGTCTGCTTTTTTCATATAATATGATGCAACACCCTTGAATCCACTTGCAAGCATAAAAAAGGAGGGCTTTTTTATGAATGGTGAAATCCGCTTGATCCCGTTTGTGACAAATGAGCAGATCATGGATGTAAACGAGCTTCCTGAGGGCATTAAAGTAATTAAAGCGCCAGAAATGTGGGCAAAAGGGGTAAAAGGCAAAAATGTAAAAATCGCTGTATTGGACACGGGCTGCGATACAAGCCACCCTGATTTAAAAAATCAAATCACCGGCGGAAAGAACTTCACGGATGATGACGGCGGCAAGGAAGATGTGATTTCCGACTACAACGGACACGGCACACATGTCGCCGGAACGATTGCAGCTAACGATTCAAACGGCGGCATTGCCGGGGTCGCGCCTGAGGCAAGCCTATTGATTGTGAAAGTTCTTGGCGGTGCAAACGGCAGCGGCCAATATGAATGGATTATTAACGGCATTAACTACGCTGTGGAACAGAAAGCCGATATCATCTCGATGTCCCTTGGCGGACCGAACGATGTGCCGGAGCTTGAAGAAGCGGTGAAAAACGCCGTCAAAAACGGAGTGCTTGTCGTTTGCGCAGCGGGAAATGAAGGAGACGGAAACGAACGAACAGAAGAGCTTTCCTACCCTGCGGCTTATAATGAAGTGATCGCGGTTGGATCTGTTTCCGTAGCGCGTGAATTATCAGAATTTTCTAACGCTAATAAAGAGATTGATCTTGTGGCACCGGGAGAAAATATATTATCCACCCTTCCTAACAAGAAGTACGGTAAGCTTACCGGCACTTCAATGGCTGCCCCTCATGTCAGCGGAGCGCTTGCTTTAATCAAAAGCTATGAAGAAGAATCATTTCAACGAAAGCTTTCTGAAACTGAAGTTTATGCACAGCTGGTCCGCAGAACACTCCCTCTCGATATTGCAAAAACGCTGGCAGGTAATGGATTCCTGTATTTAACCGCACCTGATGAGCTGGCAGAAAGAGCAGAGCAATCACATTTGATGACCCTATAAAATTATTTTTCTTATATAACATAAACCACATAGAGTAAATAAAATTTCAAATTCTATGTTGACAACAAATTTGAATTACTGTTAAGATTACCAACAAATGATTCAACTTTTCAAAAAATTAATAACATTTTCTCTTATCGAGAGTTGGGCGAGGGATTGGCCTTTTGACCCCAACAGCAACCGACCGTAATTCCATTGTGAAATGGGGCGCACTGCTTTTCGCGCCGAGACTGCTGTCTCATAAGGCACGGTGCTAATTCCATCAGATTGTGTCTGAGAGATGAGAGAGGCAGTGTTTTACGCAGAAAAGCCTCTTTCTCTCATGGGAAAGAGGCTTTTTGTTGTGAGAAAACCTCTTAGCAGCCTGTATCCGCGGGTTAACGAGAGTGTTTTACATATAAAGGAGGAGAAACAATGACAACCATCAAAACATCG
This sequence comes from Bacillus sp. 0102A, assembly GCF_036765155.1. NCBI lineage: Bacteria > Bacillati > Bacillota > Bacilli > Caryophanales > Bacillaceae > Bacillus > Bacillus sp. 0102A. The sequence goes on from NZ_JBAIZW010000002.1 coordinate 682,931, forward strand.
AATTTAGGATTTCCAAGAATCGGACTGAACAGAGAATGGAAAAAAGCGCTTGAAGCGTATTGGAAAGGCAGCACTGATAAAGATACGTTTTTAAAGCAAATCGACGACCTCTTTTTATCCGCAGTAAAAACACAAATCGACCAGCAGATTGATGTTGTGCCTGTTTCTGATTTCACACAGTATGACCATGTACTCGACACAGCAATCAGCTTCAACTGGATTCCAAAACGATTCAGACATTTGACTGACGCTACCGATACATACTTCGCTATCGCCCGCGGAATAAAAGACGCCGTATCTAGTGAAATGACAAAATGGTTTAATACAAATTACCATTACATCGTTCCTGAATATGACGAAAGCATTGAATTCCGCCTAACAAGAAACAAACAGCTCACAGATTACCGCCGGATCAAACAGGAATACGGCGTTGAAACAAAACCTGTGATTGTCGGCCCTTATACGTTCGTTACGCTTGCTAAAGGCTATGAACCGTCTGAAGCAAAAGCGATCCAAAAACGTCTTGTGCCGTTATATGTACAGCTTTTGAAAGAACTTGAAGAAGAAGGCGTAAAATGGGTTCAAATCGATGAGCCGGCGCTTGTTACAGCCTCTAGCGAAGATGTCCGCGGCGCAAAAGAATTATTTGAAAACATCACAAGTGAACTTTCATCCTTGAATGTGCTGTTGCAAACGTATTTTGATTCTGTTGATGCTTACGAAGAGCTGATCTCTTACCCAGTACAGGGAATTGGCCTTGATTTCGTTCACGATAAAGGCAGAAACCTGGAACAGCTGAAAACACACGGCTTTCCAGCAGACAAAGTGCTGGCAGCCGGCGTTATCGACGGACGCAACATTTGGAAAGCGGATCTCGAAGAACGTCTCGATGCCGTTCTTGATATTCTCAGCATTGCAAAAGTGGATGAACTGTGGATTCAGCCTTCCAGCAGCCTGCTGCACGTTCCGGTAGCGAAGCACCCTGACGAGCATTTGGAAAAGGATCTGCTGAACGGATTATCATACGCAAAAGAAAAACTAGCCGAGCTGACAGCTTTGAAAGAAGGCTTAGTATCAGGAAAAGCGGCGATCAGCGAACACATTCAGCAGGCTAAAACGGATATTCAGGCGCTCAAACAGTTTGCAACAGGCGCGAATTCCGAACAGAAGAAAGAGCTTGAGCAATTAACCGATAAAGACTTCAAACGCCCGATTCTGTTTGAAGAACGTTTAGCCCTGCAAAATGAATCTCTCGGCCTTCCGCTTTTGCCGACGACTACGATCGGAAGCTTCCCGCAGTCTGCTGAAGTGCGGAGCGCACGCCAAAAATGGCGGAAAAATGAGTGGTCTGATGAACAGTATCAAAACTTTATTAATGAAGAAACAAAACGATGGATTGATATTCAGGAAGAATTGGAACTTGATGTCCTTGTTCACGGTGAATTTGAACGGACAGACATGGTCGAATACTTCGGTGAGAAGCTGGCCGGCTTTGCCTTCACAAAATACGCATGGGTTCAATCATATGGCTCACGCTGTGTCCGCCCGCCAGTCATTTACGGAGATGTTGAATTTATTGAACCGATGACAGTGAAAGACACGTTATATGCACAGTCATTGACATCCAAGCATGTGAAAGGAATGCTGACCGGCCCAGTTACAATCTTAAACTGGTCTTTCCCTCGAAACGACATTTCGAGAAAAGATATCGCCTTCCAAATCGGGCTCGCCCTTCGCAAAGAAGTAAAAGCGCTTGAGGACGCAGGCATTCAAATCATTCAAGTCGATGAGCCAGCGCTGCGAGAAGGCCTTCCATTGAAAACCAGCGATTGGGAAGAGTATTTGACTTGGGCGGCTGAAGCATTCAGATTAACCACTTCTTCCGTGAAAAATGAGACGCAAATTCATACACATATGTGCTATAGCAACTTCGAAGACATCGTCGATACGATCAATGATCTTGATGCCGATGTGATTACAATCGAACACAGCAGAAGCCACGGAGGATTTTTAGATTACTTAAAAGACCATCCGTATTTGAAAGGGCTCGGCCTTGGTGTATATGACATTCACAGCCCTCGGGTGCCGTCTATCGAAGAAATGTACGACATTATCGTGGATGCGCTTGCCGTCTGTCCGACTGACCGCTTCTGGGTAAATCCAGACTGCGGATTGAAAACAAGACAACAGGAAGAAACGGTCGCAGCCTTGAAAAATATGGTTGAGGCAGCGAAGCAGGCAAGAGCTAAACAAACACAGCTTGTATAAGTAGGATAGAAACCATCTGCCTTTGGCAGATGGTTTTTCTATTAGAAAGCGGGAATCGGTTTCCGATGCTCCCCATCCCCTTCTTTTAATATTTTGGCTGCTCCATTTTTATCAAATTCCACAAGACTCAATGATGTATCATGTATGTAAGCAGAATTCCATATGTCATTAATGCGTCTTCTCTTAATGATATTTAACAGCATTAATATAAAAACAGAATGGGTAACCAAAAGAACATTACCGGAAGAATGACTGTCTAAAATCGTTTGGAGAGCCAGCTTTACCCGGCTTTCAAGATCAAAGAATGTTTCACATCCCGGCTGGCGATAAGCTTCGGGATGATGTAAATAAGCATGAAAAAGATCAGGTTCGCTTCTTTCAATATCCTCTTGTTTTTTTCCTTCCCATGAGCCTAGTGACATTTCTCTGAACATATGATCTTTAACCAACGGGGGCCGGCGCGATCCCAGTATAGTTTTTGCTGTCTCTTCTGTCCGCTTGCTCGGGCTGATGTATACCTGATTCAATTCAATATCCTTCAGACGCTTCCCAAGAGCACGGGCATTGTACAGCCCAAGTTCTGTTAAATCAGAATCCATCCAGCCCTGCATCCGTTTTTCTATGTTCCATTGGGTCTGTCCGTGTCTGGCAATATATAAATGCAGCATGATCACCCCTCCACTTTTCTCCTCTTATCTTAGCAAATCCCCCAAATATTTTGTTTATTTTGCACTTTTTTGAGAATGTTCTTTGCACTTCTTTTCGGCTATACTGATAACACTCAATTGACAGGAGGGTTTAGGATGAATCATGAAACGTTCTTAAAACGGGCTGTCGACCTTGCTCGCGAAGGAGTGAACGCAGGAATTGGCGGGCCTTTCGGTGCTGTTATTGTGAAAGACGGAGCCATTATTGCCAAGGGGCAGAACAACGTCACAACAAGCAATGATCCGACTGCCCACGCGGAAGTGACGGCTATTCGAAACGCCTGCAAGGCGCTTGGAACATACCAGCTTGATGACTGCATTTTGTATACGAGCTGCGAGCCATGCCCCATGTGCTTAGGCGCCATCTACTGGGCCCGGCCGAAAGCCGTTTTCTATGCAGCGGAGCATACAGACGCCGCCGAAGCTGGATTTGATGATTCATTCATTTATAAAGAAATTGATAAACCTGCTGAAGAAAGAACAATCCCCTTTTATCAAGTGACTCTGACGGAGCATTTATCCCCGTTTCAGGCATGGCTTGCTTTTGACAATAAAAAAGAATATTAAAGGATCAGGCATGTGCGGCCTGATCCTTTGTTAATTCGCTGAGAAGCCGCTGCGCCCGTGCGCACTTCGGGTTTGCTTTCAGCGCTTTTTGCAAATACAAAACAGCAGTCATATGCTGACGCAATTCAGCATGGCAGACACCGAGCCAGCAGCTTGATCTAAAATCGGCTGCTCCCTTCACCTGTACGTACAGATGATGTTCACTACCGGTTTGCAGGCAAGCCTCAAACGCTGTGATCGCTTCTCTGACTTTTTTAAGCTGGTACATAATGATTCCTTTATAATAGTGAAGGGTGCAGTAATCCGGATAATGCCCCAGCGCTTCATTGATATCCTGTTCCGCTTCTTCGTACCGTTCTGCTTCAATTAATAATTTATACTTTACATAATAGCTAGCTGGCGGCGGAATTTGTTTTTTTCTTTTACATTCATTGATACAATCCATTGCCTCTCGGAAGGCTTTATCAGTTTTGTTTCCTCTGTCATACTCAGCTGCTTTCTGACAAATGAGAGACGGCTCAGCAGAGGATGTCAGCAATTCTGCATTTAATAAACTTATGTTGCGTTGATGCTTTTGCTGTGCCTCCTGCTCTAAATAGCCGTAATGGTGAATGATACATGGCAGCGAGAAAGTGCTGCTTGCTTCTTCTCCCTCAGGTCTCTCGCCGATACTTCCCGTAAATGTTATGTTTCGCTGATTCCGGATCAGCCTGATCTGCCTTTGTTCAAACGCTTCATTTTCAACCCATTGCTTTCCTGTATAATTCACGACCTTCACGCAACCGAGAGGCGGCAGGCTGTCAGTCAGCAGCGAAGGCAATAGGCTGCCCGTTTCCGGGTCTAGTTCTTCGTCGGCATCCAAGATCAATATCCACTCTCCCTTGGCATGCTGTAAACTAATATTTCTCGCTTGTGAAAAGTTCTGTTCCCATATATGATGATACACTTGGGCATGAAAGCTTTTGCAAATGTCTTCCGTCCGATCGCTTGATCCCGTATCAACCACAATGATTTCATCAGCCATATGCTGCACACTCTCTAAACAGCGGGCGATATGGCGTTCTTCATTTTTCACAATCATACAAACGGACAGCGTTGGTCTTTTCATGTACTCACCTTTTCTCTAGTCTGAATTCACCTATACTACATGTATTCACACTTCAAAAAGTTCATGCCCGCCTCGCATGCTTCCGCATAAAAAAACATCCTGAGAATCCTCAGGATGCCGGTCATTATTTTAATTCTAACGTTACCTCAATATTTCCTCTCGTAGCCTTTGAATAAGGACAGAATTCATGAGCAGCATTAACAAGCTCCTGTGCCTTGTCCCGATCCAAATCTTTCGTGTTCACCACAAGTGTGACGCCGATTTTAAACCCGTCGTCGCTCTCATCCTTCATAAGGCTGACCTGACCTTCAATTTCGGAATCAATGGTAATATTTTGCTCTTTGGCCACGTGTTCGAGCGCGCCGCCGAAGCACGCAGCATATCCTGCCGCAAAGAGCTGTTCCGGGTTTGTGCCGGTTTGTCCTTCTTTTTTTGCATTAGGCATGACAATATCAAAATCAAGAACACCGTCATCTGATGTAATATGTCCTGCCCGTCCGCCGCGAGCGGTTGCTTTTGCTGTAAATAGTGCCATCATTCTCATCCTCCTTATTTCGATCTAGTTGTTATATTTCCCATTCTGAACTTTTTAAACATGCTAGGTTTGCCGAGAATAGGAAAAGTAGCGTTTTTCAGATACAATAGAATGGAATGACGGAAAGAGTTGGTGAACAAGATGGAAAATGAATTTGACCATATGAAATTGGAGAATCAGCTTTGTTTTTTGCTATATGCAAGTTCGCGGGAAATGACAAAGCAATACAAGCCGCTGCTTGACAAGCTGAATGTGACGTACCCTCAATATTTGGCCTTGCTATTGTTATGGGAACACGAAACGCTTACTGTCAAAAAAATGGGTGAGCTGCTGTATTTAGATTCGGGGACGCTCACTCCGATGCTAAAGCGAATGGAACAGCAGGATTTGATTACAAGAAAAAGGTCTGAAGAGGATGAGCGGTCCGTGCTGATCAGCCTGACAGAGGACGGAGCGTTATTAAAAGAAAAAGCGGCTGACATTCCGGGAACGATCCTGGGGCTCTCAAAGCAGTCCGGGGAGGAACTGAAACTGTTAAAATCTGCTCTATATACATTGCTGGAAACACTTCATCAAAAAAATTGAGGATGCCTTTTATGAGGCATCCTCTTTTTCGTTTATTTATATTCAGCTACTTCAAGCGTAACATCGATATTTCCGGAAGTTGCTTTTGAATACGGGCAGACGCCGTGCGCTTTTTGCACAAGTGCCTGTAATTCTGATGCACTGATTCCTTTTCCTTTCACCTGAAGCGTCACACCCAGCTTGTAGCCTTGATCCGCTTCATCCTTTAACAGGCTGACATGCGCTGTAACCTCTGTTTGCACTTTCACTCGTTCTGTTCTTGCTACCAGCTGCAGCGCGCTGTCAAAGCAAGCTGCGTAACCTGCTGCAAACAGCTGCTCCGGATTTGTCGCTTTTTCTAATTTATTTGCTCTCGGTGTCCCCGGCATTGCGACATCAAGCTCAAGAACGCGGTCTGATGAAATTACCTTTCCTTCTCTTCCTCCTACCGCTGAAACAGTAGCTGTAAATAATGGCTGGCTCATTTTCCATTCCTCCAATATATATTTTATACAATTAAATTGTACACAATCTAATTTGCGGTGTCAATTTTTCTGCGCACAAAAAAAGCTTATCCCGGTGTGAGATAAGCTTTTTCATTGAACTTTGCTCCCGCTAATCGCGGATTTGTCCTGTTCCTTTAATGACGTATTTAGTAGAAGTCAGTGCAGGAAGCCCCATCGGCCCTCTTGCATGTAGCTTTTGCGTACTGATGCCGATTTCAGCTCCGTAGCCAAATTCAAAGCCGTCGGTAAAACGGGTTGACGCATTATGATAGACCGCAGCAGCGTCGACAGCCGTTTGAAAATAAACCGCATTCTTATCATCTTCAGTTAAAATCGCTTCTGAATGATTGGTGCCGTATTGTTGGATATGCTTCACAGCTTCTTGGACATTGTCAATCGTCTTTATGCTGAGGACAGGCGCTAAAAATTCTGTCTCCCAATCTTCTTCCGACGCTTGTTTGCTTGAAGGATGAAGTTCACACACAAATTCATCACCGCGAATGTCAACTCCCGCTTTTTCCAGTTGGGCAAGCAATTCTTTCCCGTGCTTCTCCGCCCACGCCTTGTGAATCAGCAATGATTCAATTGCATTACACACAGAAGGGCGCTGCGTTTTGGCATTTACAACAACCTTTTCCGCCATTTGCGGTTTGGCTGTCTCGTCAATGAAAATGTGGCAGTTTCCTGCTCCGGTTTCTAACACAGGCACTGTTGATTCTCTCACAACGAGATCGATCAGCTTTTTGCCTCCGCGCGGGATTAATACGTCTAAGCCATCATTTAACGTAAAGAGTTCTTTTGCCGTTTCTCTGCTCGTATCCTCAATCAGCTGTACGGCGTCAATTGGAAGCGGAGACTGCTCAAGCGCTCTGTGAATGACACTGACGAGGGCTTTGTTGCTGTGTATGGCTGAGGAGCTTCCCCGCAGGACAACCGCGTTTCCCGTTTTTAAGCAGAGGGTTGCCGCGTCGACTGTAACGTTCGGTCTCGCTTCATAGATCATTCCGACCACACCAAGCGGAACACGGATTTTTTCGATAAGCAGGCCGTTCTCCTTTTCAATCGTTTCAAGTGATTCACCGACCGGATCTGCCAAATCAATTAAAAGCTCTACTGCATCCGCTATATCACGAATGCGTTTCTCATCCAGTGTCAGGCGATCAATGATATCAGATGTTAAGCCATTGTTCTTTCCGTTCTCAATGTCTTTCGCATTTTCGGCTAAGAGAAAGTCCTTTTCATGTCGGAGCCCGTTTGCAATGAGGCTGAGCGCCTCATTTTTTTCAGCCGTTGTTTTCATGATCAGTTCCGCTGCTGCTTCGTTTGCCAGCTTCGCTTTTACAGAAACTTCACTCATTTTTCCGCCTCCTAGTCTTTTAAATTGACCCAGTCATTCCTGTGGATCACCTCAAACGTTTTCTCAAAATCAAGTTCATCACTGCGTTTGCCTTTGGCCGCCACAATCTCCTCGGAGGAGTAATGCGTTTGGCCTTTTCCGATCACGCCGCCCGGCCCCCGGACTTCTACGACCGCCCCTTTTGGAAAACTTCCATTTACGCCCACTACGCCAGCCGGCAACAGGCTGCTTCCGTTATGGATCATCGCCTCCTCGGCACCCGCATCAATCACGATTTCTCCTGCTATTGGCGAGTGGAACTGAATCCACTGTCTCGTGTTGTTAACCGAGGACAGTTCTTTGTCTCCGATATAAGTGCCATCTCCCCTGCCGTCCAAAATATCCGCAAGCTTTTGCTCTCCGCTGCCTGTTCCAATGAACACTTTCACGCCAAGAGACAGCGCGGTTTGTGCGGCTAACAGCTTTGATTTCATACCGCCGGTGCCGACCTTTGATCCGGCTGAACCGGCATACCCCAGCAATTCGGGCGTGATCTCAGGCAAATCATCAAATCGTTTCGCCTCAGGATTTTCATTCGGATTGGCATCATACAGACCGTTGATATCAGTGAGAATCATGAGCTGGTCCGCATGAATCAATCCGCTGACTAACGCAGAAAGCATGTCATTATCCCCGAATGTCAATTCTTCAACAGATGTAGAGTCGTTTTCATTGATAATCGGAATGACGCCGCGCTCCAGTAATTCCATAATCGTTGCATACGCGTTTCGATACCGTTCTCTTTTCGAAAAATCATTTCTCGTTAAAAGGATCTGTCCCGGAGTCAGTGAGTATTGTTTGAATTGATTCATATATTGCTGCATTAACAGTGTTTGTCCGACCGCGGCCGCCGCCTGTTTTCCTTTAATGGTAACGGGGCGGGACGGATAACCGAGGCTGAAAAACCCCGCCGCTACGGCTCCCGAGGTAATCAGAATCATTTCATGTCCCGCTTTCTTCAACAGGGAAATAGCCTGAACATGCTCTCTGATTTTCGCCTCATCAATGCTTCCATTGCTATTCGTGAGCGAACTGCTTCCTATTTTCACTACTATTCTTTGTTTTTTCATTTATTCTCCTCCGAGGCTCTTCGCCAGCCAACTTACAATAAAAAAACCCATTCGATCCTGATTCATAAGGACGAAATGGGTTTCCGTGGTGCCACCTTGATTGAACGTGCTTATGCACGCTCCGCTCTCCTGTAACGCCAGGTTATGCGCCTAGGTTTTCCCCCTAAGACTCCAAGGCAGGTTCGGCAGGTTTCATGCGGCAAAATGTTTCAGCGATTCATTTTGCTCTCTGTCACAGAAAGGTCTGCTTACTAATCCTCTTCAACGCTCAATGATTTTTTTATATTATGCAAAGAAAAAAGTCTCTTGTCAAGTTTTCGTCACCAAAAAATGCCCGCATAGCGCGGGCATTTTTCAGTCTAGTTAAAGACGATTGTTTTATTTTCATGAACGATGACGCGGTCTTCCAAATGCCATTTCACAGCACGCGCAAGCACGCTGCGTTCAATTGTTCTGCCGATGTTTTTCAGCGCTTCCGCATTGTCCCGGTGGTCCACACGCTCAATATCCTGTTCAATGATCGGCCCTTCGTCAAGATCGTTTGTGACATAGTGAGATGTCGCTCCGATCAGTTTCACGCCGCGCTCGTAAGCCCGTTTGTACGGATTCGCACCGATAAAAGCAGGCAGGAACGAATGGTGGATATTGATGATGCGATTCGGATGAGCCGAAACAAAGTCAGGTGTTAAGATCTGCATATAGCGAGCGAGAACAATTACGTCAATCTCGTATTGCTCAAGCAGCTCAAGCTGCTTCTTTTCGACTTCCGCTCTGATGTCCTTGTTCGCTTTCATATAGTGGAATGGAATGTTCAGCCGCTCTACCAGCTCTCTCGCATCCTCATGGTTGCTGATGACAACAGCAATTTCCGCCATCAGGTTGCCGGTTTGCCATTCCCAAATCAGCTCATGCAGACAGTGAAGTTCCTTTGAAACAAAAATGGCGACACGCTTCAGCTCGCTTGCCAATGTTAAGCTCCATGTCATGTCGAAGTTTTCCGCTGTAGAGGCAAACGCCTCCTGCAGTGTTTCTTTTTTCTCGCGAATGTCCGCGCAGTCGAATTCGATTCTCAGGAAGAACCGGCCACCTTCAGGGTCTGTCGTATATTGGTTGGATTCTATAATATTGGCGCCGTGTTCAAATAAAAACGCGGAAACCGCCGAGACGATACCCGGCTGATCGGGACAGCTGACCAAAAGACGCCCTTTATCCTCATTTCCGTCACGGTATTCGTTTAACCGCTGGGTCATATATGATTTCATGAATAATCCCTCTTATCTTTGTAAGTCTAAACTATTTATCCATTATACTGAAGATTTGATAAAAATCAATTTATGACATTATTTTTAATCCAACCGCTGAGCATAAAATCAAAGAGATAAAGAAGATCCGTTTGGCGTCTTTCGGCTCCTTGTAAAAGAGGATGCCGATAAGCGCACCGCCGGCTGTGCCAATGCCTGTCCAGACAGCGTAAGCCGTGCCCATCGGAATAGTCTCCATTGCATACGACAGCAAGGAAAATGAAGCGGCAAAACCAACAATGATCAACAGCACCCACTTCACGCTTTTTTCTTTCGCATATTGATTCATAAGGGCCACGCCGGCCATCTCCAAACAGCCCGCGCACAATAAACTGATCCAGTGCAGCATCATGCCTCGCCTCCTTTTTCCTCTGTCTCATCCGGTGTCACAAGCTTCAACCCGATTACACCGACTAGGAGCACGCCAATTAACAAAAGCTTCGGCCATCCAACCGGCTCATGAAACAGAATGATTTCACTCAGCACTGTTCCTGCCGTGCCAAGTCCGGTAAAGACGGCATACACGGTTCCGACAGGCAGACTGTTTGTCGCCTTCATTAAAAGATAAAAGCTGACTATGATGCCGACGGCAGTGCCGCTCCATGTTAAAGCTGAGTCAGCATGCTTTAAGCCTACCACCCAAACAACCTCGAAAACGGCGGCAAGCACGACTAATCCCCATTTCATTTCAGTCATTCCTTTCTTTCTGGTAAGATTCTCCGAAAACAAAAAAACCCCGGACAGTCGTCTCACATGAGATTGACTCTCCCGGGCTTTTTTCCCTCCGTGTGCATACACGCCTCTATTTACGCGTATGTGTTTTCTCTCGGACCAGTCCATGTCCATTGACATGCGGAACCCTAGAAAACTTTACCTGACATCATGATACTAAACTCAGCTCTATCTTTCAATTGTAAGATTTTCTTTCATATACTGCGATCGGTTTATTCCATTTTCTGATCGTTCTATCGTAAAGCATGCCGATTTTCTCCGCTACCCGTATGGACGCTTTGTTATCAGGGTCAATCAAAGCCGCAATTGTGCCAAACTGCCGCTCGGTGAAGCCGTAGTCCAGGCAGGCCCGCGCCGCTTCTTGCGCATAGCCGTTCCCCCAGTGGCGGCGGGCAAACATATAGCCGATTTCCATTACGGTTTAATTTTCGATCTGCTGGGGAACAATGCCGCATTGCCCCAAAAAGTCCCCTGTCCGCTTATCTTCGGCGATCCACAGACTGACGCCGTACCCTTTTTCATTTCTCTTGTTCCAATTGATCCACTCGCGGGTTTGCCTTTTATCTTTTAAGCCGGAATAATATTTCATGACGTCAGGATCGTTAAATATCTCAAACAAAGAGGCTTGATCCTGATCTTCCATATAGCGCAAACGCATTCGATCGGTCACTAGCTTCGTTTTAACGCTCATATTTCACCATATCCTGCTTCCATTCTTTTTTGAGGGCTTCAATATGGGCTTGATGATAGCGGTTATGATCCGCCATATGCCAAATGCCCCACCGTATGGTCGCGGTGTCACTATCGTAAGAAAGCGGCAGATGCAAATCATTTTCAGTTAAGGTGTAACATACCGATTTCAGCTCGTTTACCACATGCCGATGTCTTTTCAGGAGTTCATCTAATCGGGGCTGATTCTCCGGTTCAGGCAGCCGTCCACTTTCATCTGTCATCGGGCCGTATGTCTGTTCAATATGATCCGGTATTCGGTTCTCCTTGATACGCCAGACCCATCTGATATCAACATTTGCGATATGGCACAAAAGCTGAGCAGTGCTGTTTTTTGTTTGGCAGCGCCCCTTATAATAAAGTTCACTGTGTGTCATGTGACTTACGATAGAAGCCAGACGGAGACTGTTTTCTTCCACTGCGGAATACAGCAGACTGACAGTCGGCGCCATGTCGTTTCTAATGGATAAGTCCTTCATGTCCAGTTCCCCCCTAACTAGGTACATTTGACACCAAACAAAAATTCCCTTTAAAAAAGAAAAAGCTCTCGTTAAAAACAGAGAGCAATCTCAATTGTTATTTCCCGGTTTATATAAATAAGGATCATGCTGCGATTCATTTGAGGAATTCAAATCAAGCGAGATATCGCCATGGACATTCATCGTGCCTAGTGTGATCGAGGACAGCAGTTTGGGGCTGTGCCCTTTTTCCTCAAGCTGCTCAAACAGCCAGGATCGGTTTTTTTGGAGGTACTTCAAATTATGGTCAAGAATTTCGCCATCCAGTATGAGTGGAATCGGGATAAAATTCCGTTCAGCTTCCATATTCAAATCCCGCACCTGCACCGCTCTCGCTTCCTCTTTTGGAATGACGCTTACTTCTCCCGTTTCTTCTATGATGGCAAGATCAATATCAGCTGGATTCGCATAGCCCTTTTCCCTCAGCTTTCCGAGCAGTTCATTAACAGTCAGCCTTTCTTTGCGCAATCCCTGTTCATCAATATCTCCGTTTCGGATTAAGACTGTCGGGCTTACGACAAGCAACCATCTCCATTTATTAGAAAGGGAGAGTTTGGTCATCAGGAGATAAAGGACCAAAAAAGCGCCCGCGTAATAAATGGACATCGGCAGCTTGGATGTAAGAATCGGTTCACTGATAATCGTACCAATCGCGAAGGTCAAAAGCAGATCAAAATTGTTCATTTGTGACACGGCTTTTTTACCGGCAAGCCGAAACAGAATATACGCAATCGAAAATACGATAACTGGCTTCAGTAAAAATGCCCATACCATCCATAACACTGATCTTTACCTCCATCCGCTCGTTATATTGAGCCTATTGTTCCCTGAAGCAGATCCTCTATGCATCATACCCTTTTATCCGGCCTTAAATAGGCTAGGCGAATATCTCTGGCGGCGGGGAGTCAGTATCGTCGGATGCAGAAACAGTGCCTGTCTGCCACTACTACCATGATAAAAAAACTCTTCTCTTAGTGAGAAGAGTTTCGCGGGGTGCTCAAACGGATTGCGCCAAACTTAATTGCGGGCCAAACAGCTCGTAATGGATTGACTCCGGCGCTGATCCTAGTTTTGACACAAGCTGATGCATCGCCGTAATAAATGACGGTGAACCGCAAATATAATAATCCGCATCTGTATTGATAATCAGTTGTTTGAGGAACTGTTGATCAATCTGTCCTTCATGAAACAGAAGGTCACCTGCACGGTCTTGCTCTGTCGGCTCGCGATACACAAATGCTGTTTTGACAGAAGCATGGTTTGCCGCTTCTTCCACCTCATGGCGCAATGCGTGGTATTCACTGTTTTTCGCGGCATGAATGAAAAGAATCTGCCGTTCAGGCTGCTTGGAAACAGACGTTTTCAGCATGCTGATCATTGGTGTTATGCCAACTCCGGCACTGATTAGAACAAGATCTTTTTGTGATGAAGGATCTAAAACAAAGTCCCCCGCCGGTGCGCTGATCTCTATTGAATCTCCCTCATGCAGTCCATCGTGTAAATACGAAGACACGGCACCGTCTTTCTTCACTGAGATTCGATAATAGTCTTTTCTCGGCATATCAGACAGGCTGTATTGACGGATTTGCGTATATTCAGCATCAGGAATCCGCACTTTGATGCTGATATACTGCCCCGCTTGAAATTCAGGTAACGGCTTGCCGTCTTCCGGCTTCAAATAGAAGGATGTAATTTCTTTGCTTTCGTGCTCTTTTTTTGCGATGACAAATGGCTTATACTCTTTCCAGCCGCCGGCTTGATCCTCTGCCCGCTCATACATTTCTTTTTCAATTCCGATGAACGCGTCAGCGATTACTCCGTACGCTTTCTCCCATGCCTGCATAATGTCAGGTGTCGCAGCGTCTCCCAGAACATCTTTAATCGCAATCAGCAAGTATTTGCCGACGATCGGATAATGTTCAGCCTTGATTCCGATACTGCGGTGTTTGTGGCCGATTTGTTTGACGACCGGAATGATATTTCCGAGCTGGTCAATATTTGCTGCAGCTGCAATAACGGCATTTGCAAGGGCAGTGCGCTGTGTTTTTTTCTTTTGGTTTGTTTGATTAAAAATGTTCAGAAGCTCTGGATGGCCTTGGAACATCAGATCGTAAAAACGGCCAGTGATGGCTTCTCCATGCTGTTGTAATACGGGTACAGTGCTTTTAATGATTTCGATTGTTTTATTATCTAACATTTCATAAACAATCCTTTCAAAAGATGTATTTAAAATATATCTTTAAGATACAAGATCTCGCAGATAAAAGATATATCTAAAATGAATCTTTAATAAAGTTGTCACAAGATTTTCAATTTATCGTGACAATTGTTGCTTTTTTATAGAATCCCCTAGCAAAAACGGACTAACCTTTGTAATAATCACCATAAGAAAGGTGCAAAGCACAAAAAAACCCAAAACAACATATGTCTTGGGTTTAACATTTACCAAGGCCTTTCAGTTCCGAGCGCATTTGCAAGGGCCTGGCTGTGCTTTTTGCGGTTTTTTCGTTCATTGGCGCGCTGAACCGCCGTATTATGCAGCATGATTTCTTCTTCTGTTTCCGGTACAACTCTCGGTACAGGCACCGGCTTGCCATTTGAATCCAATGCGACAAATGTCAAAAAGGATGTCGCGGCGAGTTCCCGTTCGCCAGTCATCAGGTGCTCCTTAATGACTTTTACAAACACCTCCATGGACGATGTGCCGACCCATGTCACATATGACTCTAAGCAGACAGACTCCTTTTGGCCTATCGGCTTCAGAAAATCCACTGAGTCCATCGAAGCGGTTACTGTTTCACGCCTGCAATGGCGCGCCGCGGAAATTGAAGCAATGTCGTCAATGTAACTCATTAATTTTCCGCCAAACAGCGTGTTATGGTTGTTCGTATCAAGCGGGAACACCCTGCTGGTTTTTACAACCTTTGACTCTTTACAAAATCTTGTTTCCGGTGTTTCCATATCTTTCTCCCCTTTGATGTCTGATCGTTTAGCTACATACACTCATATTCTCCTATTAAACAATATTCTCTGCCATTTGTCTAAAATTTAAAATGGTCTGTCAGGTTTACTTTCCAACACGTTTAATGATTTTCATGATGAGGGAATAATACATGTATTCTTCATACGGTCAGGAGGAGAACCAAATGGACGTATCCATCCCGAAACATCAGCGCAAAACGGTATGCCGAACGGAATACGGCGCACTTGAGAAAGTCATTTTATGCAGACCGGAGCATATGACGATAAAAGATGTCATAAACGAAACACAAAAACATTTTGAAGATGACAATATTCATGTGAAAACCGCTACAGATCAGCACAGCCGCTTTATTGAAGCACTCAGGTCACACAACATCGACGTCATCCTTTTACCTGTCCGCGACGGACTCCCCGAGCAGGTCTTTACCCGGGACATCGGATTTGTCATCGGAGAAAAAGCCTTCCTCTCGAGCATGACGGAACCGATTCGCCAAGGGGAAGAAGCTATTATAAAAGAGTTTTTTCACACTCAAGGCATTCCTTACACCCACATACTTCATACAAGCATTGAAGGCGGTGATGTCATTGTCGATGGTGAGATCGTCTACGTCGGAATCAGCCAGCGCACGGATATGTCAGCCATCGGTCAGCTGGAAGAGGCGCTTCCTGACTATACAGTCGTTCCCGTTCACCTGCATGAAAAATATTTGCATTTGGACTGCGTATTTAACATCGTATCTGAAAGCGAAGCGTTAATTTATCCAAAAGCCCTTGAGCCAGAGGAAGTTGAAATGCTGGCAAAACGCTATGATCTCATTGAAGTGCCCGAGGATGAACAATTTACACTTGGTACCAACGTCCTTTCAATCGGGAGAAAAACGATCATTACCCTTCCTTGCAACCGCCATGTCAATCAGCAGTTATCGAATAGAGGCTATCACATCATTGAAATCGACCTTACAGAAATTATTAAATCAGGCGGTTCCTTCCGGTGCTGTACGATGCCGCTGATGCGCGGCGAATGATCAATATTCCCCTTTTTCAAGTTTTGAACAGCTTATTTTATCAAGATACGTTAATATAGAGGTGACATCATTTTTAAGGGGGCATTCGCATGACAAAGTACATAGGATATGTCGGAACATATACAAAAGGCGGAAGCGAAGGGATTTATTCATTTGAGCTTGATTCTGAGAAGAAAACACTCAGTGAGCCAAAGCTTGCCGCTAAGCTTGGCAACCCGACATATGTGACACCGAATAAAGATAACTCGATCCTTTATTCAATTGAAAAAGCAGATGGCCAAGGCGGAGTTGCTGCTTATAAAATTGATCAAAACAGCGGCGAATTAACATTTCTGAATCATCAGTTAATTGATGGCCCATCGCCGTGCCACGTAAACGCCGATGAACATAATCAATTCGTATTGACAGCCAACTATCACAGCGGGAAAATCCACGCTTTTCCGATTCAGGAAGACGGAAGCTTACAATCACCTGCTTCAGAAGCCGCTCACACAGGAAAAGGGCCGCACGAAAGACAAGAAAAACCGCATATACATTACGCGGGGTTCACACCTGAACACAATTATGTCGTAGCGGTTGACTTAGGAATCGATAAGCTGTACACCTATAAAATGAAAGACGGCGTATTGACTGAATCCGGAAGCCATGCCTTCGCTCCCGGCGCAGGACCTCGCCATATCGCTTTTCATCCGAAAGAAAAATACGCTTACGTGATGACAGAATTAAGCAATGAAGTAATTGCGCTTGAATACAATCCGACAGCCGGCGAATTCAGAGAAACCCAGGTCGTCTCTGCCATTCCTGATGATTTTACGGATAACAGCCAGGGAAGCGCAATTCATGTCACACAGGACGGCCGTTTTGTTTACGTCGCAAACCGCGGCCATGACAGTATCGCTGTATTTGAAGTGAATCAATATTCAGGCGAGCTGGCATTCGTAGAAAGAGTCTCGACAGAAGGAAACTGGCCTCGCGACTTCGTCCTTGATCCAACGGAAGCGTTCCTTGTTGCTTCAAATGAAGAAACAGGCAATCTTGTCCTGTTTGAAAGAGACAAAGAAACCGGCCGATTGACAGTGCTTCCTTCAACTGTTTCCGTCCCTTACCCGGTTTGTGTGAAATTTTTACATCAAGCATAAAAACAAAGACTGGCTCCGCAAAAAGGGCCAGTCTTTTTGGTTTATCTCACCTTTTCTTTCGTATCAGCATTTCGATACAAATGGCAAGCGACAAATCGGCCGGCTTCGATTTCTTGAAGCTGGGGACGGGATTCCCCGCATTCTGGCATCGCCTCCGGACAGCGGGTTCGAAACACGCAGCCGCTCGGCGGATTGACCGGGCTCGGCAGCTCCCCTTTTAAGAGGATGCGCTCGCGCTTATCCTCCAATTCAGGGTCTGGAATCGGAATCGAGGATAAAAGCGCCTTTGTATAGGGATGCAGCGGTTCACGATACAGGATACCGCTCTCTGTGATTTCCATCATGTGCCCTAAGTACATGACACCAATCCTGTCACTGATATGCTTCACCATCGAAAGATCATGGGCGATAAATAAAAACGTGAGCCCTTTCTCTTTTTGAAGCCGCTTCAGCAGGTTGACGACCTGCGCCTGAACCGAAACATCAAGTGCAGAAATCGGTTCGTCCGCCACGATAAATTCAGGATTCAGCGACAGTGCTCTGGCAATGCCGATTCTTTGCCTTTGTCCGCCGCTGAATTCATGGGGATAACGGCTGCCAAAATCGGGGTGAAGCCCCACTGCCTCAAGCAGCTCGTCCACGATGAGAAGCCGAGCTTTATGCGTATTGTAAAGGTTGTGAATTTCCATAGGCTCCAAAATGATGTCTCGAACGGTCATGCGCGGGTTAAGCGAAGCATAAGGATCCTGAAAAATCATCTGCAGCTTGCGGTTGAAGGCAAACTGCTCTTTGACACTTAGTGCGTGAAGGTTCGTTCCGCGGTATTTCACACTTCCTTCTGTCGGCTGATACAGGCGCATCAGCACCCTCCCCAAGGTTGATTTCCCGCACCCTGACTCTCCGACAAGCCCGAACGTTTCTCCTTCACGAATCTGAAAGGTGACCCCGTCGACAGCTTTGACTGTCCGCTTTTTTCCTGCGTCAAAATGCATTTTCAGCTGGCTGACCTCCAACAAAGGCAGTGGCGTCATTTGTCTCCCTCCTTATTCTGAAAAACAGCGGCGCACCGCACATCGTTCTTTTTCATAAATTGTCTCTTTTAATGTCAGGATTTCGATTGATTTTCCTGTCTTTGGAGAATGAAGCATTTTCCCACCGCCTACGGACAGACCGACGTGATGAATCGCTCCTTTTCCTTCCTCATAAGCAAAAAACAGCAGATCACCGGCTTTCATATCATCAAGCGGAACATCTTCCCCCGCCTTTGCCTGATCTCCCGCATCACGGGGGATGTTGTATCCGTTGGCCTTAAATATACTGTACATAAACCCGGAGCAATCAAACCCAAACCCGCTGATCCCTCCCCACAGGTATGGAAGCCCGAGAAAAAAAGCCCCCGTTTGAACGATGTCTTCAGCAGTCCCTTTCTGTTCGCGGACAGGCACTGCATCACTTTGCTTCACAAACCTTTCCCCAAAAACGGTCGCAACCTTAAAATATCCGTTTTCTTCTGCAATGAAGGGGAGAACCGTCAAAAAGCTCAATTCGATCTCCTTTTCTCCATTACTTTTGTACAAAAAGGCAGCCGGTTTACTAATCATGACATCGTTTTGTATATGGATAGGACTTGTTTTTTTCAGCTGGTTCTTTTTCATCCAGCCCGGATATCCACGCGGATCTTTTCGGGATGGCTGGCTCGGCACAATGACAGAAACCCATTCGCCCTGTTCCGCCGTCACCAGTACCTTTTCGCCAAAGAGAACCTGAGTTTGGATGATATTGTCTACACATAATCCAAGCCGCTCATCATACGTCATGCGCTCCAACCAGTCTCTGATCATTACGGTCGGACGAATCATCACTTGGTCAGCAGGACGCGGCGAATCAGGCGCGGTCCAAATGTTGGCCACTGCTGAGATGACAGTATGCATCATGGTTTTATTTCCCCTTTCTATAGCGCAGCTCCGGTGATTCCGAGACCCGGTCTGTCAGGCATCGCAATCGTGCTGCCGCTGTATGTGATGCCGCCTTTGATGACATCTGTTTTCAGCATCAGCGGCGCGTCAAAATCAAAGCGTGTGATATTTCTTTTGCTTGCGGCGAAATGCGCCGCGGCCGTAATGCCCAGCTTCGTTTCAATCATGCTGCCGACCATGCACTCCACTCCGTTCGCCTCAGCCATGGCATTGATTTTCTCTGCTCCGCTGATGCCGCCCGCTTTCATCAGTTTAATATTGATTAAGTCTGCGCTCCGCGTTTGAAGAACTTCGAACGCCTGACGCGGCGTAAAAACACTTTCATCGGCCATAATCGGCGTGGCTGTCGCATCTGTCACCTTTTTAAGCCCAGCGAGATCATCTTTAAGGACAGGCTGTTCGACAAGCTCAATACCAAGACCTGCATCCTCCATTTTCCGAATGGCAGCTATCGCTTCCTTAGGTGTCCATCCCTGGTTGGCGTCTAAACGAAGTTTCACGGCTGGTCCGACACGTTTTCTTATTTCTTGGATACGGGCGATATCTGTTGCGATATCATCTTTGCCGACCTTTATTTTCAGTGTTTGAAAGCCTTGTTTGAGATAATGCTCGGCATCCGCTGCCATCTCTTCTGGTGAGTTGACACTGACGGTATAATCTGTTTCCAGCGTATCCCGGTATCCGCCGAGCATTTGATAAAGCGGGAGTCCGCACATCTGCGCCCAGCCGTCGTATACCGCCATTTCCACAGCCGCCTTCGCGCTCTGGTTTCCTGTAAGGAGATGCTGGATGTCATGCAAAATGGCCCCATAACCAGACAGGCTTTTTCCAAGCAGTGCCGGTTTCAAGACATTGTGAATCGCACTTTCAATGCTATCCATGCTGTCTCCTGTAATCACCATCGTTGGAGGTGCTTCCCCCCATCCGATGGCGCCGCTGTCATAAGTGATCCTTACAATGACCGATTCAGCCGTATATACAGTGCGAAGTGCGGTTTTAAACGGTTTTGTCAGCGGTACGGCGATTCGACTTGTGTCTATTTGAATGATTTTCATGTCTTCAGCGCCCCTTCTGAAACGCCTGCCTCAATGACGACTGTTTTTTCTGCTGTATTCATAGCAGCTTGCGCGCCTACCGGTACGGCGATACTCGGTGAACAGTGGCCGATTTTAAAACCTCTCAGTGCAGGCTTGCCCGCCGATACAATATAGTCTTCAAGCACTTGCTCAAGTGAGAGGGACTTCTCTCTTTTCACCGGGACACAGTTATGAAAATCACAAACAAGAATTCCGGCTGCGTCCGTCAGTTTCCCTGCCATTTTCAGCTGATTCAGCATCCGGTCGATTTGGTAAGGCTCCTCGTCAATATCTTCAATAAACAGAAGCTTCCCTCTCGTATCCATTTCAAACGGCGTGCCCAGCGTAGACGTCAGCAAAGAGAGATTTCCTCCGACAAGCTCCCCTTCCGCTTTTCCGGGAACAAGCACGGTCAGCGGAGAAAGCTCTTCTGTATAGGTGAATTCCGTCTCTCGGAAGAGCTGCTCATACGACGCTTTTGTCAGCGGGTGAACGTCGTCGAGGCCAATATCTGAACTGAGCATCGGGCCGTGGAAGGTGACAAGACCTGTGTTTTGATGGATGGCAGTATGTAAAAACGTAATATCGCTGTATCCCCAAAAGATTTTAGGATGTTTGCGGATTAAGCTGAAATCAATGCCGGCGGCGATACGTCCTGTCCCAAAACCCCCGCATGCGCACAGCACTGCTTTTACCTCCTCGTCTCTGAACATCTCATGGAGATCAGCCAGCCGCTCATCATCCTGTCCCGCTAAATAGCCGTGCTGGTTTTTCAGCGCCTTGCCCAATTTCACCTTTAAACCGAGCTCTTCTAAAAATAAAAGCGCGGTTTCAAGCTTTTTTGGATCCGGCGGGCTTGCGGGCGCGATCACTCCAACTGTATCACCCTTTTTAAGCGCTTTTGGCTTGTGATTCAACTGAACCACTCCTTTCATTTGCTCTGCACCCTACGTATACGTGCAAAAAAGAGAAAAAATACCGCTCCTTCGCTATAAAGAAGCAGTATTTTCCCAATCGCCGGCGTTAGTTTTTGTCAGCCCATTTTAAATCGATATAACCGACAGGATGCCGGACGATCCCCTTTACATGTTCGTTTTGCAGGTTGACCTGATTGTAGAAATAAACCGGAATGATTGGCGCTTCATTGATCAGCAGCTTTTCCGCTTGATGCATCAGGGAGAAACGCGTTTTTTCATCGGCTTCATGTTTCGCCTGCTCGATCAGCTGATCGTATTCTTTATTGGCCCAGCCTGTACGATTCATCGAATTTCCTGTTTGGAAGGCTTCCAGAAAACTGATAGGGTCCGCGTAGTCAGGCAAAAATGAGCTTTGAGAGAATTGGAATTTCAGCGCTTTTTGTTCCTCTAAAAACACGTTCCATTCCATATTGGCCAGCTTCACATCGACTCCAAGGATATTTTTTATTTTTTGCTGGATCGCCTCAGCGATTTTTTTATGCTCCGGCTTTGTGCTGTAAGTAAGAGTGATCGCAGGAAGCTTATCATAGTTTTCTTCCTTCATGCCCTTTTCCAGCAGCTGCTTCGCGTTGCTTTCATTTGTCGTGATCAGGTCTCCGCCCGCCTCACGGAAGTCCTTGCCGTCAGGCTGTGCAAATCCCGGCGATACAAAGGCGCGCGCCGGTTTTTCATTGTTTTTGGTGACGTACTTTACAATTTCCTCCTGATCCACTGCCATCGCGAAGGCTTTTCTGATATTTTTATTTTGGAACGGCTCCATGTTCACATTAAACCGGTAGAAATAAAGGCCAGCCTGGTCAACAATGCTGACGTTGTCCTCATCAAGCAGCTGATCACTCAGCTCAGCAGGGACATAAGCGGTATCCAGTTCTCCAGACTGAAACATCTGGTAGTCTGTATTTCTGTCACTGACCATCGCCCATTTCACCTTATCAAGCTTCACGGTATCTTGATCCCAATACGTGTCACTCTTCTCCATTGTGATGCTGTCATCATGCTTCCATTCCGTCAGCTTAAACGGACCGTTCCCGACAAATGTATCCGCCTCAGCAAACCACTTTGGATTTTCTTTATCAACCTTTTCGTTCACTGGAAAATACGCCGGATTGGACACGACGCTGAGAAAATATTTTTGCGGCGCTTCAAGCGTTACTTCAAGGGTTCGATCATCCTTTGCCGACACCTTCACATCGTCTTTTTTCCCTTTTCCGCTGTTATACGCTTCGCCGCCTTCAATAAAATAGCCGAGAAATGCGGATGAAGCGCCTTTTTTCGGATCAAGCATCCGTTTCCACGCGTATTCAAAATCTCCGGCCGTTACCGGATCTCCGTTTGTCCATTTCGCATTTTCCCGAATCGTAAATGTGTAGGTTTTTTTATCTTTTGATACAGACCACTTTTCCGCCATTGCCGGTTCAGGCTCATTCTTTTTGCCAAGACGCGTCAGCCCTTCCATAATGTTATTTAACGGCTGCCACGACACATTATTAAAACCGATCGGCGGGTCGAACGAAGTCGGTTCATTTTCGTTATTTAAGTACAGCACCTTTTCTCCGCTTGTTTTTGCCTTATCCTTACCGCTTTCTTTTCCGGCTTGTTCGTTTGCTGTACATCCCATCAGCGCAAACGAAAGTCCTAATGCAAGACCCATCCCCCATAACTTTTTCACTCGTTTCATCCTCTTCCCCCTTTTCATGATCAATCCTTCGCATCTCCGGACAGCACCGCATGCTCGGCCCGTTGATCCTGCAGCCAGCAGTTGACGGTGTGCGTGTCAGATCTGATGGTCTTTCCCGGGTATACCCTGTCACACACGATCATCCTGTTCGGACAGCGTGCGGCAAACGGGCAGCCTGTCGGAGGTGAAAATAAATCCGGCGGCGTTCCGTCGATCGGAATCAGCTCCGCGCCCTCCATATCCAGCCGCGGGACAGAGCTCAGCAGCCCTTTTGTATAAGGGTGCTGCGGCTGATAAAAAATATCTTTTCTCGTGCCGATCTCCGCCATTTTCCCGGCATACATAACTGCGACTCTGTCAGCAACCTGGGCAACGATCCCTAAATCGTGTGTAATCAGAATGACAGACACATTCGTTTTTCTCTGAATCTCTTTAAACAGCTCCAATATCTGTGCCTGAATGGTCACGTCAAGAGCGGTCGTCGGTTCATCTGCGATTAAAATATCAGGCTCGCAAATCAGCGCCATTGCAATGACAATCCGCTGTCTCATGCCACCGCTGAATTGGTGGGGATACTGCCTCAGACGCTCTTCGGGATCGGGAATGCCGACCAATGACAGCATGGAAAGCACCTCTTTCCTCACCGCCTTTTTGTTCATTTTTTTGTGGCGCAGGAGCGCTTCCCCCAGCTGGTCTCCGACAGTCAGTGTCGGGTTTAACGCCGTCATCGGATCTTGAAAAATCATAGAAATGTCGGCTCCCCTTATGCCTCTCATGTCTTTGTCAGAAAGACGGCAAAGGTCTTTGTTTTTAAATAGAACGCTGCCGTTTGTCACCTTCGCCGAATAGGGCGGCAGCAGACCCATGATGCTTTGGGAGGTAACGCTTTTGCCGCAGCCGGATTCGCCGACGATTGCAAAGGTTTCACCTTGATACAAATCAAAGCTCACCCCTCTAACCGCCTGAACCGTCCCGCCGTAAGTCGTAAAAGAAACGTGCAGATTTTTGACTGACAGAACTTTTTCCATACAGCTACCTCCTCAGCTTAGGGTCGAGCGCATCCTGCAATCCGTCTCCCAGCACATTAAACGCATACATCGTCAAGGAGATGAAAAAGGCCGGAAAAAACAGGCGCCACCAATGCCCAGACAAAATCGCAGGCAGACCGTCATTCGCCATCACACCCCAGCTGGCAAACGGAGCCTGTATGCCGAGGCCGAGAAAGCTTAAAAATGATTCTGCGAATATGGCGGCAGGTACGGTTAATGTCATTTGTACGATAATCGCTCCCATTGTATTCGGCAGCAGATTCTTCCGGATGATGCGAAAGGTTTTCGCGCCAAAGGTTTTCGAGGCGAGTACATATTCATAATGTTTAATTTGAAGCACCTGGCCTCTAACAATTCTCGCCATGCCGACCCATCCGGTTACAGTCAGCGCCACAATAATGGTGCCCAGCCCCGGCCCCATCAGCACCATCAGCAAAATGACTACAAGCAGATACGGCAGACCGTACAGCACTTCGATAACCCGCATCATGATACCGTCAGTTCTGCCGCCTTTATAACCGGCAACGCCTCCGTAAATGACACCGATCACAAAATCAATCAGCGCTGCCATCACGCCGACAAATAACGAAATCCTCGCTCCATACCATGTTCGGGTAAACACATCCCGGCCGAGTTCATCGGTGCCGAACCAATGCTCGGCTGAAGGCGGACGATTTTGTTCGGTCAGCGATTGGCGCGCGACACTATGGGGCGACAAAAAAGGCCCGATAACAGCCATGACAAAAAGAAATAAAAGAATAAAGAGTCCCGCCATCGCTAATTTATTTTTCTTCAGCCTCCTCCAAGCATCCTGCGTGTATGACAAACTCGGCCGCTTGACCGAATCGGCTTCTCGATTTTTTTCTTGATTCGAGACAAACCACTCATCCGGCACCTGAATATGCTGCTCTGGCTGGCGTTCATCTGTTTGTACAGGGAGATTCACACGCTTCACCCTTTCTTATGCAGTTTAATGCGCGGGTCTAAGAGACCGTAGGCCAAGTCGACCAAAAACAGCATGATGATCAGAATGACACTGTAAAAAACGGTCGTTCCCATAATCACGGGGTAGTCCCTCTGATTTATGCTTTCAACAAAATATTTTCCCATTCCGGGAATGGCAAAGATTTTTTCAATAACAAAGCTTCCAGTTAAAATACTGGCGACGAGTGTACCCAGAACGGTAACGACGGGCATGAGTGCATTTCTGAGTGCGTGTTTTACGATAATTTTGAACGGAGAAAGCCCTTTTGCTTTTGCTGTGCGGATATAATCCTGTGTCAGGACTTCGACCATGCTTGACCGTGTCAGCCTGGCAATGATCGCCATTGGCCCTACGGCAAGCGCTGCGGTCGGAAGCACCATATGGATCGGGCTCGTCCATGTGGCAGCGGGAAATAGGTTGAGATTGACGGCAAACTGCTGAATAAGCAATGTTGCCAGAATAAAATTCGGGATGGAGATGCCGAGTACCGCAAGACTCATCGCGGCGTAGTCCAAAAAGCCATTGCGGCGGAGCGCAGCGATTACGCCCAGCACGAGCCCAGAGATCACGGCAATGACAATCGCTGTCAATCCAAGCTCAAAGGAAACGGGAAATCCGCGTTCCAGCATATCATTGACGCTGTCTGACGGTTTTTTAATTGAAGGTCCGAAATCGAATGTAATGATGGATTTTAGGTAGATGATGTATTGGAAAATGAGAGGATCGTCTAAGTGATAGTAGGCTTCGAGATTTCTTTGAACGACTTCATTTGTGCCTCTTTCCTCGTTAAAAGGAGATCCGGGAATGACCTTCATGAGAACAAAAGTCAGGGTGGTAATCACCAAAATTGTAGCTGCCATTGCCCAAAAACGCTTCATCATGTATCGCACCAAAGCCTAAAACACCCCTTTAGCAGAATGATGTCCGCATCGCAAGCTCAGTCATGACAAGCATCGCCTGATAGGCTTCAAGCATGTCCTTTGCCTGAAATTGAACGGTTGTGGTACCCGGCTTCATTTCAGTTCCCGGCATCAGATTTGCCCATTCTGCCTGCCCGTAATTGGCAAATTCAATGCTCAAAACGGGTCTGTCAGGCGGTGTGAGCGGTTTGACTTTGTCCTTGTTTTGCAGGGCAAATGCGGTTTTTTCTGTCAGCAGCCGGCCGGCTTTCGCGGGGGACAAGCACTTCACTGCTGATCTTGAAATGGTTTGTTTGACAGCGGCTGTCGTGACATTCGGTATGAGCTCTTCCGCTTCTTTTGCGGCACGGTCATCACCGGCTACCATTAACACCGGGACATCATAATAACCGGCAACATATGCATTTAACCCAAGCTCACCGACAGGCCGATCGTTTATGTAAAAATGCCGGACGCCGAAAATCATGCTGTGTGACATCACACCGGGAGTCGAGGCTCTCGCATGATAACCGAGAAACAAAGCGCCTGTAAACGTATCGTCCAGCCCCTCTACCATTGAAAATGGTTTGACGTCACCGGAAATCAAATCGGCTTCAGGGTGAAGCTTTTCAACCATCAGATTATTCATCTTGGAATGGCTGTCATTGACCAGCACCTCTGTACACCCGCTGTTAAACGCTTCGGCAATACAGTAGTTTGCTTCTTCGGTCATGATGAGCCGCCCGCGTTCATAATTGCGCTTGCCGGAATCCACAAAGGTATCGTCCGGAAGACCCGAAATACCTTCCATATCTACTGACATGTACAGTCTCATAACGCTCCTCCTTTTTACTAAATTATGAATATTCTAACAAATTATATTAAAAAAAGAGGAAAATTGCAATATAACTGGGGAAAATCACAACTTTTCATTGATAAAAAAGAACCCTCTTTCAAGGATTCATGTCTGTTTCTCTGCCTGTTCTGTAAGCAGTTCATATTTTTTCAAGGTTCTTTCAAACACCTCATCAAAAACGTCCGGCAAAGAGGCGCGTATCACCTCAGCTCCCTCTCCGGTAATTCCGCCTTTGGTTGCGACACGTTCCAGCGTTTCCCCGAAAGACATCTTCTTTTCGATCAGCAGTTTGCCAGTACCGTATAACGAATGAATCAGAAAATCAAAGGCTTCTTCTTTGGACAGGCCGCTGTTTCTAACCGCAGACAGTGACAATTCTTCGAAAACTGCAGCTATGAATCCGGGTGCTGAGCTCGTCAAATTGCTGGCGGCATCCAAATTCGATTCTTTGATTTCCCGTACACGGCTGAAAACCGATAACCGTTCATTCAGACGTTCTTTTTGATCGGCTGTCAGTGCTTCACTGTGAACGACAAGTGAGACGCCCGCTTCTGCTTCGGACGTTATGGCAGGAATGAAACGTGATAGACCAGCCTCCGTTTCAGCCTCCAAAAGACGCAGCGGCACACCGGCGGCAATGGAAACGATATGCGTATTCTTATTCACATACGGGTGCAGACGGCGCAGTGTTTCAATGACATGGAGCGGCGGGACACATATCAAAATCAAACCGCACGTTTCAGCCCAGTTCTCAAGCGAATCAGCTGATACATTTGGATAATCTGACATCAGCGCCTGCAGCCGCTCCCCCTTCGTTCTTGTTTCAATAAAGAGCTCATTCTCCTTGATTTGGCCATGCTTCAACAGCTGTCTGGCGATCATATCGGCCATGCTGCCATATCCAATCAATCCAATCTGTTCCATCGACTCAGTCCTTTCATATACAATAAAGAGTGTAACGTTTTCCGCCCTTTTTCACAATTTCCCATAATCTTTTCATTTTTATCCCACAGTTTTTGTTTATGATAAACTCAAGTCATAAACCTATCATAATAAAATAGATTTAGTGAAAATAGAGAAACGGAGTGAACATGATGAATAACTATCGTGACGAAAACAGAACGGAAGGAAATGAGAATGAGGTCTTTCTAGCGAAAGAAAACGATCAGAGCCCCTCCTACTCAGCCCGCAATGTGATTCATGACCAGGAGAAGAAAAAACGAGGGTTCGGATGGTTCAGACCGCTGCTTGGCGGAGTGATCGGCGGCAGTCTCGCTCTCGGCATTTACACATTTACACCGCTAGGCGACCATGATTCTCAGGACACTGCAAAACAATCATCCAGCCAGCAGCAAACGCAAGCTGCTACAGCTAAAAGCACGTCCTCTGAATCTAGCAAAAGCTCGTCAAACTCAAGCAGCTCTTCTGCATTCAAGAGCGAGGATTCTTCTAAAATTTCAAATATGGTGGAAGACATTTCACCGGCGATTGTCGGTATTACAAATCTTCAGGCCCAGTCAAACAGCTCTTTGTTCGGCTCTGACTCATCCGGTTCCAGCGAAGGTACAGAAAGCGGATCGGGATCGGGTGTCATTTTCAAAAAAGAGAACGGCAAGGCTTATATCATTACGAATAACCACGTCGTAGAAGGTGCGTCTTCACTGAAGGTATCTTTATATGACGGCACTGAGGCGACAGCAAAGCTGGTAGGCAGTGACTCGTTAACAGATTTAGCGGTCCTTCAAATCAGTGATGACCACGTAACAAAAGTGGCAAGCTTCGGTGATTCATCTGATCTCAGAACAGGCGAGACCGTCATTGCGATTGGAGATCCGCTCGGAAAAGACCTGTCCCGCACAGTAACGCAAGGAATTGTAAGCGGTGTGGACCGAACGGTTTCAATGTCAACATCTGCTGGCCAAACCAGCATTAACGTGATTCAAACTGACGCAGCGATTAACCCAGGTAACAGCGGCGGTCCATTGTTAAGCACTTCCGGCAAAATTGTCGGCATTAACAGTATGAAAATCAGTGAAGATGATGTTGAGGGCATTGGATTTGCAATCCCAAGCAACGACGTAAAACCGATTGCTGAAGAATTGCTGTCTAAGGGGCAAATTGAACGTCCGTATATCGGCGTCAGTATGCTTGATTTAGAACAAGTGCCGCAAAACTACCAAGAAGGCACACTCGGCCTGTTCGGAAGCCAGCTGAATAAGGGCGTATACATCCGTGAGGTCGCCTCAGGCTCTCCTGCTGAAAAGGCCGGATTGAAAGCGGAGGATATTATCATCAGCCTGAAGGACAAAGAAATCAATACAGGCAGTGAACTGCGAAATATCTTATATAAAGACGCAAACATCGGTGATACCGTTGAAGTGAAAATCCTCAGAAACGGCAAAGAAATGACGAAAAAAATCAAACTCGACCAAAAAGAAGAAACAACTTCTTAAGATATAGCGCCTCAGCCGCAAAAGCGGTCTGAGGCTTTTTATTGAACAAAAGACCTATCGCTCTATGAAACACCCTGCCTCAACATCTGACATTATACTAATCAGATGTTGAGGCATCATTTGAGAAAGCGATATGAACATGAAAACCGTGGGATTGAACATGATCTGGGCAGGGTCAAACTTTACTGTGCTAAGCTTTCTCCTTTCTGAATCGACTGTCGTGGGGAATTACACTGGGTGCCAGTAGTCTATTACACATAACCGATACGGCTCTCATCATGCATTTCTGTAAAGCCCTCCAATATATCAGCTGACATTCAGCAAAGCCGAGGACGACTGCTTTTAGGCTTTGCCGTTTTTATTGCAGCATGCTAAAACCGCAGTCCAAGTTCACAATCCCTTAGTCTCATAAAATGATCAGCGTCTGTTGCTTTGATCATCTCACAGAATATAAAAAACCCCTGTCCGTAAAGGATAGGGGTTTCAGGTTATGACATATGCTGGTCTCTATAGAGTCTTTTATTTTCAATTCCATATGATTTCTGCACGATGTAAAGCGGCCTGTCTTTGGCTTCATCGTAGATTCTGCCGATATATTCGCCGATCATCCCTAGAATCAGAAGGACGATGCCGCTGAACAGGAGCTGGATCACAATAAGGGATGACCAGCCCGTAATCGTGCTGTCCGTGAATAGCTTCAGGTACAGCACGATAAACATATACAGAAATCCTGCACCTGACATGAACATCCCCGCATAGCTTGCCAGCTTCAGCGGTTTATGTGAAAATGTCGTGATGCCATCCATTGACAGCTTGAGCATTTTCTTCAACGGGTACTTTGTTTCTCCGGCGAGCCTTTCATCACGTACGTACTCGACCGCTGTCTGTTTGAAGCCCACCCAGCTGACGAGCCCTCTGACAAAAGGATTTTTTTCTTTTAATCTCTTCATTTCATCACAGACTTTTCTGTCCATAAGGCGGAAGTCCCCTGTATCAATCGGGATATCAATATCTGTCATGCTGCTGAGAAGACGGTAAAACATAGCCGCTGTTTGTTTTTTGAAAAAGGTTTCCCCTTTTCGTTTTGTCCGCACGGCGTACACAACCTCATAGCCTTCCTTCCACTTTTCAATCATATCTAAAATCAACTCAGGAGGGTCCTGCAAATCAGCGTCAATGACGGCGATTGCATTCCCCTGTGCATAATCCATACCCGCTGTAATGGCGATCTGGTGCCCAAAGTTCCTTGAAAAATCAATGATTTTCACTTTCGGATCGATCAGGCTGTGCTCTCTTAAAATCTCAATACTGCGATCTTTGCTTCCATCATTGACAAAAAGCAGCTCGTAGTTTTCTTTCGTTTGATCCATGACCTCTTTTAAGCGCTGATAGGTTTCATAAATGACAAGCTCTTCGTTATACACAGGTACAACAACTGAATATTGAATATGTCTGCTCATGTTTTTTCCTCCTATTCATCAGCATTTAGTTCGTATAATGTAACTGACTGATTCATTCTGCCAGATCCGCCGCCCATCTGGCTGTTTTCGCCTGAAGACTCGCTATTGCTTGATGTATCAGCTGAATCATTATTTTCTGTTTTCTGCTCAGATGATGATTGTTGATCAGAGCTTGTTTGCCATTTAGATGAAGACACTTCTTTCCCGTTTTTCTCAACCCATTCAACAATGTCATTGTTTCCGCCTCTTCCCATTCCAGAAGCCAAGAAGTATTTCACTTTTCCTTCTTTTACTAGTTTTTTGAATTGAGTCAGTGTGATAGCCGGGTCAGAACCGCTGAATCCGCCAATAGCCATGACAGCTTTTTTCGTTTTAATAATATATGGCGCTGCTGTGTTCGAGTCTATTGTGGCGAATAGATATTCAGCTTTGGAGTTATTCTCCTCTAGATATTTGATCAGTTTTTCATTTACAGTCGCATCTGACATACCCATGCCTTTTCCGCTGGCTGAAGCGAGCTGAGGCCCTGTTTCAGGCTGTGAGCTGTTGCCTCCGTACAGAAGCGGTGTGCTTGCCCAATAAATCGGCATCACCAGCAATGCGAGAAGAGCTGCAAGTGATACATAATAACTGATCGGTTTTTGGCGCTGTTTGAACAGCAGCAGAGCAATCGCTGACAACGCGCCAATAATCCCTACGCCAATGCTCCAGCCTGCGCCGATTTGATCGTTGTAATTCCTGAGAATAAACAATTCAAACCCAGTTGTCGCAAGAATCGCTGCTGGCAGAAGCCATGATGTCCAGCCTGTCTGATTGCGGTACAGGTGAACAAGGGCAACCCACCCCGCCCCGACAAGAGCCGCAATCGGCGGTGCCAGCATAATGAGATAATAATGATGGAAAAATTCTGCGACACTGAAGAATCCGGCAATCGGTACAAGCCATGCGACCCAGAACACCGTTTCCTTCTGCTCTGCAGATAATCTTCTTCTTTCTCTCGCACCCGCGATCAGTAAACCTGCGATTCCAAAAATCGCAAATGGCAGAAGCCAGCTGATTTGATCAGACAATTCTTGTTGGAAAAGCCGCAGCGGACCAGGTGTTCCCGTTCCGAACATTCCTGAACCTGATTGTATTTTCGAGCCGGTTCCTGCACCGCCTTCCCCTCCGTCTCCGCCAGGTCCGCCCTGATCGCCGTCTCCGCCGCTTGGAGGGCCTCCTTGACCGCCGCTCGGCATTTCTCCGCCGTTTGGCATTTGACCGTTGGATGGAGGTGCTGCCATATTGCCATTTGATGATTTGTCATCACTTGATGAGCTGTTGCTTGCTGACTGGTTAGGCGGCGCTTGAGTTTGTGATGAATTGTTATCAGAAGACGGCATTTCTTTTGAGGCGTCTCCAATTGATCCGCTCTGTCCGCCGCCGGAATTTTGGCCTGTCAGCCGCTGAATCCCGTTATATCCGAAAGCCAATTCCAAAACAGAGTTGGTCTGGCTGCTTCCGATATAAGGCCGCTTGCTTGCAGGGATATTGTCAACAATGAGCGGCCATGATAACGAAACAGCTGCTAATACAGCTAACGCACTTACCAAAGAAATGATTTTTTTCTTGATTGTGGCGTTTGCCGCAATCAGATAAAACAATAAGAAGGCCGGTAAAATCATATAAGCTTGAAGCATTTTTGTATTGAAACCTATTCCAACGACGAAAAATGCTGCTAACAGCCAGATCAGCTTTCCTTTTCTGATCGCTTTAAAGAGGAGCCATGTGGCAAGCAATAAAAAAAATACCAGTAATGCATCGACATTGTTTGTTCGTGCTACAGCTACAGCAATCGGCGTACATGCCATAACAAATGAGGCAATGCGCGCCGCCGTTTTACCGAATGTCGGTTTAATCAGCAAGTACATCAGAAGGACTGAACCTACACCCGCCAATGCTTGAGGGAGAATGACGCTCCACCCGTGCATACCGAATATTAATGCGCTGATCGTTTGGATTTGGTATGTAACTGGCGGTTTATCAACTGTTATAAAGCCGGCAGCATCGAACGAAGCATAAAAGAAATGATGAAAGCTTTGCATCATACTTGTAACTGCCGCGGTGTAATAAGGATTCACCGTGTCGTCATTCCAAATGTTATAGATATTTAAAAATGCAGATGCGAGCAAAATGAGGGTAAGGACGATATCCAGCTCGCGTTTTCTCTTTTCCACTTGTTTTTCACTCCTTTTTGTCTAACTTTGAAATAGTGTAACAAGCAAATATGAATAAACTATTAATAAACAAAGACAATATTTTTGCCGAGGCCATTTCGTGCCAATCGTCCATATATACAACGGGTTTTAAGCCATTTCTCCCAACGTCACCTGATATGTCCTGCCCAATGTTTATGCAGCCTTTATGATAATAAAAATAAGCCTCCCGGCAGTGCCGGAAGGCAAATCAATCTCAATTTAGTATATCGGTTTTAGTTTTGCTTCTATTTCAGCTCTTCGATGCTCAAGATACGGAGGAAGAGCGATCGTTTGGCCGAGCTCATCAAGGTTTTCATCAACCATAAATCCCGGTCCATCTGTTGATAACTCGAACAAAATGCCGTTCGGCTCTCTGAAATACAGCGCCTTGAAATAGTAGCGTTCAACGATGCCGGAATTACTATAGCCTTCCCGGCTGATGATCTGATGCCACCCGGCAAGCTCTTCTTCATCTCTTACCCGAAACGCGACATGGTGAACACTTCCTTTTCCTTGGCGTTCGCGCGGAAGATCGTTTCTTTCTATTAAATGGATTTCTGTTGCAGCACCGCCTTCTCCAGATTCCAAAATGACGGCGGCTCCTTGTCCTTCGACTGTTTCACGGCTGATTTCTGTAAATCCGAGAATATTCGTCAATACGTGTAAAGTTGGTTCAGCGTACGGTACAGTCAGCTCAACCGGCCCTAACCCGCGAAACGAAAATTCTTCCGGAATACCGCTTTGTTTAACAGGCAGACCATATCCTTTTCCTTTCTCATCCGCAGTCAGCACAAGGCGCTGTCCTTCATGATCTCGGAATGCCAATATGTCACGTCCCGCTCTTTGGGTGACTCCGCTATGCGCCACCTGATGCTCTTCAAAACGTTCTTTCCAAAAATGCAGGGCTTCTGTGCTTGGAACACGCAAACCAATAGAAGAAATACTGTTTGTGCCCGCATGAAACGGCGCAATGCGGGGAATCTCGAAAAACGTCAGCTCAGTTCCCGGATTTGCCACTTCATCTCCGTAGAACAGATGGTACATTGTCGGTTCATCCTGGTTGACGGATTTTTTGACGAGCTTTAATCCTAATACTTTCTTATAGAAATCTAAGTTTTTTTGTGCGTCGGCCGTTAATGCCGACACGTGGTGAATGCCGTTGACTTTCATATGCTGTCCCTCCAGGTCATTTTATCTCGATTTCGAGATATTATATCATAGTTATATATTTAGTGTTCTAATAACAAGGTATTTTATTCCCATGGGAAAGTCAACATATCAGCTTCATCGGAGGTTCGTTATTTTGCTAGGTTCTTACAGCATCTTCTCTGACAGTTGAAACCCGACCGAAAAACACGAACTTTAGAACTTAAAAAACACATTTTTATTCGTTTATTAATTATTAAAGCAGGCGTTTCCATAGGTTTATCAGCCACACAGAAAGCAAATATCGAAAATCAGAAAATTTATTTTATTTCACTTTTCTAAAATAGGGTTTACAATATGAAAAATAGATTCTTCATCATGAAGCTTCAACATCATAGGAGGTTAAGGACATGCATACTGAAGACAACGGTTTGAAAAAAGAGATAGGCCTCTTGTTTGCCCTTACTCTTGTCATCGGAACCATTATTGGTTCAGGTGTGTTTATGAAGCCTGGCGCTGTGCTCGCTTATTCGGGTGATTCAAAGACAGCGCTATTCGCCTGGCTGTTAGGCGGTATTTTAACACTGGCGGGCGGTTTGACAATCGCGGAAATCGGAACACAGATTCCGAAAACCGGCGGGCTCTATACGTACCTTGAAGAAGTGTACGGAGAGTTTTGGGGGTTTTTGTGCGGCTGGGTGCAGATTATCATTTACGGTCCGGCGATTATCGGCGCGCTGGGTTTATATTTTGGATCTTTAATGGCGAATCTTTTCGGCTGGGGATCTGGACTATCAAAAGGAATCGGAATTATAGCCGTTCTCTTTTTATGCATCATTAATATTATCGGTACAAAATACGGCGGCTTTGTCCAAACGCTGACAACGATCGGCAAGCTGATTCCGATTGCATGCATCATCATCTTCGGTCTTTGGAAAGGCGATCAGCACATCTTTACAGCAGTAAACGAAAGCATTTCCGATATGAATTTCGGAGCAGCCATCTTGGCTACACTGTTTGCTTACGACGGATGGATTCTTCTGGCCGCTCTCGGCGGAGAAATGAAAAATCCCGAAAAGCTGCTGCCACGCGCAATGACTGGAGGATTATTAATTGTTACAGCCATCTATATTTTCATTAATTTTGCATTGCTTCACATCCTGTCTGCGAACGAAATTGTCACACTTGGTGAAAATGCGACAAGCACTGCTGCGACCATGCTATTCGGTTCAGTTGGCGGAAAGCTGATCAGTGTCGGGATTATTGTCAGCATCTTCGGCTGCTTAAACGGAAAGATCCTTTCTTTCCCGCGAGTGTCCTACGCGATGGCGGAACGCAAACAGCTTCCATTTGCTGAAAAACTGTCACATGTGCATCCGACGTTCCGCACACCATGGATTGCGATTACCTTCCAGATTGCTGTGTCTTTGATTATGATGCTGATCAGCAACCCTGATAAACTTTCGGAAATCTCTATTTTCATGATCTACATTTTTTATGTAATGGCCTTTTTTGCGGTGTTTATCCTCCGCAAGCGAACAAAGGGAGAAAAGCGCGCCTACAGTGTTCCGCTTTACCCATTCATGCCGATTTTGGCAATCGCGGGCTCATTCTTTGTGTTAGGAAGCACACTGATTACAGATACACTGAGCTGTGGATTATCAATCCTCATCGGCCTTGCCGGACTGCCTGTTTATTACTGGATGAAAAAACGAAAAGCTAGCTGATAAAACGGTTCCCTTGTTTAGGGAACCGTTTTTTGGTGGAACAGAAGAAAAAAGTTGACAGGAAAAACACAACTTTTGATATACTTTTTACGTTAAGCAGAAGGATTTTGCTAACTTGGGTCGTTTTTTTGTACCGAAGCAGGCCATGATAAGGAGACATGATTTACCGAAAAAGTCAAGCCGCGTTTTTTTCGACTTTTCCTGTTTTTTTTCGACAAAAGGCTATATAATAATTTGATGTGTGCATTGTCTCATTCAAACTATGGAGGGTTTTTAATGATAAGAAGAAAAAAAGATAAGTTCTCACTCCTTTTAACAGAAATCGCAAAGAATATAGACGAAACTGCCGAATATTTTGTGAACTTTAAGGTCACAAACCAAACGACGCTTAAAGAATTCGCAGATACGTTAAAGGAATATGAAACAAAAGGTGACAATCATGTTCATGTCATGATTAAAGAGCTTAACAAAGCGTTCATCACTCCTATTGAACGCGAAGATATCCTTCAGCTAACAAACAGCCTGGATGATGTGCTTGACGGAATCGAGCATTTCTCTGCCATGATGGAGATTTTTTCAATTACTTCATCAGACGAGCATATCGATAAATTCAGCGGATACATCAGAGAATGTGCGAAAGAAATTTTGATTACAATTGAGCTACTGGCAGAAAACCGCTTAAAAGATATTCAGCCTCACGCGATCAAAATTAAAGAATATGAGCACAGCTGTGACAACCTGCACAGAAAATCATTAAAGAATCTTTTCGGAAATGAAACAGATCCGATCAAAGTGATTCAATACCGTGAAATTTACGAAACGCTTGAAGAAATTGCTGACTCTTGCCAAAGTGTTGCCAATAATCTTGAAACCATCATTATGAAAAACGCGTAACGAGGGGTAAAAATGGATATTCTATTCATATTAACGATACTAATAGTCATTTGTGCTCTGGTGTTTGATTTCATCAACGGGTTTCATGATACGGCGAACGCAATTGCCACTTCGGTATCCACAAAAGCGCTGAAACCGCGCCACGCCATTATAATGGCGGCTGTGATGAACTTTATCGGGGCAATGACATTTACAGGTGTTGCAAAAACCATTACGAAAGACATCGTGGACCCTTATACACTGGAAAATGGTTCAGTTGTCATTTTGGCTGCGCTACTCGCTGCGATTGCCTGGAACCTGATCACATGGTACTACGGTATTCCAAGCAGCTCATCTCATGCCATTATTGGAGCTATTGCCGGTGCAGCTATTGCCGCGGCCGGATTTGCTGCGTTAAATTATAAGGGCTTCATCAAAATTATTGAAGCACTGATCTTATCACCCATTATTGCCTTTGTTCTTGGTTTTATTCTTTACAGCATCGTTAAGCTGATTTTCAAAGACAGCAATTTGTCGAAAACGAACAAGCAGTTCCGCAGAGTGCAAATTGTAACAGCTGCCCTGCAATCGTATACACACGGAACAAACGATGCGCAAAAAGCAATGGGAATTATCACAATGGCTCTCATCACAGCGAATTTACATACTTCTGCTAATGTCATTCCAACCTGGGTGCAATTCGCCTGCGCGACAGCCATGGGTCTTGGAACTTCAATCGGCGGCTGGAAAATCATCAAAACCGTTGGCGGAAAGATCATGAAAATCCGTCCGGTAAACGGTGTTTCCGCTGACTTAACCGGGGCAGCCATTATTTTCGGCGCCACATTTATACATTTGCCGGTCAGCACAACCCACGTCATTTCTTCATCAATCCTTGGCGTCGGTGCGTCACACCGGGTAAAAGGCGTAAACTGGGGCACAGCTAAGCGTATGCTCGTGACATGGGTCATCACGCTTCCGATTTCAGCGACACTCGGTGCCATCGCCTACTTTATTTTAAATATGATCTTTTAATGTTACACCGCTTCTGTCAAAGGAGCGGTTTTTTTGATGGAACAGGAAAATCAGCCGGATCTCTCGAATACAATAAGCAGAACCTATTTCAGATGTGAGGGATTCATGTATGCTTTTATTCTTTCAGATCATGGTCTGGTGCATCATGGCCGGATTAGGCTTATACGTGTACGCCACGTGGCGTTTCGAAGCGAAGGTCAAAGAAAAAATGTCCGCCATCCGGAAAACATGGTACCTGCTGTTTGTTTTGGGTGCTATGATATACTGGACATATGAGCCCTTTTCCCTGTTTACCGACTGGGAACGGTATCTCATTGTCGCTGTCAGTTTCGCTTTAATTGACGCTTTCATCTTCTTAAGCGCATACGTCAAAAAACTGGCCGGCAGCGAACTGGAAACCGACACAAGAGAAATCCTCGAAGAAAACAACGAAATGCTCCACATGTATCTCGATCGGCTGAAAACATACCAATACCTATTGAAAAACGAACCGATCCACGTTTATTATGGAAGTATAGATGCATATGCTGAAGGTATTGATAAGCTGCTGAAAGCCTATGCCGATAAAATGAACTTAACGGCCTCACTTTGTCACTATTCGACACAGGCCGATAAGGACCGATTAACCGAGCATATGGACGATCCGGCAGACGTGCAGACACGGCTCGATCGAAAGGATGTTTATTACGACCAATACGGAAAAGTGGTTCTCATCCCATTTACCATCGAGACACAGAGCTACGTCATCAAGCTGACGTCTGACAGCATAGTCACGGAATTTGATTATTTGCTTTTCACATCATTAACGAGCATATATGATTTAGTTCTGCCAATTGAGGAGGAAGGTGAAGGATAATGGAACGCGCGTTTCAAAACGGATGCGAGCCCCGGGCGGCAAAACCGTCAAAGATCCTGAAAAAACGTTCAACCACCAGTGTCGCAAGCTATCAAGTCAGCCCGCATACAGCAAGAATCTTCAAAGAAAACGAACGGCTGATTGACGAGTATAAACGAAAAAAAGCATGATCACACTAAAAGGACAAGGGAAAACAGCTCTTGTCCTTATTCCTTTTCTTAAAGGGTTACATATACTAAAACAAACAGAGGATATTGTCAGGTGATACAGTGAAAAAATTGGTGAGGCGTGTGAAGTTTGTTGATTACGGAAGGTTTGGCCTTTCCGGGTATTCGCTTCGGGTTCGGGAGCGCAGTGCAGGTATATTAAAAAAGTTAAAGAAGAAAAAATAAATCCCGGAAACTCCGGGATTTTTTGCTGCGATTAGCTTAATTGCGCTGCGATCTTTGCTTTAGTCGCCGGCCCGTAAATACCGTCGGCCGCTAAACCGTTAACAGACTGAAAACGCGCAACCGCATCAGCAGTTTTCGGTCCGTAAATGCCATCAATTCCGTTATTGGCAGCTCCTTTATCAGGGTAAAAATAGAGAGCGGCCAGTGCTCGCTGCACCTGAAAGACATGTTCGCCTGAGGCGTAAGGTGTTGTCAGTTTGATTATTCCGTCCGGGAGCGGATAGAGATTGGGTTCTTCAGCGTACGATGGCGCACTTACAATTAGCACTTGACCGACCTGAATGAGATTCGGGTCTTCGATATTGTTCCACTCTTGCAGCTGGGCAACAGTCACACCGAACGCTCTCGCTATGGATGTAAGCGTATCACCCTGTTTCACGACATAGGTTTGGCTCCCGCCTCCCCCAATCCCAGCTTTAAACGTATCCCATATATTCAACAGCTGGCGCGGACATTCCTTCCCTGACCAATACTTATGAGGGACGACATTGGCGAGACTGATATGGTGCTCAGCCATTAATATTTTAATAAGCCACTGGGCATTTGCTGTTGCTTGAGCGAAATCTCCATCTGCATTTTCACAAATTTCAATCCCAATAGAAGCCCGGTTGCCGCTGCCATTTCCGTCTCCCGCATGCCAGCCGTTTTCATTTAATGGCAGATGCTGATAAATTTCTGTATCATCAACAGTAAAATGCCAGCTAGTCGCCGTATCAGGATTTTTCAAATAGCGGGCATGTGCCTCGGCATCCGCTCCGGGTGCAGTATTCGCTGTATTATGCACTGTAATGTAGAACGGTGTCATGAGGTAGCCTGGACGGTTATTTGCACCGACTGGAATAAAGTCTTGAATGATGTTAACCATATGATCTCTCCTTATTTCGTCAGATTATTTTCCTTTAACAAGTCACGCTGTTTTTTCCCTTTTTCTGTTACATAGTTGTTTTTAAACCAAGCGGCAACTGTTGTCCCTATTGTAAAAATGAGAGATCCGGCAGAATAAAGAGCGTCAGCAAGCTGATTGACCTGCTCTTCTTGAATGTCCAATGGTGATTTGCCAAACATCAGCATGGTTTGGTTAATGAATGCAACCAAAAGAAGCACCGTCCTGATGACCGTGCCTTTGTCGTACGTTTTCATGAAAATCCCCCTTTAATGCTGCAGCAGGTTGTACATAATAGCGATGGCTCCGCCAATGATCCCTGTGCATACTGCTGTAATGATGGCACCTGTGATGGTGCGTTTAATCCACGTTGTATTTTCATCAATTTTGTTTAACTTCTCGTTCAGCGTCATGATTTGCTGGTCTTGCCGGTCTGACACGCGTTCTAATACGGAAACCCGCTGCTCAAGCGCTTTGTGCTCACCTTTCATGTCTGTTAAATCCTGCTGGAACACATTCACATCTATCTCTTGCTGCATCATTCACTCCTCCTTTACATGCGGATCACCTCCCTTCCGAGGGCCGAAATGGTTATGAAAGCACGGTTCCTTTTACCGAAAGAGACCCGCCGGTGATACTGGCAATCTCCATGATAATCTCCTTGAAACCTTTAATATCAAAAGCCCACGCCTCAGCTTTCCCTAACGTACTTGAGGCAGAGGACGCATCATCAGATTTCACGCCTCTGATCGGAAGTTTCTGTCCCGACAGCGATATACCCCAAAATGTCACCTCACTCGTTTCCGCTGTGCCGTATACTTCAACGAGTAAATGCGCGGCACCGTTCACAGGTAAAGCAGCACCTTCTCCGGCGGAATCGGCATTTTCATGAAAGATAAAGTCAAACGTGTTGCCGGCTTTTACTTTCAGCAAGCCATCGTCTGTCTGAATCGTCGAAAAGTCAATCTGTAAAGGGGCTTTTTCACTTACACGCACATCCATTTCTCCCGCCCCGACTGATTGGTAGACTGCAAATTCCGATTGCTGAAGGTTCCCGTTCACATAACGGAAGCGGTAATAGCGTTTAGAGAGATACACCCAGTCCGTCTCCGTCAGGACACCGGCTGCGACATTAACGGCTGCTGTCGTTGTCCAAGCATTGTTATTGTCGCTTTCTTCAACAAAGAGCGTACCTTCACGATCTGCATACACCCAGCCCTTTACTTTTGAAATCAGAACCGCGCCCAGCCTGTCTTGCCCGAGCTGACTGTATGCCTCAGTCGCCTTTAAGGCAGCGTTTGTTAAAATCTCCGAGACACCTGACAAGTTCGCAACAGGTGTCAAAAAATCATTTTTTCCTCCTCTGTAGGGCTTTACAGCTCCGGCTTTTCCAGTCTTATCGAGAGGAAATTCATATTGATACTTCACCATCTTCATCCTCCTTTTGATCTAAAAACAGGCAAAATAAAAAAGCCTTACATGGCTTTACCGGTAATGTCTTTATACTGGTCAGGTGTAATCAGCTTTTTGTTCACACCCTCTGCCAGATCCTCAATTGAACAGTCTTGATATGCGATAGCCTGTTTCACCATCTCCGCTGTCGCCCACTCAAAATGCAAGGCAAGCACCCAATAATTCATTCAGCATGATCTCCTTTCAAGGAAAGTAATGAAAGCTTAATATCTGACAGCTCGCTCCCCAATGTTTTGTTCAGTTCTTCAAGCTGCTTGCGTGCCAGCTTTTCCTGTGACAATTCCTGAGCGAGAAGCTCCACCTGATTAGGCGGCTCGTACGGCGAGTTTTTTTGTGACTCCTCCCACCAAGATTCGAGCTCTTTTTGGGTTGGGATTGGGGCGCGCAGGTTCCATTTTTCAATATAAGAACCATTCCCGTCATTCCGCAGCTCAAAATCCTTTCTTGGCACAGCCTCAGGGTATTTATACATGATTGCCTCGTATAATATCATCTTGTACCTCCTATACTCTAGGATAATTGTGCCCTCCAAGTTCAATAATATCAAAATAGTTAATAATACCATTTCTATCTTGTACATAGCGGGTGGCAGAACCTGAATACCCAACGTATACATATATTTCAACATAATCTCCTGCGTTCAATGGTACTGTAACTGATCCTGTAACAGTTGCATTAAATTCACTGGTGTCATTATTATCTTTTGGGGAAGGCATTCTATACTGATCTATTAATTTGTATTTTGATCCATTGACATAAACATATAGCTCAAAATTAGAATATTGTAATGTATTTTCAATTATTAAACTAGCTCCGACTAAATACATCCCTGAATGACTTGCTATAAATCTTGAGTTATTTGTATCGTATATTTTATGACTGTCCTTAATAATACGATTATAATTGATTTTTTGAGTTTCACCTTTTATTAGTTCTTGTTTTCCTGTACTGCCTACATTCACATGAGCAAACCCAGATATTTTCTCCCACTCTGTCCATCCAGACTGAGGGTACCATTGACGAACCCAAATACCTGTTCCAGCATAAGAATATGAAATATTACCATTATTATAAAAATATTGAACAAAACGATAATCAGAATATTTCTCATTTTTTACGATTCCGTAACCAAGCGGATAACCCGTAGTATTTCCTTGACCAACATCCATTAGTGTTAGTCCCAGGGGATATTCATTTCCTCCAGTTCTTGCGTCTTGAATTGCATTAGAGCCTGTAAGTATGGTTAAATTTTGATTTGTATAATTTGTATCAACATAGTTTTTAGCATCAGTTAAGGCTTTATCTGTCTTCGCTTTAGCACCACTCTCAGTTTCAACTTTATTCCAGCCTTGCCAACCCAAGTTAGCATCTAGATAATTTGTAAACATATTATTTCTATAATCAATTGCTACTACATATCCAAAAGTTCCATTGCCATTACTATCAGTTGCTGTAAAATGAAAAAACCCCCTTGTGGATAAAGTAGAGGGTGCATTTGTTGGCTTTCCAGTAGAATAAAAAGTTGCAAATCTCTCGCCCGACTTTACAATTTTACTAAGGAAATCATCTGTGTCTCCTATCCAAACAAAAACTCCACCCGCATCGTTTGTAATTTTAGACAACTGTCCATCATTCCACTTATTTCTTTCTCCTACAGTAATATGAGCAGAAGAGTCATTAGCATGATTAGCTACTTTTGTCTCTGCTCCAGCTGTTGTCTCTAATTCAACCCAATCTGACCAGTTTCCACCTGATACCGTTTTTCGGTACGTTTTATTTGCGTTATCAAAACCGATAATCTGTCCGTAATTCCCAGTAGCATTGATAGTCCATATACCTCTGACTGCAGTTCCTGGACCATTTACTGTATTTGAAGCGGAGGTGAAATGAACCATCCCAGTGTTCTTCGGAACAATTTCATGAAAATCATCTGTTTCGCTTAAGTATAATTTTCCTTGACCGTTGTCTGCTGTAATATTAAAAAGCTGACTGTTATTCCACTTGTCTCTGTCTGATTGTGTGACATGGATGTCCGAATTAGCTGCATGAGCGTTTACTTTTGTTTGGGCGCCTTCCGTTGTCTCCACTTCAAACCAATCTGACCAATTACCATTTGAGAGCGTTTTGCGGAATGTTCTATTATCATTTGTCATTACAAGCACATGTCCGTATAACTTACTGTCACTGCAAGCCCAAAATCCT
Source organism: Bacillus sp. 0102A (assembly GCF_036765155.1). NCBI lineage: Bacteria > Bacillati > Bacillota > Bacilli > Caryophanales > Bacillaceae > Bacillus > Bacillus sp. 0102A. The sequence goes on from NZ_JBAIZW010000002.1 coordinate 726,371, forward strand.
CTCCCTGAGCCGCCTGGTGAATTTAGAGGCGATCCCGTATAAGAAAAATAAGTCAATGTAGGATAGTTCATCAGTTCGGTATGGAAATCACTCGTGATATTGAACATAGGCTGTCCATCATCTTTCGTAATCTTAGATAACTGCGCACCATTCCATTTCTCCCGCTCTTCCTCTGTAATATGCCGCACCTGATCTTGTTCATGCTGGTCAAAATCCTTCTTCGCCGCCTGCTGCACGTTATCCACATTCCCCAGCCCGACTTGCGCCTTTGTTGTGTTGTGGGGGTTGTTCATGTCGTTTTTGTGGGCGGCGAGGTCTGTATGGGCGTCTTTTATGCCTTTTTCCCAGCGGTTGACGTCGTCTTCGTTGATCGGGTCGTCGGGGAGCCAGTCTGTTTTTTCTTCGTATGCCATGTTTACACCACCTCAAAAGTAAATCTGAAATCGAGTGTTCTGTTTTCGCTGACGTCCAGGTCTGTTTTTCTCTCTGTGATTACATTGCCCAGCTCGTCAAAAATTTGCACCGTTTCGATATGCTTGATGTCTTCCTCCCGTTTTGTCAGAACGGTGACTGTCGCTCCGTCAATTGCGAGTTCTACTATGTCTGTTTTTTGTCCGTTCAGCAGCACGTGATCAATTCTGCTTTTTAGATCTGCCGCTGTACGTTCTCTGTATATGGTTGAAATCAAGTTAAAACCACCTCATTATTGTTAAGGGTGACCGAATAACCGACCTTCAGCTCACTGGCTGTTCGGTATCTGCGGTGATTCAGGATGACTGTGTCTTTGATTTGTAGCGTCTCGTTCAATCCGCCTCTGAGCGTATAGGCCAAATGAGCGGGCTTCATGTTTTCTATGGCTTCGATCAGCTCATTCATGTGCTGAAGGTCATCAACATTGATATCCACGTTAAATCGGTATTCGCCGGGCAGCAGGCGGACCTGTGCAGACGGTTTTTTCAAGAAACGATTGACTGCCTGCTCAATAGCCTTGTAGGTAATTGGCGGGATGTTCGACATTTTTGAAATCAGCCGCAATCGTCTGATCTCATCGGTGTCACCCGATTCCCGCGGCACGTTTAAAATCTTTTCCCAGCGGCTTAGCCCCCATGTCGCTGTCGGCACGAACAACTGATCCGTCAGATCAAAGATGCTGTTATTCTGTTTATCAAACTCAGGCGCTTCCGCTTTCAGCAGCTCGGCCATTTCTTTCAGGCTGGTAAGAAACGGCGGCAGATACGCTGTCATGTCATCTTGTTTGCTCAATGATCTTCACCTGCCCAAGCTTAGGAATTTCCACGTCGCTCAGTACCAGATTTTCTGAGGTGCCATTGATTTTAATGTTGGAATAATCACTGACTGACGGTGAATTATAGACGATATTGTTAATTTGAGAAAGGCGGATGACGTTGTCTTCGAACGCCATTTTCTTAAAGAGGTTTAAAACGCCCTCTTTAATTTCCGACTTTACTTCATCAATTGAGTGATTGATCTCCGGCAGCACTTCGGCCGAAATCTCAACATCCTTCCAGACCGCGCTTTCCACTGTGACATAGGCTCCAATTGGCGCCTGTCCTTCACCCTGTCCTGGTTCAGGGTCGATATAATCTTTCACTTTTTGAATCAAGATATCGGAAGCCGGCTCGAGATTCACATTCGTGACGACAATTTTGACCGTGCCGTTTCCGCTCCAAAGCGGGAAAATCTTTGCTTTTCCAACACCGTCCACTTCTTCAGCCCACTCTTTATAGTGCATTTTGTTAGCGCTGACAGCCTCGCGCCGAACCCTTGTAAAATACCGTTCTCTTAAGCTGTCGTCTCCTTCTTCCTCTCGCCCCGGGATCAGGATTTCTTTAACAATGGCTGTCTCTAATCCGGGAATGGTATCCAGCGAAAGTAAATGGCGTCCAGTCAGATTGGCGTTTCCCGCATCACCAGGTGTTTCACAGATGAGCGTCCCATCTGCCGTATATTGAAAATAAAGATTATCCACATAAAAGCGTGAGCCCGCAGGAATGGTAACCCCCGACGTAAACTCTCCCGCTCTGACCGCCTTTGTCGCGGCTGTCCGTTCAATCCCCGCTTCCGCTGCACGCCGGTCTAAAAATTCGCCTTGGGCGGTATCAGAAAAGACCAGCTCAAGCACGGTGTCCAGCCATATATATGACTTCGCAAGCTCGGCTGCCGCCGGGGCTAACGCATTATAAATGACGCTGCCTTCTCTTGTGTCAATATCTGCGGAGATGCTGTTCAGCATACGTTCCATAATATTTTCAAAGGTCTGCTCCTCAAACATCTTCGCCAATCACCTCCTCAATCTCAAGCGCCCCTTCATCTGTCTCCACCACAAAGGAAACATGAAACACATCGCCTTGTTTTTCTATCTCAAAGTCTGTTACGGCGGAAATCCGGTCGTCATAAATCAGTGCTTCTTCTATCAGCCTCGGAATCTCCATTTTTTTATAGGCATCAGTCGTCTCATGATCTGTCAGCACGTCCTGAAGCTCATTTCCGACATTATGGCTGTATACGGAATACGCATATCGTTCTGTTTGTAAGGCGATATACACGAATTGTCTGATCGCTTCAAGCCCGGTAATCAGCTCATTTGTAATTCTTCCGTTTTCAAAATCTATTTTGTATGTTTGCGAGGTTTCAATAACGTCACTTTCATCCTCAAAATCCTCAAACTCCACTTCTGGTGTCAGGGCCATGGTGCCCACTCCTTTTTGACAAGCTAAATAAAAAACCCCTTCGTGCTGAAGCGGTTTGTCTATACTTTATCTAAAATAAAAAACGATTGACCGCCAGTCAGAGCCACGGTCATGACGCGGTCCCCCGGCTCGAGTGCATCGTCTCCTCCGGACTGCATCCGTTTTGGGATGATAAGGGCGTCTGCCGGTATGATCAGTTTGCTGTTTTCTTTTAATTTGATTTCAACAGGAGAAGCCGAAACCACCTCAGCCGGGAGCAGCTCCACCGGAGACTCAGCGTCAACTGCGCCGACGGCCAAATGTTTAATAGCCTCACTCAATCTCATCAGGAAACTCCTTCCGGCATGGTGTTTTTTTCGACAACATCAATGGTCATCGTATGTTTCGTTCCTTTAAACTCGTGCCGGTCCGTATCTACCCAATAGGTCTTCTTGATCCCGGCCTCCGGAATGGAAATATAGACAGGCAAGCCGCTCTGCACTTCTGGTATGCCGACCGCCTGAATATTTTTCAGTTCTTTTTTCACGCCTTTTTTTTCAGCAAGGCGCACATCTGCCCGCTGCTGAAGCTGAGCTTGGTTGATATCATCTGTGACCGTCTCCGTATATTGAAGCACACCGTATTTGTTTAAGCCTGAACTGTCCTTGGCAGACGCTTTATACGTCTTATTGTCCTTCTGCCGGCGGAGCACAACCCGTGTTGCAGTGTCGTTTATGGAAGTGCTGTATTGGTAACCCGTGATATTGACGCCTGTTTCCAACACCCATACCTCTGACGGATCTGGCCAAGCACGCAGACCGAGCTTTCCTTTTTCTGAATACAGCTGATAATGTCGCCCTGTCTGGCTTTTCGTCTGTTTCAGCGCTTTTAAGATGATGTCATATAAGGTCGTATCATTTTTTATGACAAGGCTTTTGATCGTATGGCCTGTGTTCGCAATCGAAGTTGTCGGTATTTGAAAATCATTGGCGATCCGCCTGATCATCTGGTCGGCCCGCTGATTGGAAAACACGTACACGTCCTGATTTTTGACCAAGTATTGGAGCATATCATACGCACTAAAAGCAAGCGTATGCTCGTCCGGTGTTCTTGCAAAAACAATGCCGCGAAAAAGCTCTTTTCCCTTCCACTTAAACAAGACAGTATCTCCCTCAGTGACACTGTAATACGTCTGGTCGCCCTGTTTGATGACGATGGTCGCTTCAATAGAGCGCGGCGCCTGATAACGATGGCCCTCCAGCGATACGCTTTCTGCGACCAATTCAAGCCACTCTGTGTCTTTAATGACAAACAGTTCTATCATCACACATCACCTGTTTCATTGCGGTATCTTTAATTTTTGGCCGGGAAAAATCCAGTGCCCCGGCTGCCTGATGTTCCGTTTGCTCCGTTTGATCATTGCGGTTTTATTAGCGTTCCAAATTTTGCGCCATTGCGTGCTGTTCCCGTAAAACCTGCCGGCAATGTCCCACAGCGTATCTCCCTTTTTCACGGTGTAGGTTTTTGGAGACGCCTTCGACGGACGTTTTGCCTTTGTTTTTTTCTTCTGTTTGATTTTTCGGGGGGAAGCGGTTTTGTATTCTTTTAATTGAATATCAAACGAACGATCTCCGATATCCTGCTGGCCTTCGCTATAGGAAAAACCTTCAATACTGCAGGTCAAATTCACTTTAGTCCCCGTAATCAAAAACTGGACCGGTTTTTTGGCCTTCATCCATTTTTCAATTTTTGTTATCGCGTTTTCCGGCGACGGGAAGTTTTGATATTCAGCTATCGGGCTGTATTTCTTTGGAAAAAACGAAGAGAACGAAATGTCTTTCGCTCCCTGTTCGTCAATAAATGTAAGGTCACCGAACTTCGCTACTTTAACCGTATCATTCTGAACCGCATTTGAAATATTTAGCTGGTCGGGAAGAACGGGGAGCCGCAGCTTATCCTTCCCTTGTGAAATCCAAAATTCATATACGGATTTAGTCAAATGCAACGACTCCCTTCGTTCCAATATTGATATCTTTTTGCAGTTCGTCTGTAAGCGCCTGCTTGATTTTCGCTGCAAGGGTTTCGGCGTCTTGTCCATTATGGAAGTGCTGGTCACCGTTAAATTGAATATAAATCTCTTTTGATCCGGAAACCCCTGCGGTTGGCCGGCTAGATGAAGTTACAGCTGAAACTTGTCCTGAAGAAAGCTCAGACTGCTGGGATTGAGACGGATCTGTCACTTCCATCCCGAGAGCTTGCGCCGCTTTCTGCAGAAGATAACGGCCGCGGATGCCCCGCTCCTCAGGAATGATCCATTCACGTTTATTTCCTTCACCGACACGGGCAATTTGTTCTTTTGTGATCAGCCCGCCGTTTGCATAACCGACATAGGGACCGCCATGATTCAAACTTTTTATGCCTGGCACGTTATTGATTGACCCATACCTGCTTTTAATGTAGCCGATCGCCGCAGCTGCATTGTGAATCGGGTTTTTAATGTTCCCCATGCCCGGTGCTTTATGATCGTTAAAGGTGCTCGGTATTGTTTGCATGAGCCCTTGTGACGGGTGCCCCGCTTTTGCGTTGCTGTCCCATAGGTTGATTGCGTTCGGGTTGCCGCCTGACTCATTCTGGGCAATTGTCATGAGTCCAGGAAGCCAGCTCATCGGTGTCTTTGTGGCCATGAGAGCCGCCATAACCCACTGTTTCACATTCCCGCTCATCGCACCCATTCCTGAATAAGCAGCAGCCAGTGATCCAGCTTGTTTTTCAGCATATTTTTTTACATCTACTGAGCCAAGACCTTTGACAACACCAATTGAAGCAAAACGCCCCAAACTCATCATGACGCGGGAAGGTGAATGGATATCCAGCTCTTCGCGAAATGCCTTCTCAACTTTTTTCGCGAGTTCCTTGGCAGCTTCATGGACTTCACTTGCCTTTGAAGTCATGCCTGAAACAAAATTCCCGATCATTCCGGTTCCCCAGCCGTTTGATGATTCTTTAGACTTCAAAAACGGCTTATTCACATGAGTGTTTACATACTGATCAGTGCCAGTTTGTGAACTATTTTGACCGGAAGCAAACCCTTTGATCGTACCGGTTCCCCATGAAGAGGACTTATTCACGGTGTTCTGGAATGGTGTTTTGACTTTCGTCTGCAAAAAGCCATCTGTACCGGTTGCAGTGCCGTTTTGACCCTTGTAATACCCGCTCACCATTTGTTTTCCGTAATTTGGTGAAGAAGAAATCATTTGCGTAAATGGCGTATTGATGTTTTTCTTTTTCCAGTCCTCAATATTGACCGGCTCTTTGCTGATGCCTTTGCCAATGCCTTCTGAAAATTGCTGTCCGAGTGCGGACGCTTGGCCTGTAAGATTTGCAGTGTCCATTGATGGAGAAGCTGATCCTGATAACGGGCTGGCAGCTGCTCCTCCTGAGACAGATACCGAACTTCCACCAGAAGACGAAGCGGCTCCCATGTCGTCTACGACTTGCATACCGAGTTTAGACGCCGCTTGTGAAAGAAGCATTTTGCCACGGCCTCGGTTGTTATCGACAGGGATAACGAATTCCTTGCCGGCTTCACCGATCCAAGAGATGGTTGGTTTAGTGATGTAACCGCCTGTGGCATTTTGACTCAGTGATTGTTGAAGAACAGTCATATTATTTGATGGAGATTGAGAAAAAATGTTATTAGTAGTTGTTTTAGAACTAGTTTTCTCTTTCGAACTCTTTTTACTTGTTTTTTTCTCGAGATGAGTAATTTCCTGTCCTCTGTTCGTTACTTTTGTAACGAAACCTCCGACTGCATCTTTAACATATCCTATACCTGAACTAGCAGCATCTTTTAAATCAATTACCCATTGAAATTTTTCAGCAATTTTCTCTGCTACTTTAACCAATGGGTCTTTCACATGTTTATTAAACCAAGTTTCAATTCCATCCCATGCATCCTCAAAAAATTTCCTTGCATCGTCAAATTTTTCTTTTATTGAAGTTTTAATATCTTCTACTTTTGTGACAATCGGGTTCCATACATTATCATAAAACCAAGTCGATACGCTGGACCAAATATCAGATATAGTCGTCCATGCATCATTAATCTTTTTCCAAATCCATGTTGCCGCAGTTGTTACTGCTTCACTCATAGGGTTCCACACATTATCCATGAACCACGTTGAAACAGTTGACCATATACCTGAAATAACTGTCCAAGCGTTACACAATCCAGTCCATATCGTTGTAGCAACTTTAGTAACTGCTCCGCTTATTGGGTCCCACACGTTATCCTTAAACCACGGGTAAACAATGTTCCATACTGCCAATATGCCATCCCATGCATAAGCAAACAAACCTACTATAAAATTAATCACGGGTACAGCTACATTATAAATAGGCGTAAACACATACTGGTCAAACCAAGTTGAAACTTTACTCCATGTATCTTCAATCCAAGTAATTGCCCCATTGGCAGTATCAGAAATAGAATTCCATTTTCCACTCCACCACTCTTTGTTAAATAGTGAATTGCTTATGTTCTCTTTTAACTTAGAAGTATCAAACATCTTACCTATGTTCTTACCTGCTTCTTCGCCGCCTATTCCGCCTACTAAACCGCCGCCTATTCCACCGATAGCGCCTCCGATTACGGTACCTTCCGGACCTACGAAGGATCCAATCGCTGCACCTGCTTCTGCCCCGGCAGTTGCACCCGCTTCTGCTCCGGCAATGCGTCCACCGATTGAACCAACCTTTTCGCCGGCATTATCTTTATTGATTCCAACTAGATCGAACATGGCTAAAGCAGATCCTACGTATGGAACAGCCTTCCCCATTCCTCTGAACGCTTTTCCTAGTTTGGATGAATCCTTCCCTAGCGATTTTAGGCCTCCGAACCAGTTCTTTAACTTCGAACCTGAAGTCCGCGGTGCACTTTCACCAGATGTACCGCTCTGGCGTCTTCTGATCACCTCTCCAGGAACCTTGAGTGTTCTGTTTGGAGCCTTTGTCGGGCTTTTCTTTTTTCTATATGTTTTTTTATTTTTAGTGCCTGGACTGATACCGCCGCCTTCACAGCAGCTACAGCAACAATTTCCTCCTGTATTACGGTTAAGGACTTTTTTATCTGTTTCAGAATTTTCACCAGAATCGTCTTTTTTTTGGGGACCTAGAATTTTATCAATGATCTTATCAAACACATCATTTTTCAGCTTTTCTATCAATCTCTCTTTAAAACGATCTACAAAAGCTTTGCCTATTTCATTAAGCGTATCCTTAATCCAAGGCCAAGCTGATTTTGTCCACCAATCCTTCAGCCATCCTTTTATTTTTCCGACCCAGCCAGGTTTTTGATCAGTGCTTTTATCAGAGCCTTTATCCGAGGATGTGCCTGATTCTTTCTTAGATTTCTCTTTGTTAATCGGGCTTTCTTTTTTATTGATTTTGTCTGATACTTTTGTCTTAACAACGACCTTTACATAATAGGTTTTTTCAAATTTCCTCAAAAGTGCTGTTAATCGATTAACTGTTTTTGTGATTTCATCAATGACTTTTAATTTGACTGTATATCCATTTTTCAAATTTTTCTTGATATAACCAATAATCTTTTTAACAGTTGAAGTAACCTTGTCATCTGGAACCAAAAGGAATGATAGCTTTTGATTAGATAGCATCTTCTTTATTTTTTTATACGCAGCTGCTGTCCGGTCTACCAAAGATACAGTCAGCTTCGTTTCTTTAGGCAGCCGTTTTAATTTTTGTTCAATTGCTTCCAGCTTTGAACTGACTTGGTCATCGAGTACAACTTTGATTTCAAGTGATTTCGCGAATTTCAAAATGATGTAGTCATTTATTTTTCTCAGCCGGTAAAACGCCTGATCTTCTGCTCTGATGCTGATTTTGATTTGTCGATTAATGGTCTTGACTTTTTTTTCGACCTCTTGGAATCCTTTATGTATCCTTTTTAGTTTTTTAGATACTTTGTCTTCGAGATCAAATCGGGCGGTTAATTTTGCGATATTAATTCCCTCCTCTCCTTGATTCTTTTTCCAATAGATCCAGCTTATATCCTATTAACCCGTATAAAAGAGCTTTAAAGTGTTTGGGTGATTCATATAATTCAAGAAGCTGGGATGGCGAATAATGAAGCTCATGCATTGCATAATACAAATACACAGCTTCCTTATCGCCATCCTTTACTAGTTTTTTGCTTCTTCTTCTAGATCTTCAAGATCATCCTCAAAACCATTAATTTCAATTGCTTTATTCAGCCAGTTTGCATACTCTCCCCCAACAGATAGTACACGTTTGGCAACTTCTACCGGATCCGCTGTTTTGTAAGCTTCCCTTAAATCTTTTGAACGAAAATCAGGGTAAATAGTGGATTCGATGGCAATTCTCGCATAAAAGCGCTGGGAGTCTAAATCTTTGACGCGGCCGCGCCCTTTCACATTTTTAAATGTGGTATTTTCTTTCTCCAATTCATCAATTCGTTCAGTTGTAATTGGTTTTAAAATAAACGGAATGACATTCCCTTTTTTATCAACAAAACGCTTTGAGATCGGCACTTTGATTTCCTCAGCTTCAATTGTTTTTCCCGGCATAAAAAAGGAAAGATCATATACGTTTTCGTTCTTCTCGCTCATGTAAAAAACTCCCTTATCTTTTGATTGATTTCATCGTGTGAAAACAGGCCTTTCTGAGAAAGGCCTGCTAGATTGTTGACAAAGTCCTAAAACGGTTTTCGTTTTAGGACTTTGTCATCTTTTCAGCGTGATTGAAAACCCTTGAAGTCTAGGAAGGGCGAGCATCGGAGCACAGCGAATGTTGGAATTCGTGAGCACCGACGCGCAGGCCTGACAACGAATGCGAGGGTTTGTCGACACGCTGACAGACCTTTCTAAGAAAGGCCTGCGTATGGCTGGTTCAGCTTTGATTAAAATGTGTCGGAAAGCTTTTCAGGCACGTCGAAGTCTTCGAATGTAAATGGAACTTCTTCCTCTAATGCTTCTGAATCGACATCAAGGCTTGCGATTTTGGCAGAGTCGAAGTTGACGTCGTACAGGGTGACTCGCTCTGTGCCTCGTCCGGAGGATTGATCATCCAGGACAGCTTGGAGTGTGAAGTAAGGATCGTTGCCTTTTTTGACATAGTCCATCATCAGGAGCACGAATTTTGATGTGACTTTATAGAACGTCGCTGTTCCAGTTCCATTTGCCCCTGTTGTTTTATGGCCTGTCATGCGGCGGCCCATAATGTTTACTTCTGACTTGTTTTTCTCGACGTTTGCTTCAAATGTTTTGATGTGCGCCATTTCTTCGCCATCAAGAAATAAGCGGCCTTCTTTTCCTGAGATTGTATTTTGCGCTTTTAATGCCATATTAGTTTACCTCCACATTAAAGTAGAATTTTTCTGCTGCGTCGACAGGCTGTACAGCCAGATCAATCAAGAAGCCGTCACGGTCTTCATTCATTGAAATTGTGATATCTTCATCAGAATCAAAGCCAGTGATGCCGCCCGCATCTTGAAGCGTTGTCATGTATTGCGTGATCATCGTTTTTACATACTGAAGCCCGTCTTCAGACGCCGGGATATCGCTTCCGCTGCCTTTTCTTGATTTGATTAAGGTCTTCAGCTCGCGTGTTAAATCATTATTCACAGCGTCAAGGACACGAACGATTTTGTTTTTCGCAAACTTTTTGTTTTTCTCGGCTGTGAATGTAACGAGTGAGTTAATGTCTTTTTCTACACTGACGGATTTATCGCGGGCGTCGAATGTGAATAAAAATTCGCCTTTGCCCAAACGTTCAACAATCGCATCGTGGTCAAGGCGTTGTAACACATCAACGGCGCCTTCGTACTCTACAAATGTCAGTGATTGGTTAAAGGTAGCTCCTGCGCTTGCCCCAGCTACCCAAGCCGTTGCTATGTCAGGCGTAACTTCTGTGCCATCTTCCAGCAGCACACCTTCTGTTACGTTGATGATCCCTTCATAATCACCGGCATAATTGGCTGTGACCCCTTGCACTTTTTGTCCCTGGCCGTCGCGCAGGCGCTTAATGAACGCAGCAAACGTTGCCTTCAGCTGATCCCCTTCCGCAACAGGCAGCACAATCACATCAAAGCTCTCCGTTTCAGCCGCGGCTAAAAAGTCTGTATAGTCGGAGTTGACAGGTGTTTGATCCGTACCGCCGGACAAACGGATTCCTGCAGATGCATTCAGTGTCTCAGCTCCAGTGTCACCTTCTGAACCAGTGAGCGGAATTGTCGAAGAAAGATCGCCTGTTCCGGTAAAGGTGACATAGCCGTTAGCTGTTAATTCTTCAGCCTTTTTGACGGTTTGTTTATCAACCTCTGATTCATCCATATACGTTGTCACATCAAAAGAAGCAGCATCCAGCACATTTGGGTTAATGCGGATGATAATGTCATTTCCTTTTGATCCGCCATATACAGCTGTCGCTTTGACGCCTTCAGCAATATCAGCAGATGCTCGGACACCTTCGGATAGACGGTACATCAATACCGTTTGCGCATTTTTCTTTGCTTCACGCAAAAGCAATAAGGACGGGTCATCAATGCTGAGGCCCACTTTTTTGTTTAGGTCCTCAACACTGGAAATGGAAACGAACGCTTTCGCTTCGCCCCAGCTTGATGCGACTGGAAGCGCGACTGTTCCCCGCTCACCGAGTGACACCCGCTCCTGTGCTGTCGTTTTAAAGTTAAAATAAATGCCTGCACGTTCTTTTTCTTTGCCTGTTGTAAATGTTCCGCCATTCATGATGACATGACCTCCTTGGTTAGAAATGTTTGAATCAATTGATTGGCTTCTGATTTCGTCATACGTGTTTGATCCACGCCAAATAAAGCCCCCTGAAGGATATCCGGCTTAACGCCGAACAGCTCCTTCGCGTGCTTAATTAAATCCGCTGTATCAAAAAGAGCTTCCCGGCTCTCCGTATGTACAGCCTTCTTCTGTTGTTTGTTCTTTGCCACCGCTTATTTCACCCCGCTGTTCATGTCGATATCCTGTAAGACAGGCTGTTCTGTTTTGTGATAATAATATCGGCTGCTCCACCTGATCACCATGACCGCCTCGCCCCTGTCTCCTACCCTTGTCTCGATTCGGGTAATGCGAACCATCTCCCGCGTCTTCTCACCGGATTCACTGAGCAGCGGAACCATATTTCTCGCTTCTCTGATGGCATCCGCGAGCCTGTCCGCTTCATCAAGCGCCTGAACAGAGTCAAGATGAAACAGCTTCACATTGAGACTGTAGGTTTTTTTAAATGTGGAGACTGTATCTGTTTCCTCGAAAACAGATGGCGTTGGGACGTATATCGACGGCACTTGAAACTGATCAGGCAGCTCGCGTTCATATATGGGAACAGACCACTTACTGTATAAAAACGCCATGATCGATCCTGTTTCGCTGTTCATCCTGCTCCTCCTTTACAGCTTCTTCAGCCACTGGCGCCATTTGCTTTCCAGCGATGTTTCAAACAGCTGTTCATATAAAAGCAGCGCATGATCCCAGTAGCTCGTGCCCGGGATCCATTTTCTCTTGAGCGCCATTCCCGTTGAAGCCGCGGGATCATAAATAAACCGCGCACCTTGGAAATGCCCCGGCACCCATCTGACATTTTCTTTTGACGTCCAATGGCCGTCATTAAGAAATGAAGCGTAATCAAGCTGTGTCCCCACCTCAAGCGAAAGCCCGCCGCTTTGCGCAATCCAGAGATTGTCATCTGCGCCTTTCTCGAAGGAGCTGAGCAGTTTTTCTGTATCAATCGTTTGTGTGCTGATCAGTTCAGATTGAACGATCTCCAGAAAATCTTGCCCGCACTCCTCAAGCCAGCGGGACGCCTGACGTGAAAAGCCGCCTGATGCCGCTTTTTTTAATGATGTGTTTAGCTGTTTCAGCCCCTTTATTTTCATAGGCTTTCATCCCTGACCGCGATGACTTCCCAATGATGATGTCTGATCCTTTTCGGCAGCTTTAGTATATATTGATGATTCTCCCAAATGATTTTATCGTTCACGCGGATGTCCGCTGACAACGGAAAATGGACGAGAAAGCTGTGATATACAGTTTGATTCGGCTCTTTCTGGATCAGCTGCTGCGTTTTTTCGGTAAAATAGCAAGGGACATCTTGTTCATCGGGTGAGTCCGGATACAAAATCACTGGCTGAAGCTTATCCGCCGGAATCCCGAATCGGCTTACAGACGGCGCTTGCACTGCTTCATGATAAATGTCACAGTGGTGAATGAGCATGTGCTGATAGCTCATAAAGACCTCACCTTCAGTCTGGAGGATTCAGGGACGTAGCCCGGCGCGATAAACGCTTCGAGCAAATGATATACCTCCGGCCGCTGAATGCCGCCGTCTCCGGAAACCGTGTAGGAATAATCCCCCATTTTTTCAGACTGATAGCTTGATGAGGCTGATTCATCGCTGTTTACAAGCGCAAAATATTGGGCAAGCTTCAGCAAAGCCAGTTTCGCCTTATCGGGCAGCGGTTCGTACATGCTGTCTTCAAAGCGGTGGCCTGTGATGAGGGCCGCTTCCGCTTCCGCCTCGATAATATCCTGCGCCAGCAGTTCTTCCGGCCTGTTTTTCACTCGATCAAAGACCGAATAGGAGGCTACGTCAGTCGGTTCAATGAGCATGAGCTGACCACCCCGTTTCTATTATTCTTTTACGTTAATTAATTTCGCGCAGGCATCCTCTTCCTCGAACTTGCTGTCCAGCTTGGCCGTTAAGACAATAATGAATTTACGGGAGCGGATGTCTTTGTCGACTTCAATTCGGATATTGCGAGAGAAGCCGAGAATAATATTTTTCGGATGTGTGAGAATGATATCGGAAGCGTCATATTGCGCGTCTCCCTCACCGACTGTGTACGGCTGCATATTGGATACCCCTTTAACCGGTACGCCGAATGCAGTTGACAAGCCGCCCTGAACAGCCTGGTCCCCTAAGTTTGTCTGGCGGTCTGCCACGCGATCCTTCCATTCAACTTCTAAGCCGTGAGATGTATAGAATCTGAATTCCTGAGGGATGCGCAAATATTTTGCGGGAACAGCCTTTAAGCCTTTCTTGAATGTCGCTCTGGACAGTTCTTCACCGTTCATATCAACGATGTGGGACACCGCTTGTTTGCGAATGCCGTCCAGCTGTGCCAAATACGGATCTGCTGATGCTGTATCGCCGTTTACAATCAACTCTTCAATATCTACTGCCGCGCGCTCTGCTAAAATCTTCATGATCGTCTGCTGCAGGCCGTCTTTTTCAATATTGTTTTCGAGTGTGTCATACGTAATGTTGATTTCCGCAATGACTTCCTTCGTGTTCAGTTGGACAGTGCTAGTCGTTGGAACAGTCAGCTCGTCGTTTGACAGTGCTTTTCCTTCTTGAGCCGCCCGCAAAATACGCTGGCCGAAGCCGATTTTCTCAAACTTTTGCGAGTCATTTTCCATTTGAATCACACGGGATTCACTGAAAATGGTCGGCGTGTTTTGCACCATGCGGATAAAAGCCGATGCTTGTGCAGGGTTCATAAGTCCGCCGCTTTTTAAAGCAGAAAGCGACATTTCCGCTTTCCGAATGATCTCTTGATTTCTCAATTGATTTCCTCCTCTTTGACTGGTTTTACAGCAGTCCGCTCCAGATTGATTTTTTAACTTGCTCTGTATTGCCGCCCGCATCGTCCGCTGTCTGCTTAGATGCGCCTCGCGCTTTTTCCAAAGCCTCGATTCGTTCAATCAGCGGGGCGAGCATCTCTTCAACAACTTTTTTCAGACGCTCGTCATCACCCGTCTGCTCCGGGTTTTCCTCCGCGTCTGTGTTTTTTTCAATCCGTTCAAGCCGTTTAAGCAGAGGGTAAAGCGCATGCTCGAATGATTCTTTCATGTCTTCTTTTCTCATTTCTTCAGTCTCCTTTCCTGTTTTGTCAGCCAGCATCTGCTTGAACACACTGAAGAATCCCGCTTTTTCAACCGGTTCTTCCTCATACACATCAGCAGTGCCCGCCATGCTGTAGCCGGTGATGATTCCAGCCTTGATCTGTTCCCACACATCGTCAGACGCTCTCGTCACGAGCACCCACGAGCCCTTCGCAATCTGCTTTGACCCGATCATAAAATCAGCGGGCGCCACATATGACTCGACCACGACGCCGGTTCCGCCCTCAAAACTGTGATTGATGTCAATCTCCCGTGCCTCCGCGAGAAAGCCGTGCGCTGCTTTTTCAATTTCCTCGGCGGTCATAAAATCGCCGTGGGCGTCAGGAACATCTGGCTCATACACGATTCCGTACACAAGCTTTTGTTCATCCTGCTCACTTTTTGTAAACAGCCGAACCTTTTTTTCGAATGACGGAGGTCCGGCTGACTTCGTAAAGAAAAATTCTGTCTGGTTAGCCGCTTTGTCCACATAGCTGACAAAGCTGATTTTGGCATTTTTTAATTCCCGCGCCACCTGCTTGATTCACCTCCCTTCAGGACGTTTTGATCTCTTCGATGCTTTCTTTCAGCTCCTGCATGAGCGCAGTCAAGTTTGTCTTTTCCGCATCCTGTCCTGCAGGCCGTTTATAAATTTCCTCAGGCCACTCTTCCAGCGTTTTTCCAAGCACCCGTCCAGCAAGGTCACGTAAATCATTCGGCGAGACGGCTCCCGCTGTAATAAAAGGACCGAGCACTTTCGCAATCTCAAGCGGATCACGAAAGTCCGGTCCTTTTAATGTCAGCCTGACATCATGAATATTCAGCTCCGGCAAAAGCAGCGTGTTCAGTTTATTCACGAGCGTTTTCCGCTCCGGCTGAAAGACCTGTTCCTCCGTGATTTTTCTGGCGGTATCGGCTGTCGCCCGGTTGTATTCCTGCGCCTCGCCTGTATACAGCGGCGGGAGGCGGAACGCCGAGCGCAGCTTGTTTCTGCTTTTTTCATCGTACTCAAGAAACAAGGCGTCGTTTTGGAGAATTTCCGCCAAGGATTTGATTTCCACGGAAACTGGTGTAATGTCCTCGCCCCCGTGTAGGTCCTTCTCCTTTGCGATTCCCTCCGCTTCAATCAGGAGAAATTTATGGGCATTTTCCACACCTTCAAGATCATTCATATACTCTTGCAACTCACGATAAGAAGCTTCTGACAGCATCCCATTTTCCACTGTGATCGCAGCGGGTACGTGCCGTCCCTGTTTAAAATACATAAAATTGAGCTCTTCCGCTTTTCGCGCACCGTATAAATTGACGATATTGCCGACCCAGCGGGGCACCCCGTATACGTTGCTTCCGATTTTGAGATGAATCGCTTCATTCGCTTGATGCTTCTCTGCCAATGTGTTTACATATTCACCCGTTCGCATGTCCATTTTTCGAGGATCGCCGTATTCCTTGAAAAATACTTTCTCTCCATTAATCATTTGCACATATTTTCGGAAGCGTTTTTGCCTTTTGATCCTTTTCATTTTCCCGTTTTCTTCATATACAAATGAGACCTCGACTGGCTCACCAGCTCCGCATACACGCATATATTTCACATCTAAATATTCAATGCCGGCTGGTTTTCCCATTCCGTCGCGGAGCACTTCCATAAACCCGTTGCCTGTTTTTTCTCTGTCTTCAATGGCATAGCCTAAAATCATTTCGGCTGATTCGTCAAAGTGAAGACATTTATAAAAGGCTTCAAGTCTGGCCCATTCTTTTTCCGCTTTTTGCTTTTTCGTCTGATCCACGTCATTCGCATTGACATCAAACGTGTACTCAACATCAAAGCCAAAACCTGTAATATTCACCCTGTACGCATCAATGCATTGCTGAAGAATCGTCGAGTATTCAGCAATGGTTTTAAGCTCGATGATGTTGTAGGGCGGTGCGATAATATCCTCTCCATACAAATCAGAAAAGTCATCTTCATAGATTTGTTTTGTCTGAGGAGCGGCGGCATTGGCTTTGAATACAGTCGCTCTGACGGTTTGATTGTGCATCATTTATGACCTCCTCCTTTCCCGGTTCGGCCGGATTCGTTTGTGTGCTGTCTCTTTCATATCAGCAACTTCATAATCATCAAGCGCATACCAAATGGCAGACAGCGTATGCGGGTCAATTGTGAATTCATCCTCTATCAGCACGCCGTTTTTGTCTTTGGCATACGTCAGCGTCTTCAGCTCATAGATGATATTTTCACAGCGGTCCGAACAGAAGATCTTTTTGAATCGTTTCACTTTTTTGGTGTATTGAAGCCTTGAGCCGGGAAACTTTCTGGCTCCGACCATCTGAAAACCCTGCTGGCGGAAATATTGAATGCTTTTCGGCTCAGCGGAGTCGGCTTTGATCAACTCCTGTGTATCAATAAACTCACGCAGCGCCTCAGCCGTCCGGTCATCTGTCATTTTGTTTTGATAATACTCCCAATAAATGTAGAGATATTTTTTTTCAGGGTCGACGGCGAGCCGGACGACGGCATTGTAGGATTCCTCGAAGCCAAAATCCATCCCTGTCCGAAATATCGGCTTGCTGATGGCTTCGATGCGTTCTTTTACTTGATCATGCGGAAGCACCTCGAACTGAGGCAGCACCCTGATCCCATTGACGCCGAATTGTCCTTTGCGGGCAATCCGGTACAGGTCAGGATCATACGCCTTGAGTCCGTCAAGCTGTTTCACATAGCTCTTCGGGAGAAAGAGGTTGTCGTTTGCTGTGGAATGATGATAATACGTATCTCCCTTAACAATCGTCCGCTTTTCGTAAAGTTCGCTGTCATCCAGAACAAACCGTTTATTGCGTTCATCCCGAAAAAAATGCCGGTACGTCCAATTGGAGGTGCCGACGGGATTGGTGGTGCAGATCATATGAAGCTTCAAGTCAGGGTGGCGAAGACGTCCGATTAATTCCTTAAAGCCTTCATACTTCACCTCTGAGCACTCTTCAATCCATATTAATGAAATGTTATGAACTGATTTTAATTTCGCCGGATTGTCCATTCCTTTGAACATGATCCGGCTGCCGTTTTGAAACCGCAGCTGCAGCGGGGAAGAAAGAGGTGCCACAACCTTTGTGAGGCAGAGCTCTTCGACCACCTCTTGAAACAAGGAGTAGGTTGAATCCCGATGGGTATCGAACACTTCACGGATGACAAGAGCCGTCCGTTTTTCCTTCAGCAGCTTTAATACGATTTTCAATGCGGTATGATAGCTTTTGGATGAACCGTAGCCGCCGACGAGAAACTGGTACGTCTGCTCCCAATTGAACACGTAATTTTCGAAATGAGGGTTGATTTCTTTTACAATCATGGGTTGCCCTCTTTTCGTTTGATCATGATTTCAATCGGCGCTTGACTGTCATCTGTTTTCTCCGCTTTTTGTTTGGCAAGCTTTAATTTCTCGTTTTCAATTTTTTGTTTCAATTGATCTGGAAACAAATCGAAATATAAGGACAGCTTCTCGAGCGCCTTCATTTTATCTGCGAGCTTGATGGCGATGCCTTCTTTGCCGAGCTTCGCTTCCGTCACAATGGTGCCGTCAACAAGCCCGGAATCTTTGACATCGACAAAGCTGATTTCCTTCATAATCGGATTATCATCTTCATCAAATAACGGCCCCGATTTCCCGACAGCCTGGACCTCTTTTTTTCCGAAAGTCACATAGTCCGTAATATCCGCAAACGCGATTTTAATGTAAACCTGCAGCACGTCCATCGCTTCAATAAACATTTCATTGACCATTTCTTTTTTAACAAGCCTGATTTCAGCAGCGACCTTTTCATTCTTTAACAGCCGGCTGCCCGTCACATGGGCGCTGTCCGGAGAATAGCCCGCTTTGATTGCTGATTGTGTGGCATTGAAGCTTTTGACGTAATACAGGCAAAACAGCCGCTGCCGTTCATTTAATTCATCATTATCTATCCGGCGCTGTTTTTGTTCGTTTCTGGTTTCAGAAAACAAGGCCTCTTTCCATTTGTCTTGTTTTTTCCAGATGCCGATTGTTTTCGCGGAAACACCGATTGTATCCGCAATCGCCCGATTTGTGATCTTTCCTTGATGTTGTTGATAGATTGCTAATGCTTGTTCGCGCTGTTGTGTTTTCATGCTACGGCATCACCGCCACCTCCAGCATGGATGTCTATTCATAAAAGCGGCTGATCCTGCCAGCCGCTTATGTGTCATGCTCTATTCACTTATAGGTGGCAAACGTATGACAAGCTTTCAGGCAAGCGATCGATTTATTTCTTCCTGCTGTCTTTGCATCTTTAAGATCGCCCGTTTAATGGTCGTTTGCACCGTTGATTTTTTCACGCCGAGAAGATCAGCAATCCGTTCGTAAGAAAAGCATTCTACCTTATGCAGCAAAAACATTTCTTTTTCTCTGTCCGTTAACAGGGATAACGCTTCTCGGATTCTCTCTCTGTCTTCTTCTGATACCTGTCCGTCCGGCTCAAACATCATAGCGCTGGAAAATGATTCGATGATTCTCGGATCTTTGATCATCAGCCGCTGGTACGCATCACGTCGGTCAATCGCCCGTCTGATGCCGGGCTGTCTTCCTTTTTCAAGCCATTCTGTTACATATTCCAGATCAGTAATCATGTTTCTGATGATTTTTTTATCCTTCAGCTCTTCAACTGAGAGTATGGATTCATCTGCTTCTGCGAGCGGTTTATATTGTGTTCTTGTTTGTTTTAGCGTGCGTTTATATTCAAATAGTAAGTCTTGCATTCTATGATCCTCCTTATTTTGGAACAAAAAAACGGACACCAATCAACGCACAAATGCTGTGCAAGTTGATCAGTGTCCGCAGGCTTTCCGTCTTGGACGTATTCTTTTTTCGCTTTAATTTAATTTGTAGCCGATTTCAAATTCCACGCGGGCAAGGTCTCCCTTTCTCGTTTCGACAAGCGTTTTTCCATGCTCTGGCGCTTCTGTGATCCATGCTTCTTGCTTGATGCCGTCCACAATAATCACACGGATTTTTCCGTCCTCCAGCTGGCTCTCCAGCGTGATGGAATCAATATTTAATAGTTTTTTAGGATTGATCATGTTTCTTTTCCTCCCTTTTGCGGTTTTTCCGCGATTGTTTTGGCTTTTTCTAATAGCTGAATGATGCGCTCCTTTGAATGAACCGAATTCCCTTTCAGAAAATCCAGAGCTGCTTTAGACGCTTCCAGCAGTTCAGGTGCTGCCGCCATCAAAGCGGCATTGTTTTTTTGCGAATATGAGCTGAGGTCAAATACAGCGGCAATCAGCCTCCCGTTTGAATATGGGAACCTTTCTTTTTCTTCTTCGCTGTAAGCTGAATAAATATAGATCGGTTTCGTATCCCCGCACGGGACGGCACGCCACGGTGCAGGGCTTTTCTCTGCCTGTTTCGTTTTTGCCAACACTTTCACTTCCCGTCATCCTTATACCATTGTTCAATGTTTTTCTCCGTTCGCTTCGCTCGAATCAGCAAAGCAATTAAAGCGGTCAGCTTTTTAATCATGGACATTCAGCCTCGCTTTTCCCGCTGTCAGCATTTCCTCCAGCTTTTGAATGACCGGCGTTAAATCAGTGCCGGATCGGCAGTTCGGACATGGATGAAAAACGGCTCCAATTTCGGTATGCTCTACAATGACTTTTTTTGTTTGACAAAGTTTGCACATTATCTGACCCCCTCCAATCTATGATTCAGCTCGCAGGCAGCTCCTTTGATAATCACTAAATAGTCACTGCACATTTCGTAGATTCTCGTGCCGAGCGCTTCATCGACCCGGACAAGTGTTTCAATCGTCAGCTCGCTCGAAAGCAAAAGCGGTTTATGATTTAAGTAGCGGTAGTTGAGTACCGAATACATTTGCTCTAACTGCCAATCTGTGGCGCGGGGGTTGCCGTTCACCGGTTTAAACAAGTCATCGATGAACAGCACATCTGCCTGCTTCATCCGGTTCAGCTTCGCTTCCAAAAGATCAAAGTCATTTTTCAGATCGGTAAAGCCCTCCACATACGGAAAATAAATGACCGGCACATGTAGTGTTCTCATCAAATCATTGGCAGCAGCGGTCAAAAGGTGTGTCTTCCCTGATCCGGGCTGTCCTAAAAGGGCGATGCTGTTTTTCCGGTTTTCCTTGATTTGTTCATAATCCGCCACATACTCTTTTGTGCATTCAAACGCGTCTTGTATGGCCTGCGGCTTTCCCTCAATGCAGAACTCTTTGAAACCCAGCTGTCTGAAGGCGGGGGTAATCTCACTAGCACCGAGCAGCCGCTTCACTTTCCGTTCTGCCATGCAGCTGCACATCGTCCATACTTCCAGATCATTCTGCCGGATGAGATAGCCTCCCTGATCCTTGCATCGCGGGCAATCATAGCGGCTTGCGTCTGATTCGGCCGGTTTGTCCGCCAGTAATGGACGTCTCCCTCTTCTCAGCTCGTCCAAAATCTGCTCGATTGTTCGTTTTGTCATGTCTTTCCATCCTCTCATGTTGAATTGCGCCACTCTTTTTGGCCTGCTGCGCGAAAAATCGGTCTTCAATGAATTTCAAGCAATAGCGAAAGGCCTTGATTGTTTCTGAAGCGGCGGTCCGCCGGTTTTCAAAGGCTTGAAAGCATTCTTCAAGCCATTTGATTGTTTGCGTCACAGGAACACCGATGGCGACAATACGGGCGATGGCTTGATAATCTCTGGAGGAAGGATACACGGTGCGTCCTTCTTGAGCCGACCGTAATTGTGTAAACCGCTTCGCAATATAATCCACTGCATCATCAGCAGCAGTATTTATGTTTGTTTTATCTTTATCTGAGCGGACGTCTGTGTCCGGTGCCCGCGGCGAAAATGTCCGTTCCGTTATACTCCGGTGTACAGTTTTGTCCGATCTGAAGCTGAATTTTTTGGAATGCTTTACCGAAATCACCAGTCCGTACGGCGCGCGGACAGCCTTTATGTACTCATGCATTTCGAGGAGCTCCAGCCATCTTCTGACGGTTTTTTCACTGACACCGAATACAGCTGCCATCTCTCTCGCTTTTAACGGCTTATGGCCAAGCACGGCTCCCCAGCTTACGCCGTCTTTTTCAATTTCTTTTGTTGTTGAACTGATGAACCAGAGAAACAGCCATAGCGCCGGACCTATATTGTCATAATGTTCTGAATTCAAAAGCCCTGAATACGTAGGAAAAGGATAGCTTTTATCGGTTTTCATTGTACGGAGCTTCTCCTTTTAGCAACATGTATGTTTGAAACTGTTCTTGTGTTTCAAAGTGGAATACCGGACGGCCGCACGCCGTAAACGAAATGGTGCCGCCGGATTGTCCGAGATGGCGCTGATCTATGGGGTTTTCACTAAAAACAATTTGGATGGGATACATATGATCACTCTCCTGACATGTTTTCGATACATTTCGTATCAACTGTTACCAAGTATAAACGATACATTATGTATCATCAAGTTATTTTTGATACTTTTTTTATCATAACTTTATTTTGATACAGATTGTATCTATAATCATAAGTAACTTAGGGAGTTTAAAAAGAGAGGTCATAGCATGATAGGCGGCAGATTGAAGAGTCTCAGAGGGAAAAGGACACAGGAAGAAATCGCATCACACATCGGTGTGTCACGGGCACGATATTCCCATTATGAAAATGGGCGGAGCGAACCTGATTACGACACACTGCAAAAGCTGGCTGATTACTTTCAAGTAACGGCTGATTACTTATTAACAGGGAAAGACAAAAAATCCGACGACGATATGTTTTCAGATCCGGACTTGCAGCTCGCATACCGTGATATGCAGGATTTTTCCCCAGAAAGCAAACAGCAAGCCATCGAATTTATCAACTATTTAAAAGAAAAAGAGAAAAACCGAAAAAATAAATAAATCTTTCTCTGTTCTCTAAAACATATAAAAAATAGACCGATATAAAGAAAAAACTGTTTATTTTTTTTAGAAAAGGGAAAGATTTCTACACACTTTCCAGTCCTATACGGGCTTTTCTTTCTCGCCAAAAACAGAACAAATGTTCGAAAGGGAGTATTCAATTGGGCGATTACTTATCACATCTGGAGGAATACGTAAAAAATATATACAGCCGGCTGGGCGTCACCTCCCCCCATCACATTGACATGCTGAAAATCGCAAAGGACCTTGATATTTGGGTTCATTTTGAGGATATGGGGAGCATGATGGTCAAATACGACGGCATGTACAGTATTGTATTGAACCAGAGAAAATCACCGGAAGAGCAATGGGAGGATTTCGGCC
This sequence comes from Bacillus sp. 0102A, assembly GCF_036765155.1. NCBI lineage: Bacteria > Bacillati > Bacillota > Bacilli > Caryophanales > Bacillaceae > Bacillus > Bacillus sp. 0102A. The sequence goes on from NZ_JBAIZW010000002.1 coordinate 749,299, forward strand.
ATGAACTGTGCCACGTGTTAAAGCATGCAGGCAATCATTTTCACATGAACAAGCTCTTCAGGGAATTGCAGGAATTTCAGGCAAATCAATTTATGTACCACTTCTGTGTGCCAACCTTTATGCTGTTGCAGATGGAACTGCCGCAATGGAGAAGCCAGGCGCTCGCTACAATCGCGGCGGTATTCCGGGTAACAAAAGAATTTGCGGAAAAAAGGCTTGAAATGTTTGAACGGCGTAAAGCAGGTATTCAATTTCAGAAGCGGCTCGCTTACTTATTATCACACAAGCGGCCAAATGCGTACGAGGAAGACGATCAGCAGCACTTGCAGGTCGCCGAAGAAAAAGCGTTATATCATATCGGCAAAAACAGATAAGCAAAAACGGGCTGGGAACAGAAATCCTCTATCTCAGCCCGGCAGAGAAACTAACATTTCGACATTGGGGGAATAGTATCATGCACCCACATAGGCGCCGGTTTAAGATGAGGCGCAGGCCCGAACGCAATCGGGGCCGGAATATATCTGAACTCGCCCCGGCCGTCAAAGGCTTCGCCATGAGCCCATCTTCCTTGTGAACTTTCATCCCCTCTGGAAAAGTTAAACAGGTCATAAGCGACTTCCCGCTTTTCGAGTTCACGCGGGAACGTCGTTGGAACGACAATATCCCGTTCTCTTTCTTCGAGCTCTTTAATGGCCGCATACCACATATTTTGATGATAAGTATCCCTTGCAATTAAAAATGACAGCATATCTCTTACCCCAGGATCATCCGTCATCGCATAGAGCCGGGTTACCTGAAGGCGCCCTTGAGATTCCGCATTTAAGTTTGCGCGAAAATCCGCCAGCAAATTCCCGCTTGAAATAATGTATTTGGCATTCCATGGATATCCTTCACTGTCAGCCGCCATCGCGCCTAAACCTGCGACAATGGCGTGCTGCGGATTCATGCCTGACATCACAGCCGCAACAGCCGGATCACTCTTATAAGCATCCTCCTGCACATCAGCCGGCGCATGATCCAGAAGCCTGGAAATCATTGTCGCCAGCATTTCCACATGGGCAATCTCTTCCGTTCCGATGTCACAAAGCAAGTCTTTATATTTCGCATCAGCACGGCAGTTAAACCCTTGGAACAAATATTGCATCATGACACTGATCTCGCCGAATTGGCCGCCCAGCACCTCTTGAAGTTTTTTCGCATAAACAGGATCGGGATGAGCCGGCTTTGCTTGATATTGAAGCTCCTTAATATGGTAAAACATTGATTTATTCCTCCCTACACTTTTGCACAACCTCAGCGTATGAAGGAATAGGCGGATCGTGCAGGTCCCGCTTCAATCAATCATAAAAACCAAGCTTAACAGCCTCCACATATCGATAAAATAAACCGTTTTGTTTGTAACTTTCATCACGGCAGCCAACATTGCGGAACAACGCGTTTCGCTGAGCCGTGCTTACTTCCAATTGCAGTCCCTTTTTCCTTTTCGTCCGATTGACAATATTGTTCGGATGCACACCTGCCAGCCGGTCTTTCTCACTCGTAAGCTCGGCACTGAAGCCTGCTTCATTCAGCCGCTCACAAATGTGCCTGGCTTTTTTACGATCCGCGCCACCGACCAATGTATGCGGAGTTTTTGGATCATGATACCCATGAAATGCTAATGCGCAGTGGTGGGCGTTCACTTTTTCTAAAGCCAGCGGCTCGTCAAACCGAGTGCTTGTCAGGTGTAAGGAACGGTTGTTTCGCTGCTTCACACCTTCAAACAAATAAATGGAACATTGATCGGAAAATGCCCGCACCAGCTCACTGACGCCTGGCTCAATTCTGCCGCCGTGGGGACCGAGAACAATAAGCTCACTTCCGTTTTTCTCTTCATAAACTATCCGGTACTCTGATTCAGAAGCAGAAAGGGTTGCAAAGCTGTCATACCTATCTTTCATTTTGAACGCTCTCCTTTGCCAGTCAGCACCAGTTTACTCTACTCATCTATGAATGAAAACCTTTTTATAGTATGATTTGATAGACTACATATCAGGAGGTATATGATGGGATTTATTGATGGATTACTTGGCAATGCGTCAACACTGTCTACAGCTGAGGCAAAAGAAGAGCTGGCTCGCATTTTACTGGAAGGTGAAAATGTTGATGCCGCGTTTAAGTTGGTTCGAGATGTCATTGTGTTTACTGATAAGCGGCTTATTCTTGTAGATAAGCAGGGAATCACAGGTAAAAAAACGGAATTTCAATCGATTCCGTATAAAAGCATTTCCAGATTCAGCGTGGAAACCGCTGGCCGCTTTGACCTAGATTCAGAGCTGAAAATTTGGATTTCCGGCGCGGAACTTCCCGCTGTCTCAAAACAGTTTAAAAAAGATGAAAGCATTTATGATGTTCAAAAGGTTCTTGCAGCAGTTTGTATGTAAGATGAAAACGGAAGCTTCCGCTTCCGTTTATTGATTACAGCTTTTCCTTTATTTTCGCTTTCGTTTTCGGACCATAAATTCCATCGGCCGTTAATCCGCTGACAGACTGAAAACGTTTCACGGCATTTGCTGTTTTCGGGCCATAAACGCTGTCAACGCCGTGATTTTTCGCTCCTTTATCAGGATAAAAATAAAGGGCAGCTAAAGCAGTCTGCACCTGTTTTACGTTTGCCCCTTTCGTCAGCGGGCTTGTCACTTTGATCACTCCGGATGGGAGCCGGTATGAAGACGAGGCATGGCTTTTAGAAGAAGACGCCTGTTGCGACAGTTTAATCATCTGGCCGACTTGGATGTGATTCGGGTCAATAATATGATTTATGTTTTGCAGCGTTTTCACACTGACACCGTGCGATGCGGCAATACCTGACAGTGTGTCACCTTTTTTCACATGGTATACAGACGCCGAAGAAGAGACTGAAGCCTTTTTCGCCGACACGCCTCCGTTTAATTCCTTTTCAATTGCCGCCTTCACTTGATCCCAGCGCCCGTCCGATAAAATGCGGTGCGGACAGTACTTTCCGCTCCAGTCCTGATGCTTTCTCACCCGATCGATTCCCCAGCCGCGCTCCTTTAAAAGCTGTGCGACAAATGAAATCGCCAAGGCTTCAGCTGCCTCGTACTTTGGACCTCCCGATTTGCTGTAGCAAATCTCAACGCCAATCGATTTGCGGTTGCCTGTCCCGTTTGTGCCGTCACCCGTGTGCCAGGCGTTTCGGTTAAGCGGCAGACCTTGAATCACCTCTTTATCATCCACCGCAAAATGGAAGCTTGTCGAGCTGGTGTTCCCAATCATATAGCTGATTTCATTAGCCGCTGACGCATCGTTTGCCGTGTTGTGAATGGTAATGTATTCAGCGCACATCGCATTGGGGCACTTCAACGCGTATTTCGCCTCAGAAACCAAATTTTTCTTCACTTGAATGCTCACCCATCATCTCTCCTTTTTTCTTTTTCATCAATAGGTGGCATTCGTAGGACGAAAAGCTCATTTCATCCGTCACCGCTATATGGATAATTGTGTTAAACTGAAATTCATTAGGAGGGGAATGATCATGCATACGTATTTAATGCTGACAACAAGAACAGATCAATTCAATCAGGAGCATGTAGCTGGACACTATGAGTTTTTGGACCGCTTACAGGCAGAAAAACGCATAAAAATGTTCGGGCCATTCAGCGATGACACAGGTGGAGCCTACGTCATCGAAGCAGGTTCACCGGAAGAGGCTGCGAAAATCGGACATGAAGATCCGCTGGTGGCAAGCGGATCTTCCGAGCTGACCGTAAAAGAATGGAATTTGAAATAAAAAAGACCCCTTTTGGGGGTCTTTTTTCGTCATCATCATGTTTGATTACGTGCCGCAACATGAAATGTTTTATCTTCTGTATCTGCTGTTTCTCCCGGATGTACCATCACCTGAGTAAAGCTGAACCCGACCGCAACGAGCAACAAACCTGACACCCATTTAGATTTCATATAAACAATCTCCTCTCTGGATTTGTTTTTGTGCGTGCACCATTTTCTCATAAAACGAAAGTGCTTTTTCGGGCTGTCCGTTTTCTATATAGAATTGGGCAGCATCATGCGCCAGCTCTTCAATATAAGGATACAGCATATGTTCTTCAAGAAATTGAAAGGTGTGTGAGACTGATTCTGTGTTTACGTTTTTTCCGTATAACGCATGTAAAAATTGAAAAAGCTCCACAAATAGTTCATCACTGTATTGACGGGCGATTTCCAATCCTTCACGATACTTTTTTTGCGCTTCGGCATCATTTTTTTGTTTATACAGAACCTGTGTTAAAGAGTAGATAGAATGCGGAAGATTATCGAACTTTTCCGACTTGCAAATAGAAACAGATTTCTCAAAGTATTCGGCTGCCTTTTGCAGTTCACCCATTTTCTCATAACAGTTTCCGAGATTGTACAGGGCAGAACTGATCAGGCGGGGATTGCCTTCTTTTTTTGCAAGATCTAAAGCCAGTTCTAAGTGGGGCAATGCTCTTTCTGGATACTGCATATCATCATAATTCCCTGCAATAACGAATTCACATTGGATTCTGCGGACGGTGTACGTTTCATACATTTGGTACGTTTCTAATGCCTGAACGGCGTAGCTCATCGAAACATAGGTTTGCTTTAAATTGTAAAAAATCTCGGCCATTTTAAAAGCAAACTCGGCTTTCTCAATATCATCCGAGACAAGGGCCAGATTCTTTTCCGCCCGTTTATAATACATCATGGCACTGACAAACATTTTCTGCTTAAATTCATACATTCCGCGAAAAAAATTAAAGTAATAATCGAGAAGCCCTGTCAGCTTGTACTGATTCCCCTCAATGTCTTCTAATAATTCTGAAAACTCAAGCTGCGACGTATCCTCTCCAAAAGGCTTAATGTAATCCAGCATGACACGATGCCTGAAATCCATTAAAGAATAATACAGCAGCAAATCTTGGTCTTCTTCCATATCCTCGATTTCTCTTTCTACTTCGAGCTTGACCCGTTCGGCTTCAGCGACGTGAAACTGCCGGATATGGGTATACCATTCATTAATTTTAAGCCCGACATAAGAGGACGGAATCGTCTGCTTCATCCTCAATTAATCCCCCCTTTTAAGTTACCCGATATATGTCATATTTTATCATATTTACCATAAAAATAAGAACGCAAAAAGACCGCAATTGTCAAATTTCGGCTAACCGCAACAAAAAAGCGCAGTTTTTTTAAAACCCGCGCTTTCAATTAGTGAAAACCGACCTTGTTTCTTTCCATCCAGCTTCCCTGCCGGCTTTTTCGTTGCTCTCCTGTCATGTCTTTCACCATGGTTTCAATATGATGACTCCCTTCTTGGTGCCATTGAAGGGCTGAAGATACATATAATTCTCCCAGCTGCGCAAAGGAAAAACCTTCTGTAAGCTTCGCGGCGCTTTTTATGTCTTCTTCACTCAAAAAGATGTCAAAGCCTCGCATTTTCATATAGTCCCGCCGCAGCTCTTTCATTCTCTTTTTCTTCGTACTGATAAATGAAAGGTATGTTTGTCATGTTTATACTCCATTTCATATTTTGTGAACATTATGTATACGATTGACATAGCATTTTGTTTCATCCCACAGCATATTGCTTGTGAATTGATAATTGTTGGTATAGGATTTCATTGCACCATTCATTTTACATATGGAGGAGATCATATTGAGTCAATCCAATCAAATTGTCAGCCATTTTTTATCCCATCGAAACGTGACAAATGAGCTGGCTGAAAAAATCAGCAAAGACCATTACAGCTACAAACCGGCTGAAACATCAATGTCAGCGGAAGAGCTGGTCAAACACATTCTGACGTCTTTCCAGTTGATTGCAAATGTCATTAAAGAAGGCAATGCCTCACCATTTCAAAACAAACAGGAAGAAACAGAAGCAGATCTCAATGTACTGGCAAAAACATATACAGAAAAAACGGCCGCTATCCTTGAACAGCTGACTGAAGAGCAACTGGATAGAGAAATTGATCTGACAGCCACTTTCGGCAGAAAACTCACAGGCAGCGCACTGCTTCAGCTTGCAATGGAACATGAAATTCACCATAAAGGCAACCTGTTCGTTTATGTGAGGGAAATGGGTCACACAGAACTTCCTTTTTATCAGCAGCGCATGTAAATATACGAGAAAAGATACCTGTTTAAAGGGTATCTTTTTTTGTGCCTCCGGCTTCCTTCTCGATCTTGACCAGACACTCATTCTAGGGCAAATGAATAAAGATATTGGGCAAACCAAAATTTTAAGAAGCGAATGCACAAATATTCTAAACATTCAATTGATTATCACGACCTAATCATATATAATCTGATAAAAATAGTCGGGTTTTCAGGAGGCCTTTATCATGAGTGTAAGCATCATATTGATGGGTTTGTTTGTCGGAGCCTTAGTGGGATTGACGGGAGTGGGCGGAGCGGCCTTATTAACTCCTCTTTTAATTGTGCTTGGAATTAATCCTTCCATCGCGGTCGGTACGGATCTTGTATATAACTCGATCACAAAGCTGTTTGGCGTTGCCTCCCATTGGCGGCAGAAAACCATTAACTTTAAATTGGTAAAATACTTAGCCATCGGCAGTATTCCGAGTGCTTCGCTCGCCATTAGCATATTGCATTTGTTCCCCTCCTTCCATCAGCATCAGGAAGACATTATTAAACACGCTCTTGGCTATGTGTTAACGCTTGTTGCCATTTCAATCATCGTTCGCTTGTTTTTGGATCGAAAACTTCGCCCGAACCACTGGCAGCTGATGCCGCTTGAAAATAAGCGAGCGCTGACGATTCTCATTGGTGTTGTGTTCGGATTTATCGTCGGATTGACATCAATCGGTTCCGGCTCATTATTTGCAATCGCCATGATTTACTTATTTAACATGAAAGCCTCACAGATTGTCGGAACCGATATCGCACATGCTTTTCTTCTCGTGACGGCAGCAGGCATTTTGAACGCAAGCTTCGGAAGCGTCGACTATATGCTGGCAGCTAATCTGCTGCTTGGCTCGATTCCCGGCGTGCTGATCGGAAGCCATCTCTCGCCTCGATTCTCTCCGCGTCCGCTGCAATTTATTATGGCGTCCATCATTTTGATCAGCGGATTGAAGCTGATTTAATGAAGAAGGCTATCCCCTCGTAGGATAGCCTTCTTCATTATAACGTCACACCTGATTTAAAAATGGCGAGTTCTCTGAAATCATTTTTTTCATGGTTCACAAGCTCGCCGCTTGCGACCTCAATCATATAGTGGATAAACTCCTGCAGCACATATTCCTCATGAACATCATCCTCCGCTAAAAGACCTGCGTTGAAATCAATCCAATGCGGCTTCGCCTCGTACAGCTGGGTGTTTGTCGCGACCTTCACCGTCGGGACAAAGGTGCCGAACGGCGTGCCTCTTCCCGTTGTAAACAGGACAATTTGGCAGCCGGCCGCTGCCAATGCAGAGGACGCGATCAAGTCATTTCCAGGCGCGCTCAAAAGCGTCAGCCCTTTTGTCTTGAGCACTTCGCCGTATTTCAAGACATCCGCGACAGGAGAAATCCCCGCTTTTTGCGTGCAGCCCAACGATTTATCCTCAAGCGTAGAGATGCCGCCCGCTTTGTTGCCCGGTGAAGGGTTTTCGTACACCGGCTGATCGTGTTTTATAAAATATTGTTTGAAATCATTGATTAAATGGACAATCTTATGAAATACTTCTTCATTGGTAGCCCTCTGCATCAGGATGGTTTCCGCACCAAACATCTCCGGGACCTCCGTCAGCACCGTGCTCCCTCCCTGTGCGATGATATAATCTGAAAAACGGCCAAGCAGCGGGTTTGCCGTTATGCCGGAAAAACCGTCCGAACCTCCGCATTTCAGCCCGATTTTCAGTTCGGACAGCGGAATGTCTTCTCGCCTATCCCCTTTAGCGGCTTCATGAATTTCCTTCAGCAAAGCAACGCCTGCCTCCATTTCGTCGGTCACCGACTGCGATTCAAGAAACTTCACCCGATTCAGATTCACATCCTGCAGCGCTTCCTTCAATCCCGCAAGCTCGTTGTTTTCACAGCCAAGCCCTAACACCAAGACACCGCCGGCATTTGGATGGCTAATGGCATTCAGCAGGATTTGCTTCGTATTTTCGTGATCATCGCCAAGCTGCGAGCATCCGTATTGGTGTTTTAACACGAGTATGTTATCAAATGGAGCGATATCCCCGGTTTCTCTGACAAAACGCTGGAGCATTTTTTCAGCTATCCCATTGACGCAGCCGACAGTCGGCACAATCCACAATTCATTGCGTACACCTGCATCTCCATTTTCTCTTCTAAATCCTTTAAACGTCCGGTTCTCTTTTGAGTACGGATTTTCATCAAACCTCGGTGTATAGCTGTATGTTTGGATCTCAGACAGATTTGTTTTCGTATTATGGACATGAATATGCTCTCCGATCGATATATCTTGTGATGCATGCCCGATTGGAAACCCGTATTTGATGATGCTGTCGTTTTCTTTGATAGGCTGCAGCGCGATCTTGTGGCCTCTTTTTATATCATCCTTCACTTCAATCGATACGCCTTCCGGATTCAGCCGCTCCCCCTTCTGGATATCCCGCAGAGCAAGAAGGACATTATCTTGTTTATGAATCTTGATAAATGACTTCATCGCACTTCTCCCCTTTGTGTGCAGCAGTGTTCAAGAGCCCGCTGCATGCCCAGCTCATGAATATGATTCAAGTAATCAGCGACTCTCTCAGTCAGCATTGGTATCACGTTGAGGTCTGTTCCCCACAGCCGCTGCTCGCCTAACACTTTTGTGGCGATACGAAGCATGTCTCCGTTCTCCTGATCCCAAACCTCTTTGAAAAATTGAAGAACAGCCGGATCGTCCTGCAATTTGTCGTTTCCCTGATAAAAATAAAGCAGAGCGCTGAATGAAAACACCAAGCGTTCAGGAAGCTGTCCCTTCTGTTCAGCATATTCCTGAATGGTCGGCAGGTTTCTCGTTTTGAATTTGGAAACGGAGTTCAATGCAATGCTTTCTAGGTAATGCTTCATATACGGGTTTTTGAAACGGTTCAGCACATCGTCAGCATATCGAGAAAGCCCTTCCATTTTTAAAACAGGAAGAATGTCATCACCGATCAGCTCTCTCATAAACCGCCCCACTTCCGGGTGCTCGACAGCATCCCGTACCGTTTTCAAGCCGTATAATAAAGCCACTGGCGTCATTGCCGTATGAGCACCATTTAAAATTCTCACTTTTTTAATCCTATAAGGGGTTAGGTCACTGACAATCTTTGTATGGAGCCCGGCAGCCGCAAAGGGCAGTTCTTCCCCAATCCAATCCGGCCCCTCGATGACCCATAAATAATACTGTTCTCCCACAACAATCAAATCATCTTGATAGCCCAGATCAGCTGTAATCTCATCAATGCTGTCCACAGGAAAACCCGGGACAATGCGGTCTACTAAACTATTGCAAAACGTGTTGGCCTCATGAATCCACTGTGTAAACCCTTCTTCCAGCTTCCATAGATCCGCATAATGAAGAATCGTTTCCTTCAGTTTTTCTCCGTTATTCTCAATCAGTTCACATGGGATCAAAACACACCCTTTTGTCTGATCTCCTTTAAAAGCCTGATAGCGAAAGTAGAGAAATGCAGTTAATTTCCCAGGGAATGTTTTTTGCGGTCTATCCTCTAACCGATCTGTTTCATCACATACGATACCGGCTTCAGTTGTGTTGGAGATGATAAACCGCAGCTCTTCGCTTGAAGCCAATTCTTTGAATGCTTCATAATCAGAAAACAAATCAATTCCCCGGCTGATTGAATTGATAATCATATGCTCGTTTACCGCATCTCCGTCTTTCATTCCCTGTAAATAAAGCGTATATAAACCATCTTGATCATTTAATCTTTTGATTTTTTCTGACCCTCTCGGCTGGACAACTGCGACACTCCCACTAAAATCAGTGTGTTGATTCAATAAATCAATCTGCCAATCGACAAACCCTCGAAGAAAGTTCCCTTCTCCAAATTGGAGAATTTTTTCCGGGTACTGAGTATAGTGATCGTACACGTCTTTATTCAGTTTCTGCACCTTCATTGCCTCCCTCTCTCATTCATGCACACGTTAACATTTTTCAGTATAAAGAATGCCCGCTGAAAAACAAGGGCATCACGTGGTCCATTGTCTAACAGAATCACGCACCATGAATTCTGTATTTTCCAAGATTTTTTCTGCTTTTGTTTCCGGCTCGCTGATCAGCGACAACAGTTTTTGTGCGCCAAGCACGCTGATTTTCTCAACCGGACGCTTCACTGTCGAAAGCCTTGGCGTAATGTATTGCGAAAACCCAATATCATCAAATCCGATTACGGAAATATCGTCAGGAACACGCAGGTCCTTTGCGAATATCGCATTCATCGCTCCGATTGCCATATCATCATTCGAACAAAAGACAGCGGTTGGAGGATTTGGCAGCGCCAGCAGCCGTTCCATCGCTTGAAAGCCGCTTTCCATATCGTATTGCCCTTTGACACTGTATTCATGTTTGATCGGAATATGGTGATGAATCAGTGCGGCTAAGTAGCCCTCCTTTCGCTGCTGGGTGGATTTAAAGCCTTCGATCCCCTCGATGATGGCGATGTCTTGATGTCCGTTCTTAATGAAGTATTCTACAGCTTCCTGAGAGCCTTCCTTGTCATTAGACAAAATATTCGTGATGCCTCGATCATCAATATCGCGATTCAGCACGACGAGCGGGATGTTTTTTTTCCGAATATGATAAATAAAAGAATTATCAATGTCACTTTGGCTCATTAAAATGATACCGTCATATCTCATCGGCGTAACGGAGTCATAGTTTTTTAGATCATCAATGCCGCGCACATACAGATTGTAGTTCTCACTAATGGCTCGATTGACGCCTTTGATTGTATCAGCAAAGAAGCTGTGTGAGGTTCCGTTTGTGATGCTTGTAAAGAAAAGCCCGATTGTATGTGACTTTTGCATCGCCAAGCTTTTCGCGTTTACATTTGGCGTATAGTTGAGCTGTGCTGCGAGCTCCAGTATTTTTTTCTTCGTATGTTCTTTGATGTAAGGGCTGTTGTTGAGTGCTCTGGAAACGGTTGTGTGAGATACGTTTGCGAGTTTTGCGATATCTTTTATGGTTACCATCTAATTCCCTTCCTTATCATACCGGCTGCGATTATTTACTGTATATTGTATCATCAAACATACCGCCTCTCCCACTATATTTCCAGATTAATAAGACACCGGATTCTCAGCTTCTGTTCCTGCCGGTTTTCCGATGAACGGACGGACAAAACGAATCACAGCCCGACAGATAGCACCCTGTCGAATAAACAAAGAACACTGACAAAGCATCCTATTCCTCATCTCTTTAGATGAAGATCCTGAACAATCTGTGCATGCTGCTGGTCTGTGAGTTTATAGAGAAAGCCGATAATGATCATCGCTAATGCCAAAGCAATGGCCGGATACAGAAGCAGCAGCGCTTTGATGCCGATCAGCGCCTGTGCTGACTGGACAGCATTCGGTACATAGCCGATAATTCCCAAACCGATGCCCGAGAGAAAACCCGACAATGACTGAGCAAGCTTTCTGGAGAAATTAAAAAGTGAATATGTCGTTGCTTCTTTCCGTTCCCCGGATTTCCATTCGCCATAGTCAATAATATCGGAGACAAGCGCCCACGTGATGCCATTTGGGATACTGATTCCGATAAAGGCGATGCTGGCGAGAATCGTAAACATATAAACGTTTGATGGAAGCATAAAGTTGATCAGATCCGCGGCCACACTGATGCCGAAGCCGGTCATTGCCGTTCGTTTCTTACCAAATATCTTGACGAGCTTTGGCAGGAATACGACGCCCAAAAAGGAAGAACCGATAATTATAAAATTCATATATGCCATCAGTTCAACATTGCCCAGATTATATTGTGCGAAATAGATGAGCATGGCGGATTTAATGTTGTATGCGGAAATTGAAAAAATCGTCATCAGGACCAAGGTTAGGAGCGGTTTGTTTGTGATAAATGTTTTGACGACAGATGAGAGTGTTAATTTTTCTTTTGGCGCCTCCGATATGACAATGCGCTCTTTGCAGTTGCGGTAGCAAATATAAAACCAAAGTACACCGAGTGCGGCGAATAAGCCCATGACCACCGGGTAGCCGACCTTCGGATTATCAAACTTGACGAGCAGCGGCATCACAGCCACACTTGTGATAAACAAGGCTCCAAGCGATCCGATTTGGCGGAAAGTCGAAATGGAGGTCCGATCCTCAGAATTTTGAGTCATCGCTGCTCCTAATGAGCCGTACGGAATGTTCACAAACGAATAGCCGATGCTCCAAATCATATAGGATGCATATGCATAAATCAGTTTTCCAGTCGTTGATACATTGGGAGACAGAAAAATAAGAACAGTAAGCAGCGCAAGCACGATGCTGCCGATTAATAGATAAGGCCTGAATTTACCCCGTTTGCCGATATGTTTGCGATAATCAATTGATGAGCCGACAATCGGATCGGTTATCGCCGCAAACAGCTTGCTGACTAAAAAAACGCCGCCGGCCATCGCAGCCGGGATTCCCGCTACATCAGTAAAGTACTTCAATAAATAAATCTGGCCGAGATCAAACATAAAACCGTTGCCAAAATCACCAAATCCATAGGAAATTTTCTCTTTCAACGAAAGCCTTTTCTCCGTTTCAATCGACACAACCTTATTTGCCAGTTCAGTTCGCATCTTCCACCTCTGTATCATAAAAATTTTCGGGTAGTGGTCCGCTCAGGATGACGCATGATCACGGTGCTGAGCGGACATTTGGTTACACGTTTGCTTTCTCTTCTTGAAATTGAAAGTAGTGTTTCGCATTGTCATAGCAAATTCCCTGAACAATGCTTCCCAAAAGCTTCATATCATGCGGCACTTCACCGTTTTCCACCCATTCACCGATCAAGTTGCAGACGATCCGCCTGAAATATTCGTGGCGCGTATAGGAAAGAAAGCTTCTGGAATCTGTGAGCATGCCGATAAAACGGCTGAAAAGGCCGACATTTGACAACGCTTTCATTTGATCGAGCATCCCGTCTTTTGTGTCGTTAAACCACCAGGCTGTGCCGAATTGTATTTTCCCGGGGGTGATGCCGTCCTGAAAACTGTTGATCATGCTGGCGATAACATAGTTATCGTTTGGATTAAGTGAATATAAAATCGTTTTAGGCAGCTGGTTCTTCATTTCAACAGAGTTCAGCAGCTTATACAAAGGCTTAGCGATTAATTCATCATTCATAGAATCATAGCCTGTGTCGGGTCCGAGCCTCTTCATCATTTTTGTATTCGTGTTTCTCAAAGCGTTGATATGAAACTGCATTGCCCAATCGAGCTTCGCATACAAACCGCAAAGAAACTGAAGCGTATACGTCTTAAATTTTTTCTCATCTTCATAAGAAACCTCTGTTCCTTGTAATCTGTCAGAAAAAATCCGTCCCGCTTCCTCTTTTGTCGTTTCGGCAAATACCATCGAATCTATCGCGTGATCAGACACTCTGCCGCCGGCTGAGTGGAAGTATCGCACTCGTTTTTCCAACGCCTTTAGAAACTCACCGTAGGTTGTAATCGATGTGGCTGCGGCATCTTCAAGCGCCTTCACCCAATCAGGAAAGCCTTCACGATTGATCTCAAGTCCCTTATCCGGCCGAAATCCCGGCAGTACGCTGACAGGAAAATCTTTGTCTTCTTTTAATAATAGATGGTATTCAAGAGAATCGACAGGATCATCAGTTGTGCAAACGACCTTTACATTTGATTTCACGATCAAATCCCTTGCCCCGAAGCCCTCTCCTTGGAGCAGTTCATTCGTCCGTTTCCATATAGCCGGCGCGGATTGCTCATTAAAAATCTCATAAACCCCAAAAAAGCGCTGCAGTTCTAAGTGAGTCCAATTGTAGAGCGGATTGCCGATCGCCATCGGGACAGTTTTCGCCCAAGCCGTAAATTTCTCCTCATCAGACGCATCGCCGGTAATGTATGTCTCATCAATTCCATTGGCTCTCATGACGCGCCATTTGTAATGGTCTCCATACAGCCAGGCTTCCGTGATGTTTTGAAATGTCTTATTTTCATAGATTTCTTTCGGGCTTAAGTGGCAGTGGTAATCAATAATCGGCATGTCTTTCGCATAATTGTGATAGAGGCTGACAGCGGTTTCATTTTTCAGCAAAAAATTGTCGCCCATAAAGGGTTCCATGTCCTCACCGTCTTTCATTCGATTTCAAAATGTTAACGTGAACATTTTGATTTAGCTTTATTTTACCTTTATATTCCTCTGCGATCAATCTCTTTTCGAAAATGAAATGTTAACGTTAGCAAACAAGTGAAAAAAAGACATCGCCGGAAAACACTCCGTGAGGAACGCTTCCTGCAATGTCGAGTCTATAAGAAAAGATTAGTAAGCCAGACTGAAAAGTCCTTTAATATGTGTTAAGTAGCGTACGTTACTTGCTTCTTTCATCAAGGAAGCAGGAAGACCTTTAAGCGGTGTAGAATTTTCACCAATGATGGCAACCGCGTCTTTGCGTCCAAGGCTTGCAAGTGTACCAGAGTTTACTGGATTGAATGTTTCAAGCGTTTTGCCTTCTAAGTAAGCGAATAGGTTGTAACCGATCAGCTCACCCATTTGCCATGCGATTTGTGCAGTCGGCGGGTATGGACGGCCGTCTGGAGCGAAGTAAACTGCGCTGTCTCCGGCAACGAATACATCTTCATGAGATGCAGATTGCAGGAAGTCATTTACTGTAGCGCGTCCGCGGTTCACTTCAAGACCTGATTCACCGACTAATGGGTTGCCTTGTACGCCGCCAGTCCAAACAAATGTGTTGGCAACAACTTTAGATCCGTCTTTCAGATCAATCACGTTACCTTCCACATTTGTAACAGGAAGACCTGTTAAGAACTCAACGCCGCGTTTTTCAAGGCTCGCAGTCGCGCGTTCGATCAGATCATCCGGTAGAACAGGAAGGATTTTCGGACCTGCTTCAACCAGTTTCAATTTGATTTCTTTATGGTCTACGCCGTATTTTTTCGTAAGGTTCGGCATGATGTCAGCAAGCTCACCGACAAGCTCAACACCTGTTAAGCCGCCTCCGCCGATAAGGATTGTTGCATCAGCTTCGTTTTTCGTTTGAGCGTACTCGCGCACACGATCTTCAACATGCTGGAAGACTTTGTTCGCATCGGCAGCAGATTTCAATACCATGCTGTTTTCTTCAAGACCCGGGATGCCGAAGTAAGCTGTTACAGAACCAAGGCCTACAACAAGCGCATCGTAAGATAATGCAGAACCGTCAGCAAGCGCTACTTCTTTTTTATCAACAGAGAAAGAGCTTACTTCCGCAATTTTAAGGTCAATGTCTTTACCTTTGAAAAGTTTTTCTAATGGCATTGCAATCGCTTTTTCAGACACGTTGCCTGCTGCAAGACGGTGTAATTCCGTAATGATTTGGTGAGTTGGGTATTTGTTTACCACTGTCACTTTTGCTTGTTCTTTCGTGTAATGTTTGCGAACTGTTAGAGCAGAAAGAACTCCGCCATAACCAGCGCCTAGAATGACAATATGTTTTGACATCGTATATCCTCCGTCCTTTATATCAATTTGAATCTGAGATTATTTTTGGTTTTCGCGTTCGTTCATGACTTCAAGGTAGCTGTTAGCAAAACGGAACAGCTTTTGAGCTTGAGGATCTTTCAGCATGCGTAACAGGCCGAATAGACCAATCGTTTCGCTGCTTGCATCAGCGCGGTCTTTCGCTTCGATTGCAGTCGCAGCCACTTCTTTCGCTGTTTCTTTTACAGGCTCAAGCATTTCAGTGATCGCACCGACAGTGTCGCTTTTTAACACTTCGTCAGTTGCTACAGACTGAGCGAAATCATAAGACTTCGTTAAAATATTCACTAACTCAGTCAGTTTTGGAAGCTGGTCAACTAAAACAGTCAGTGATTCTTGAACTTCTGGCTTTAACAGCTGATCAATAAGATCTTGCTGGCTTTGGCTGACAGACGCATTTGTTTGATCGATTGTTTCTGGCATATCCAATTCTCCTTTACTATAAGCAGTTTGCAGATTTTTTTGGAAAGGGTAGTGCCTCTCCCTGATCTCATACTTGAAAGCATAAGAATAAGGATTGTGAATTCATGCACAATCATTTACAAAAATAAATGTTTACTACCCAGTTTTTCATCTTGCCATATTCAGTATTATTTTTATCTCAAAAATAAACAATTGAATAAGTCAAAAATCCTTTACTCTCTCTGAAAATAGCAAACACAAAAAACTCCAATTCGATTACCTTCTATATGATAACACTTTTTGAACAAAATTTGAACGTGAATTGCTTCGATTATGAAATTAATTTAGATGGAGCCCGTGTCATAACGTTTCTGCGGCACTAGTTATTGACAATCCGCCAATTTTCTCCCCTTCACTTTACCCATATTTTTAAAAGAGGCGCTCTTTTTCCTGTGATCGGGTCATTCTCCGGCAATGACACCTGTTTGATCTGTTCCATCGCTTCCTCTCTTTCACTTGGCTCTCCGGTCTTCATATCATACTGAACGCCTCCCGGATAAGCGCCAATGACGGTAAAATCGGAGCTTGCGCTTCGCTTTTTATGGCCGACTCCGGCTGGAATCACGACTGCGTCGCCCGATTTGATAGGAATGGCGGCCCCTTTTTCTCCCCCAAATTGAATCACAGCCTCTCCCCGGACTGCAATCAGGACTTCATGCGTATTGCTGTGATAGTGATGGTATGGAAAAACACTCCCTGACCAGCTGTTCGACCAGCCATGCCGATTGACCATCTGCTCTGCCCGACCGGTGTCCTTGAGTGCGTTTTGATACACAACAAGCGGAAAATCAGGGTGATTCGGAATCCTGCCGTCATCCTGAAAGAAATACGTCTTTGTCTCTGCTTCCATCAATGCCACCTCCATTTTTTGTCTTCCACACATAGCGGTTTGTAAAACATGTTTATTTTCTCACGACTCCATTGATCTGGGTGATACCGAATAGTATAGTATAAAAAATAATGCCAGAATGAGGGATATCATGAAAGCAATCGTTATCGGAATATTGGCTTCACTCTTTTTCGCCGTTACCTTTATTTTAAACAGAGCGATGGAATTATCCGGAGGCAGCTGGCTTTGGAGCTCTTCGCTGCGCTTTATTTTTATGGTGCCGTTTTTATGTTTGATTGTCATCATAAGAGGGACATTCGCCTCTCTCTTACAAGAGATGCGGAAAAAGCCGTTTTTTTGGATCAAATGGAGCTTTATCGGCTTCGTGCTTTTTTACGCGCCGATTACATTTGCGGCTGCATACGGTCCCGGGTGGCTTGTAGCCGGAACTTGGCAAATCACCATTGTAGCCGGTGTGCTCCTATCTCCACTTTTTTATGTCAAAAAAGAGTTGCCGGGAGGCCCGCAGCTCGTTCGGCAAAAGATTCCCCTTGTTTCACTTGGCACGTCCGTGATCATTCTGATCGGAGCGGCGCTCATTCAGCTTCAGCATGCAGAATCGCTTTCTGGGAAGACACTGCTTTTCAGTGTGCTGCCGGTTGTCATTGCGGCTTTTGCCTATCCGTTAGGGAACCGGAGGATGCTCGAGGAATACGGAGGCCGGCTTGATACATTTCAGCGTGTGCTGGGAATGACCTTGGCCAGCCTTCCGTTCTGGCTGATCATAGCAGCTTACGGCTGGTGGTCAGACGGCCTTCCGACAGCGGGGCAAACCGTTCAATCCTTCATCGTGGCCGTCAGCTCAGGCATCATTGCGACCGTTTTATTTTTCTGGGCCACTGATATGGTAAGAGACAATCCGCAAAAACTCGCAGCAGTTGAAGCAACTCAATCCGGTGAAGTGATTTTCGCGCTGCTTGGTGAAATTGTTCTGCTGTCAGGCGTTTTCCCATCCCTATTATCATTTGCCGGTTTATTCATTATTATGGCGGGGATGGTATTGCACACCTTTGCTTCACAACCGGGAAAACTGAAAAAGAAAACACAGTCAAATCTGACCGCGTAGCATCTGCGGAGAATAGGTGAAAACCTGTTCTCTTTTATTATTGCTACCAAAAGATATCTGTTTCACGTTATATTTACATATAGTATCAGCCTACTTTACTGAAAGGTGATTATTGTAATGGAAGCAAACAATCAAACACAAAACAACCCAGCCATCTCCTTCAGATCAGTTAGAAAAAGCTATGAACAAGATGGACAAACCTATGATGTGTTGCAAGATGTCACCGGAGACATTCAACAGGGCGCAATCGCGGCCGTTTTAGGCCCTTCCGGTTCAGGCAAAAGCACCCTCCTGTCCATGTGCAATTTAATGAGAACGCCTGATAGCGGCGAAGTAAAAATATACGGAAAGGAAGTCAGGCATTGGAATGTCAATGAGCTGAGGCGAACGGCAGCCCTCGCGTTTCAATCTGCCCCCGTCCTCGATGGGACAGTGCGCGATAATCTAAGTCTGGTCCAAAGGCTGCATCTATCCCAGCTGTACTCCCCTGAAGAGCTCGCTTCTCTTACAGGGCTCCCGCCAGAGCTGTTAGACAGAAGCGCCAAGGATTTATCGGGCGGGCAGCGGCAACGGCTGTCACTAGCCAGAACGCTCACTAATCCTTCCTCTATTCTATTGCTGGACGAAATCACATCGGCCTTGGATCCGGTTGCTGCTCTTGAGATTGAAGAACTGATCAAACGTCAGCATCAAGAGAAAAAATGGACAGTCATGTGGGTGACTCATAATATGGAGCAAGCAAAACGAGTTGCCGATACCATTTGGTTTATGGCGGATGGCCGGCTTCTCGAAATTGCAGCAGCCGAAACCTTTTTCTCCGATCCGCAGCATGAAGCAGCCAAAGAATTTTTGAAGGGAGGCACCCGGTAATGGATTACCTTTCCCTCTCTTTAACGATGATCTTTGTTTTGATCGCCTTGTTTTTATCAAAATCTTTTAAAGCCGGCGTTGAAAAAGACATGATCATCGCCACGATCCGGGCCGCGGTACAGCTGCTTGTCATCGGTTATGTACTGTCGCTGATTTTCCGCGGAGACCACCCTGTATTTATTTTGCTGATGGTGCTGTTAATGCTGGTAGTGGCGGCGCAAAATGTCATCAAACGAAAGAAAAATACAGTTGGTTCGTTTTGGAGAGTGTTCGCAGCGTTAGCGATTGTAGAAATTGTGACGCAGGGAATTTTGCTGTCTCTTCACATCATTCCGCTTACTGCCCGATATGTCATTCCGATCAGCGGGATGGTCATCGGAAATTCGATGGTGCTCGCAAGTCTGTTTTTAAACCGGCTTAGCTCAGAAATCGGCGTTCGCAAAGAAGAGATACAATTGATATTGTCTCTTGGAGGCACACCGAAGCAATCCATACAGCGTATTCTTACTTCAGCGATGAAAATGAGTATGATCCCGACGCTGGAAAGCCAGAAAACGCTGGGACTTGTTCAGCTCCCAGGCATGATGACCGGCCAGATACTAGCCGGCGCGGACCCGATTCAGGCGGTACGCTTTCAGCTGCTGATCGTGTTCACAACGATGGCGTCAGCCGCACTGACATGTGTGATCTTAAGTGTGCTGACATACCCGTCATTATTCACAGCGCATCAGCAGCTGAAGGAGAACGGGTTTACTGAATCTGCTTGACAGAGAATATTTATACATCACAATCATTCCATAAAAAGATCAGCCCTTCCCGAAAAGGAAAGGGCTGACCATTATTTCACACCTAAAAAAGCAGTTGGATTCAAATAGCAAATCTCGTCAGCGATGTTTTGATTCAAATCAAACCCGTTTGCTTCAGCAGCTTTTTTTACCTCTGTCAAATATTCCGTATATGCCTCAGTCACTGTCCCATTCTTCAACTGACCGAAATCCGTTGATACGCATATGCGATCTGTTCCCCATGTTTTCAGCACTTCAACTAAATCCTCGTGCCGATCGTAACCGATTTTGCTCATTAAAACAGCAAATTCAACATAGACGTTTTTTGAAGAAGACAGCATGTCGATGACCTCAGCAATTGTAAAATTCGTACACTGGTAAAACGGGTGAGTAATCATCAGCTTACATTTTTGTTTTTCTGTTTCTTCAATCAGCATATACACTTCTTCTTTTGAGGAGTGGCCTGTCGCTAATGGAATGTTAAACGCCGATGCTGTTTGAATGACTTCCTTTGTTTCTTGACGCAGTTTTCCGTTTTCGCTGACCCTTTCATATTTCACTGTATGTTCAGCTAAAACCGGGTGAGATGTTGTTTGTTTTGTTTTTGGTTTGTTTGACGGTATGGTCAGAGTGGGAAACCAAATCATCATTGAAGAATGATCCGGACCGTTTGCAGCAATCGCTGCTTCAACTACCGCTCGGTTGATACCACCGTTATACTGGTTCAATGTAATAGACCCAAAGAGCGGAAGACCCATCTCCCGGGCCGCATGCGCAAGCGGCGTTGTGGCCATCAAATGGCTTTTCATAACGGCTGCACCATTGTTCGCTTTTAATTCTTCACCCAGATTAAAAATCGTATATCTTCTATTGTACGTATCAGGCCATGCGTGTACATGAAGATCTAAAAATCGCTCAAGCTTCATTTGGCTGTCACTTCATTCTCCCAAGGGCGATGATAGTTATACATTTCACGCGCTTCTTTTAAATGTATGCCTCGAGAAACGGCTTCTTTGATTTTCTCTTCCGTTTCTTCAATGGCTCTGGAACGCTTGATGACTTCTTCGGCAACGTCTTGAGGAATGGCGATCACTCCATTTTGGTCCGCGCGAACAAAATCGTTCGGCTGAATGACCGTGCCGCTGATCGTGACGGGCACCTGATGGGCTGTTTTTTTCGTTCGGCCTTTTCCCGTTTTCATATAGACAGATTTACTGAACATGGCGTACTCAGTTTCTCGAATATAATCAATATCACGGCAAGCACCATCTATTACAGTGCCCGCGATTTTCTTTTGAATAGCCAGTTGGGTTAAAATGTTGCCCCACACTGTGCAGTCCGTACGGCCGTTATTGGCAAGAATGACGACTGAATCCTCGTCAGCCGCATCAATGAAATCGGCTGCTTTGGCAACTTGCTGTTCCTCTTCGTTCGGGTCTCTGTATTCCACTGTAAACGCTGTTCCGCAAATATTTGCAGACGTGTTTCTCGGTACGATACCGCATAATCCGCCATCTATATGTAAACTGTCCAATGCGTCAGAAATCGTCGGTGTATCAAACAATTTCAATTCTTTTATGATTTGTTGATTATCCACTTATTTGGTCCTCCTAGCAGTTTTGAATGATGGCATTTGCCGTTTCTTTTGTGCTTGCGATACCGCCTAAATCGTACGTTAGCGTTTTTCCTTCTTTTAACACTTTATTGACAGCGGTTTTGATCCGCATGCTTTCTTCCATATATCCGCAATGCTCAAGTAAAAGAGAAATGGTTAAAAATTGAGCCATCGGATTCACTTTCATTTTACCGGCATGTTTTGGGGCTGAGCCGTGTACCGGTTCAAAATAAGCATTCTCGTACCCGAAGTTTGAACTCGGTGCAAGGCCTAAGCCACCCATGATTCCTGCCCCGAGATCGGAGAGGATGTCGCCGAATTGATTTTCACTGACAATGACGCCGAAATGTCCCGGATCTTTCACCATCCACATCGCTGTCGCATCAACGTTTTGGACCTCCCAATCCACTTCTGGGTAGCCCTTCGCCACTTCTTCTAAAATGGTTAACGCAAACTGACCGGACTGTCTCATCACATTTGGCTTATCTGACCACGTCACTCGTTGATAGTTGTATTTTTTAGCCCATTCAAAGGCAAACTTCAACAACCGCCTTAAGCCATTTTTCGTAATCAGCCGAATTGC
This sequence comes from Bacillus sp. 0102A, assembly GCF_036765155.1. Taxonomy (NCBI): domain Bacteria; kingdom Bacillati; phylum Bacillota; class Bacilli; order Caryophanales; family Bacillaceae; genus Bacillus; species Bacillus sp. 0102A. Next base: position 771,267 of record NZ_JBAIZW010000002.1, read on the forward strand.
GGCGCCGCCATCGTCTTCCCCGTCAAGCTGCCAATTATTTAGTCCGTTCTTGTTTGCCTGAATAAAATCAAACAGATCTTTAGGAATAGGCGAAAAGTCGAGCCCCGCGTAAAGTCCCTCTGTATTTTCGCGAATAACGGTCATTCTAAACTTTTTAGATTGCTGATGGTCTAAACTGTAAGCCGGACGCACATTCGCGAACAAATTTAATTTTTGTCGCAGCTGAATGACAGGCGAGACATACTTCAGGTTTTGATCTTGTAATGACGGATCTAATTCTTTTAAGCCCTGAGCGTGAGGTTTGCTGGTGATTGCGCCTAATAGTGTCACATCACTTGTTTCAATTAAATCCCACGTTCTTTGCGGAACTGGGTCACCTTCTTTTTTCCAAAACTCCCATCCGATATCACCGAACTTTAAATCAATATCGACACCTAATCGATCAAATACCGGTAAACTGCATTCGATAACCTCAGGACCGATTCCATCTCCTGGTAAAACCGCTGCTGTTATTTTTGCCATATGTTTTTACACCTCTGCTCCAAAATGTGAATCAATAAATTTTTCGATGACTTGTTTGACTTCGTCTGGTTTTTCACCAAACATGCGCATACCGCTGTTTTGGATAAAATGAATGTTCGCCTGCGGCATATATTTTTCGAAGTATTCGGACTCTTCTTTCCCTAATAATATCGATTCTTCTCCGAAAATGATTTGAATCGGCGACTTCATCTGATCATGATATGTTTTGCCGTTATGGTTTATAATGGCTTGGACACCGGCTTTCATTTTGGCAACGGCAATCGCCTCATCTTCTATGTCTGTTGTCTCCAATCGGAATATCGGCAGCTCGCTTTCTTTTACGACCCATGGCACTAGACCCGCTTGAAGCCCTTTGACGCCAAATTTGTCGCAAAGCATATACCATGTGGAAAAGACCGCCTTTAATTTTTTATTTGGATAAAGCATAGTGGACACCAATAAAATAGGAGTGTCTGCATATTCATTGAACGTGCTTAAATACTGAGCCATCATCCCGCCGAGAGAAAAGCCCCAAATCATATAAGGTGTAATGTTGTTCTTTTTGACATAATCATGTGCCCACCGAGCCAATTCAGGAACCGTAAACGAATCTTTTTCCTTATTTTCTTGAATCAGTTTTTCCGGGACATCTAGAATGATAAATGTATAGTCGTTCATGTACGGCGCAAGAGACACCATCCATTCTTCCCGGCTTAATGCGTCTGCGTCCATTCTTGGCAAAACCAAAATCACTCTGTCTCCGGTTCCTAGCTCTAGTTTCCAGCAGCGTTTTACATTTTCTTTGTTCATCATCATACTCACCCTACTTGACTCAGCTCGGTGCTTCGCAGCGCAAATTCCGCACGATTAACCAACGTCTGCTTTTCTAAAATGACTAATAGATCCAATAATTTAAGACCGCTTGATTGTGCCATTCTATCGAGCTTGTCCAGTACATCTAAATTCAAATTATGCAGTCCCGACAAAATCCCTTCCTCTTTGTCATAGAAGGAATTCTCTGATGTATCATTGATGAATAGGGAGTAGGCTTGTCTTGATAACTGGATTAATTCACAAATGTCATATTTTTTGCTGAGATCTAAGCGATTGAGTATCGCTGCAAATGTCTCGATGCACAGGTTCCCCGGTCCTTTCCCAAAACCGTATAAACTTCCGTCAATGAACTGAACACCGCATTGAATCGCATCAATCGCATTTGCCGAAGCAAGGCCTAAATTGTCATGAGGATGAAAACCGAGTTCTACAGATGAGTGTTCTTTCAGCTTGGTAAATAAAGATGAAACAGCGGGCGGCATCATGGCTCCGTTAGAATCAGCCAAGTAAATGTAATCGGCTCCCGCCTCTATAACTTTTTCTGTAAATACGAAGATATCTTGGATATTCGCGTGACTTGCTCTGATTAAGTTTGCGCTGACATGAATCCCGTGTGCTTTCAATTCTTTGATAACCGGCAGGCTGGCATCCGTTTTCGCAAGAGGAATGCATAAACGGACCATACCGACTGAAGGATGCTTCATCCGTTCGAGAAATTCTTCTTTATATTGTGCCGGATGCAGCATGAGCACCAATTGTGAGCTTGCCCCCGCACCTATCGCGGAAGCCATTTCTTCTATGTATTCAATCGGGCAATAGTTTTGCAGATTCATCCCTTCGTTCGAAGACACATATCCGATTTCGATAAAATCAACATTCGCTTTTGAAAGTCCGCTGACGACTTGACGGGCAGCATCTAAATTGATCTTCGCCCCTTCAACATGAACTGATTCTCTTAACGTGACATCCATTAATTTTATACTCATCTTAAAACCCCTTTTTGTTTGGATTTGATGTTATACCGCTTCTTTTTTGCTTGTCCTCACCGCAGGCATCACAGAACGCCGTCTCTGATAAATATTATTTAACACAATCGCACCGATCGTTAAGAAGGCTCCGCCCGCTTCAACAGGCGACATTTTATAGCCTGTGATAATGGAAATCATAAACGACACAATCGGAACCAAGTTCATAAACAAAGAACCGTTGATCGGTGTCAGTATCTTATTGCCGATATTCCATGCAAACACACCGATAACACCTGCAAAAATACTCATGTACATCATTTCCCATTTGATCTCCATGACTTGATTGACAGCAGGCACTTCTACTTTTCCCAATATTACGAATATTGAAATAACAACAATGGATGTCACATTTCCGAAAATACAGCTCAAAGCGGTGTAACGCAAGGATGACCATTCTGGAAAGCTGCTGCCTCCAATTGTATAAAGAACCCAAGCTAACACGCTAATTGACATTAAAATAATAGGAACTGCCTGTTTATTGCTGTCCGCAAAGAAAGCAATATCTCCCTTTGTCACAACCAGCAATACGCCGATGAAAGACACGCCAACCAAAAGCAATGTAACATTCGCCGGTCTGTTCTTTTTGTAAACCCATAAAACAAGCAGTGACACCATCGGGATCAATGCCATTAATATAGAGCCTAAAATAGCCCCGTTATCACCTGCCATCTTTTGCCCTAAAAACACAAGAAAATTATAAGCGCAGAATGCCATACTCCCATAAAACCAAATCGGAACCAGTTTCCCTTCCGTCTTAAAACTTTTAGCTCCCTCTGTAAAAAACAGAATGATAGATAGTACGACTGCCACAATCAGATAACGTATCAGTGTAAAAAAGAATGGATCAATATGTTTCAGAGCTCTTCCAGCTACAGGCCATTGCGCTCCAAAACAAATACCTGCAATCAGGCAAAAAAGCACGCCTTTTTTAAAATGGGATGTTGTCATGTTCTTGCTCTCTCCTTTTATTGAAATACTCCCAATTTTCTCCTTTCCGTAAGATATTTCCTAATATACACAGGAGGGTAATATTTGTAAACTATTATTTTCAAAAAATTTTTATTTTTATTAATTTTGAATTAACAACTTTCGACTTACGAAAAAACATATTAAAACCCTAATAAATCAAGGTTTTGTGTATCATGGAAACGTGCACATCTCTCCTTATTATTTTTCAAAAAAAATGAATTCTTTTATTTTTTGGAGATTTTAAACAAAAAACAAAGAAAATATTGCAAGCAGAATGTAACCCATATAGAATGTTAAAGTGACATAAGGTATTTAGAAAATTTCGAAAGGTCGTTTTATCAAATGCAGAAATTATATTTTTCCAGCTATATCAGTTCACAAAAACCTGAAACCATTGTCAATAAGCAAAACGCCTGTCCTTTTTGTGACCGCGATAACCTTACCGGCATTTTAGAAACTGACGGGGATATGATTTGGCTCGAAAATAAATACCCCACCATCCAAGATACGTACCAGACGCTGATTGTGGAGACAGGCCAGTGCGACGAAGATATAACGACTTACAGCAATAAAAAAATGAGAAAACTGATACGGTTTAGTTTAGAAAAACTGATACATATGGAAAAAGATCCTCAATACAAAAGCGTTATATTGTATAAAAACCATGGCCCGCTTTCAGGCGGCAGTATAAAACACGCCCATATGCAGATTGTCGGATTGAAACATGCGGATTATATGGAATCGCTCTCATATGAGAATTTTCTAGGGATCAAGGTTGCAGAGAATCCGAATCAAGCTGAATTCAATCTGTCGGGCGATCCGATTATGGGTTTTACTGAAATGAACGTCATCATAAGTGACTCGCTGGAGCATACAGACCTAATGGCTGATTACATTCAAACAGCTGTTACATATTTGACCCAAGATTTCAGCTATAAATGTACAAGCTATAATTTATTTTTCTATCATACAAATCATCATATCATCTGCAAAATCGTACCGAGATTCGTCGTTTCCCCTTTCTTCGTTGGCTATAAAATCCCGCAAGTTTCGGTAGATGAGCGATTACATGAAATAAAAGAAGAATTGCAGAAAAAACTGAATACCCCGATGAAAGAAAACAATGTGCTATAGAAAACGAATGCTTCGAAGTTTGACAGTATAAAAGGCAACTGAGAGGTTTAAACGTGCAGGGGGCTTCAATAATGAGCAAATATAAAAAGTATTGTTGGAGGCAACTCACAATTTAAAATCATCCTTTTAGCAAGACAAAGTCATTTTTCAGCATGTTTGAAAACCCTTGAAGTCTAGGAATAACGAGCATCGAAGCACAGCGAATGTTGGAATTCGTGAGCACCGAAGCGCAGGCTTGACAACGAATGCGAGGGTTTGTCGACACGCTGAAAGCCGCTTCCCTTTTGGAAAGCGGCTTTTTGCACTAGTTATTCGTTTTCTTCATAATACTTAGACAGCTCGATAATCATCGCACCCATCCGCTCAATCTCCGGAGCAAGCAGTCTCGTGATGCCTTCTTCCCGCAGTGCTTCAGCAGTCACTTTTCCGACAGCCGCAGCGATGGCGCGCTCTTCGAATACGGCCTTCAATTCATTGATATAGCCGCGCTCCTTGGCAAAGTCAAACAGGGAACGAACCTGAATTGCGGTTGTAAAACAAACGGCGTCGATCTCACCGTTCATCAGCTCACGGCATAACCGCTCCACTGTTTCCTTCTCAGGCGGGATGTGCTGATAAGGCAGAATCGGCAGGACAGACGCGCCCTTTTCTTCAAGAAATGCCATGAGGGCCGGCGCGTTTTCTCCATGAAGCTGCACCATAACTGTTTTTCCTGAAAAGTCGTAAGGCGCCAAGGACCGGATTAAGCCCTTTGTTGTCCCATCTTCGTCAGAAGCTTCCGGTGTGATCCCAAGCTTTTTCAGCACAGACAGCGTTTTGTATCCCCGGCATGCCGCTTTGGCCTGGCGAATCGCCTGCAGAAACTCCTCTTTCATACCAATTTTCTCTGCCATATCGACAAGAGTCTCTGTGCCAATACCTGTTGTGAAAATGACCCAGTCAGCTTTTTCCTCCGCAAACGCCCGCAAATCCGGCTCCACCTGCTTCTCTGCTAAATAAACCGTTCCTTGGAGAGGCCGGATGACAGAAGTTCCGCCCTGTTTTTCAATGATTGTGCTGATTTCTTCCGTTTTTCGGGAGCCCCCGATCGCCACGCGTTTTCCATGTAACCCTTTTCCCATACCCGTTTCCTCTCCTCTTTGCATAGTTTTTTTATGTATACGAGCTTAATAAAGCTATTGTGGCGCAAACCAAGGGAGAAATCAAGATAAACCCAGACCTCTAAAATCCATTGAATACACCGGAAGCTTGCTGTAATATAAACAGCAGACACGTTTGCTAACGGAGGATCGACATGGAAACAAAAAATGAAGAATATGAAACAAAAGGCTACGATACATCGATCGTTTACGAATTCAATGAATACCCGGACGTCCGCAGCGGGCGCTGTGACAATTGTGATTACACACTGTTCAAAAGCTCTGTAAAAGGCGGAAAATTTCTAAGAGAATGCCAGAGATGCGGGTTGAAAAAAAATATCTAAACAAAAAAACCGAAATCGAATTTTTGATTTCGGTTTTTGTTATTTAATGCGGAACAGCCGTTTTTTTCATAAACGCTTCAATCTCTGCCGCCGCACGCTCCGCTCCGCCTGCTTCTTTTACATCTTTTTGCATGTTTTTGACGCGGCTTAACACCTCTTGATCACCGGATACGGCCTGAACTGCTTCCCGCAGCCTGGAAACAGTGACTTCCTCTTTCGGCAAATAAACGCCAAGGCCTAATTCGTCGGCACGCTTTGCGGTGAGCTCCTGCTCATACATTTGCGGAATGACGACAAGCGGCACACCGGCATTCATTGCTTCCATCGTACTGTTCATCCCGCCATGAGAAATAAACAAATCGGCTTTCGCCAACACCTCAAGCTGCGGCACGCTTTGGCGAATGGTAAAGTGAGCAGGGATGTCACCAAGGCTTTCAGGATCAATCGATTTCCCGACCGACATGATCACTTGCCACGAAGAATCCCGAAATGCCTCGATGCACATCTTGTAAAATTCCGGCCATGCGTTAAACGCCGTTCCCAATGAAATCAGCATAAGCAGGCGATCACCCTTTTCAATCAACAGGCTTTCTTGTTCCGTCCGTTTTCCAAGGGAAGGGCCGACAAAACAGAAACGGTCATCGAACGTTTCATGCTGGATTTGAAAAGACTTCGGCATAAAGACAATATTTAATGCTTCCGGCACAGCTAATTGTTCAAATGAAACAACCGGCAATTGCTCTTGTTCCAAGTAGGCTTTAAATTCAGCCTCGGCCTCTTTTATCATTTTCAGCATGTCTTTGCTTCCGAGCTGAAAGGATTCATTTTGGGCATATGATGAACAAAGCTTGACAGCGGGCACATTGAGCTTGTCAGCAAACAATTTTCCAGCCAACGCCACAAAATCATAGATGATCAAATCAGGCTGATCATCCTTATATAAGTCTTCAATCTGCGGCAGAATGCCAAGTGATTCTTTTAAGAAACTGAGCGCCGCGTCATTTTTTTCCATCATCTCCCTGATTTGCTTAGGATCAATGTTCAATGAGGTATGATAAATCAGTGCTTCTGCACCGGCTTTCTGAACAGCAGGCGCGAACTCCTCCGTCGTGGCATACGTGACACGATGCCCTCTCTCACAAAGCTTCTCTACTAATGCCAGCGTAGGATTGACATGCCCGTACGCCGGAATATTGATCATCGAAATATGGTGCTTTTTCATGAAACCAGTCCCCTTATTGATTAAATTTTGACACGAAAGCTCTTTAATCCGTATATCACACTGTTTTCAATCGGCGTGATACTGACACATTCCATATGAGGAAAAGCAGAAATCAAAGACGTTAACGCAATATTCGCTTCAAGACGGGCAAGCGGTGCCCCAAGACAAAAATGGATGCCGTGTCCAAACGCGATATGCGGATTGGGATGGCGGTGAATATCAAACAGGTGTGCCCTGTCAAACTTCGCTTCATCACGATTTGCTGACGCCACAAAAGCCAGAACCATATCACCTTCTTTAATGTGGTGTCCCCCAATCTCCGTATCCCGCTTGGCAATGCGCCTCAAAACCGGTGCAGGCGCCCTGAAACGCAGGGCTTCCTCCACTGCCTGAGGCATTAGTTCAGGATGGCACCGCAGTTCCTCGTAAGCATCCGGCGTTTCCAATATGCTGTACATCGCATTTGAAATCAGGTTTGTTGTGGTTTCATTCCCGGCCACCAATAGCAGCGTGCAAAACGGAATCAGTTCTTCTCCGGAAAGCTTCTCGCCTGTTTCTTCCGCTTTCACTAAAATTGAAATGATATCCTGTGCCGGTTTGTTTCGCTTTTCTTCTATGATGTTGGCAAAGAACGCAGCCAGTTCTTCCTCGCACTTGTTTCGTTCTTCCAAAAAGGCTTTTTCAGCTTCTTCACTTTTATCCTTCGGCGTGCTGACCAGAAGATCGGACCATGTTTTAAACCGCTCCATATGCTCAGAAGGAACCCCGAGCAGCTCTGATATCACGATGACCGGAAGCGGATATGAAAAATCGCGCACAAGATCAAACTCGCTTCGCCCCTGACATGTTTCAATCAGTTCATCTGTGATTTCCTGAATTCTCGGTTCCCATTGCTTCATCACACGCGGTGTGAAGGCTTTATTCACGACAGAACGGATTTGCGTATGCCTTGGCGGGTCCATATTAATGATGGAATTCCCAATAGCGCTTGATTGCTGCGGCATATAGCTGGAAAACACCTCTTTATCCAATGACTTTTTTGACATCATTATAAAGAAAAACGCTCCACACCTGGTTTTCTTCATCATAGGAAACAGGCGCATTCCTTCTCATCAATTCGTACCACGGAAACGGATGATAAGCATCCTGTTTGTTTTTTTCATTGAGCAGTGCTCGCTGCAAGGCTTGCCGGCGGTTTAACACATTCATGTATTGTCACTCTCCTTGAAAGAATTCAGCAATTGGCGCTCTTCTTCACCTCCCGCTTTCGAGAAAGAGAGGGACAATCAAGTATAGACAGATTGATAACAGCAGGCAGGCGATCATGATGTCCGGTGCAGGCATCATATATTCCCCCTCGAATTTCGTTCATCTTACCATAATCTTTCAATTTTTTTCTATTCTGCACTACCATTTGGGCTCACAACGTGACGTTAGGCATAAGCATGCAAATTCAATATGCATTCAATTGCACACGTTCCGATGCAAAAACACTCCTATTTTCAACCAATAGCACTAACTTAAAAAGATGACTTTTCCATTATATAAAGCACGCTGATTCTATGATTTAATAGAAGGTAAAAGGTGAAGGAGAGAACAACATGGCAGCACAGACTGATTTCCACAAACAATTTGTCGGCATCCTGCTTTCACTTGTATTTGTATTGTTTGTGTTCTCTTTTTCTGAGAGACACGAAAAACCGCTTGTTGAGGAAAAAAATCAAGAAAACTGGCATGCTGTCGTCGACAAAGCTTCTATCGAGATTTACGGCAACCGATTAGTTGAAGAAAACAAATTAAAGCAAAAACTCGGCCATAAACAAGCCGATTCTATTTTGACCCTTCTGAAACTCGCCAACGAAAAACATATTGCGCTATAAAAAAGAAAGAGCCTTCCGGGCTCT